>NZ_QDKL01000001.1:0-600000 GCF_003346865.1 Halobacteriovorax vibrionivorans | reverse complement strand
AGAATTTATAGAATGCAGTAAGAAGCATTTTAAAATAATAACCTTCTACGTCTGCAGTGCTTTCTTGTTCGACATCAAAAGGATTGTTGTAAATGAACATTCCACCAACTGAAATCTTGCGATTTAGATCGAAGTCAGCTCCAGCAACGGCTTGATAACCGAATACTGTCTTACCTTTTGATTTATAGTTTACAGTTTTTAATTGAGGACGGAAGAAGCCAAGTCCACCACCAACAAATGGTTGAAAGGCATCATAGTGAAAAAGTTTTCCTTTAGCACCAAGAACAAGTCCCGAGATTTTTGAATACGTACCTTTCTCTTCTAGTTCATGTTTTGAGAAGTGAAGGTTGGCATAAAAGTCAAAAGAGTACGAAGCCTTGTAATTATAAAAGAGTTCGGCCGTGATCTTATCTTCACCGTTGTCTTTAAAATCACTCATTAATAAAGTTTGCCCAATTCCAATTCCAAGAGAATGGATGTGCAATTCTTGACCGCTTAAAAGTTGAGCTGCAGCGACCGAATCCTCATTCTTTTTGGCTGAATTCTTTGATGTTAATTGCTTAACAGTTTGTGCCTGAGCACTAAAAATAAAAAGGCCTGCTAGAATAACTGCAGGCCTTAATATAGATTTTGAAATTTTTAAAATCATTTCACCCTCTAAACTAAATATATATGCAGTAATAACTGCCCTATATTAGTTTAAAGTAGTCGTAGTTTCAACAGAAGAGTTTAGGTTTGCTGCACTGTTGAAAGAGTTGAAAGACTGAGCTGGAGCTTCTTCAACTACTGGAGCTTCAATTCCTTCTAGTCCTCTAATATAACCAGTGAATGTACCTTCTTCACCACGGATAACTCTCTTAAGAAGTTCAACGTCACCTGGCTTAGTTGATTTTTTCTCTTGATCAAAAAGAAGTTGGATTTGAGTCATGTAAGTAATGTCATTCTTTGTTTTGTTATCAATTACTTGAATCTCGTGACCTTCTCTGATGATTTGAGCGATCTCTTCAAGAGTCACGTAGCAACTTTGATGAGTGTCATAAAGTTTTCTGTTTTGGTACCTTTTAATAATTCTTACATCATTCATTCTACTACCCCTATTGGTTTTAACGAATATAGCTCAAAAGATTAATGAGATCTCCTGAGTTAAAACTAGTTAATAATTAACACGTTGCCTCGTAATAGTTAAGCTCTTTGTATTAATTTCATTTCTCAACAAAAATTAATAAAATTAAGTACTTAGTGGTTCATCTTTTTTTGCTTCAAGCTTTGGCCTTAAGCGATATTTATTGATTCCCACCGTGTCTATTGCTCAGCGTTTTGAAAATTGCATCAGAGAAGTAACAATCAATGACAGTAACTGTCAAGCAATTGCGATCTTAATTTTATCTAAATTACAAGAGAATCCGTTTAATTCCCCTAATTTCGGTGACTTAGTGCAACTAAGCTTTTGTGGCCTGTTATTTCTGCCGGGGGTCATTTTACTGAGAATTCTTTTTAAGAAATATCTATTTAGGTCGAAGAGGTACCAAGGCATAAAGGCCAAGGATTGTTTAATGTTCAAATTTTTCTTTAAAAAATCAATACTTCTTCTACCGCTTGCAGCATTAGTGAGCTGTGCGACACATACCGATAAGATGACGGAAACTCAGCTTATTAACAAGGCCGCAGAGATTAAAATATCTAATTTTGAAGAAGCAAAGCGCGCACGTGAATTCGTTGAGAATTCTCTAGCGGAAGTAGTAGCTGATGCTAAAGAAAGAGGCGAAGAATCAATTAATTATGTGGCCAGTGATCTCTTTCTTAAGGCTTCTGACGCCTCCCTTGCTGGTGATGCAGCATCTGCATCATTGATTCTAAAATATGTCGTAGAATTAAAGCCAAATGATATTTATCTTCGTCGTAAGTATGCAGTTGAACTTATCAAATCAAGTCAACTAGAAGAAGGAAAGAAAGAGTTAAACTACTTAATTGAACATGCAGATGAAGATGTAAAAGCAAAGGCACGTCTTTTACTTGCCGGTGTCTATGGTGCACTAGGTGAGAACAAAACAGCAATTAAATTGTATCGTAATCTTGTCTATAAAACACGACCACTTTTAAGTGAAGCTTGTATATATTTATCGAAAGCATACGTTGATGATAAGAAAGTAAAAAAGGCCATTGGGACACTTAGTTATTGTTCTCAAAAGGATCGCTCAAATCGTAGTGAATATGCTTTTCATAAAGGAAAGATCTACTTTGAAAAGTCGAAATATAAATTAGCAAAGAAGTATTTTAATATCTCTCTAAAACTTGATCCAACCAATCAGCAAAGTACAATTCTGCTTGGTGTTGTTTTGGAGCAAGAGGGGAAATACGATGCAGCAAAAATTTTATATCGCAAGTTTTTAAAATACGATCCAAGTAATTACACAGCACTTGGGAAGTATGTAAACTTACTATTTGCTGATGGCGAATACGATGAAGTCGTACCATATTTAGAAAAGCTACTTGCACTTGATCCAGAAAACTTAAATTTAAAAGTTAGACTTGGTGTTATTTATACTGAAACCAATCGAATCGAAGATGCAAAAAGTGTCTTTAAAGAAATTCTCGACGTCATTCCAGACTCAGATAAAGTGCTTTATTACTTAGCAAGCTTATATCAAAAAAGTGAAGATGGAGATCTAGCGGTTACTTACTACTCACGAATTAAAGAAGATAGCTCTCTTTACCACGAGTCAAATATTCAAATTGCAAATATTTTAAATGCTTATGCACAAAAAGACTCAAAGCAAGAAAAGCGCTTTGTGGATTTTGTAAAAGAGAGATCTAAAACATCTAAAGAGTTAAGATTTGAATTAGAAGTTATTTTGGCCGGATATTATGAGACGAAAAGAGATCTTGGACAAGCAATTGCACTAATGGAATCTCATGTTGAGCACGATAACTATACTGATGGACACGCTTACTACTTAGCTTCACTCTACGAAAAGAATAAGTCATTTGTTAAAGCAGAAAAGATTATGCTCGATATTCTTAAAAGAGATCCAAATAATTCTCATGCTTTAAATTTCTTAGGCTACACTTACTTAGAACAGGGCGTTCATATGGACAAGGCCTACACTTATATTAAAAGAGCGGTTCAATTGAATCCTAAAGATGGCTACATTAGAGACTCACTGGGTTGGTACTATTATAAGACTGGTGATTACAAAAAAGCATATCGTGAAATAAAGAAAGCCTTTGCTCTTGTTAGTGATGATGTTGTCATTGCAAAGCATTTAGGGCTCATATATACTTCACTTAATAAGCCTGAAAGGGCCCGTCACTATTATGTCGAGGCATTGAAAAATTGTACAAAAGTAAAAGAACGCGAAGAAATTCTCAATTATATCGAAAAGCTGGACTCTGCGCGCTTGCCTGCTTCACGTTAATTTCATGTGCAACACCTAAGAAAACTTCAACGAGTACAAAAGCTTCTACAGATAAAGTCACTGCACATAAATTGTTAAGCAGCGGACTGTGTAAAGAGTTTAAGGGAAGGGGTCGTCTTAACTTTGGTAAGAAGCAAGAGCGTTTCACTTATAATGCAATTTTTAATAAAGAAACATTTAGTCTTGCTATCGATGTTCCGTTTAAAGGACAAGAGACTTTGATTCTTCCATTAGCGACAGGAAAAAAAGTTGAGGGAACTCTTTATAAGAAAATTTCTAAAAACCTTGTTGCGGCAAATCATTTACGCACAAAAAATATTCTTGATAACTTCCTGATGCAAAATCGTCTTTTATTTAGTGATATTAGAAATGTCGACAGTAATTATTGTGACGATAAGTGTCTTCCCGGAAAAGTAACTCACTTCAGTGATGGTAAACTCGTTTACTCTAAGCAAATGAGTGGGCCTTTTGAATTCAAGGCAGAGTTCAGTCGACTTGTGGCAAATGAGTATAAGGTTATTCAGCTTCATGGCCTAAGGAAGCTCAAGAATTCTCAAAAGAAGCAGCGCGTTTTAGCATTGGATCTAATTGTCGATTCGTGCGGTAGTATCTAGCAGTGCGGTAGTGCAAGTCCTAATAATTCCTAGTAAATTTATCTTATCTCTTGTATAAATTAGTCTGTTATTATTCTGTGCAATAATTTTACGAACAAAGGAAGGTTTATGAAATCAAGGAATCTTGTTTCATTTTTACTCATGAGTTTACTTGCAGTAACAATCTCATGTACGAAAAAAGTTGACCTAAACGAAAAGGTCTTAAATTTAGCGGTAACATCTGAAATTAAAGGGATGGATCCGATTTATTCAAATGACAAATATTCATCTAATGAAGTTGGTCGTGTTTATGAAGGTCTATTAGAGTATCACTACTTAAAAAGACCATACACTCTAGTTCCAAACTTAGCAGAATCTTTACCAGAAGTTTCTGAAGACGGACTAACTTATACTTTCAAAATTAAAAAAGGTGTTTTATTCCACGATGATAAAGCTTTTGAAGGTGGTAAAGGTCGTGAGCTAGTTGCTGAAGACTTTGTTTACTCAATCAAAAGACTTGCTGATCCAAAGCTACAGGGTCTTGGATGGTGGCTACTATCTGGTAAGATCAAAGGGCTAGATGCTTGGCGTGATAAGAATGCTGAAAAAGATAAGGTTGATTATTCTGAAGAAGTAGAAGGTCTAAGAGCTTTAGATAAGTATACTCTTCAATTTAAACTTACGAAGCAATTCCCACAATTCCTATACTCACTTGCAATGCCATTTACATTTGCAGTTGCAAAAGAAGTTGTTGATCACTACGGGAAAGAATTCCTTAACCACCCAGTTGGTACAGGGCCTTTCATGCTTGGTGAATTCAAGCAAACTGCTAAGAAGTTTAGCTACACAAGAAATCCAAAGTTTAGAAAGAAGCTTTTCCCATCTGAAGCAAGTGACGAATTTAAGCACATGCTAAAGTATGCTGGTAAACCAGTTCCTTTCGTTGATCGTATTGAAATCAATGTTGTTAAAGAAGATCAGCCACGTTGGCTAAACTTCCTTAAGGGGAGAGTTGATTATATTGGTATCCCAAAGGATAACTTTGAAGCGGCCGTTACTCCAGGTAAAGGTCTAGATAAGCAATTTGAAGAGAAGGGTGTTGAGCTTTCAATTTCACCATCTCTAGATGTTACTTATACAGCATTCAATCACGATCTGAAGTTACTTCAAAATCGTGACCTAAGAAGAGCACTTGCTCTTGCATATGATGTAAAAGAATTTAACAAGCTTTTCTATAATGGTACTGCTCTTCCTGCGCAGTCAGTTATTCCTCCGGGAATTGCTGGTTATATGCCAGACTACGTAAGTCCTTATAGAAACCGTGACCTTGCAAAGGCAAAAGAGCTTCTAGCAAAAGCAGGTTACCCAGATGGTAAAGGTCTTCCTGAAATTACTTATGACTGTCCATCTTCATCGACTTCACGTCAGATTGGTGAGCTATTTAAAAAGCAAATGGCAGAAATTGGTGTAAATATCAAAGTTGTACAAAACTCATGGCCAGAGCTTCAAAAGAAGATCACTAAGCGTCAGGTTATGCTTTATGGAATTGCATGGGGTGCAGATTATCCAGATGCTGAAAACTTCCTACAACTTCTATATGGACCAAATAAGTCTCCAGGAGCAAATGGTTCAGGATATGATAATCCAGAGTTCAATAAGCTATTTGCAAAAGCTTCAATTATGCAAGATTCTCCAGAGAGAACTGCTATCTATGAAGAGCTTAATAAAATGGCAGCAGAAGAAGTTCCATGGATTTACGGTGTTCACCGTCAGTCTTACCTAATCAAGCACAGTTGGCTAAAAAACTACATGACAACTGACTTTGAAGCAGGTCAGGCTCAATACCTAGACGTGGATCTAGATCAAAAGAAGAAAATGCAAGATAAGCTATAATTTTTTATAGTACATATGGCGCTGGAGTTATCTCCAGCGCTTATTTAATTGGGAAAGGGTCTTTCTCTTTTAAATAAGCGAAAAGCTAATCGTTTAAATATGAATGCTGTTAGAGCTAAGGAGCTGTTTTTGTGAATACTTGGTCATACATTATAAGAAGACTACTTTACACGATCCCTATTATTCTAGGTGTGTGTTTAATTATCTTCGCTATCTTTAACTTATCTGGATACGATCCAGCACAACTTTTATTAGGTAAGCACGCATCAGCAAAACAAATTGCTGAAGTAAGACATGAACTTGGACTTGATCGTCCATTAGTAGAACAGTACTTAGATATCGTTAAGTCTGCTTTTACTTTCGACTTTGGTCGTTCATGGGCAACAAAGCAACAGATTATTGAAATGATTAAGGAAGGTGCGATTCCTTCATTAACATTAACTCTTCCTGCTTTCTTAATCTCAACAACACTATCAATACTTCTTGCTATTGTTGTTTCATTCTTTAGAGGGAAGGCCATTGACCGCGCACTTGTTATTATCAGTGTATCGTTAATGAGTATTCCATCTCTTGCGTATATTCTTTTCTTCCAAAAGTTTTTTGCGTATGAAATGGGGTGGTTTGAAATCTCAGGTTATGAGCACGGATTCCCGTACTTTGTACCATATATTATTTTACCAGTTATCATTATGGTTGTTCTTAACTTAGGTCCTGATCTTCGTTACTTTAGAACAGTAATTCTTGATGATATTTACCAGGACTATGTACGTACAGCACGTGCCAAAGGTCTAAGCGAGAAAGCTGTTCTTTTAAAGCACGTTTTAAAGAACTCTCTAATTCCAATTATCACATATGTAATTATTCAAATTCCTTTCCTTATTTTAGGAACCCTGCTTCTTGAGAGTTTCTTCTCAATTCCAGGGCTTGGTGGTCTAACTGTAAAAGCTGTTTTTGATAATGACTTCCCAGTTATTAAGGCGATGACGATTTTATCTGCTATGGGTTATATCATCTTCACAGTTATTACAGATATTCTTTATACAGTTGTTGATCCAAGAGTAAGGTTAAAGTAGGAGTTGTCATGTCAGTAAATCATTCAAGTGAATCAAAATCATTATGGGGACATGCTTGGACTGAGCTTAAAAGAGATAAAGCTGCAGTTTTTAGTATGATCGTTATTGGTGGATACGTACTTCTTGCCGCATTAACTTTCTTTGGAGTTATTGCAGGTGAATGGTCAAAAGAAATCGGTGCTTCATATTCAGCTCCTTCATTGGACGCTCTATTTGGTACAGATATTTTTGGTCGAAGTGTTGTTTATAAAACTTTAAAAGGTGCAGAGATGGCCATTGGTATTGGTTTCTCTACTGCTACTATCTCAACTGTAATTGGTGTAACACTAGGTCTTACGGCCGGTTACTTTGGTGGAAAAGTCGATGAATTTATCGTTTGGTTTTATACATCAATGGCATCAATTCCATATATCATGCTTCTTTTTGCTGTGACGATGGTTCTTGGAAAAGGAACTTCTTCACTTTTCTTAGCTCTAGGTATCACTTCTTGGGTTGGACTTTGTCGACTTGTTCGTGGTGAAGTTATGAGACACAAGCAAAGAGAATATATTCAAGCAGCTGCCGCACTTGGTGCTGGAAATACAAGAAGAATGTTTAAGCACATCCTTCCAAATATTTTTCACATCGTAATCATTCAATTCTCTCTGAGATTTCAACAAGCTATTAAGTCAGAAGTAATCCTTTCTTATTTAGGTCTTGGTGTTCAAGGTCAACCTTCTTGGGGAACAATGATCGATGACTCTAAGCTTGAACTAGCTCGTGGAGTTTGGTGGCAATTAACAGCTGCAACAGTTGCAATGTTCGTTCTGGTACTTGCTCTGAACCTTCTAGGGGATGCTTTAAGAGACTCTCTAGATCCAAAACTAAAGGGTAAAGCGTAGTTATTTACTCGGTTAAAATTACCTAAGATTTTCGCGAATATATCCGATAATTATTGTTAAGAGGCCCATCTTTGGGCCTTTTATTTTAGTGACTTGGATGTAATGAGAGAAATCAAACAAACCTCAATTCATATAAAAGACTCACCTTTGTTAAGAGGCGAGTTATTCTGGTGTCGACCTAGTGGCCGTAGGCTTTGTATTGGTCACGCTGGAGAGTTTGCTAATCTTGAATTAATTGAAAAATTATCATCAACGAATGACCAATTTATCCAAGAAGTCTTAATTGATGAAGAAAGAGTCTCTCAAGTTATCGATCATTTCAATGAATTAAAATCCGCAAATCTTGAAGATGTAAAAATGCGTTATCGAAACCTCGTTCTTGTGGACTTTTATCGCGTTTTAAAAGGTGAGCAAAAGAGCTCTACTTTAGATTTCTTATTTATCTGCTATGAAGTTTTTAATGATCTGGTAATCGATGAAAAAGATATCGAAGATGAGTTTATTAGAACTAATGCAATGACATTAAAGAAAGCACAAGTTTCGGCCAGTATTGTTATTTATATGGCCCTAGTAAGTGGCTATTGTGACTTCAACTTTTTAAAAGAAGTTTATAATACAATTATCTTAACCTACTATTCTTACGTTTCTCGTTACGATCATATCGTTGATGAATACAGTCGTTCTGATAAAAATATAGTTCATCAAGAATATTTAAAAGGACTATCATCAAGGTTCTTTGAGTTAGATTACGGCCTATCAGATGATATTAGTTCAATTTGGTCTCAAGTACATCACAAAGTATTTAAATTGGATTTAGAATTTAATGCAAGTGATCTAGAAAGTATATTCAAGTCGATTCTACAAACTGTTAAGGAATATCGTTATATTGATGAAATTATGACTCAGGAGAGTTCGCGATGAGCTTTCAAATCGATATTCACACATTCTTAACTGATGATGTTTTCAATAAACTTAAAGAAGTGGTTTCTGAAGATATAAATTTGATCAAAGTTGGAACTGTTGATGAATTAGCGGATAAGCTTAATGTTATAACAAACGACTTCAGCACAACTGTCGATGCACAGGCAAAAGTCTTATATGTAAGTAATGATGTAAGCACAAAGCGAGCTTCTATAAGTCCTGAGGCAATAATTAATGCAAAAGAAAATGTCATTTTAGAAATTGAGCAATTCTTTGGTGTTATGCACACTCCAAAACAAAGAGTGCTAAAAAGCTTTCAATCGGCAAAGCAATATAAAATCACGTCTCGTTTTAGTATTGGATATTATTCAGACCTTATAAATTTAAAGTTACATGAAAAGTCTTTTGAAGTCGAAAATTATACAAATATGCTTCAATCTACTTTAAGTGAATTAGTCTTAGTCAAGCAGGCTTGTCCTGTTGAGATTGATCTACTATTAAGTGACAATGAAGCGCTTTTTTATATTAATGCCTTTTCAGTTTATATTGATGACAATTTAATTGAAAAAATTAGTTCATTTATGTCGGAAAAATGTTCATTTTTTGGCTTAAAAAGAAATGATAAGAAGGGACAGCTTCAAATTTGCTTTACTGTAGAGAAACAAAAAAGTTATCAAGCTTGTTTTGTATTCACTAAGTCTATTGAAATAAAACGTGATTCAGTTGCAACAGTTGATATTTCAGATGAAGAAAGCATTATTGATCATAAGAATTATCATGATCCTATCGTTAAGAAAGTTACAGTAAAGACTTTAAAAGATATTGTAGAATTCATGAAGAATCGAGAAGTTAGTGAAGAGAATTTCCTCGATGATCTCGATGCATTCCCTGATAAAGCAATCTTAAAAATTTTAAAAGATGATGAAATAGAATTCATAAAGAAAAGTGTTCTTAGTGACACTAATATCGATCTCAAAGAGGCCATTACTTCTACAGTAAAAGAGTCTTTTGATGATGCAAAAAAATTCAATGAAAAGTTCTTTAATAGTATTGATCGAAATACTTTTAAAGACCTGGTAAAGCCTGAAAGCTGGCCTCTTGATGGCGAAAAACTTAAGAATGAAATTGCGGACGAAGTTTTAGATAAGTCAGCTGTTAACTCATATGACGAATATGTTGAAAACGTAAAAGAGTATGTTAATGGTAAATATGATGTTCTCGATGAAGATTTCACAACAGTAAAAGATAATGCTGAGGGAAATATCGCTGAAGAGCTTATTAGAGTTAAAGGGCAAAATATTGAAGAATTTGTAAGAAGTTCTGAAACAGTTCAAATGAAGTCTAAAGTGGCCCGAATGAGTAGTCTGTTCAATCAGATGAAGGATGAACTGGATAAAACAAAAGCTGAAGCTTTAGAGAATGGAAATAAAGAAGAAGAGAAAAAAGTAATATCGGGAACTACGCAACATCACAAAGAAGAGCTCCAAGTAATTTCAGGTAGTAAACCTGAAGAGAAATCTGATATCCAAGTAGTTAAAGATAACACACCTAAGGAAGAGTCAACTGAAGATCTTACTGTTGTTAAGTCTCACGATGAAGTGGCGGAAAGTTCTAAAGAGGACGTCCTTGTTATTAAAGGTGAAGAAGACCTTGATGAGAAGGATGATGTCTTTGTTGTAAAAGCAGATGAACAAAAAGCAGATACAGGAAAGATGGAAGTTAAGAGTGCAAAAGATCTCAATGGAGAAGATCGTTGGATTCAAGACTTAGAATCAAAAGTGGATCAACTGACAAAAGAATTAGAGATTAAAAATGACTCGATAGAAGTTATGAGTCGAAAGGTTGATGAGGCACATCAGCTTGCTGCGAGTGAAAAGAAGCAGTTGGCCAATCTTCAGCTTAAGTATAAAGAAGAGTTAGTTAAAGTTGAAAGCTTAGAAAAAGAATTAAAGAAATATAATGAAGATGAAGCTGGGGCCAAGGGTGAAAACCCTGCTGAGAAGCTAAAAGAGGCCCAGAATGAAGTTAAAAAATATAAGCAAAGACTTAAATTTGCCCAATCTCAAATTCAAAACCTTGAAAAAGCTAAGAAAGCAGCTGCTAGTAAAGGAACTAACGATAAGAAGCTTAGTCATCTTGAGAAGATGCTAGATAAACAAAAACAGCTTAAATCTAAAGCAGATACTGAAGTTGCTAATTATAAACGCGATAATCATAAGCTCTCTCAAGAAAATAAAATCCTTTCAAATAAAATCAAAGAGTTAGAGATGAAGCTCGATAAGAAAAATAAATCAGCAGCATAATTTTTTCTTGCCAAATTATTACAAACCCTTTATAAATATTCTCACGCCTTACCAATGAAAGTTTTTTAAAACCGAATATGTGCCCAGATGGTGAAATTGGTAGACACGCTAGACTTAGGATCTAGTGCCTTTGGCGTGGAGGTTCAAGTCCTCTTCTGGGCACCATCTTTTTGCTTCCGTATCGGAGGCTTTTTTTTTGCCTTTTTTCTTCTTTAGGTCCCAACTTTGTAAAAATAATTAATCGTATTACTTGTTTAAACGATTCTATGTTCCACTCTGCACGAAAACGTGCCATCGGGCACCTTTTCCCGCAGGCGGTCTGGGCACCATCTTTTTGGAGGCGGCATTTTCCAGGATGGAAAAATGACGACGAACAACGCCGACCGACCCGGATGGGAGGTCTGGTGATAGCTTCCGTATCGGAGGCTTTTTTTTTGCCTTTTTTCTACCTTAAGTCCCAACTTTGTAAAAATAATTAATCGTATTACTTGTTTGAACGATCCTAAGTTCCACTCTGCACGAAAACGTGCCATCGGGCACCTTTTTCCGCAGGCGGTCTGGGCACCATCTTTTTGGAGGCGGCATTTTCCAGGATGGAAAAATGACGACGAACAACGCCGACCGACCCGGATGGGAGGTCTGGTGACAGCTTCCGTATCGGAGGCTTTTTTTTGCCTTTTTTCTGCATTAATGCTGATTGGACTTGAACCTACGGTTCAACCTGCGTTCATTTCGGGCGCTAACGCTTCTGGATTATGGGGCATAGATGACATTAACTGGATATGGACCTTCAACAGTTGAAGTACCATCTCCTAAGTAGATATGGAGTGTGTCACTTGTTGCTGGGACATCTGTAGAGAAGATTCCTCTTAGCTCACTAGTACAATCATTTGTTAATGCACCAGCTGCTGGAGCACCTAGAGATGAATCTTGGATTAGGTATTTAGTATTTCCATTACAGTCTGATATTGTCATATAAGCAATTGGGTCAACAATGGTATTACTTGGGTTAGCAAGGCTTACTTGAGTTGTGGTTGGATTCTCAAGATTCGCTTGTCCTTGTTGATAAACATACTTTATCATTTCTTTAGTTAAAGGCTTTTTCCAAATACTCGTGTTATCGATTGTACCAGTGAAGAAGTTAATACCGCCATCTTCAACACCACCAACTCTTAGTGGTACGGTTGTAATGTTCTTCATTGCTTCTGGCCCAATAACCTTGTAACTTTCTAGCTCACCATTAATATACATACGGATAACATTTCCACGTCTTGTTATGACAATATTTGTCCACGTTGTAAGTGGTATCTGCCCATTTGATGTTATTGTGTCAAAGCCGAGCATTGGGAAGGTGTCAGTAGCTGTTGTCGTCGCATGATATGAGAACTTAATATATTGATTATCTGTATATAATCTAAATTCTTGTTCATCTACATCGGCTTCATTCCACTTGTTGAGAATTGTTCCTTCATCGTCTGAGTCATCAACGAGGTTGATCCAAGTTGAAATTGTAAAGTCAGTACCTAGATTAATTTCATGATCAACAGTTTCGAAATAGTTTTCATTAGCATAGTCAAATGCTTCTCCTATCTGTGCAGACGGATTATATGTTGCTGAGCTTGGCGTTGAAGATGGAACATTGATTAAGTCCTTAGAGCCAATTGCTGCACTTAGGTTTGGAGCTGAGTAATTTGCAGACTCAAATCCCCAGAAAATATCTTCAAGTGGTGTTGCTTGAGGTTGCGAAGTATATAAAATTGGCATTTGAGACATTCCACGTCCATAAAGAGTCTCTATATCTAAAGCAGATAACTCTTGATTCCACATTGCTGTCTCATCTATACCTCCAACAATACCAACGCCATTTGTTTCACGCTGACTTGCACCAATTCGAAGTGGAATAGGTGAGTTCACAAGATCGCCATTATCAATTGTCTCATTTCCAACGTTTACTGAGTTAATGTAGAAGTTTACATTCGTACCTGATCTCGTGATAGCGACATGATTCCAATTACCAAATTCGATCTTACCAGTTGAACAGATCTTCTTGTATGAATCATTATTCCAAACTTGGGTACTGTTGACTGTTTGATACTCTAGGCATAGACGGCCATTACTATCAATTAATTTACGATATGACTGTTCTGCAATTGTACTATTCCATTTATCATTAATGACACTGAAAGATGTCGGTTTTGCGATGTTTATCCAATTTGAGATTGTAAAGTTTGACGTGATATTAAAAGTATTTGATACATCCTCAAGGTATCTTGTACCGTTAAACTCTATCGTTTCTCCTTCTATATAACTACTTTCTAAAGATAGAACAACTGAAGGACTGAATACATCATCATTTATTTCTTCAAGAATAATATTGTTATTTAGGTTTTCGTTATTATAGTTCAAATATAAGCCAGGCTTTGCAATCATTACTGGATTGTATGTCAGTGCAAAATCAGAGCTTGTTGTTACATTTCCTGCTTCATCCTTAAAATATACACTTATTGTATTTGCTCCACTTTCAAGAATTGGTGAGTGAAGTGCAGAGTTTATCGTAGAGCAATTTTTCCAATTTGGATTAATTGCACTTGGAGTAATACCCGTTAGATTTATTAGAACACCAGTGATGTCACTGCATGAGCCAATCGTAAATCGAGCATAAGAAAGATTCGTTGGTGATGCTGTTTCAAGTGTAATTGCTGGAATTGCTGGAGGAGTGAGATCACCAGTTACATGTGTAATATCAAAACTTGATGTATATGAACTAACAACAGATCCCGTTTTAAACCATATCTTAACAGTGTTTAGTGAATCCGAAGTAAGAGTTGGTGAAGTTAGTCCACCTGCTACATCGGTACATGCTACCCAGCCTGGAGTTCCATCAAGCGGATCACTATCGAGGCTTGTTCCTACCCAAACATGAGTATAGTCTTGGCAGTCATTGAGCGTGATTGAAACTGTTGAATCATTTGTTGTATTACCAACACCATTAAATGCTATTGTAGGTGCCGCTGAAATAGGCTCATTGGCCAATCCTTTCTGATATAATTTATAAATTTGGTTGAAGTCGAGAGCATCGTACCATACAGCAAGTTCATCAATACTACCGTCAAATCCATATTCATCACTATGAGTATTATTATAAGTTCTCCACATATTTACATTTGAAACATCAGCTATGTGATTTGATCCTAATGTAATTGTTGTTGCATCATTAACATAGTAAGAATCGAAAATCTCAGCGCCTAATTTAAGTCGCTTTAGGTCACTTGTACTTTCAGCGTAAACTCCTGATTGTGTAGAGATAGCATTATTGACTAATGTTATTTGTGTTGGACTATTAACTGAAGCAACTTGACCAATCTCGTTACCAAAAGTGATATATGAGTTATTTGGGAATTGGGCCGAAGTAAAGTTTGTTCCAACTCCTGTAATAATATTTGATCCTGTTGTACTTGATACTGTTCCTGGGATAACCTTTCTAACATTCTCACCAGAGGCTCCTGAAACATGATTTGCATCGAGTATAAATGTCGTATTATCTGTAATGCTTGCAATAGTATGAACTTCTCCTGCAATGAGTACACTTTCTCCAACCGTTAAGTCTTGAGTGAAGCGAGTACCTGTACCTGTAACAACTGTAGTATTTGAAATGATATCAACACTTCCATGGATATAATTATAGAATTTATTCTCAAAATCAGAACCAATACCAGTGATAGTATTTGTTCCAGCTGCAACTGAGACATCTTCTGCCATAAGGTCAAGCCCGCTTAGACCTGACTCACCAATTCTTAAAGGTGTTGTAAGATTGTTGTTAACAATTTGAGCAGCTGTTCCAATTAAAGCGGCACCGTATTCACGGCCATTAATAAAGATAGCAAGCTTTCTTACATCTCTTTTAATCGCAAGATGGTGCCAGCCATTAATTCCACTAAAAGATGTTGTTTCAACTTTAATAGCTTGTTTGGTAATATCCGTTTCATAACCATTTCTTAGATAGAGTATATACTTTCCTGAACCAGTAGAAGTGTGTTTATATTCTAGTCTGAAAACTCTCTCTTCAAACTCTGATCCCCATTGATCAATAATAACACTCTTATCATCAGTGAAAATGTTTGCGCTATCTGCATTCGGTTGCTTGATCCACATTGATAATGTGAACTCTGAAGTGAAGTCAATTGGTGCAACAGAGTCCGATCGTAAAAATTGTCTTGCGCCAACGGTATTTATATCATCACCTGCTAAAATATCTTCATAACGAGTGAATTGGAAAGCCTCTCCTTCAATAGCATCAACACTTCCTGTCGTAACTGCATTTTTCACATTTAGAGATTCTGAGTTTGTTACCCCACTTAAGCTATTTGAAGTAAGTTGTGTGTTATTAAAGTTCCAGTAAAAGTCAGGAACGGCAGGTTCAACATAGTTTAAAGGATATAGTTCTAGCTTTTCTTGATTACTTCCCTTGAAGAATAAGTAAGCAATTTGATCTTCTGTAAGAGGTGAGTCATAGATAACGACTTCATCTAGTCGACCTCTCGTTTCTAGTAATGATAGTTTCCCACTGTTGTGAAGTTTTAGATTGTTTGTCTTAGTATAAAAAGATGAAATTAGTTTTCCATTAAAATATATTTTTAGAGAGTTGTTTTCTCTTCTAAAAGTTAAGTGTGTCCACTGCGCTGGTATCAGTGATTGATTTGTTGTAAAAGTTCCGATATCAGGTATGTGAATTTGAATTTGATTTAGTGATGTTCTCGAAATTCGTAGCTGCCCATACTCTAAAAGTTTATATTCAGATGTTGCTTGTGGTAAGTGCCACATAGAGATCGTAAAATCTCTTTCCATATCGTATTCAAAAGTAAAAGTATTACTAATTGTTTCTGATGAGAGAGTTGATTCAACTGCATTTCCACCAATTGCAGATGAAACTTTAGGTATATCACTTGAGGCTTTAATATGAAGGTTTCCTGCTAAGTCTCTAAAGTGGTCAGCACTAATAGAATCTTCAGTGTTAAATGTATAGTATGCCAGTGGATGAATTAAGTCTGGTGGAATATAGGTAACATTAAAAGATGTTGATCCTGAGATATCTCCTTCTTCATCTCTAAAGTAGACAGTAATATCGTTATCACCTCTTTCAAGTAAATGGGAAATTACATATCCTTCATCACGGGTACAATACTGCCAGCCAATATCGTCTTTACTTGGTGGTGCATCTGAACTGGAATTAACATAGATTGCATTAATCAGAATCCCGTTTGCTCCAGTACATGTTGGCATTGTAAAATGACTCCATGGTGAAGACGTCGTTGTAAGATTACCTGTGAGCTCTATTCCTGGGTCAGTTGGAGCAATACCATCCGCTAGTGTCGTAGGAAGAAGGTCTGATCCGTATTCGTATAGATAGTAAACTTCTTCTTCTGATAGAACATTGTGCCAAATCATGACATCATCAATAACGCCTTTAAAGAAAGAGTTTGCTTCAGCTGTTTGTAGATATCCTGTTTCTGCACCAATATTCCAATAACTAAAGTCATCATTAACAACTTCAATATAATTTCCATCAAAGAGCTGAGCGTATTTTTCCGCTACTTTTACACCATCAAGATATAGCTCTAGTTTTTGTTTGTTAAATGTTCCTACTATATGGTGAAGGCCTGTATTGTAGATACTTGTATCAAAATCTACAGTTAGAGTTTGAATGCTTCCTGTTGCTCCAGGGGATCTTGCAGTCACATAAAATTGTAAATTACCATTTTTAACTCTAAGTCCAATCCCTGATCCATCTGTGAGTGTTGCTTTTTGAATATTACCAGCGATGTGACGATGCTTTGTTTCGCCTTTTACAAGATGGGCCCATGCCGATATTGATGTTGTATACATTGGGTTTGTATTTGCATCTGGTTTTATCTTAATAAATTCATCGATACCATTAAAGCTGAACCCTTCTTCAATTACAGCATTGTCTCCACTCGTTGCAGTTGATTCAGGTGGTGTTGTGGCATCAAGTGATCCATGTGCAGTACCAAAATTATCATAAACTTGAGGATGTCCATAAGCGCCAGATGCTGCTGAATCCAGTGACCAGTGAACACTTGGCCTTGGTATGTCAGAAACATAGGTTGGCATTGTATATGATTGATCATTTGCAGTACCAGAAGCTGCGGAAACTTCACCAGTAAATGATCTTGCCCAAACCCTTGGCGTTACCGATCCAGTTGGTAGAGGCGAGCTTAATATACCACCTGCTATTGTGTTACAAACTTGCCAATTTTCATCTGTATCACTTGGCTGTACTGTTGAGTCAGATACCAAGATCATATCGGTATCTGTACAATCATTCATTGTCAGACGAAGTCTTGAACCAAATGATTTATAACCTGGGTTATAAATAGAAGCTCTTGTATTGGCCGGAGTTACAATCGGTCTTAATGGATCATAGTTTCTCGTATTATTATTTGCATAATTACTATAGAGATTTGTAATTTGAGATTGATTTAGCGCCTTACTCCAGATTGCAACGTCATCAATATTCATATTTGAATGTTTAGATATTTGTTCATCTGCTCCTGCTTTCGCGGCCATAACAAAAGGAACTTCTTCAACAGCATCATAAGTTACACTTTCAAAATCATTTAAGTCTTTCTCTCTTTTCAGTGTTCCGTTTTCATAATATCTTAGATAGCGTCCATCATATGTGTATAGAACATACACCCAAGATGAAGGAAATTGTGAAACAGGTAAATCAAGTACATAATTTCTATTACCGATATTAACTTTGAAATCAACAAATTTATTACTAGTTTCACAAGAAGATTCATCGCATATTAGATACATCTCCATACCACCTGGCTGTGCACCAGTCATACTGAAGAAACGATCGCCACTTCCTTCATCCAATGGAATATTGTGATCCATCCAAAATCCAATAGTGAATTCATCTGTAACTTTTAGTTGTGGATCGTAATCAGTTTTTAAATATTGACGTTCACCATCAAAACTTAATCCATTTCCAACTTTTGCAGAGGCTATATTTTGAGCACCAAAATTATTGATGTTGATAGCGTTTGATGAGTCGTAGAAAATACTACCGATTTTCGTATTTTGATCGAGCGTCCAATAAGCAACTGGCTGAGGAAGAGGTGGGTCTGTGTATTCAACAACGATACTTTGAGGTGAGCTTATATTTCCTCTTGCATCTCTAAACCAAAAATATACTGTATGTACACCTGGAGTGAGTGTCGGTGAATCGATTGCACCATCTTTTGTACTACATTGTTGCCATCCACTTGATGTATTTGTTGGCCCTGGTTGAGCATCAACAGTGATATAGACACCAGTGATATCATTACAGTCATTTATTGAATAAACTGGATTTGGATTATCTGTTGGCCAATTTGTTCCAAACGTCGAGTTAACAACAGAAAGTGTTGGCGTTGTTGTTGGAGCTGTTGAATCATTTGGATAAACTTCATCTACATATCTCTTATAATGGTAGAAAATCTCTTCATCAGTAAGAGTCTGATTGAATACCATAAAGTCATCAAGAGCACCTTGGAAGTTTTCTGCTTGTGTATTGTCACCTAGATAGAAACCACTTACAAAATCAAAGTCAACTTTACGTATCGTCGTAGTTGACCAGTTTTGATAGCCAGGATCTGCTTGAGCAACAAGATTAGCATCAATATATAAAGATAATTCTTGTCCATCGTATTTTACTGCCAGTTGATGCATTCCGGTTTGAATCAGTTCTAGAGGATATCTAATAATTCCATAAGGAACACTTCTAGTATAGCCAGATGGTTGAACGATATTTACTTCAAAAACAATATCGCCACTATCAAGATAAACACGTATGTCATCTTTTGAGTTTTTCTTTGTAATAATTTGTCTAGTAGCTGTATCAGTACTATCTAAATGCAACCATGTCATTAATGTAAAGTTATACAGATTTTCAAATCTAAAATTATTAGCAATATCTATATAATCATCACTACCATCGAATATTACTTCGTTACCGTTACTACTTGTTGAGATTGTTGGGCTTCCATTTAGCTGAGCTGATACTTGTGAGGTATGATCAGTAAGTGTTGAACCGTTAATCGTGCCATTATCAAAAGATGCATGATAAATAGGCTTTACCAGATCGTAGTCTGAATATGTTGGAATCGGATCAATTTCTTTTGTACCTGCTAATGTCGAAATATCTCCAAGTGCATTCTTTGCATACACATCAACATAAGTTGTTCCAGTTGGAAGCTTTTCAGATAATATTGCACCAGGGTTAGTTACACAACGATGCCAGTCATCGCTGTCATCGGCCGGTGGTGGTGCTCCTTGATAAGTAATATATACCCAAGGAGTATTTGTACAATTTAAAATTGTCATCTTGGCGTAAGGGCCGAAATGACTATCGAAATATATATAAGCGTTATCAACATTTGAAGGTGCATTCATCGTCTCAACTTGTCTTGTCGATGACTGTCCTTTTGTATGTGCAGTTGCTACTTCTGTTGGTGATAAGTCATATCCCCAAACAGCAATTTCATCGACTTTCTCATTTAAAAAGTTTGTCGCAAGATTATTCTGATTAGATTCTGCACCAATTCTAAAATCAGTTGGAACATCGTAGCGAACGAAATCTCTTTCAGGTAGTACACCTGAAGTAGCAATTTCGACGCCATTTAAATACAACTTAACTTCCTGGTCATCAAAAATACCGATTACATGATTCCATCCTGTTGTAACACCGGCCATTGAACTCGCTAAATTAATTGTTCCTGCAATGTCTAGCTCAAGTGTAAATCGTATGTTTCCACCGCTTTGATAGAGTTTATAACCACCTCTGTTTGTTGCTGTTGAATAGACATGGCGGTCAATATAGACACGGTTTGTACTATCAGATTGTGTAAGATAGAACCATCCACCAACAGATAAGAAGTTAACTGGTGTCAATAAGACAGTGTCTTGAGTTGTTAGATAAGACTGGCTACCTGTAAGGGATAATGCTTCTCCTACTTTTCCTGTGGTATAAGTTGCTGTCGGGTTATCGGCAGCATCTACGTTAACTTCGATTAGGTCGTGTACTCCATGTTCAATAATATCAATGACAGTTCTATCAACGCTTGCAACACTTTCGATTGGCCAGTAAGCATTTGAATATGGAACTGTTGCAATTGGAGTATAATTTACAACTAGATCAGAAGAAGAACTTGTTACATTACCAGCTAGATCTTTAAACCATGTCGTTATAGTGTGACCACCTTCTGTAAGTTCTTCTAATCCAAATGAACCACGTCTTTCTCGACATACTTCCCAGCGATCATCTTGCTTGTCAGGTCTTGTCCCTTCATTAACTAGGACTCCTGAAATATCTGTACAGTCGTTAACGGTGAAATATGCTTTATTAGAGAATAAATCTGGTCTAGTATTTTCTAGTGTTAAAGTAGGGTTCGGTGGTTCCGTTACATCCGTCTCGTAAAGAATATCTGCACCATTATGATATAGAGAAGACGCTTCTAGTCCTGTTAGAACTTGATCCCAAATAATGACTTCATCTATTTTATTTGCAAAGTTACTATCTTCGATATTGTATAAGTTACAATTTAAACCAGAGCGCGCATAGTAATGTGATTTACCATTTGTTGGCTCATCTCCAGTAGATGCTTTTGCCCCAACGAAAGTGTTTACACCTGTCTCATAGACGATTGGCGATGGTGAAGCATTAGAGAAGGACTTGACAAAAATACCATCAAAATAAAGACTGGCCTTCTGTCCATCATAAGTACCAATAACTAAGTGCCATCCTGTTGTGTAGTTCTTTGTTTCAAGATATGGTTCTAAGAGCCCATCTGCTGTATGAACAGTAAATCGAAGCCCTTTGTCATCCTTGTTGGCCGCATCAACTTTTATTGACCAACCTTTGCCATTGAACTCATTTGAGATGATATGGTCATCAGAGTGTACACCATCACCAGTTAAGTAAACCCATGCTGCAACAGAGAGTGTGTCACTTGGCTTAAGCTTTGAGTTCTGAGGAGACTTAACGCGCAAGAATCGGTCATCGCCAAAAAGCATCGATTTATTTAGAACACCATCAGAATCGATTGTTACAGGTGCTAATGCTGGATTGTGTACCATTGTTCGAGGACATGTATCATTATCAAAATCAACATACTCTAATTCATAACCTTCATTTTTAAGCTTTAGGCCACTGATGCGATCTAAGGCTTCGTTTGAGGTACTGTTGTAGTGGGCTTCGTCAAAAGTCCAGTGAACAACTGGTCTTGCAATAGGTTTATCGTATTTTGTAATAATTGGAACATACTCAAAAGTTTTTGAAATATTTCCGTAAATATCTTTTGTCCAAAACTTTGCATAATTGTCAGTTGGATCTAGTCTTTTTGAAAGTAGACCACCTGTTAAAGTATTACAAAGTTGCCAGTCCTCATCATTTTTGTCCGGAGGGAATTCGTTCTTTGTAACAATAATATAATCAAGTCCAGTACAGTCTGTGACTGTTAGGTTTGCTCTTGATACTAATGAGTTGTAGTAAATGATATTCAGGTTTACTGGAATTGATGGAGGAGTAACATCGTAATACGCTTTATCTCCTTTAGATTGTCTCTCGTATAATTCATTTATAACGGTATCACTTAAAGCAGCTCGATAAAAAGAAACTTCATCGATACTACCATCAAAGTAATTACCCGATGGGCCTGTTGATGTTGTAGGTGATGCTCCAATTAAGAATGAATTGCTTTGTGCATAATCAATATCAGCACTTCCCGCAATAACAGTATTAACTTCTTCTATTCCATTAATAAATAGTCTAATCGTTCCATTATTCCAAACACCCGTAACGTGAGTCCAATCTCCTGGAGTTAATGATGTCGTTGAGTAGGTAGCAACTTGAGGGCCACCTAAGGCTTGAACCTTAAATTCTACAACACCGTTATCAAGAGCAATCTCGTAACCGCCGTTGTTGTAGTTACCTGCAATTACTTGTCTTGAAGTTGGGAAAGAATCCACATTAAACCACGTTGATAGTGTTACTTCAGAAGCTGGCTCAAATGATACATCGTTTGAGACTTCAATATAATCACTCGTGCCGTTGAAATTCATTGCTTCATCGGCAACACCCGTTGACTCTATTGGCCCATAGTTTTCTCCATGATGAGCACTTGTTACGTCATAGATCACGCTTCCATCACGATTTGCTCGGTCTAGTGTGTAGTAAGAGTCAGGAGTAGGTATGGTTGCATCAAAGTTATATGTGATTGTTAAATCAGTTGAAGTGTCAGAAACATTTCCAGACTCATCCATAAACCATACACGTAGATCATTTGCACCAATTTCTAATAAGCTCGATTTAATTAGGTCATCTGTTGTTGAACATGTTTGCCAATTAGCAATTTCACCAGTTGGCTTGGTATCATCGAGTGCTACATAGACCTTAGCAATATCGCTACAGTTATCTACGTTGAGTCTTGCGACAGGAATTCCAATTGTGTAAAGATTATCACGTGGAGTAACTGGTACTGAAAGTGGAGGAACAGTATCTTGTCCTTCAAATAATTCAGTAATAGCTGCAGAAGTTAATGAGTAGTCCCAAACTAATACTTCATCGATTTTATTATCAAAATGCGTTCCAAGAGCAGCACCATTATTACATGTTGCTCCAGCACCAATTACAAATGAACCTAGACAAGTGTATTGAATAGGTAGGACACTTCCGTGGTCAACACTTGCAACTTGTATACCGTCAATATATAGATTTGTGTTTTGTCCATCATAGACACCAACGATATTATGAAATCCTGTTGTGTAGGCCGAGGTTGCAATTGCAACTGATCTTGTTCCACCACTAGTTTCCACAAAGAATTTCAATTCACTTGTACTGTTGTCAATTTCAATTGAGTAACCATGAGAAGAGATTCTATTCCCGGCCAGCACCTGCTGACGATTATCATTTGCAGTCAGTTGGGCCCAGATCGAAATGGTTACTTCATCTGCGACTTGAGAAAGTGCGGCATGTTTAGTCTCTAAGTAGGTATTGCTTGCTTTTACAAATTGATAAGCTTCATTTTGGACTCCAGATACACTTGGTGTCGCACCATTATTTGTTGCATGGTAACCAGATCTGATCTCTTGAACTAGTGATCCATCAATATGATCATTATCCATAGTATAATGTAGAATACTTGGTTCATAATGATTTGTTGATGTTACAACTGTATCTACATAGTAAAAAGCATTAGTGATATTATTGTATTCATCTTTACCCCACACTTTTAATTCATGAGGACCTTGTGTTAGGTTCTTGTTAATTGCTGCACCAATAACTTCACGGCATAGTTGCCAACGTGGTGTATCTACTGTTGGTGGGTGAGTCGTTTCATCGATATAGATGAATTTATTATCTCCACAAGTATCAATAGTTAATTTTGTATTTTGTAGTGTCTCACCATAGAAAGAAGCAGAAGCTATATCTGCTGGCTTAGTGGAATGTTGACTAACCTTAAATTGGTTGAATGTATCAATATAGAGATTTAAAATATTTTGTTCAGATAAATACTTATCCCAAATTGCTAGTTCATCTAATTGTCCATCGAAATTACTTGTTATAGTCGGCTGATCAGTACAATTAACATCCGTACCAACTGCAAGAATTGTAGGACATCCATATTGGAGATTTGCTGGAGAGCCTAAATCTGTCGTTGCCTGTAGTTGTCCATCAATATAAATATTGATAAATCGTCCATCAGAAGTACCAGCAATGTGATGCCAACCTGTTGTGTACGAAGAAGTAGCAATTGAGACCGATTGTCCACTAGCATAGAAACGCAGGTCTCCTCCATTTAATTTGAATCCATATCCACCAACACCTTCTTCTATATTTCCCATGATAACCTTGTTTCCAGTGTCACCACTTGTTAGGTTTGCCCACATTGAGACAGAAACAGCGGTCGTCGGTTTTAGAATAGGTGTATTTTTTGTTAATAGATAACTGTTAGTTCCACTTAGCGAAACTGCTTCATCACTTCTACCGGCCGTACTTGTTACGCTGCCATTATTCCAATAGACAAGATGGTTTTCACCTAGAGCGTCGATAATACGACCCTCTTTTTTGTGAACGTTATCCATTGTCCAATATGCTATAGCGTCTGGATAAGCTCCTTGAGTTGGGTTAAAGATGAATGATACATCTCTTGGAGTTGAATTTATATTACCTGCAGCATCCTTAAACCATGCTGATATTGTATAAGATCCAATAAGGTCAACGTGATATGTCAGTGCACCAACTGCTTCACTACAGTCTTGCCAGCCTGATTGATCCTTATCTGGTGCAACATATGGAGATGGATATTCAGATGGCTTCAGATAAATCTGATCGACATCTGTACAGTCAACTACAGTCATACCAACAGGTGCACTCGCAACTTCAGGTGCTCCTTCCACTATGATTTCTGGCCTCGGAGGTGGAGTTAAATCCCCATTTGCTTGAACTTCAACATCTTGAGTGAGAGAAGTTGTCGAAACATTTCCACTAGCATCTTTAAACCATGCATATAATGTATATACTCCATCTGGAGTAAGTGAAGCTGATTTTAAAAGCTCTGCAGAATTAGAGCATGTTAGCCAGTCTGGACTGTCGGCATCAGGGGCCGTTGAGCTCTTTGTTACGATCATGTCTGTAATTACATCATCAGGGTATTCTTTTGTAATACTTTGACCAGTTGCTCCCGCAGTGTGAGGGAAAACTAGTTCTAATGATGTATCATTAGTTATTGAAGCGACTTTTAAAATCTCACTTCCAATATTTATATAATCTCCAACGCTGATCTCACTTGTGAAAAGCGTTCCCGTACCAGTTACACTAGTTGTCGATGCCGTTATATCTACTGTCCCTGTCATTGCAACTGGAGGATTTGGTTCACAAGTGTTTAAAGTAAAAATAGCACGAGATGCATTATCTAATAAAATTGGCGGAGAGCTAGCATCTCCATTGTTTAATGTCATTGCCAAAGGAACAGCTGCTCCATCTCCTCCAGAAACTGGAGGTGGTGTTGAATCAACAGCAGTATAGCGAACAGTAAGTCTTTCATGCCACGGATCTAATGTATATCCATCATTAAAGTAGAACCATACATCAAGTGTGTGTATCCCTTCTGCTGGAATTATTGGTGAAGTGATAGCATTCATCGCAGTCGTACAGTCTTGGCCATCGCCAGTTGTAAAGTCTGCGACTGAAGGTGGAAGCTCCATTGTATCATCGAGTTTTACATATACTTTTGAAATATCAGTACAGCTATCAATTGAAATAGCAGCTGTATTTGTGTCAAGATCAGTTCCATTTGCTAAGTAAGCACTAGGAGGTACAAAGTTTACGTTAACTTGAGAGTAACCTGTTAGAACATTACTACTTAAATCTTTGTACCAGAAGTTTAGAGTTTGTTCTCCATCACTTGTTAGTGTATGTGTAATGGCCCCGGCCGATGTTGAACAAGTTTGCCATTGTGGATCACCTGGTGCTGGTTGTGTTCCTTGATTAATTAAAATTTCACTAATCCCATCACATGCTTCAAAAGTAAATGAAACATGAGGTCTATTTATTACTGGAGACTCAACCCAGTTGATGACAGGATCATATCGAAGAGGCAGATCAATAGCATTTAGAGAGATGCTTGTGTCTTCATATTTAAGATATACTTTTAGTGTATGATCACCTGGAGTAAGTGTATAAGATTTAAGTCCACCAATCGCTGTTGTACAAGTTTGCCAATCAGGATCACTCGCAGCAGGTTGTCCGTCAACGTCTTTGAAAATAACCTCAGTTATTCCAGCTTCTGTACAGTAATCAATGGAAATATCTGCAATAGTTGTATTAATTGTTGGCCCATTTTCTACCGTTAATTGTGGTGGTGTAAAGAAAACTTGATGGGCAATAAATGAAGGTTGCACATTTTCTGCAACGTCTTTAATCCAAAATTGAAGATTATTTGCTCCAACATCGAGATCATCAAATGTCATCGAATAATTTACAGTATCGCAAGTTTGCCAACCTGAGTCTGCGGCAAGTGGTGGAGCTCCAAGTCCTTTTGTGATTTTCACATGAGTTACATCGTTACAATCACTTAGGTTGAAAAGACCAAGGGGTTGTCCTGTAACAACTGTTCCCACAACTTCTCTTGCACCAATTGTCGGAGGAGTTGTATCGACTTCAATTGAGTCTGTAGAACAAGCAGAAAGAGTTGAATTACCTGCGCTATCAAAAGCTAATACTTTTGCATAATAGATATTATCTGTGAGTCCATCAATTGTTACGGCATCAGAGTTAGTGCCACTTCCTGTTAATGGATGTATTGTTTCATTTAAAGTACAAGCTGCATCTGTATATGTATAGATTTGATGGTCAGCAATACTATTGAGGTCAGTAAAGGCTGTCCAGCTTACACTAATATCATTTCCATCATTATCATAGAGATCAGCAAATTGAAGATCGGCCGTATTATCTGTTGGATTAATAAGATCAATTGTAATCGTATCTGTAGAACAAGCTGATTCTGTCGTATTTCCTGCAAGGTCAATTGCAACAACCTTTGCATAATAAACACCATCAGTAAGTCCATCAACAATCGTATTATTAGCAACTGTCGTATTTCCTGTTAGTCCATGGTCTACTTCATTTAAGCTACAAGCAGCATCTGTATAAGTTAAAATACGATGATCACTTAAATAAGTGTCAGTGAAACCCGTCCAAGTAAGATCTATATTATTTCCTGTATTGTTGTAGTCATTTGTAAATTGGATATTGGCCGTGTTGTCAGTTGGTGGCGTCTTATCGATTACGATAGAGTCAGTAGAACAAGCAGATAATGTATCAAATCCCATGAGATCATGGGCCCTAACTCTTGCGTAGTAAATACCTTCGGCAAGACCTGTGATATTATTTGCAGATGCTGCTGTGGAGCTTGTTAGTCCGTGATTTACTTCTCCTAGAGAACAAGATGAGTCGGTATATGTATAAACTTCATGATCACTTAATGTTAAATCAGAGAACGCAGTCCAAGTAACGGCAATATTATTTCCAGTATTTTCATGAGCAAGTGTAAATTGGATATTTGCAGTATTATCTTGCGGCGGTGTTGAGTCAACAATGATCGAGTCACTTGAACAAGCTGATAATGTTGTATTTCCTGCGTTATCCATTGCGCGAACTCTTGCATAATAAGTTCCGTCGGCAAGGCCATCAATAGAAGTTGAATCAGTTAAAGCGTTACTTCCTATATAAGGATGAGTTACTGTACCTAATGTACAAGAAGAGTTTGTGTAAGTTAGAACTTGATAATCAGCTATTCCATTTGTGTCTGTAAATGCCGTCCATGATACATTTAGATCATTACCATCAATATCATGAGTATCTGCAAAGATGAGGTTTGCTGTGTTGTCGGTAGGGGCGGTTGTATCAATGGTAATTACATCAGTGGAACAAGCACTTGTTGTTTCATTACCAGCTAAATCATAGGCAACTACTTTTATGTAGTAAGTACCATCGCTTAATCCATCAATGATTGCAGCATTGGTGCTCGTTGCACTACCAGTTAAGCCGTGATCGACTTCATTTAAAGTACATGCAGAGTCTGTGTAAGTATAAATTCTGTGATCACTTAAATATGTATCAGAAAAGTCTGTCCAAGACACATTAACGTTGTCACCGGTATTATTGTAATCGTTTGTAAATTGAACATCAGCAGTATTGTCAACAGGAGCTGTTTTATCAATTACGATTGAATCTGTAGAACATGCTGATAGAGTATCAAAGCCCATGGCATCATAAGCTCTTACTCTAGCGTAATATGTACCTTCGGCCAGTCCAGTTATGATGCTAGATGAAGTCGTCGTTGAGCCTGTTAACCCGTGATCAACCATGCCTAAAGTACAACTTGAATCAGTGTAGGTATAAAGTCGATGATCACTTAGAGTTAAGTCTGTAAAAGCTGTCCATGAAACAGCAATATTATTTCCTGTATTTTCATGTGTTGCACTAAATTGGACACTGGCCGTGTTATCTAGTGGTGGAGTTGAATCAACTATAATTGAATCTGTTGAACATGCAGACTTAGTACTATTTGCACCTGGGTCAAATGCTTCAACAATTGCCCAGTATTGGCCATCGGCAAGAGAAGTAATATTTGTGGCATTGGAATTTGTACCACTTGAAGTTGCTCCATGGTCAGTTTCACCAAGCGTACAAGTATTATTTGTGTATGTATAAAGTTTGTGGTCGACAACACCATCAGGGTCTGAAAATGCTGTCCAAGTAACAGCAATACTATTTCCATCAATATCAGTAGCTGCAGTAAATTGTAAATCTGCTCCATTATCAATAGGTGAGTCTTTGTCGACTCTTATGGTATCTGTAGAACAGTTTGAAGTTGTTTCACTTCCTATTCCATCAATTGCTGTAACAGTTGCCCAGTAGTCTCCTGTATTTAATCCGTCCACAGCAGCACTGTCAGAATTAGTACTACTTCCAGTAAGAAATGTACCTACTGATGTTGAACATGTTGAGTCACTAAAGATTTCAATACGATGATTTGTAAGTGTTAAGTCACTGAATGCTGTCCATGAAATAGAAAGATCATCACCGTCATTATCTAATGTGTCGATAAATTGTAAGTCCGCTCCATTATCAACAGGTGCAGTTGCATCGACAAAAACACTATCGAGTGAACAAGAGGATGAGCCTTCAAGTCCCACATGATCGATTGCTATGACCTTTGCCCAGTATTGTCCATCCACAAGGCCATCAACATTCGTATTATCGGTTATTGCGGCACTAGAAGTCGTATAGCTATTATAGAGATTTAATGGGTTACAGGTATTATCAGTATATAATTCAATGCGATGATCGACGACTTGTTGATCAGTAAAAAGGCTCCATTGAACAGGGATATTATCACCAACAATTTCAACATCATTATCAAAAGTAAAACCAGTTCCAGTGTTATCAATAGGAGCAGTATTATCGTATGTAATATCTATTGTTGTGTTAGCACTTGAAATAAAATTCAATGGAGTAACACTATCTGCATCTACATCTTCTGTTTTTGTCCATAGATAGTAAGTATTAAGTCCTTCACTTGGAAAGTTGTTTTGTAAATAACCACTTGAGAGAGCGGTTTCACAGCTTACCCAAGCATCACCGACACTAGGAGTGGTTCCTGTCGTATTGGCAAAGACATACTTTGTTTGAGTTGGAGGCTCAAAATAGACAGCATCACCTGAACAGGCATTCAGTGAGCAACTATCAATATTTAAGGTTGTAGGCTGATCTTTTGTCAGTGTACCTAGAGATGAAGTTAAGTTTGGGATAGTTGGGTCAGTATCTAAGTTAATTGAAAAGTTTGGTCCACTAGTTCCGAGCTCTTTTTCAAAGACGTTACCTGCTTCATCTCTAGCAATGATTTTAAAAGCAGGGGCAGGGTGATTCTTATTAGGAACACAGAATTTTATTTGATTGCTACCACCTGTAACAGTTGTAACTTCAGAATAATTAGTTGTATTAAAATCTGGTGTGTAGAGAATCTTGGCACTTGCTACACCAGAGTTATCATCAGTTAGTGTGTAGTTTAGTGTAAAATCATTATTACCGTTCATCGGGCCGGCAGTGGTAACAAAGTCAATTTCAGGTGGAACTTTATCGTACTCAGTGATTGAGTTAATATCGATGCGGCCTTTTAAGGGATCTGAACACCCAGTAAAAAGGAATATAATCACAAGTGAATATATTGATAAATTAAATAAACTTATTCTACTAACCCCATGATATTAGTTTCATTTGTTAACGTTTAACGCGTTATCCCGTTAAATTAGTTTAAATCTTGTTTAGTTTTTCTTATAGGGGTAAATTATTGCCAATAATATTTATTATCTCGCTTAAACAAATATTAGGTAGTTATGGAGGCAGAATTGTACTCATTCCTTGTTTATTGAACGAGTTACAGCTTTTGCTATAATTAAAAATAGTTTAACTCTTTAAGTGGGTAAGTGTGGGATTTCTTAAGGTTATATTTCTTTTTTGTGTCTTTTTATTGCCAGTAGGCGCAGAACCCTTAGATTTCCAAGAAATTATCAAGAGTAAAAAGGTCAAGTTTATTAAGCTTCCTTACCGAGTAAGTAAGGATAAAGAGCGTTTATCTGAAATTTATAAGAAGTTTATCAAAGACGATTCGATTGTAAGTATCAATCATCCTATGGTTGAGAAAACAATTAAGAATAATAAGAGAATCAATTTTAATAACTTAAAAGCTAACTCTCGTTTTGAGCTATATATCTCTGTTGATCTTTTGGATTTTGATAAGCTTTCAAAGTTTCAATTTAATTTAAAGAAGTCCCAAAGAACAACTCAGGAAAAGCTCGATAAACTGAAAGAAGAATTAAGTGAGTCTCCCTTGAGGGCCTCTGTTTTCTATATGGCATCATATGGAAGCTTTACGCAAAATAATCCGGCCCATGCAGATGTAACTTTTTTACAAAATTCACCCATCTCTCTAGGTTTAAGTGTTTCTTATTATCCAAAGGAGAAGCCTTATAACTTTGCGGGGAGCATTTATTATTCTTACTTAACGACTGCCTTGATTGACCAAACAGATGATGAAGTAAAAGTTGATCCAGAAATTGGAGGCAATATTTATTTTTCTTATAAATTAAAGTCACCAAAGATGTCGTGGTATACAGGGTTTGATTTTGAGAAATTTAATACCTTTAATCTTGAAAATTTACAAAAAAATGCTCTTGTTACTTTTGATACAAATCAAGTTATCTATTTAACAGTTGGAGCTTCAAGGTCTATTGATATTCTCGGCCATAAGTTTTTTACAAAATTAAGTTATTCACACTCAATTGTTTCCAGTAGAGATAATAGCTTCGCAGCTTCTGAGTATAATGAAACCTTTTCAGGTAGTAAGGTTTTATTTTATCTATTTAAAAACCTTGGAAATAGTTTCTTTGCTCATAGCTTATTTAAATACCATTGGATGAGTGGTCCTTCTGATATCACAACACTTAGACTGGGGTTAGGTTTCGGATATATCCTTTAATAATCTTTAAACTTTTTTTACTTAGTGCCGAATAGTTATTGAGGTATTTAGTATGAAAAGTAATTCGATTTTATCAAGTATTGTCATTTTATTAACTCTTCAGTCATGTTCATTTGATTCATATAATTTAGTTGAACAACTAGGAATGGAAGAGAGTAAGAGTGAAGAAGTTGTTGTTTCTGAAGATGAAATGGTTTTTGATCTTGGAGAAGTCACAGCTCAAAAGGAACACTCTATACTTAGATCTGATTCGATTTTTGAAGATGTACCAAAAACAAAACTAATAGAAAAAGAAATAAGCTTTAACGATATTAAAAGAGGCCCAGCTTCTGCAGATGAAGAAGCCTTTGACTACTATGTCGTAAAACAACATGATACGGCCATGAAGATTGCCTTTTACTTATATAAAGATATTAGAAGATGGAAGGATATTAAAAGATTAAATGGTACGACTAATTTATTTACAGGGCAAAAAATTAAAGTTCCTGTTGTTCCAGAAGTTTTAGATTATACAAGACCTGAAGGTGATCCATACTTAATTAAAAAGGATGATACATTAGGACGAATTTCGCAAAAAGTATATGATGGACGTAGTCGCTATTGGATCAATATCTGGGATAATAATAAAGAAGTTATTGATGATTATGATTTAATTTTTCCTGGCTTTACTCTATATTACAAGGATTACCAAACTGTGAGAAAAGAGTACCATGAAGTACGAAAAAAGTACGACTTCTCAAATCCGAAGAGAAGAGATATTAGCTCAATAAAGAATTAAACCTTTAAATTAAATTCAAAGCGTGTGCCATGACCTTTCTTGGAATCAACATAAATTGATCCATTAAGCTTCTCAATGGCCTCTTTAACTGCACTCATTCCTATTCCTCGTCCAGAGAACTCGGAGACACTATCTCTTGTGGAGAAGTTGGGATCAAATATTTTTGCCATCAAGTCTTGTTCACTTAGCTTTTCAACCTCATCAGATTCATACTTTTGTAAAAGCTTTTCCTTTATCGCTTCTGTATTGAGTCCAGCTCCGTCATCACTTATTAATATTTTAATTTGATCATTATTAGTTTGAATATCAATTTTAATTTCACCTTTTTCTTCTTTTCCTAGTTCTGACCTTCGATCACTTGGCTCTATACCGTGATCCATACTATTTTTGAAAACATGTACTAGAGAGTTGGAAAATTCTTGAACTTTTTCTGGTGCTATACGAAAGTCTGACTGTGGAATGATTAAGTCCTTCATCGGCTTTCCTAGGCTTTGTGATATCTTCTCAACTAATTTAGGGTATGGATTAAAAATACTTGATATCGATTTCTTATGTAGAAAGTTCTCAAGAACTTCTTTACCTTCGCTACCAAGAGAGCTTAATGATCTTGATAGATAGTCGATATCGTCTTTTTCAAAGCTTATAATATTATGATTTGAAAACTTTTCATCTAACTCGTTAATTGATTCGTTAATAAGCTCCTTTGCAGATGCGGCACGAATCTTTATGTCGTTTACGACTTGTGGATTGGACTCATTTGTTTGAATGAATTCTTCACATTCAATTGCATATTGTTGAATATCACTAAATGAGTATGTACCAAAACCACCATTTAATGTATGAAATACCATAAGGGCGCGATCACAAAAGCTGTCACTAGCAGGTGAATCAATAATTTCGTCAAGAAGACTATTTGCTTCAGATACTAGATTCTTTATGATTTCTTCATTGAGGACATACTCTGTGACATTGTTAATATAAGCTTCTTTCCTCTTAATATTTTCTTCAAGTACTAATTTTTCTGTAAAGTCCGTTGCTAAAACAACAATGCCACTAAGAGTCTCATCAAGCATAAGAGGGTAGTAGTCAAAATTAATATACTTAAAGTTCTCATCTCCAAGACTACCTTGTTGGAAATTATCTGGTCCAAGTGGTGCACAGCTTTCAAAAGGCATCTTCTGTGCAAAAGTTAGCTCTAGCCACTTCTGTGTAGCTGAGTCATTTTCGGACTTAATATATTCCGCAAATCGTTTATTTTCTGGGGAATTTCCAAAAATTGATAAGCAAGAGTTTGTATATAAGTCAGAACATGTTCCATCTGGTCTTATAACAAATAAACCTTGTGAAAGAGAATTTAGCATTGCTGTAATATATGAATTCGCATCCTTTAAGTCTTTTGTTCTTTCATCAACAAGTTTTTCGAGGTCTTTACTGTAGATATCGAGTTGCTTATTTGCCTCTTCTAATTTGACGATCATTTCCTGTTTTTGATCAAGAAGAGTCTTAATCTCATGGGACATTGTATTGACACTATCCCCAAGTATCCTAAGCTCATCGTTGGTTTTTACAACAACCTTATTGTCATAATCGCCATTAGAAATATCTACAGTTCTTTGAATGATCTGTAGAATTGGTGTCGTGATACTTCTTGCAAAAAATATTGTTAAAATAAGAACTATTCCAAAGAGTATAATTGCGAAGTAGATATTCTTCTTTATTAGATAATCAAGGGAGGCAAAGGCCTTACTTTTATTAATATAGGCAATTGTAGTGATTCCATTTGTTTTGTTAGTCACGATACCGGCCAAATATTTAGCCTCATTAAAACTTATCTCTTTTACCATTGCTTGATGAGAAGAGCTTGTTATCTCAGTTTTGTTAAATAAATTATCTTCTCCAAAGATAATCTTGTCTTTGTGTTTTATAACGTAGGAAAATATCTTGTCTGACTCCATTAAGGACTTAATTTCGCTAAAAGCTTGAGTCTTTAATTGGAGCTTAACTTTGTCAGGTTGACTAATTAACTTACCAAGCTCTCGATCGATTAACTCTGTACTTCTGAGAACATTCTCGAAAATATATGATTCCTTATCCTCCTCAAAAACATTGTAGGTATAGTAGAGGTTAAATGAAGTAACCAAGATTAAAATGATTAAGCCAAATGAAAGAATCTTATTTCGAAGATTAAAAAAGTGCATTTTTTATCCTATATAAAATTAATTTTGTTTCTATGTTAGACTAAATACACAAAATTATGAACAAGTTAAAATCTTCTCACTTTAATGCCTTTGAAATAATGCTTGCGGTATCAGGTAGTGTACTCGTCTTATTGGGTATTTATTTAAGTCAGAATTTATCGAAAGTGGATCAGATTTCATCAGAATTAATTATTGTTGGTGATACAACAGATGGAAGGGCCAAGAGAAAGACTGAGAGAAGTTTTTCATGGTCTGAAATTAATAATCAAGAAACGGTTTTTAATAATGATCAGATTTTTACCAGTTCAAATCAGACGCTCAATATATTACTAGAGAATAAGAGTTCTCTTGAAATAAATCCAAATAGCCTCGTTAGAGTTGTCATCAATGAATCAAAGGGACTTGATTTAAATATCGATCAAGGAACTTTGAAAGTAGATGCTAGTGAAACAAAACAAGTTCTAAGAATTAACCGTGGAAACTCTGTTGTTGAAGTTGCAAAGGGTGGGGTTGTAAAACTAGAAAAGCTTAATGAAGAGAATTACGGAGTTAAACTTCTAAAAGGAGAGGCTTCCGTTATAAACTTATTAGATGAACATAAAGCTAAGTTAGACCTAAAAGAAGGAGAGTCAACTTTAGTAAATTCTAATTCTCCTTCATTTACCCCAGAAGGAATAAGTTTAGCTGAAGGAGAGCGTCTTGTTGCTACACCTAAAATTAAGCGTGAAGAGAAGAAAACGATAGAGCTCAACGAAAAATTTGATATTGGAAAAATTAAACAAGTCTATGTAAAAGCAGTTAATGATTCAGCACAACCTTTTGTGATTGATGTGAAGAACAAAGGGTTTAACGTAAGCTTGTTAAAGGCAGGTAAGTACTTTGTTTCAACGTCTCCTGATTTTCAAACTATTGATAGTTTTGAAATTTCTGATTCTAAAGTTAAAGTTGAGATTATTTCCATTATAAAGTCTAGTGAAATCGATATATCAAAGAATGATAGAGTCAAGCTTGATGAGAGTTTGATTTCGCAAAATATCAGTGAAGTCTATCTTAAGCCTTCAGGGCAAAGAACAAATGTTATAAAATTAAAAGTTACTGATGGCAGCTTTATTACTGCACCTCTAGCGTCAGGTAAGTACCTAATTTCCACAAGTCCAGGGTTTGAGAAAGTTGATTCTTTCAAAGTCATTGGAGCAATAGATAAAATAGATAGTAGATCTCTATTTTTTGATGATGAAATTAATTTAGCAGATACAAAGAAAGTATCTTTAAATCCTAATTTGATGACATCAGAAAAAATACCAGATGAGATTTATATACGTTCAGTAAATAATAGTGAAGCACCTTTGAAAATAAAAGTAGAAGATGGACTTGTTAATCTATCTCAATTGGCAGTTGGAAGTTATATTGTCTCTTCATCGCCGAACTTCCAATCAATGGAAGTAATTAATGTAAGTAATAATGTAGCAAATCAAAAAATTGTCACACAGGATATTGTCGATACTAAAAAATCAACAAAAGTAGAGCTTAATGATATTTCTCAAATACAGAAACCTACTCATGTGTTTGTTAAGCCTGCAAATAGTAATTTAGCTCCTATAAAGTTAAGCGTAATAGAAAATAAGTTTGATATAACTACGCTTGCGTCTGGTAAGTATATAGTAGCTACTACACAAGCATTTAAGGCCATCGATAGTTTTGATATCCTTCCAAGTAACGACGATATAGGTAGTCGTGTTAAAGAGACTCAGCAGTATACTTCATTTTTAGAAACTGATGAAGTTGATTTACTCACTCAGGACAAGGTTACTTTAAAGAAAAAATCTACTCAATTAGACTCTTCACATATCTATCTTAAGTCTACAAGTCTAGGATCAGATGTATTAACTAAGATTTCAAAGTTACCTATAACAAATGGAAGTTTTGATATTAGCAGCTTAAGCTTTGGGAAATATATCGTTTCAACAAGTCCTGATTTTAGCGAATTTGATAGTCTTGATGTCGTTGCCAATAAGATGGATCCAATAGCACTTAAAAGTAAGACGATTGATTATGAGAAGCCTGTTGAAGTAAAACTTAATATACGAAAAGGTATTAAATCTAAAGTAATTATCGAGTACCCAGATATTAAGAAAAAAACTGAGTATGTTGTTTCTGATAATGACTTTAGTTTTCCATCATTTGATCAAGAAAATATTAACGTTACAGTACTACCACTGGTCTCAGTTGGAGCCGCATCTGTTATCCCCAATATATCAACAGCAAATACTTCTCCTAATGCAAAAAGTATTTCAAGTAATCTAGCTTATGAGAAAAAGTTAAATTTGAAGCTTGAGAACCCGTATCAATTAAAAGAAATCAAATCTAAGTCACTTGAGGATAAAATTGTGACATCGATTAATATAAACCGTCCTTTGATTGCCCCAAGTCATACTGTGAAATTGGTTGAGAAGGCAAGTGGTGCACTAGTTCCACTTTCTGTCGGTAAAGATGGTGGATTTGAAAGTACAAATTTAAAAAGTGGAAAGTATAATTTAGCTGTTGTTAATGAAGAGTCAAAAGTAAAACTTTTATCCAAGGAAATTAAAATTGATGAAGCTGTTTTAATTAAGAAGAAGACCGTTAAAAATAAGCAAAATGTGATTGTTAGCTCTTTTTCTTGGGACAGTCCGGACACTTCGTCAAAGCCTTTAGAGCAATCTGAAAATAAGGAATCATATATTGTCGAAGTCTTTGATACTGCAAATTCTTTGATTATGAAAAAAGAAGTAAAACAAAATAGTATTGATTTTGAAAGTAAGGATATGAGTGACTACAAGATTAAAGTCTCTAAGATTGAAGAGGGAAAGAAGAAAGCACTTGGTGAAAAAGAATTTAAAGTAAAACCACCAAAGAATATAAACCCTGAAGAAGTTAAGAAGTATGTCATGAAATATGATTCAAAGAATCTATGCTACCGAGTAACATTGCCTAGCTACTTAACTGCTAGTAAATACTTCGTTGAAATCTATCGTGATGTACAAATGACTAAGATCGTAAGAGAGATTTGGTCAAATAGCTCTAGTTTTTGTTGGCGAAGCAATCGAGATGGTAAATATTTTTTCCGTTATAAATATATAGACTATTGGGGAAGTGGCTCAAAATATTCGGATATATCTGAGATTATTTTTCCAATTTCTCCACTAACTGATTTCTAAGGATGTTGATTATGAGTTACGAAGATAAGAAAATTTTTGTTATTGATGATTTAAATACTTTAAGAGAGACAATTGTTTCCCACTTACGAGAGGAAGGGTTTGGTCGAATCTATCAGGCCATTGATGGCCAAGATGCTCTAAAGAAATTAGAGGAACTTTATGGACGTGATGAGAAAATTGATCTCATCTTCTCAGATATCAATATGCCAAATATGAATGGGATTGAGTTATTAAAAGAGTTGAAAAGCGATGAGCGCTTTGTCGATATCCCCGTTGTTATGCTCAGCTCTGAAAATGAGAAAGAAATCGTTATGGAAGCAGTTATGAGTGGAGCATCTAATTACATCCTTAAGCCTTTCACAAAAATGACATTAAGAAGTAAACTTGGAGAAATTGATAAGCTTCTAGCTTAAACATGGTTAACTTTTACTTAATGTTTCTAAAGATGTCTTTAGGCTAATTGAAAACATAAAGAACAATTGCTAGCTTCCCCTATTATGATTTTAAGAGTTAGGGGGAGTTTCTTATGCATAAGCTAAATCTATTAATATTGGCCATTCTATTTTCATCACTCACTTTTGCTAGTGAGGGAAATGATATTAAAGATAACGATACTCAGGTTATTGAAGATGATATCAAGATCGAATTCACTACGGCCTGTGTACTTCAAGGTATCTTTCTGGAGAATCTACCTATTAGAGTTAAGCTTTCCTCATATTATCGTGAATGGAGTCGTAGAGAGATTGTTGAAAATATCTCACTAGAGGAGTGTGAGCGCATGGCCTTAGAGATTGCCAATTTAGATGATGGAATCTGGGATATTAAGCATCAGGTTACATATAAAACGGTTTCTGCTCGTATCTGGTTTAAGAACTTTAAAACTGGTGAACTTATCGAAGATGAGATTTTTCGCGTTTCACTCCATTAGTATTATTAGCTACTTATGAGAAGTGGTGAATTGTAAAATCTCAGAACACCCTTTGAAAGACAAGAAGTTATCGATCGTTTCTTTAAAGAAAATAAAAGAAAGTAATTGGTTTGTCCTCTACTAGGTTTAATCTATTAACTAGTCTAACCCTGTATAGACTTCAGAGTGTCATCTACTTTTTGCTCAATTTGGGAGTTAATGGTAAATAATCTGTTATGAAGTGCATTTTATACTCATTCCTAACGATCTCTATGTCATTATCTTCAATGGCCATCAATATTAAAAAGTTTGATATTGATTACAGAGAAAAGTCGAAGAAATTCGGCGTCCATATGCTATCTGGAAAGAAAGATGGAATTCGCCTTTATCAAGGAACAATCAGTGACGTAATAGAAAGACCTGTAGAAGCTGTCTTAGAGACAGTATTGGCCTTTGATAAGCGCTGTAATAATGAGTATAAGGATAAGCGCCAGATCTCTGATAAGAGTATTGATTGTCCTTATAATAGTGACTCCCTAATAGAGTCAGTCATCGTTAAAAAATTAAAAGTAGCTGATCTCGCAAAGAATGAAGTTAATCGATTCATTGTTAAAAGACGTTCATATAACCATGGAGTCTATACTTACAACGACTTAATCAGGGTCTTTCGCTATTTAGATGGCTATAAGATAACAATGGAGATGCTTGATGATACTACCTCTAAGAAGTATATCTCAACTCCTCTAAATAAGAAGAGTGTGATGAAAACCTCTGGTGGTACCTACTTTATACTTCCTGAAGGGAAGGGAAAAACACGTTATACCTATACTTTTACATGCTCTACTGATCACTGGTTACTCAATAAATCCATAACCGTCTCTAAATTCTTTAGTGATATGGCCCAGAATCTAAGATCAGAATTTAATACATTAAAAAAATGAACACCATAGAACTTTTTCAATGGCCCTTGAAACACCGCATCTAGCATGTTAGATTCCCTGAAAATATGAAAATACGCCTATTTATCAATGACGGTCACAAAGTCATTATTTCAGCTCAGTGAGAGCAATACATCCGTGGCCTGCATTCTAGGCTTGCGTTTAAGGAGTCAAAATTGAATTTTAACGAAATTCCACTTAAGGAATCGCTGCTTCGTGCACTCGAAGAGAGAGGGTTCGAAACTGCTACAGATATCCAGTCTCAAGCAATTCCACTACTAATCGAAAAGAACACTGACTTTGTTGGTCAGGCCCAAACTGGAACTGGTAAAACAGCGGCCTTTTCACTTCCGCTTCTACACTTATTAGATACTAATAGTAAGTCGATTCAAGCAATTATTCTTTCTCCAACGAGAGAGCTTGCAAATCAAATTTGTGATGAAATTAAAAAATTATCAACACATGACAATATTAAGACGATGTCTGTATATGGTGGGACATCAATTGATAATCAAATTAGAAACTTAAAAAAGATTAAGCCTCAGATCGTAGTTGGAACACCTGGGCGTGTTCTTGATCTTATTAGAAGACGTGTTCTAAAGCTTTCTGAAGTTAATTATGCTGTTCTTGATGAAGCAGATGAAATGCTAGATATGGGCTTCCTTGATGATGTTAAGGAAATTTTAGCACAAGCGGAAAATAAGAAAACGTGGATGTTCTCAGCAACAATGCCACCGGCAATTCTTGATCTTATTAAGAATTACCTGGATAACCCAGAAATAGTAAGAGTTAAGAAGAAGACTTTATCAAATGATAATATCACTCAGAAGTTCTATCTTGTTCGTGATCAATATATGCGTGAAGCAGTTTGTCGTCTTCTTGATGCTGTTGAAGACTACTACGGGATCATTTTCACTAAGACAAAAATTGAAGCAAGCTCTCTTTGTGATGAGCTAAACCTAAGAGGTTATCTTGCAGACTCTCTTCATGGTGACATGGATCAAAAGCATCGCGATGTGACGATGAAGAAGTTTAAAAATAAGAAAGTAAAACTTCTTGTTTGTACAGATGTTGCTGCTCGTGGAATTGATGTTGATCACTTAACTCACGTATTCAACTTTGGACTACCACAAGATCTTGAATCTTATGTTCACAGAATTGGTCGTACAGGTCGTGCTGGTCAGAAAGGTTTAGCACTTTCTGTTGTTTCACCAAGTGAAATAAGAAAGATTTCAGCACTTGAGAGACTAACAAAAGCAAAGATTGAAAGAGAGAGAATCCCTTCTGTTGATACTCTTAAAGGTGCGATGGTACGTCGTAAGCTTAATCACTTTGCTGAGATTTTTGAAGAATTAGAGGAAAGTGACGATCTTGATGATTCTTTTGCAACTTTTGCGGAGAACTTCGATCATCTTGAAAAAGAACAAGTTCTAAGAGCAATGTACAAGTCTCTATTTGCGGATAACTTAAAGCGCTTTGAAATGAACCCGACAATCGACCTTGAGCCAAAGGGCCGTGGCGAAAGAGCAAGTGGACCTCGTGGAGAAGTAAGAGCTGATGCTCGTGGTAATATTCGTTGTTTCGTAAATTACGGACGTGAAGACGGTGCTCAGATTAAGTCTTTCTTAGATGCAATCGCAGGTGAGCTAAATATTGATCAAAGAAGAATCCGTAATGTTCAACTTAAGGATAAATTCTCTTTTGTTGATATTCCTTTTGAAACAGGTAAGCTTCTAATTGATGGACAAGAGCAGGTTTTCATTGGAAATAAAAAGCTAAGATTTGAAGCTACTCGTGAGCGTGGTGGAGATCGTGGTGGACGCGGTGGTCGCGGCGGAGATCGTGGCGGACGCGGTGGAAATCGTGGTGGTCGTAGCGGTCGCAGTGGAAGTCGTGGCGGAAATGAAAGCTGGGGCAACAAACGCTCTTCAAACGGTGGAAGTAGAGGAAGTTCTCGTCAAAGCCGTTATTAATTAAATATGAGTAAATATGATGTCATAATTATTGGTGCGGGTGCTGCAGGTTTATTCTGTGGCATCCATGCTGCCAAAAGAGGGCGAAAGGTATTAATTCTTGAAGGTGCCAAAGGCCCTGGAAAGAAGATCTTAGTCTCTGGTGGTGGACGTTGTAATTTTACAAATCTTGATATCACACCAAATTTCTACGTTTCTCAAAATCCTCATTTTTGTAAATCTGCTTTAAGCCAGTATACGAATTGGGATTTTATTTCTTTTATCTCCGAATTGAATTTAACATATAATGAAAAAACACTTGGCCAATTATTTTGCGACCAAAAGTCACGAGGAATATTGGAAGGACTTTTGAAATCAATTCCTTCAAATTGTGAGTTAAAGGTTAGTAGTCGAGTGAATGAGGTATCTTATGAAGACTACTATAAAGTTAGTCTTACTAATGGAGATTCTTTCCAAGCAGATAGCCTAGTCGTTGCCACCGGAGGACTTTCATTTCCTGGATTAGGGGCCACTGATATTGGTTATCGTATCGCAAAGCAGTTTGGACACAAAATGGTTGAAACAACACCAGCTCTTGTTCCATTTACTTTAGAGAATGTCTTAAAGAACTTAGCAGGTGTTGCTATTGAATCTGAGGTATGTGTCGGTAATAAGAAATTCCTCGAAAATATCCTATGGACACATAAGGGACTAAGTGGGCCATCGATTTTAAAAGCCTCTCTCTATTGGGAGTCTAAGAGTAAAGTAAAGATTAACTTCTTACCTAAGTCTGATATTTACCAAATCCTAAAAGATAAAAATAAGAAGACACTTCTTAATGCTCTAAAAGAAGAGCTTCCAATTCGCTTTGTTGAAGAGTGGTTAAAATTATTTAAGCTACCTCTTAACCGAAAATGTGCCGAGCTATCGGGTGATCAAAAAGAGCTTTTAGTTAAAGTATTTCATCATTGGGAATTTATCCCTAGCGGTACAGAAGGTTATCGTAAGGCCGAAGTAACACGTGGTGGAGTTGATACAAATCAAGTAAGTTCAAAAACAATGGAGAGTCGACTTCAAAAAAATCTCTTCTTTATAGGTGAAGTTCTTGATGTAACAGGACTTCTTGGTGGATACAATTTCCAGTGGGCCTGGTCTTCTGGCTATGTAGCTGCAAAGTATGTATAATTAATGCATGCAAAATGAATTAATTGATAGAAATAAAAAGGCCGTTGTATTCACTGGTGGTGGAAGTGGGGGACATGTTGTTCCAGCACTAACTCTAATTAGTGAAATAAGAAAATCAAATATCAAAGTAGTGTATTTTGGATCTTATAAAGGGATTGAATCAAATCTGACAAGAGGTAAGGTTGATCGCTATATTGGAGTCTCTACTGGTAAGCTTAGAAGATATATAGATTTTCAAAATCTCACAGATATTTTTCGTTTAATAATAGGTCTATTTCAATCTTTTATTCATCTACTTCTACTACGTTCTCGTGCCAGTACTATTGTGTCGATGGGAGGCTTTGTTAGTGTTCCCACTGTCATGGCCGGAAAAGTTCTTGGTTATAAAATAATAGTCCATGAACAAACATCACGTGTTGGTCTTGCAAATAAGATCGCATCGATTTTTGCTTATCGCGTTTTTGTAAGCTTCAAAGATTCCTTAAAGTATTTCCCAAAAGATAAGGTTCGATATTCTGGTTATCCAGTAAGAGAAGAGTTTAAAACAACTCAGCTCAATATTCGTACTTTTGAAGGCGTTGAATTAAAAAATCCTGCTCTGCCAATCCTATTTGTTACTGGTGGAGGAAATGGCTCAAAATTACTTAATGATAAAATCAAAGAGAACTTAGACTCATTATGTGAAAAATTCACAGTCATTCATCAAGTTGGTAGTCAGTCTATCGATGAATTCAAGTCTCTTCGTAGTAAAACCTATATACCTTTGGCCTTCTTAGGTGATGAAATGCCAGATCTAATGAAAGCTTCTCGCTACATCATTTCGCGCTCTGGTGCTGGTACAGTTGCCGAGCTTATTGCTCTTGGAAAACCAAGTCTTTTTATTCCATTAAAAATTGCTCAAAAGAATGAACAATATCACAATGCCATGGAAGCACATCGCGTATTAGGCTCCATTGTTATTGAGGAAGATGAATTTAAGAATTGTTCAATCGAAGAAGAGCTCAAAAAGATTCCAAGCTCGAGTGTTCCACAGGACCGTGAACATGCAACTCAAATTATTCTAGATGAAGTCCTACAGTCTAAGTAGGACTCCACGAGATTTTATTGTTTTAATATATTCTGAAAACGGTTTTAGCTTGCGTCGTAAGTTTGATAGGTGAGTATCAATATTTTGGGCGTTGTTATTGCTTTCGGCCCAAACGACTTGAGAGATATGCTCTTTTGGAAAAACTTTACTTGGATTAGAAGCCAATAGCGTAATAATCTTATATTCTGTTGAAGTCAGTTTAACTTCTTTTTCATTTAGATACACTAATTGCTGGTCAAGATCGATATTAAAGCCTTGCTCTTCAAATCTAATTTCATTCTTCTTTTTACGACGGTGACGATTCTTCTTTGCTTCAACTTTATTTTTGATACGAGCAATTAACTCATTGATCGTTACAGGTTTTACAATAAAGTCCTCTGCTCCAATTTGAAGGCCCTTAACACAAGCTTCTTCTGATGGGTCACCTGTTAAGAAAATAACAGGAGTCTTCTTTGGCAAGAAGTCGCGCTTTTTCGTAAAGTTCAAAACCATTTAGTTCTGGCATATGAAGGTCAAGAACCATAATGTCAGTTTTGTTAGTGTTTAGAAAAGTAAGTAGTTCGAGAGGTCTTTGAATTAACTGTAGATCAAAATCATCTTCCAAAAGGTCTTGATAATTTTCTAAGTTATCAGAGTCATCGTCGACAATAGTTACATGTGGTTTCTTTAATCGGCTTAATCTAGACATAATTCAACTTCTTTAGTTTTCATCAATAACATATTGATTTTATAGGATGAGAGGGGGCGTCGTCAATAATATGAATATATGTGCAGTGCGTTTCTTGGGAGAAATTTTAAAATTCTCTATGATATTAATTACTTAAAAGGCCTCTAAAAAGGGCTTATAGAGGCCTCTTAAGTAGTATTTTGAACTTATTTCTTTTCTTTTCTAACTACAGAACGCTTATTTGCAGCAAGTTCTTTCTTTCTGATACGAACATTTTGAGGAGTAATCTCAACCCATTCATCATTATCAATCCAGTCTAGGGCCCACTCAAGAGTTCTAGGTCTTACTGGAGGAAGAATAATATTTTCATCCTTACCTGCTGTACGAACTGATGTAAGTTGCTTACCACGACAGATATTTACGTTAGCGTCGTTTTCTTTCTTGCTCTCACCAATAACCATTCCTTCGTAAACCATATCACCAGGTTCAACAAAGAACTCACCATTGTTGAGTAGGTTAAAGATTGCGTATCCAGTAACCTTACCAGCTCTATCTGAGATGATTGCACCATTTTGACGAGCAAGCATATCACCAGCGTATGGACGGTAACCTAGAAATTCAGTAGAAAGGATTCCTTCACCACGAGTATCTGTCATGAAAGCACCACGGTAACCAATTAGACCACGTGATGGAATTTCAAATTCAATTCTTGTACGACCTTCACCAATTGGCATCATTGAAGACATGATCCCTTTTCTAATTGAAAGCTTCTCTGTTACAACACCTGTGAAATCATCAGGAACATCAAGAACAGCAAGTTCATACGGCTCATGTTTCTCACCATCTATTTCTTGGAAAAGTACTTCTGGTCTTGAAACCATTAGCTCAAATCCTTTACGTCTAAGCTCTTCAAAAACGATAGCGATTTGAAGCTCTCCACGTCCTTTTAGCTTATATACTTTTGCATCGTCAGTTGCTTCATATTTAAGAGCAACATTTAGACGACAAGCATCTTGTAAGAATTCTTCAAGCTTTCTTGAAGTAAGGTATTCACCTTCTTGACCACTCATTGGAGATGTTGAAACGGAAACGTTAACAGCAACTGTTGGTGGTTCAACTTCAATTCTCTCTAGTGGATTTTGATCAGTTGTTGGAGTGATTGTATCTCCAATATGAACTTCTTCAATACCAGCACAGATTACAATCTCACCTGCATGAGCTTCGTTAACCTCTACAGTTTGAAGTCCTGAATAAGTTTGGATATTTGAAACTTTAAAGTTCTTTGATTTGTCAGCACCAATACAAGTAAATTGTTGGTTCTTAACAATCTTTCCTTGGTGAATACGCCCTACGAATTGTTGTCCTAGGAATTTAGAATATGTAAGGTTTGATACAAGAAGTTGCAGTGGAGCTTCGATGTCTTGTTTTGGTTCTGGGAAGTAATCCGAAACCATGAAGTCTAGAACAGGAATCATATCTTCGCGAACAACTCCTGGCTCCATTGCTGCCCAACCATTTTTAGCTGATGCATAAATGAATGGAATATCAATATCAAAGTCTTCAACTTCTAGCTCTGTTGCAATCTCAAGTAGTAGGTCTTCACATTCACCTCTAACTTCATCAATTCTTTGATCTGGACGGTCAACCTTATTAATAATAACTGCAACCTTAAGACCACGAGAAAGCGCTTTTCTTAGTACGAAACGAGTTTGTGGAAGAGGACCTTCTGAAGCATCAACGAGAAGAAGTACACCATCAACCATCATAAGAGATCTTTCTACTTCACCACCAAAGTCCGCGTGGCCTGGAGTATCAAGTAGGTTAATCTTTGTATCTTTATAAAAGAAAGAACAGTTTTTTGCAGTGATCGTAATCCCACGCTCTTTTTCGATTTCACCAGAGTCCATAACTCTTTCTACAATCTCAGCTCTTTCTTCAAAAGTGTTTGATTGTTTTAAGATTTCATCAACCATCGTCGTTTTACCGTGGTCAACGTGCGCAACTACTGCGATATTTTTTAATTTCTCAAATTGACTCATTTTGTGCCCTTTCCTGTCTGTCTAATCTACTTTCTAATAATGAATTTATTTGTTACACAATATATATGATTCAGCTTGTAAATGTAACTAAATCTTTTGGTGGCCGAACGCTTTTTGAAGAAGTGACGTTTTCTCTTGGAAGTGGTGAAATAATCGGCCTAGTTGGTAGAAATGGAACAGGTAAATCGACTTTGTTTAAAATCATCACTGGCGTCGAGCCCTATGATAGTGGTGATGTGAAGATACCAAAGTCTTATAAAATCGGTACCTTAGATCAGCATATTCACTTCACTCACAAAAGTGTTGTGGATGAGTGTATGTCTGCTTTAGGCCCAGAGTTTAAATATGAGACTTATCGAGCGGAGAAATTACTTACAGGGCTTGGTTTTTCAGATGAAGATTTTGAAAAAGATCCCCAAAGTTTTTCCGGTGGATACCAGATTCGTATCAATTTAGTGAAAACTTTATTAACTGAACCCAATTGTTTGCTCTTAGATGAGCCTACAAATTACCTCGATATTGTCTCCCTCCAATGGCTAAGGTCATTTCTCAAGTCTTTTAACGGAGAAGTTATTCTCATCACTCACGACCGTTCATTTATGGATTCAGTGACAACACATACGATGGGTGTTCATCGTGGAAAGCTTCGAAAAATAAAAGGTCAAACAAAGAAATATTATGAGCAATTGGAACAAGATGAAATTGTTTACGAGCAAACACGTATAAATCAAGAAAAGAAGATAAAGCATATGATGGATTACGTGGATAAATACCGCGTAAGTGCAAGGGGTGCTTCTCAGGCCCAGTCTCGACTTAAGGCCATTGAGAAAATGCAGGATATGCAGCAACTTGATAAGATCGCTGATTTAGACTTTTCTTTTAATCATACTCCATGTCCTGGAAAGCAGATTATGAAAGTTAAGAATCTAAGTTTCGGCTACACTGAAGAGAACTTATTTTCAGGTGTGACTTTTGAAGTCGATCGTGAAGATCGTATTGGAATTATTGGAAAAAATGGAAAAGGGAAGTCGACACTATTAAATGTTTTATCCCACGAGCTAAAGGAGCGCACAGGAGAGATTTGGGAGCATCCAAGTCTTGCTCTAGGTCACTTTGGTCAAACTAATGTCCAAAGGCTACATCCTGAAAATTCAATTACTCAAGAGATTCAGGAAGTAAATACTGATCTAAATATCACTAGAGTAAAAGCAATTGCGGGAACAATGCTATTTACTGGAGAGGATTCTGATAAGAAGATTTCTGTTTTATCAGGGGGAGAAAAGGCCAGAGTAATGCTTGGGAAGATCTTGGCCCAGAAAACGAACCTGCTCTTTTTAGATGAGCCAACAAATCACTTGGATATGGAGAGTATTGACTCTCTAGGTGAAGCTATTAATGAATACGACGGCGCATGTCTGATCGTAACCCATAATGAGGATCTACTTAGGTCATGTGTAAATAAGCTTGTTATTTTTAGACAGGATGGGGCGGAGTTCTTTGAAGGTACATACGATGAATTCTTAGAAAAGATTGGATGGGAGGAAACTCCTCAGACAAAGAAAGAAAAGAAGGCCGTTGAAAAAGAGAAAAAGCCAGAAAAAACACAAGAGACTTCTAGCGGAAATAAGTATCGCGAGGAAGAAGTTATGGCCCAGATTGAAACTCTAGAGAAGTATCAATCTGTGTTAGAAGAAAAGATTCAAAATGCTTCAGCAGCAGGTGATACCGATGCAATAACTAGCGCGGGCCATGAGCTCGAGCTAGTTAATGCAAAAATAGATGAATTATTAGAATTATTGTAATTATTGTAATTATTGTTGTGTTGATTCAGTGCTTTGAGAATTATCCTTCTCAGTCACAACGGCTTTATCTGCTATAGCATTAGCACATTCTGTGGCATCACTCTCATCACATGAACAATATGCTAGTATTTTTGCTTTAATATCGTATTGCTTTTTCTCTTTTGAATAAGATTCACAGGTTACTTTCTTTAAGCAAACACCTTTATTTGCACATTGAGCATTCTTTCCTTTAAAAAGATTCTTTGTATCAGTGAAGTTACAATTATAGTAGATAAGATCTTCAGGAAGAGGCTCTTCTTCTTGCTCATCAAGTACGAATTCTTCTTTTCCGTCATCATCACGAGGAATTGGAATTGATTTATCACCTCTAGGTGGTGGGATCGCCTTTATCGCAGGTGTGGCAACTTCCTGCGCTTCTTGAACTTCTTCTACTTCAGGAGCAACTTCCACAACTTCTTTTTCTTCTTCAAAGATTTTAGATAAACGCGATCTAAGAGCGTTACAACTAAACTCTCTCTTATCAGTCTTTTGAGCATCACAGAAACAATTTACGTTATCAATAATGCGCTCAAATGTTTCTTTATTGTTATTATAGCGTTCTCTAAGTGCTTCTTTGAAATTTGGTATCTTTGACGAAGCCTCTAAACATTGTGCTGTTGCATACTTATATGAGCCTCTAACCTTTATACATATACCTGCGGCAGAGTTTCTTTTCGAATCACTTGTATCAACCATTTGTACCGGATCTAAGCTAGAGTCATATGGACCGAAGATCTTTGGGTTACAACGAAAACGGTTCTTACCACCACAGCTGTAGTCTCTTGAATATACTTCATTATCAACAGCTTTCACTTTTGCATCATTCTTTGTTTTCCAAGGAGCCTGGCAGTAGCCTCCTTTTCTCGTTGATGCCCAACCTCCAAAGTAGCACATATTATCGCAACTACTCTCATGAGCACAAAGTTTAGGAGCTAACATATCTAAGAACAATGATGAATACATTGAACCAGTAGTACTTTCTTGTTTGTATAACCCGTTCTTTGATATATCAGATAAGGTTTGAAGATAGGCTTCTATAATGTCAGACGTGTATTCTTCTTGTGACAACATTTTCAAGGCGTGTTGTTGGATAAAGCCTTTATCAACCTTGATTTCAGTGTTTGAAACCGGATAACTAATTTGAACACCAATTTTTGGTTTTTTCAAAAATGGTTTTACCTTAATCATTTTCTTTGATTTAGTTTGTATTAAGTAATGGTCCTTAGTTACGTTTATAAGCTTACCTGTGTTGTAAACCTTAGGTACAGTTAGGGCCAATGTTGTATTGATAAATAACAGAGATGCGATTAACCATTTCATCATTACACCTCCGTTCCTAATTCAACAATTGTACATTTATTCATAATTGTATCTTCATTAATTGATTGAACATTACATTTGTTATTATCAACTGGTTTTTCATCATCAAATTGACAAGTAACTTGGTATGTTTTGTTTTGGCATGTATAAGTTTGTGCACAAACTCTAGACTCACTATTGTCATTTAAGCATTGACCAGCTTGATTTTGTGAGAATGAAATCATTTGAAAGTTTTCGAAGTCTATTTGATCTGTTGCATTTGTACAAATCTCATCACGACATCGAGAATATAGCCTAGCAATTGGTGTGAAACCATCTGCTTCGTTATATGTATAGTTTTGATTAATTGGATAACAATTCGACTTACCAACTTTTTCAAGTTCATCATCAGTTAATCTGACTTTTTTAGGATTACAGCTCTTTGATTTTGTAAGAATGCTTTTATCTCTTTGATAACAGAAATAAAGCTTTCCTTCTGGTTGAGGAGCTTTACCAGATGATGTCTCTACACTTATCTCGTTAGCCTTTTGAGGATCATTAGTTGCAACATCTACGATTCTTTGTGCACTTTGATTATCAATACAACGCACATCAAAGTCTTCACCTTTCATGAGCCTTAATGTCGTTTTTTGATTATCGTAACAATAATAATCCATATTCTGATCTTCATACTCTTTGATTTCTTGGTGTAGATTTAATACGTAGTCTCTACTTTTGATAGACTCTATTTTTTGCTCAATTTGTGCGAGTCTCGATCTTTGTTCTTGAGTAGCATTACCACTTTCAATAAGGGCCGCTAGTTGATTTTGTTCTTCAATATAAGGACTTACTACTTGAATGATTCTATTTTGTAAGAGCTTTCTTAAGTGAAGATAATAGTTTCTTTGATATGCAGTTGATTCAAGAACATTAATTTGACTACCGTGTACATTCTCTTTTCTATATGAATGTCCATCAACAATTTGTTGAATGAAGTCAGTACTGCTATTTGCACTTGTTACTTGGGAAATTAATATACAACTAAGTACGCTAATCTTTGAGATGACGTTAGCAAACCTCAGTCGATTTCTTGAATTTTGTCTCTTCACAATTAGTTCCTTCTCTCTAATACTCCCTTGGCTTATCGGAAGGAGTTAGACAGAACTTGAGAGGAGTTGTCGGAATGTAAGTTTTTAATATTACTGGCTTATTGCCGTTTCTCTGGCCTTCTCGCCGCTGTATTGTTGAGGTGATTTTTTGAGGTTTTCTCTTGTTTCGTTTACAACACGATCTCTTGACTTTAATTTAACTTCAGCTGCTCCAAACCATGGGTCATCATGAGATATGGTATCCTCATTTCCTTCTAAGATTTCAACAACTGGAATAATATCGAAAGAGCCGCGCTCTTTTTGTTTTACAGAAAGACGAAGAACCTGGGCTCCATGGCCAGCTTTAGCACTTGATTTGTCGATTTTTAAAATATACTTACTATCTTCTTCATAGGTCTTATATTTTTTTCGAGGGCATCCACCAAGCTTGTAAGATGTCACAATATCGTACGCACAACCGTCACTGATATAGTATCGTAGTTTGTATTTAACAGTGATCTCATTTGGTGAATCTGCATCGATAATAATGTCTTTTTTAGGAAAGAAGCTTCTCCCGAGGTCGATAGTCATTGCTGAGACGCTCGTTGAAAACATAGAAAAATATAATCCTATAATAAATAATATCCTTAATCTATTCATCCTTTCCACCCATGAAAGTATTAGTACGACTAATTTATCGGATATTATTTGATTTTATTAAATTTAAGAGGAACAGAGTTGGCCATATCCCTTACAAAAACCTCGTCTAGCTCTTTATTAAGCTGCTCATCAAGGCAAAGGATTGTATTTTCATAAGAGTGGTCTGTGGCATTATGTTGAAAGTTATAGCTTCCAATACTTGATAAAATGCGATCAAAATAGAATACTTTTGAATGAAGAAAGCTTAAATGAAGCCATACGTTCGTTGTATCATATTTTGCGTAGTCATTAATTAGATTATTAAAGTGTGCAACTCCAAAATAGTCATTCCACTTATCAATACTTTTGACTTTCTTTTTTATTTTCTTATTTCGTTTTTTTTCAGATAAATCATAATCTTCTAATAACTTTCTTATTTCTTGATTTTTGAAGTCGATGATCTCATTACCAGTCATATCTGTTCCTGTTGTAATGAAGTCAACTGGTAGCCCTCTTTCTTGTAAACTCTTAACTTTAAAATGTAGTTTATTAAACATTTTAAATGAATCGAGCTTCTCAATGAATGGAGCATCCTTAAAAACAGAAGGGTAGTATGTGTCTGTTCGAATTGGGTCCATAATACCTAGGTAGTTCTTTGTATTATCCAGTGCCAGAAGATAAGCCTCTCCAATATTTCTTTGATTCTCATATGGTGATTGTTGAATGAAGCGACATACTCCTTTCATTCTTCTATCTGAATCATTAAGAATTTCTCTGTAATACTCTTGACCGCGCTTTTGAAGTAATCTTTCTTCATCTCTTTTCGTTTCATACATACTAAGCTTATGAGAAAGATTGTGAATATCTTTTCCTGTGTACCTTACTATACGCCTTTTGTGGTCTCTAATTGGGCGTGTTTTCTTCTTTTTAAAATATTGCCAGTCTTTTAAAAAGCCAATAGCAATATCAGTAACCATCGGTCCCTCTATGAGAATATCGATATCTTTGTTTTTAAAGTCTGTTCCCATTGAAAGATTATCTGCATTGAGTTGATTTTGTCCTCCAACTATTGCGATCTCTCCATCTATAATCAATTTCTTGTGGTGATAAACTGTTCTTCCCTCATGGCGCCAAAAATCATTTGCCCTGATGAATTGTACTCCGGCTTTTTTAAGTCTCTTTGGGCATTCACTATGACCAAGGAGCTTAGACATCATACTGTCATCCATTGCATAAACTTCAACGCCTCTGTTCTTTGCTTTAATAAGTTCGCTAACAAGAACCTTTACAGATGAATCACAGACAAAGCTTAACGATGACATAAGGATCTCATCTTTAGCATTTTTGATTAGACTTAATTTCCTCTGATATGAATTTGTATTTTCTAGAACTTCTATCTTATTTCCAAAACTCAATTCAGACTTTGAAACTTTATCCATTTTCTTGTTAAAGCTTTCAGTGAAAAATCTATGATTTAAGTTCTTATAATCAATTTGATGATAGTTCTTTGAAAACTTCGATAAATTATCTAGTTTTTCTAGCAATGGTGGATGATTTAAGAATCCCCATTCTCTAAGAGGTCTAGTATCTGTTAAATGGAATCTTTCTTCTTTTGAAAAATCGAATTGAGAATAATAGTTGATTTTCGCCTCATTAAAAGTTTGGCCATTATAGAATTCAATATATTTATCAATATCTATTTTAAAATCGGTTTGAAGTTTATACCAAGTTAGCTCATACCATTGTGAGTTTTGTAGACGTCCGTAAGAGTCTTTTTCGTATATGTAATTATCTCTTTCACTAGAAGAAAGATCGATAACATAAGGAGTATCGCCAAAAGGGATCTGGGCCATTACTGACGAAGCTAAGCTTAATAGAATGAGGCTCTTTTTTAACATAGATATAGTTTAAGTGAGACTCGTGGTTTTTTATTGAAGTTTGAAAATTCTACTGGGCCGTTTAATTGGAAGACAGATGTAATTTAAAGTAGTTGTGGACTTTCCACATACTTTTTAATGCCTGCAATAATTCGACTGGCATAAACTCCATCAATAATTCGGTGATCTAGAGTTACACCAACGCTAAGTGTTTTCTGTATGATGACCTTGTCATCTTCTACAATAGGCTCATTTTTAACTTTAAATAAGCTCAGAACTATTGGTACATGAGATATCGTTGGGATAGGAGCAAATGCAAACTCGGCACCAAAATTTCCTACACTTGTAATCATACATGAGCCAAACGGGTCATTCTTTACACCAAATAGCGGTGAGTAGAAATTGAATCGATACATTGCAAGATCAAGTAAATAGAGAAGGGGACGAGTTAGGAAATTAGGAATGAGAGAGACAATCTTTTTTACTTTTTTAAAAGACTTATCTTTATTGTCTCTAATATTTTGAGCACTTTCCATGAGCTCTTTTCTTATTTCAAATACTGACTTTTTGTCGGCATCTCGAATAATCGCTCCGGAAAGATCATGTCCTTTGTGATCGACAGATACTTGTAAGAAGATATCAACACTTTCTCGTTGGTAGAGGTTTGCACCTCTTACGATTCGATTTATCTCAGGATTTTCATGAAACACTTGTGCGATGACTTTTGTAAATAAGTGAGTTGGTGTAACTCCATTCTCTTTTGCAAAGCTTTCAAAGTTTTTGGCATTAAACTTAAGAAGTCCATAAGTCGATGGGTCAACAGGCATTTTCCAAGTATTGATGGAAACTTTTCTCCACGAAGACAGACGCTTTACCTTCTTAAGCTTAATATGTTTCATAGGCGGGAATTGGCCTTTTGATCACCAATATATTTAAAGCGTGGTGTCTCAACACCATCGATGATAACAGTTTCTAAAAACATCTCTTTTGGTCTTACCCAAAGCTTTCCAAGATCGTTTTCATAAAGACATTCATAATAAACTAATTCTTCAAGTGTTTCAGAATGTCTCACTGTATCGTGTACGATATAATTCATTCCTTTGTAGTGTTGGTATAGTCCACCCTTAACAATGTCTTTCATTAATCTTTCCTCACTTTACGATAAAATTTAATGGCCATCATAAGAACCACAGCAAGACCTACTATCGCTCCAATTCCATAAAAGATTCCTTGTAGTGTTTTTAGTACTGCAAGAAAGACAATGGCAAAGAGGAAGAGAGTGGCCACTTCATTCCAGATACGAAGAAAAGAACTAGAATGCTTAAAAATATTATTTTGTAAGTCTTTATAAATACGATGACACTTAAATTGATAGACTAAAAGTAAGAGTACAAGAGTCAGTTTTAAGTGAAGCCAGTAGTGTCCTGTTAATGGCCAATAAGTCGTATAAACTAATGCTAAACCAAAAATAATTGTAAATATACACGCAGGCCAAGTAATTCCATACCATAGCCTACGTGACATAATTTTAAATTGTGCACTTAAAATATCGCGTTCAGTTTGTGACTTGTCTTGTGCCTCTGTATGATAAATAAAGAGGCGAACAATATAAAAAAGTCCTGCAAACCAACAAACAATACTAATTAAATGGAAAGCTTTTAAATACTCGTAAGTCATTACTTTCCAAATGTTGGAGCACCTGAGATATTTTCTTCATAGAAATTCCCAAATGTACTCATTTGCTTATGAAAGCTATCAGCAAGTTCTTGAGCTTTCTTTGTATAAGCTTCTTGATCTTCCCAAGACTTCTGTGGATTTAGAATCGTGCTTGGAATTTCTCCAACCATCTTTGGAATATGTAGACCAAAGATTGGGTCTTGCTCTGTTTCTACTTTATCAAGATTATTTGCTTGAATATTTCTAATGATCTGTCTTGTGATATTAAGTGGGAAACGTTGTCCAGTACCGTATGCACCACCAGTCCAACCAGTGTTAACCATCCAAACGTTAAATCCTAATTTATCAATATACTCACCAAGAAGTTTTGCGTACTCACTTGGGTGGCGAAGCATGAAAGGTGCACCAAAGCATGATGAGAAAGTAGCTGTTGGCTCTTTTACACCGATTTCTGTACCTGCAAGCTTTGCAGTATATCCTAGAACAAAATAGAACATTGCTTGTTCTTTTGTAAGCTTTGCCACTGGCGGAAGAACACCAAAGGCATCGGCAGATAGGAAGAATACATGCTTAGGAATATCTCCACGTGAAGATGTTTCTAATTCTTCGATGAATTCTAGAGGATATGATGCACGTCCATTCTCTGAAAGAGTCTTGTCATAAAAATCAACAAGTCCTGTATTCTCATCAAGAATAACGTTTTCAAGTAATGAACCAAAACGATTAGAAGCTTTATAAATTTCAGGTTCACCTTCTTTAGAAAGCTTATATGTTTTTGCGTAACAACCACCTTCAAAGTTGAATGTACCTGCTTCACTAATTCCGTGTTCATCATCACCGATTAGGAATGTTCCTTCATCAGTTGAAAGAGTTGTTTTCCCTGTTCCAGATAAACCAAAAAATACTGAAACTTCACCATTTTCAAGACGTGAAGCACCTGAGTGAGTCGGCATAATATTTGATTCTGGCAGAAGGTAGTTCATGGCCGCAAACATACTCTTTTTGATTTCACCTGCATAAAGAGTACCTGCAATAATTGTTAGTTTTGATTTTAAGCAAGTAACAACAGCAGTTTCAGAACGAAGACCAAACTCATTTGGGTCTAGTTGTAATTCTGGTGCGTGAAGAATTGTAAAATCATTTTCATTAAAGTCTCTAACCTTATCTCTAAATAAGTGAGTTGAGAAAAGTGCATGATTTGGATTTGTTGTCACAAGTCTTGCTCCAAGATTGTGTACTTCATCAGCTCCAACACTTCTTTCTGTAATAAATAGGTCACGATCTTGATTTAGGTAGTTGATGATATGACTCTTTAGCTTAGCAAAAGTATCAGGTGTCATTTCTTTGAAGTTATTTTCCCACCAAATAGTGTTTTCTGTAACTTCATCGCGAACGATATAGCGGTCATTAGCGCTTCGTCCCGTATGCTTTCCTGTCTCGACAACAAGTGCTCCATCTTTAGTAAGTTTTCCAATGCCACGAGCAACTGTTTCTTGGATTAAAAAACTACGTGGTGAGTCCACAAATATTCTATTATTTGGGCGCTCCATGTTAATTCCCATGTCTGCATAAAATTGAGTCATACATCATCTCCTGTTCGTAATATTGCGCACATGTTGTTTCTTTCTTCTTTGGTATAAATATATGCTTTTTAACCCACATTGATAACAGTTTTTATCCTAAATCTGGTCATATTTTTTAACGCTAGAAGTAGTCGGAAGCTCGATTTTATAGTATATTTTGGGGACTTATACACATAACGAATGATGCGAGTAGTAATACTGGCAAAGAAATATAAGGAAGAAAAATTATGCAGCCACTTTCGTCTCGAGAAATTAGAGAGAAATTTTTAGAATACTTTGAAAAGATGGACCATTTAAAAATCGGTGCTTCATCGATCGTTCCTCAAAATGATCCGACACTGCTTTTTATAAATTCAGGTATGGCGCCATTAAAGAATTACTTTCTTGGAAAAGAAACGCCACCATCACCAAGGCTAGCAAATTATCAACCTTGTATTAGAACTAAAGATATTGATGATGTTGGAGATCGCCATCACTTAACAATCTTTGAAATGCTAGGGTCGTGGTCAATTGGTGATTATTACAAAGATAAAGCATGTAAGCTTGCATATGACCTACTTGTTGATGAATTGGACTTTGATCCAAAACGCCTATATTTCACTGTTTATGGTGGAAATGAAGACCTTGGTATTAAGCCAGATACGGAGTCAATTGAAGCATGGAAAAAGTGCGGTGTTCCTGAAGATCATATTGTTGTTCTAGGTGATGATAATTTCTGGGGACCAGCTGGGGACCATGGACCTTGTGGGCCATGTACAGAAGTTTTCTATGATACTGGTACTGAATATGGCCCTGAATATAAACCAGGTGGACATTTTGATGATGTAAGTCGTTACATTGAGATTTGGAACGCTGGTGTCTTCATGGAGCTTAATAAGAAGAAGGATGGTACTTTTGAACCACTTCCTCTTAAGTCTGTCGATACAGGTTCTGGTCTTGAAAGACTTGCTATGGTTATGAATGGATGTGACTCAGTATATGAAACAGATCTTCTCGCTCCTCTAATGCAACTTTCAAAAGAGTTATTAGGCAAAAATACTGATGTTCAAACAGAGCGTATGATCTCTGATCATATGCGTGCAAGTATTATGATCCTTGGTGAAGGGATTATGCCTGGAAACGAAGGCCAAGGTTATATTCCAAGACGTTTAATTAGAAAGTGTGTTGCGGCTTGTATCTCAAGAGGCGTAAAACCAGTCTTTAAAAAGCATATTCAAAAAACAATTGAGATGCTCGGTGATTACTATCCACAGCTTAAGTCTGCTCGTGAAGCAATCATCTATAATATGGAACAAGAAATTAATGAATTTGTTCCTATTGTTGAAAATGGCCTTAAAAAAATTGAAGAGGAGCTTTCAACGAATCCTAAATCTAAAGAGCTATTTCCTGGTCATGTCGCATTTGAGCTTGTGACGACTCATGGGCTTCCTTTAGAAGTAATTAAGGCAGAGCTTGCTTCAAAGAATATCGAGTTTGCTGAAATTGAATATAACGAATGTTATGAAGCCCATAGAAAAGCTTCTCGAGTTATTTCGAGAAAAGGCGGGGTGGCAGCAGATCAAGAAAGAATTGAGCTTGAGTTTATCGAAGTCGATGATACAGAGTTCACTGGATACGATTCTCTAGAAACTGATAGTGAAATTTTAAAGATATATCGTGACGATGAAACTACATACTTTGCAACAAAGCACACGCCTTTTTACGGTGAGTCAGGTGGACAGGCCGGTGATATTGGAACTGCTAGAACTGCAACGGGTGAGTTACAAATTCTCGATACGATGAAAGTTAAGAATGTTCATGTTCACGTTGCTAAAGTTATCTCTGGAGAAATTGAAACAGGTGAGAAAATTGAATTAATTGTTAATGAAGATAATCGCAAAGCTTCAATGAGAAATCACTCTGCGACTCACTTACTTCATTCAGCTCTTCACGAAGTAATTGGAAAACATGCAATTCAAAAAGGTTCAATGGTTACAGCCGATCGATTACGTTTTGATTTTCAAAACCCACAAGCTGTTTCAAATGAAGAATTAATAAAAGTTGAGGCCCTTGTTAATAAGTGGATTATGCAAAATGATTCACGTACCACAAAGCTTTGTTCATATGAAGAAGCAATAGATAGTGGAGCGATGGCACTATTTGGTGAGAAATACGATAGTGATGTTCGAGTTATTGCCTTTGGAAAAGATAGTGTTGAACTTTGTGGGGGAACTCACGTTGGCCGCACAGGTGATATTGGTTTATTTGTTATCACTTCGGAAACATCTGTAGCTAAAGGAATCCGTCGTATTGAAGCGGTTACTGGATCTGCTGCAATTAAAGTTATGCAGGAAAGATCGGCATTATTAAATGCTGCGGCCAAAGAGCTAAGTACTAAACCGACTGAAGTTCCTGCCCGTATCAAAGATCTGCGCTCTGAGATGAAAAAGAAAATCAAAGAAGCACAAGCAAAAGCTGCACAAGGTGGATCAACTGAATTTAAAAAAGAAGTAAAACGTGATTACGAAGGCTTCAAGTTATTTGCTGCAACTATGGAAGCAGACGCTAAGGCCGTAAAAGAAGTCGGAGATAACCTAATTAATAAAGGCGATTATCAACTAATCTGTCTTTTAACAAAAGATGAGAAAGGGATGAAATCATTTGTTTGGTCTAACTCAGATGTGAAAGCCGGTGACTTCTTAAAGAAGATCCTAGAGCCAGTCTCTGGACGTGGTGGTGGACGCCCAAATTTCGCCCAAGGTGGTGCTCCTGATGTTAACTCAGGAACACAAGTTATTGAATTTATTGAATCATTATAATGAAAATTGGCCTAGTTCATTAACTAGGCCAATCATTGTCTAAAATCCTAACACGTTAATCATTCTTACAATCTTCAATAACTTAGAACCTGTTCTAGGGTATAAAGTTTATGTCTTTTTGATTATGGAGTGTAAGACGTGACTACTAAGAAATTACCTACAGACTCTCTTTCGAGAGAAATTCGCCGTTTAACTATGCAACTTGAGTTGATTGAAAGACACTTGCAATCAGCAGAAATTGAGCAAAGTCGTGAAGTCGTCGAAAAATCAATCATTCTAAAAATGAACGATATGACTTCTTCCAATATAAATTATCTTGGAAAATTAAAGGGTGTACGTGGCACAAAATTAAAGAAGCGCTACGTTCAGGCCGAAATTACTTTATTAAGTAAGGGGATTAGTCGTTTCCCTGAAAAAAATGAAATACGCTTAAAACTCTTAAAGGATCGTTTCAATATTGCCATTGAACGTTTCAATCAAATATCTGCATAAAACTTGTTCATAATTAACTTTTTCTTTACCCAACTCCGAAGAGCTGGGAAGATAGAGATGGAGTTAATTATGGGAAGTTTCAATTATTCACATTCATATATTCAAAAGGTATTTACAGCACTTGAGTATTGTACAAATAATCGCTCACGTGTGAATGATATCTTTTATTTTTCGTCTCTGAGACATGTGGATGCTCCTCTTATTGAAGCGAAAGTTATTCCTGTTGAAGTCGTTGAGAAGATAATTGAAACTTGGATAAATTGCTACCGTGAATTGCTCGAAGATAAGCACCTTCTAAATGAAAGTGGATTAAAGCATCTGGCCCATTGGCAAGAGTTACTAATGCTTCCTCCTGCCGGTCTCCACTAAGACTTCTTAGCAAGATTAAAGGCAAGGGAAACTCTAGTTCCAATCTTATGCTCTGATGAAATTGCTACACGCCCATTTGAATAATCAGTAAAGTATTTAACAATAGGAAGTCCATAGCCCGTTCCTGATTCACCATGTGTACCAATGCGCTTTGACTTCTTATCAAACTTAAAAATATCTTTAATTAAATTCTTAGGTATACCAACACCCTTATCGATAACGTCAATATATAGCTTTTGTGTATCATTATAGACTTTAATTAAAATATCCTGGCCATCATGACTAAATTTGATGGCGTTAGTTAATACATGTCCAAGGATATGATCCGTCAGAACTCTTTTTTCACATAGGAATGATTTATTAGTATCAATATCAAAATGTAGCTTAAGGTTTTTTGTATTATGACTTTCAAAAAATCTCTTAGAGTAACTATGAATGAAGTCAGGTGAGATCTCAGCTTTTTGAAAAGTTAGGTTATCTGTATCAAGTTGAAAAGTACGAACAGACTTAATGATCTCTTCGATTTTACTAAATGAATTATTAATTTGTTGCTCCGACTTCATCCCAAGATCATGCTTCCTAGATAAGTTTTTGATCTTAAGTTTTAGAATCGTAATTGGATTAGATAAGTCGTGTAGGACAACATGTAAAAGAGTGTCCAATTGCTTATTTGTATATATAAGACGCGTTCGATGATTTGATTCAAGCCAAATATAAAAAGAGAAATAAACGGTTGTTAACGCTGAAAATTGAATAATATTTGAGCGAAGTAAAGACTTGTATTCAATTGATGTTAATGGCCTAACCAACTCTAAAATATGGTAGTCGAATACTAGAAAGAAAGTGAAGACACACAACATGACAAAAAGTCCCGTTAGCATACCTGTTCTTTTATAGAAGACGCCCATAAAGATTGGGGTACCAGTAATCCAAAGAACACCTGGAGAATTCAATCCTCCAAATGAGAAGATCAATAGATTCATCATTAGGATTGATGGAATAACACATGTGAATTTCTCTAAATGATCAAGCTTTAAAATCTTAGCAAGGATGAAAACAATAAACTGTAGAGCAGCTATCGAATAAAACATCTCTTTTGAAACAACTTCAAAAATTATATGTGGAAAATATATGAAGTAATAGAGATAGCTTATTCCCACCATGAGCATTGTTGCCATGAGTAGGAATCCCTCAATCTTATTCTCTTTGTCTGTGTTGAAATTCATTGCGGGAGACTAACTTAATTTCCTTGAATTATCTAGCCTTATTGAAATTTATTTACGGTAAAAAGTCTTTAAATTCAGTCGCTTAACTACTTTTGTTTAGGGTAGTTAAAGTTTTAAAGTATAACTTATAGATAATACTTAGAATCGATTCTTTAAAGTGAAATATCTTAGAGAAAGTATCGTTTTATGAACAGTGGCTTAGTTTGGAATTGGTTGCGGGGATAGGATTCGATACCTCTGGAGCCGACCTTAAGGAGGGTCCAGCCTGAGGGCCTGCCCGAAGGTCAATAGGTTCCCCAGAAACAAAAAAACCAACTATTTAGTTGGTATCTTTTAATTATGAATTGGTTGCGGGGATAGGATTCGAACCTATGACCTTCGGGTTATGAGCCCGACGAGCTACCAACTGCTCCACCCCGCGACAAAGTAAAATCAATATATTATCGAAAGCTCCTTATGTCAAATTAAAATTGTCAGACATAAATTACTAAAATTCCTTGAGTTGCTACCGATATGAACTATGTATGAGGGATGTGAAAAAATAAATTTTTTGGAGATTAAACAATGGAAATGCAAAACCACAGTAAGCTAACTATTGATATCGATACAACAGAGCTTACTCCAGCGCAACTTCGAGCTATCAAAACAATCAATATGCTAATGGCACATATTATTACAACAGAAGACGAAGCCGACTTCTTTGATGGAACGGCCGAAACAATGCGCTTGTGTGCTTCACTTGTTAAGCAATCTCGTTTTTGTCACCAAGACTCTTCTATCCCTTATGGCGATCAGGCCTTAGAATTTGCTATTGAAGCATTAACAGAATTGATGGAATCATCATCTGTTGTTAAATACGATAATTAAGAATAAAAAATTTCTGAATATAAGAAAGGGCCTAAGGCCCTTTTTTTTTGTCTAATAATTAGCTATAAATGACTGTGAACTTTTATCAATAGGCTTGAGAATGAGTAATGAGAAGATTTGTTTGACTGGTGTAAAGCCAACAGGAATGCCACACCTAGGTAACTTCATTGGTGCTATTAAACCAGCAATAGAAAATGTGAAAAACTCTGATATGGAAGGTTACTTCTTTATTGCTGACTATCATTCTCTTATTACAGTTCACGATGGTGAGCAGCTTCGAAGCGACATTTATGAAGTTGCCGCTACTTGGTTAGCAGCTGGCCTTGATCCAGAAAAGGCCGTTCTTTACAAGCAAAGTGATATTCCAGAGATTACTGAACTCAACTGGATTATCTCTTGTTTTGCATCGAAAGGATTAATGAATCGAGCACATGCTTACAAGGCAAAGAAGGATAAGAACGCAGAAGAAAAACGCGATGAGGATTATGGAATTAATATGGGACTATTTTCTTATCCTGTATTAATGGCCGCTGACATTCTTTTCATGAATACTAAGTATGTTCCTGTTGGTGAAGATCAACTTCAGCATATTGAAATCGCACGTGATATCGCTTCAAGTTTTAATCATAAATATGGTGATATTCTAACTCTTCCTGAAGCAATTGTTAGCAAAGAAGAGAATAAGTTACTACCTGGCCTTGATGGACGTAAGATGAGTAAGTCTTATAATAATCATATTCCATGTTTCATTCCAGAGAAGAAGCTTAAGAAAATGATTAATAAGATCACTACTGATTCGACACCTCCTGAGGCACCAAAGAATCCAGATGACTCTCTAATCTTTGATATCTATAAGTTCTTTGCAACAAAAGAAGAGCAAGATGCACTTGCAAAAAGATACCAAGAAGGAATTGGCTGGGGTTATGCCAAGCTTGAACTCTTTGAGGTTGTTAATCGTGAGCTAAAACCAATGCGTGAGAAGTATGATGCATTAATGGCAGATAAGTCTCAGATTGATAAAATTTTAGCTGATGGTGCTGCTAAGATACGTCCTATTGCTCAAGAGAATCTACGTCGCATTAAAAAAGCAATTGGTGTTTCAAACTAAGATTTAATTTTTATGATAAGGATGATCTTGTTTAATTGTTTGAGCACGATAGAGTTGTTCAACAAAAACAAGTCGAGCGATCTTATGTGGAAATGTCATAGGGGAGAGTGATAGTTGGAAATCAACAGTTTTTAAAAACTCTCTAGGAAAGCCAGCTGCTCCACCAATTAGAAAACAAATTCCACACTGTTTATTTTCCATCGTTTCATAAACATATTGGCTAAGTTTATCACTTGTTAAGGTTTTTCCATGTTCAGTAAGTGCAACAATATGCTGCTTTCCATGTTTGGCCTTAATGGATTCAACTTTATTTAAGAGTTCTTTTAATTCGAGATCAATATTTTCTTTGTGGCCCTTGCATTCATGGATGTGAAGTTTTGGGAAGTTAATTCGTTTGTGATAATCGTTCTCAAGGGCGATGAGATTCTTATCCTTTAACTTCCCAATGACGATGAGATGAAAGTCTTTCATAACTTGAAGGTTTAGAAATAACCTTTTTCATCACCTGAAGTTGATTCAGCTTCATCTGAATAATAATATTCGTTTGGAATATCAACTGAAGGAACAGACCATAGATTGTCGATATCGTAAGCTTCACGAGATGATTCATCAAAGATGTGAACAATGATATCTCCAGCATCGATAAGAATCCAATCTGTTGACTGGTGAAGACCTTCTTTAGAGACAATTGTTTGCCCCTTGCGCTTCATTTGCTTACCAATCTCATCAGACATCGCATTTGCCATTGCAGAGTTCGTTGCAGAAGCAAGAACAAAGTAATCAGCAAGAGATGTTGTCTTTCTCATATCAAGAACTTTAAGGTTAATACCTTTGAAGTTTCCTAGAATCCATGCACTTGCCATTGCAATATTTAATGGAAATTCTAATTCCTTATTATCTGCAATTTCATCAACATTTTTATTAATAAACTCGTTTTGTGACATTTATTCGTCCTTTATCGTTTTAAGCATTAGTGATTTTAATATATCAATATTTAATCCTGAAACAGAAGAAATAGGTAAGCACTTGCGATCAATTTGCTCTTCAAAAAAGACTTGAAACTTTTTGATCTCTTCATCTGTCATTGCATCAATTTTTGTTAAGCAAACGATTTCTTTCTTATTTAAAAGGTCTTCGTTATATCTACCAAGTTCTTGGCGAATGATTACATATTGCTCAAAGGCCTCGTATTCATCGAGACACCAAGAAACATCAACAAGATGAACAAGTGATTTTGTTCTTTCTATATGTTTTAAGAATTTAATTCCAAGTCCCTTTCCTTCAGAAGCATCTTCAATAAGGCCTGGGATATCAGCAACAACAAAAGAATCTTCTTCACCTAGGGTAACAACACCTAGGTTTGGCTCTAAAGTCGTAAAAGGGTAGTCGGCGACTTTTGGTTTTGCCGCTGAAATTGAAGATATTAATGTTGATTTACCAGCATTTGGTAAACCTACCAATGCGATATCTGCTAGAAGTCTAAGTTCTAATTCAACATCAAGTTCTTGCCCTTCTTTTCCGGCCGTTGCTTTTCTTGGCGCTTGGTTTGTTGCACTTTTGAAGTGTAAGTTACCAAGTCCACCACGGCCACCTTCTGCTACTTTGATTCGCATACCGTGATCAGTTAAGTCTGCAATGACCTGACCATTTTCTTGTAAGCGAACAATGGTACCAACTGGTACTTTGATTGTGAGGTCGTCTCCAAAAGGGCCACACATCTGGCGGCCACCACCTTGCTGACCATGTTCAGCACGATAGATTTTCTTTCCACGAAAGTTGACGAGAGTATTCATCCCTTCATCTGCTTCGAAGAAGACACTTCCTCCATCTCCACCGTCACCACCATCTGGGCCTCCAAATGGGATATACTTCTCACGGCGGAAGCTTACGCATCCGTTACCACCGTTTCCGGAGATTACTGTTATTTTTACTTCGTCAATAAACTTCATAATTTCTCACTCTTTATAGAGCGTTTATATAAAAAAAGGGAGCACTATGTATAGGCTCCCTTTCATATTTACAACTAATTAATAGTGTAAGATTTAATAATTCTTATGCTTCAACAACAGAAACAATTTGCTTCTTCTTGTTGTAGAAACCGAATTGAACTTTACCTTCTTTTGTTGCAAAAAGAGTATAGTCCTTTCCTACTTTAACGTTTTTACCAGCATGGAATTTAGATCCTGCTTGTCTTACAATGATGTTTCCTGGAACAACAGCTTCACCACCAAATTTCTTAACACCGTACATATTCGGGTTTGAATCACGACCGTTACTTGTTGAACCACCGGCTTTTTTGTGTGCCATATTTAACTCCTAAAATTAATAATTGATTAAGCTTTAACTTCTTTGATTTTTAAAGTTGTAAAGTGTTGTCTGTGTCCGTTCTTCTTCTGGTATTTACCTGGCTTTCTTTTGAAAACGATAACTTTTCTTGAACGATCATGTCTAACTACTTCAGCTACAACTTTTGCACCATCAACAGTTGGAGCACCAACTTTTGCACTCTCACCACCAACAAATAGAACCTTATCAAATTCTACAGTTGATCCAGCTTCTTGATCTAACTTCTGAACGTCAATAGTCATACCAGCTTCTACTCTGTACTGGTGACCTTGAATTTCTACTACTCCGTACATAAATTCTCCTATAAAAGGCAATCTTTGGGGGCCAGAGGTTTTCTCCAACACTTCCTTCCCTCGGACTGAAATATTAACTCTATGAAACTAGGATTTTTATGAAAAATTGGGCCTGTTGTCAAGCATTTAGACGCAATTACACGCAGCTTTTTGAGGATTTTTTGCCTAGCTCCTGTCGTAGTGAGTCATTTGCTCATAAAGATATTTCAAAAGCCGAAAAGTTAGGAAGACGGAGGTATCAGATGCAATCTGTAAGTAATGAAAAATACACGTATTATCAATTTGCTAAGGAGCAATCGCTTCCTATTTATATCAGATTGAGGGTCGCTGAGTTTGATCCGGAGGTTGTAGGCTTCTTACAGGTAATGAACTTTACGGAATTAAGTGAGAAAGAAGGGGAGTCTGCACAGCAGATTATAGCAACGAGTCAGATGGCGAAGGTTTTAACGATAGATGAGGCCACTCCAATGGTTGCCTCGCAAATTCGTTCAAACTTCCAGGATGATAAGTATGGAATGGAAAGTATTGTCCAAAAACCTGGATATAATGTTTATCGATATAAGAATATGGCGATGATTGTTCTCTCACTCGCATCAAATGAATGGCTAATGGGAACATTCCCTGAATTTGGTCACACAAATAAAGAATATGAGTGTCGAGTCGTAATCAACCGCTACTTATCTTGGGCCCTTGCCCCAATGGGTATTGCTGGATTCTGGGGAAGAAAACTTAAGGAAGGAATCGTTCTTGGACGCATGAATGAAGTAAAGGGTGAAGTTGTATTTATTGATGTAAGAAACAGAACCTTATTTTCTAAGAGAGAAAGCATAAGCCTTAAAAACTCTGAAGTATTTATCAAAATTGACCCTCTTCATAAATCATCACCAGCTAGAATGAGATTTGAAGATGCACAGGCTTTCTTGGCCATACATTCATCTTACTTTGGTGCCAATGGGATGCCGCTAGCAATTCGCCAAGTTGTGGCCACTATCGCTAAGAATTTTCACAGCTATAAATTTGCTATTTCGGATCTTTCCCAGGAGTTGAATTAGCCTTAAGTAATTGGGTTAGAAAATTATTTGGATTTTCAAATTCATCTTTTCCAATCATATGAATATAGATTGGAAAGCATGTTATGGTACAAGCTCCTGAATAGGTTACTCTTTTATTTTCCTCGTCTTTCCAAATGTAAACAGAGGTTCCATCGCGATTAAGGAATTGGTCTTGCTTTCCATAACGGTTAATTAATGACTGATGAAATGTATTGTGAAGAAAGTAATTTGGTAGTCGAGCATAGAAGTCTAAGACAGTATTATCCGAGTTTTTTATGTGAACAAAAACAGGAAAGAAATAGTTCTGATGTCTAATTTGTATTTCATAAATTTTTACTACTTCGCCATTATTGATAAGTCTCATGGCCTTATATTCTTTTTGAATATCTGATAGTTTTTGTCCGGGATGAAACGGCTTAAATTTATCAAAGGTAAAATTATAATTTGGTTCTTCAACCTTAGCTTTTGCCGTATTGATAAATATGCAAAATGATAAGAGAATATATGAACTAGTTAATAATTTTTTTAGAGTTTTTTTGAACATACGTTATTTTAAACGATTTAGATTTTTATATTTAAAAGGGGAATTTAATGCAACCAGCAGCAAAGAAGGAAGCACAGAAGATCGGTATTGCGATGGTTTTAGGTCTAGTTCTAGGGCTAGTGCTACATTATTTTGGGAAAGGAGCTTATGTTCAATATATTGCTCCAATTGGTGATGCCTTTATTGGCCTACTAAAAATGGTTATTGTCCCATTAGTTTTCTCTTCTATCTTTATGGCCATGTATCACCTTGGGACTCCGGAGTCTCTTGGAAGAATGGGAGTAAGGGCCGTTGCTTATTATTTCTTCACAACTTGTATCGCCGTATTATTCGGGATCATTTTTGTTAATATTATCAACCCTGGAATCGGAGCAGATTTAGGCTCAGCAGGTGTTCAAGGATTATCAGAAGCGATGCAATCAAAGGTTGCAGGAAATTCTGGAGGTTGGGCTTCGCTTTTTGCTTCTATAAAAGAAGTTCTCTTAGGTGCAATTCCGACAAATCCATTTGGTGCATTTGCTGAAGGTAATATTCTACAAGTAATTGTCTTTTCAATCCTAATGGGAATGACAGCTTTATTTATTCCTAAAAAGAGTGAACCTTTTGTTAAATTTGTAGGTGCATTAGAAGAGCTTGCAAATAAACTTACAATGGGAGTTATGAAATTAGCTCCTTACGGTATTTTTGTTCTAATGACTGGAGTACTTGCAAAGTCTGGAACAAGTGCGATTGTCTCACTATCAAAGTATATGCTTACAGTTATTCTAGGTCTTCTATGTCATGGAATCTTTCTACTTATTGTCGGAAGTATCCGTGGAAAGATGTCTCCTTTAGAAGTCTTAAAGGGAATTGGTCCAGCAATTATTACGGCCTTCTCAACTGCATCGTCAGCGGCAACTTTACCGATTACAATGATGAATGTTGAGGAGAACCTAGGTGTTGATAAAGATACGGCTAAGTTCGTGTTACCACTAGGAGCGACAATAAATATGGACGGAACTGCACTATATGAGTCAGTTGCGGCAATCTTCATTGCACAAGCCTATGGTATTGAATTAGGGATAACTCATCAAATTATTATATTTATGACTGCCTCTTTGGCAGCAATTGGTGCAGCGGCCATTCCTGGCGCAGGGCTTATTACGATGTCGATCGTTCTATCGGCCGTAGGACTGCCTATTGAGGGGATTGGGCTTATTTTAGCAGTTGATAGAGTACTGGACATGTTCAGAACAGCTGTGAACGTTTTTGGGGATGCTATGGGGACAGTAGTTGTTGACTCGATGCTTAGGAAAAACTCATAGGTAAAATATAAGTTATTGATTTTAATAGAGCTCTTAACTCGAAAAAATCTTTTCCTCGTTGACTCAGACACCACAATTTGAAAAAATATTAGGGCCCCATTTTTGGGGCCCTTTTTCGTAAAGAGAGAATTGAACACATATAAGGAAGATCAATGAGAAAAAACGGATTGTTGTTACTGGTTCTAGGCCAACTACTTTTTTCGTGCATCAGTACAGAAAAAGACGTTCCAAGTCCAAAAGAGATTACGGAGTCATTTAGTACTGAAGATGAGAATCTCGATGGTGCTGATTTCTCTGAAGAAAAGATCATTGCTCGAACTGCAAAACATGGTGCAGAGTTTTCTAGTGATCAAATTGTTGGTTCTGCTGTTATTGAGCACCCTGCAAGTCACGAAATCAAAACTTATTTCTTATATGGTGCTGAGCACTTAAATCTTGAAAATAATTATTTTGATATTCCTGTTGTTTATAATGCCGCTGTTAAGAAGTGGATTAAATATTTCACAGGAAGAGGACGAGGCTTCTTTCAAAGATATTCAGGAAGGGCCGGAAGATATGCGCCGATCCTCTCTAAAGTTCTAAAAGACAATGGACTTCCACAGGACTTAATCTTTTTAGCAATGGCCGAATCAGGATTTCAAACAAAAGCAAAGTCTTGGGCAAAAGCAGTTGGCCCATGGCAGTTCATGCCATATACAGGTCGTCGTTATGGCCTTGAGGTAAATTGGTATGTTGATGAAAGAAGAGACCCAATTAAGTCTTCAATCGCAGCATCAAAATACTTAAAAAAATTATATAAGCAATTTGGTTCTTGGGAGCTTGCCGCTGCATCTTATAATGCAGGTGAAGGTAAGATGGGAAGAGCGATAAGAAGATACCGAACAAAAAACTTTTGGAAGATAAGAAGAGGTCGATATCTAAAGCCTGAGACAAAGAATTATGTTCCAAAAATTATGGCATTGGCCATTATTGGTAAAAACTTAAAGTCATTTGGCTTTGAAGAAATCGATTGGCATGAGCCTCTTGATTTTCAAGAAATTCAAGTTCCTGGCGGAGCGGATTTATTTAAAATTGCAAAAGATTTAAATGTTGAATTTGATGATCTTCATTATTTAAATCCAGAAATTCAAAGATGGTTTACACCACCAACGCATGAAACATATACGCTTCGAGTTCCTGTAGGAAAAAGAGAGACGTGGGCAGCTTGTTGTTCAGCTAAAAAAGAAGAGTATATTGCTTCCCAAGAAGTCTTTCAAAAATATCGTGTAAGAGGTCGTAAAACTCGTCTTGATGATGTAGCAAGAAAGTTTAAAATCAAAGATAAGAAGGTTCTTACTTGGCTAAATGATAATTACAAGTCTCACCGCTCTCGTGTTCCAAGAGGAACTTATGTGACTCTTCCATTTAGAATTGGACAGAGTAAGAAAGATAATATGTATGCGGACCTATATGATAAACCTCGTAAGTCTGTCATTCGTAAAAGAAAATATCGTAACCGTATCCGTGTCGCTAAGAGACGTGGGAAAAAGATCAGTAATCCATCACAATTCTACACTGTGAAAAGAGGAGATTCTCTCTGGTCTGTTTCTCGTAAAACGGGAGTTAGCCTAGATACACTAATTGTCTCTAACCTAAAAATCATTAAGAAGAGACAAATTCGTGCAGGTGACCGCCTAGTGATTCGCTAATTTCAAAAAATGTAAGAAAAAAATAGTAAAACATATTGAAACCACGCTCTAATGCGTGGTTTCGCTATTTTAATTCTAAAAAAAATAAGCTATTGTATTCCTCACGAACACAACACACGTATACACGAGGAAATTCAAACTATGGCCTATAGCGATATTTTAAAGCTTAAAAAAGTCGAAGTTAAAAACGAAGAAAAGGTATTCATTAAAAATCTCATTGTTGGTAATGATATTTTTGCAATGGATCTCTTTGACCATCTCTATAAAAAGGACTCAACTTCAGTGAAATTATTAACTGAAGAAGAAGTTACTGAAGATAATTTTAAGATCATGGGACCGTCTCTTGTTAGAGGAGAAAATAATATTTCAGTCCTGCGTGACCTTGGGATTATTGAAGAAGCTAATCCATTGAGCTCATGCTTTTATAAGGACTCTAAGTTTCATGATTTTGGTTCACGTACAAAGCCAATGCCTCTTTTATGGGGAGAAGAAAGTTATATTGATGAACATATTAAAGTTGGTCCAACTGATATTCTTCCTTCTCTTACTAAAGAAGGGCTTTTAGAGCGTATTCGTGAAAATAGTTATAGCCTACGAATTAAAGAAATTTATCGTACAACTCCTGAGGAGTTAATTGATCAGGCCCACTGGAAAGTGTACTTAACGAACGGTTTAATTATTGAATGTGAGAACCTTTATTGGGGAGAGTCTCCTGCCATTTTCTTAGACTTATTCAAGGATAAGAAAACACTTTCTACCGAGTTTATCGAGTTTTGCGAAAGTACTAAAACACCTTGTTCTCTATATGTTCACCTCGATCTTGAAGAGAAGATTACTGATGATGAAAAGACATACTTTTTTCCACTTTCATTTACACATGAATGGGGACATTTCATTGGTGAGATTGGTGAAGCAGAAAGCGAAGGATATGCTCAAACAGCTAAATTTGTTACTTTCATCGATAAAGAAGAGAGTACAGAAGAAGATATTTCTAAAAAAATCAATCTTCTGAAAAAAAACTTAGCGAAAAATTTCGACGCTTTTGATGTAAATAAGTCAAAGGAGCGCGTCATACTTCGTGACTATTCTTATAGTCCAGAAATTGACGATTCAAAGATTACACAGGAGTCTTTAAATGAAGATCATTTAATTTTCTTTAGTTTTAACGCTCCTCTTAAGCAATCAGCAGTAAAAGATAGTACATTCGTAGATTCCTGGATGTCGTCAAAATTCCTTGCAAGAGGCCTTGCTGTACAATCAAAAATAAAATAAAAACAACCTATAAACACCCCTTAATCGCTGAATTTTATGCAATTTCGGGGTGTTGACATTCATCTCAACTGCCTTGAAAATTTAATAACTAACATTTTTTATCAGTGTCTCTTCATATAAAGACGACACACGGATTTTTACTCACTCAAGGAGAGGAATATGAAAAAGGTATTTTTAGGAGCAGCTACGCTAGCACTTTTAAGTACAAGCGCTTACGCAACTAAAGCAAGACTACTTGCTCTTGGTGACGAAGTTGAAGACAACTACTACACAATGGATGATCGTTACATTTTCACAAACGCATCTTATATTAACAACTTTGCAGACATGGTTGTTTATGAGCACGGTTCGGAAGGTGCAACATCTTATGCTACGGCTTTCACAACGGCCGAAGCTGCAAATACTACTCTTGATACAGACCAAAATCCAAAAGCAATGGGAGGTTTCCTTAAGAAGCATGGAAAGTTTACTTACGGTGCTTACTTAGGAAATGAATCAAACGTTTCATCTCTTCTAAGAATTATCGCTTCAGACGGTGATGATAAAGATGGATACCTTGCTACTTCTGATAACCAGATCGACATCTTCTTTGGTGGTCAAGCTGGTATTAACTGGGGTGTTGACTTTATTTACGCATCATCAGACAGAAAAAATAGTATTACAGAAAAATTAGAAGATAGTGCAATGGCTATCAGAATGGGTGTTAATAAAGACAACTGGGATGCATATGCAAACGTATCTTTAAACTCTGAATCAGAGAACAAAGACACTGGAAATAAATTTGATGGAAAATTAGGCCTTCAACTTGGTGGTTCTTATACTTTTAATCAAAACCTTAAAGTGTATGGTTCATATAAGATGTTTGATTGGGAACAAACTCAATCAGTAGATGCTACTAGTAACACTCTAGCAACTATTGATGGTGGTTTTACACGTCTTGATTTAGGTGCAGGTAAAGAATATACAGCTTCAACTGACACAATGGTATTTGTAAGAGCTCAGTTAACTAAGCTTGATATTGAAGTTGAATATTCAACAAAGTCGGAACTAAGTACACTTAATATTCCATTAATTGTTGGTTTTGAATCGAAAGCAAATGAGTGGCTAACTCTTAGAGGTTCAGTTTCTCAGACTATCTTTGGTGAAGCAGACTCTACTAACTTAGGTAGTATCATTGGTGCATCTGGTGGAGATGATAGTGCAGGTCTAAAGGCTGCTGGTATTGGTGCTTATAATGGTAACTTTGCTTCAGATGGAAAGATTTCATATGAAAACTCTACAACAGTAAACTTAGGTGCAACACTTACATGGAATGATATTAACGTAGATACTCTTGTAGGTTCTGTATCTGATAATGCTTACACAAGATTTGCAGTTAAATACAACTTTTAATTTGTAATTTTAACAAATGATTAAGAAGGCCGTGGGTGAAAAAAACCACGGCTTTTATAAAAAGAGCAAAAAAAAATTGCACAGAAAAATAAAAACGGTATAATTTAATTAATAATTTTTTCAAACGAACTAGATTACTAGTTAAAATAAAAACAAAACAAGGAGTAAGTTTTGAAAAAAATGACAGGTATTATTGCAATGGCAGTACTTTCTTCTGCAGCATTCGCAAACACAATCGTTCCAGAAACTTCACGTGATGGAAAAACTAAAAACTCTTCAGCTATCGCTGTAACTCAACAAATGAGAACATTTGTTGCTGGTGAGTATATGAACGAAACAATTGAGCCAGATGTAGCCAATGCTAAAGACTTAACAGACTCTGGTTTCAGTGTGTTTGGTGGTTGGTCTAACAAGATGGTTTCAGTAGAAGCTGATCTTTCTATGTCAGAGCAAGAAGACGAGAATACTGCTAATTCAGCAACAGATGTATCTAACTATGACGTTAAGGTTGGTTATAGAATCAATAAGGAATTTGCTTTAGGTCTAGGTTATGAGATGGGTACTGAGGAGCCAACAACAGGCGCAGACACAGACACTTCTAAAATCGAACTTGCTGGATCTTATATGATGAAAGACCTAATGCTAGGTGCTTCATTTGCAATCAACTCACGTGATAACGGAACTACTGATGGTTCTTATAATACACTTACTGTTGGTGTTGGTTCAAATGCTAACAATATGTCATGGGAAGCAGGTCTTACTTATGACATGGAAGAAGAAGACGATTTAAATAGAGGCTCAAGATTTGGTTTATTTGCTGGTATGACTAAGGTTGTGAACAACATCGAAATCGATGCTGACTTATCTTATACAACTGGTGATACGACAGTAACAAATCCTGCCGATTACTCTGTTCTTGACTTCAATGTTGATGCTGAATTCTTAGTAACAGATATGTTCTACGTAACACCTGGTCTTTACTATACTTCAGCTGAAGGTGCTAGCTATAAAGCTCTTTCTGGTTTAGATGAGTATACTATCATGGGATTATCAGCTGACTTTGGATATAGAGCAAATAAGGTAGATGCAACATTTGGTATCGACTATGACCTTGCTTCTAACTACAACACTGGTTCAGAAGAAGACATGGATAGAATGGCATGGAAAGTTAACGTAGCTTACAACTTCTAATTTTAATTTAAAATTAAGAAATACGTGAAGGGAGACTTAGGTCTCCCTTTCTTATTTGTATGTATCCATAATATCTCTAAAGAATAATTTAACTTTTTAGTCCGAATCCTTTGTATATAATGAAAAGTAGTTCATCTAAGGAGTACAAAGTGAAAAAGTCATGGCCTCTATTAATTGTATTGTTCTACACATCAGCATTTGCAAATACTATTGTTCCTGAGATTTCTCGTGACGGAAAAACCCTTAATCGATCGGCACTTGCAGTAGCTTTTGAAAAGAGAAATTATGTTGGTGGTGAAATTCATGATGGTGATTATCAAGGTGAGAATATTCAGTTATTTGGAGGGGCCTTTGTTGATCAATTTTCTTTTCAAGCAGATGTAGACTTTGACGATGATTTATTAGATGACGATCGCTACGATGTGAAGGCCGGTTATCGATTTGCTAGTAATATGGCGTTGGCCCTCGGTGTCGCTGCAACAGACTTTGTGGATGATCCTTCTATTGAAGTTGGGCTATCAACTATTTCAAATAATTTAATTATTGCAGGCTCATTCACTGCAAATATTAGAGATAATGCTGATGATAACTACACACTTACAGCAGGACTTGGGCAGGATGAAAAGAGCTTAAGTTGGGAAGCTGGGATTCGATATGATCTTAATGATAACGACGATGATCTTCTCGGACTATTTGCTGGAGCTACAAGAGTAGTAAATAATGTTGAGCTAGATGGAGATATTGAGTTTAAAACAAGAGATGAATTCACAGAGATCGATCTTAATCTTGATGCAGAATTCCTCGTACATAAAGAGTTCTATGTTACTCCAGGAGTTTTCTTTAATTATAGGGAAGTCGGAAATAACGATGATGACTACCTAGGAGTATCGGGGGATTTTGGTTATAGAGCTAACCAAGTTGATGCAACTGCAGGTCTGGATTATGTAATTTCTGATAACGACAGGCGTGATGGCATTCAGTGGAAAATTAATGCTGCTTATTTTTTCTGATTCATTTGTTTTCTTTAAAACTTTACGTATAATTTAACTATTATTTTAATTGAGTTAACTTAAGGAGAAAGTTTTGAAGAGAGTTTTCAAACTTGCTGTAATTGCAGCACTATCACTATCAGCTTACGCTAATATTTTAATGCCAGAAATTTCTAGAGATGGAAAAACTAGAAATGAATCCTTAATGGCAGTATCTCAGTCCTCTCGTAACTTCATTGCAGGGCAGTTATCTACAGTTAATCTTGAAGATGATTTTAATAATGAAATCGATATTACTACAACATCTGTCTATGGTGGATTTTCAGCAGAGTCATTCACAATGGAAATTGGCTACGATAATGCAAATTGGGATGTAGGATCAGCAGATGAAGATTTTAAAGACATTAGTATCCTAGCCGGATTTAAAGTGAATGAAAGATTAACACTAGGTGTAGGGCTTGAAACTAGTGAGCTATTAAATGGTGTTGATGACACTGGTATTAGTTTTGGAGGAACGTTACTTGTTGAAGGAACTGTTCTTGGTGGAACGATCGCACGTCATACATATGAGCTTGGTTCAGCAGAAGGTGACTTTATTCTTTTAACAGGTGCTTTTGGTTCGGCAACAAAAGATATGTCTTGGGAAACAGGTATTACTTATCAAATGGAAGGAAGCGGTGATTTAAACACTGGTGCTCGTCTTGGTATCTTTGGTAATGCCACTAAAATTTCTGGCGCCTGGGAATTTGATGGATCATTTAATTATACTTTTGGCGATTACTTAAATGAAGCAACTGGTGATAATGATTATAGCAGTATTGAAATTGAATTTGATGCTGAATATCTTCTAAACAAAGAATTTTATATTACTCCAGGTGTTAACTATACTTCAGTTGACTACCCTGATTCTGATGATAATACAGAACTTGTTAGTTTAAATGGTTTTGTTGGATTTAGAAATTCTCAAGGGCTCGATGCAACCTTTGGATTAGAATATGTTCTTAGTGGTGATATTGGCGGAGATGATGTTGATGGCCTTGGTTGGGGAATTAATGTAGGTTACGTTTTCTAATTGAAGAAAAATATGTATTATTGAAGATAGATAGGGGAGACAAAAGTCTCCCCTTATTTTTTGGGGGAAAGTTGAAAAATATACTTATAATTGCTGCCTTATCGTTACCTTTAATTAATGCCAATGCTAACTTCTTCTTGCCGGAGATATCTCGTGATGGGAAGACTTTAAATACTTCTGTTCTTGCAGTTTCTGGAGAAGCACGAAACTTTGCAGGGGCAACTTACGATCTTTCAATGTTTAAACAAGATGACGATAGCTCTATTGAATACGATATATCGACACCTGGAGCATTTGGTGCATTTAGTGCAAAAGGTTTTTCTGCTCAATTAGAAACGAAGTTTTCCCAGACAGAAATTGATGATCAGAACTCTAGTGCTCATATCGCTTCTCTTCTAACTGGTTACCGAGTTAATAAGATGATGACATTAGGACTTGGATATACTCAAGATGAATTCGATGCAGGTGTTGATGCGCAAAAGCTAGAAGCTGGTGGAACTCTTACTTTTGATGGAGTCCTCTTTGGTGGTTCCGTTGCTTATCGTGAAGTTGATGATAAAACACTTGAAGGTGGATACTTTATTTTAACGGCCGGAATGGGACAAAGAGAAAAGAATGATGTCGTTGAAGCTGGAGTTCAGCTAATGACAGAAGGATCTGATGATCTAACGAGAGGAAAGCGTTTTTCTGTCTTTAGTAATATGACAAAACTTGTTGGAAGCGTTGAAATTGATGGAAGTTTTAAATTTGGTTTTGGAAACTATTATAAAGATGATGGTGGCACGACAGATGGAAACAACTTTACGTCTTTAGAGTTTGATATTGATGGAGAATTTCTAATCTTAAATAACTTCTATGTGACTCCAGGACTTTCTTATGCATCAAGTAATGCTCCTGGTGTTTCAGAGGATACATCTTTAGTTAAATTAGGAAGTGACTTTGGATTTCGCAACGCTAAGCTAGATGCGAGCCTGGCCGTGGATTATATTTTCATTAGTGAGAAAAACGAAGTCGATTACGATGGCCTAGGTTTTGGATTGAATATCGCTTATTTATTCTAATATTTTTAAAATATACTTTTTCTTATTACTTGTTTCAATAATTTCAGCAATTTAAGGGTCTGACAATATTTCTTCTTGTTGCATATCAACGGGTGTTGTTATGCAAGAAGGAGTGGTGTACAATGTACACAGATAAGCTGTTCAATTGGAACGATACAAAGAATTTGAAGTTACAAAATGAGCGTGGTCTTTCGTTTGAAGATGTTTTGGATTCTATAGAAAATGATAAGTTCTATGGGGTATTTAGTAATCCAAGTGGAAACTTCAAAAATCAAAAAGTTCTTCTCGTTGTAATTAATAATTATCCATGTATCGTACCCTTTGTTGAAACAGAAACTGAAATATTTCTTAAGACGATAATTCCAGATAGACGTTTTAAAAAGTTTATTGATGGAGAGAGAGATGAATAAAAAATTATCTAAAAAAGAAAAAACCATTGCAGACAATTTTGCAGCAGGTGATTTTAAGAAGGCTTCAGATCATAGAGACTTTAAAGAAATTGCAAAGAAAACAAAAGCTGCTCGGATTAACTTAAGATTAGAGCAAGAAGTTCTAAACTACTTTCAAAAAGAAGCAGACCGTCAAGGTATTCCTTATCAAACGCTCATAAACAGTACTCTTTATAAAGTAGCAAAGGGAGAGCTCGTTGATAACGAAATAGTAAATTTTGGTAAAGAGCTTAAAGAAATTAAAAAGGAAATATTAAAAATTAATCGTAAAAAAAGAGCCTAAAATAAAATATAAGAGGTTTTATGAAGGCTTATTTTATTCTTATTGGACTTTTATTATCGGCATCTACTTTTGGAAATCGTATCTACAATGCAGAGTTTAGTTATAGTGAAAATGCTAGTTTCGGTAAAACAGAACCAATTTTTACTGAAGTGGGATATCGTCGGGAAGCAACTTTATTATTAGGTTTTAGACCAGTTGATATGTTCTCCTTTAGGCCAGGTTATCGAAACTCAGAAAATGATTCAGATATTGGAAGTAAGAAGAACTTCAACTGAATAAGACAGAATTGAATGATTCTGAAGTGACTAATAGCTTTGTAAACTTAGACTTTGGTTATCGTGAAGAAGGACTTGATATTACTTTAGGGTTTGAAAAGTTAATTAGCGGAGATATTAATATCTCTGGTACATCAAATGAAATTGACTTATTTAAGTTTGTTGTTGATGCGGGATTTTCTTTTTAGTAGGAAATAACTCTTAGGGCCTCGTAGGCTACGGCCGTAGCAACGTTTGAGAGGTTTAGAGATCTCACATGTTCTGAAAACATCGGAAGACAAAATAAGCGATTAGGGAAGCTATTAAAGATATGTTCTGGAAGGCCCTTTGTTTCAGAACCAAAAACTAAGTAGCAGCCTTTAGAATAACCACGATTATAGAAATGATTTTCTTTTGCAGTTTTTGTGTAAAAGAAGAGCTCTTCATCTTTAGGAGATTCACTCTCGTAGAACTCATCCCAGTTTTCATATTCTGCAACTTCAACATATTTCCAATAATCAAGCCCTGCTCGTCTTACTGCTTTTTCTGTTAGTTCAAACCCATAAGGCTTGATGAGAACAAGTCTTGCACCAAGGGCAATACAAGTGCGCCCAATACTCCCAGTGTTTCCAGGAATATCAGGCGCATATAGAACAATATTAAAAATTGCGTCTTTACTCACTTCTTAGTTTTGCTTTAAGAACTCAACTAGTGATCTTACGATTACACCAGATGCACCTTTAGATGGACAGTATGGTAGGTGGGATTGAGAATCACCAACACCTGCGATATCAAGGTGTGCCCAAGCTACATCGTTCTTAATGAACTCTTGAAGGAAAGCTGCTGCTTTTGCAGTTCCACCCCAACGTGATCCACCAATATTTTTAAGATCTGAAATTGTTCCTTTCATATCTTTTTCCCACTCAGGAATGATTGGTAGCTGCCACATATACTCATCCGCAGACTTTGAAGCTTTTAGTAGGTTACTTGCTAGTTTTTCATCATTTGACATAAGCCCACAAACTTCAGTTCCTAGAGCGATTAGGCATGCTCCAGTAAGAGTTGCAGCATCAATTAGTGCATCTGGCTTAAGGTCACATGCATAGTCTAGACAGTCTGCCATAACTAAACGTCCTTCAGCATCTGTATTTAGAATTTCAACTGTTTTACCATTTCTTGCTTTTACAATTGCATCTGGCATCGTTGCTTTTGAGTTTACAGCATTATCAGTCATACCAAGGATACAAGTGATTTTTACTGGAAGCTTCATAAGTGCAGCAGCTCTGAATGCAGCAAATACTGTTGCAGAACCGGCCATATCAAACTTCATATTCATCATTGATCCACCTGGCTTAAGTGAATATCCTCCAGTATCAAAAACAAGTCCTTTACCAACGAAAGCGATATGCTTCGTGTTTTTAGTAGCTTTTGATGGAGTGTAAGTTAGGTGTACAAGTTGAGCATCGTAAGCAGAACCATCATTTACTGAAAGGAATAAGTTCATATTCTCTTTTTGTAGTTCTTTTCTACCCATGATTTTACATTTTACACCTGGGATATCTTTTACATCTTTTTGAACCATTTTTGCATAAGCTGTAGAGCGAAGAACATTTGGTGGCTCGTTTACAAAGTCACGTGCAACGTTAACTGATTCAGCTACATGCTGAGCATCTTTGATTGCTTTTTGGAAAGCTTTTTTCTTAGTTCCCTTATCTGCTGAATCAAGAATTACTTCTTCTAATTTTGCAGACTCTGACTTTGAAAGATACTTATCAAATTTATAAGCAGTCATCTCAAATGCTTCAACAAGAATTGCTAGAGATTCTTCTTTTTTAGATTTAAAAGTGAAAGTATCAAATGCAACAGCTACCTTTTTATATTTTGAAACTGCTTTGTATGCTTTTGCTAATTCTTTTCTAATGTCTTCTGTTGTAACTTTTGTTTTGTCACCAAGGCCAACAACTAGAACATCACTTCCATAATGGTTGAATGAATAAGTTGAACCTTTTGATCCTGTGTAATCAGCTGAACTATTCATTGATTCAAAAGTCGCTTTTAGCTCTTTTGGCCAACCTGTTAGAACAACAGTTGATACATCTTTTTTACCTTTAGTTTCTGTTTTTGAGTAAGCACCGATAACATAACAATCAGCACTTGAAACTTCTTTAGTGTTTAAATTCAAAGTGAATTTCATATTTGCTCCTTAAAGGGGTTTCAAAGTGAATTAAGAGGGTATAAACTAACAGTAAGTATACAAAAAGACAAAGAATGACAATAGTCGGCAAGGGTGTTCATGAATCAGTTTGCTCGCATTAAAGACCTAATTCCAAATAAGATATTTCAAAGATATCTTGCGTCAAACTTTATTGTCCCTTTTGCAATGAGTCTAACATTCTTTGTGGCCTTCCTTTTAACAACCCAACTATTTAGATTTATGAGAGTTGTTACTAAGAAAGGCGTAAGTATAATGCAGTTTATGGAGATATTGGGCCACATCTCTATGAGTTTTATTCCAATGGCCACTCCTTTATCAATTCTATTTGCCATGATCTATACACTCAATAAATTAAGTGAAGATAGTGAGATTGTTGCATTAAGATCGATGGGAATTAATAAGCATCGAATATTCTTTCCTTATTTTATTATCTCTATTCTCATAGCTTGTTCCGTTGTCGTATTAAATACGAATTTAGTACCGACCTCTAAGAAGATCTTTAGAAATGAGTTTCGTCAACTTGGGTCAAAGGGTGTTCTGACAGACATTAAGAAGGAGCAGTTCTTTACAGATATTCCAGGAGTTATTCTCTTTGCTGAAGATGTGCAAGACGATGGGAAGATATTAGATGGTGTCTTTCTTAAAATCACTTCTAATAAAGATGTTGATAAGCTTATTATGGCAAAAAAAGGGATTTTAAATAAGCCAAAGTCTGATGCTGCTCAGTCGATGAATATTCAATTTGATTTCTATGATGGAAGTATTGTCACCTTAGATAAAGATGGTAATGAAGTCGAAAAAATTCTATTTGAAAAATATGAATATCCAATTGTTTCAAGCTTTTCGGTTAAGTCAGTAAATAAAGCAAGTATGATGTCTTCAACAGAACTTAGAAGACATCTTCGTAAGCTAAAGAATAAGCGCAATAAGACAGAGAATAAGAGAGTTCGTAATAATCTCTCAAGTGATTTAAGAAAGGGCTATATTGAATACTGGGGACGCTTCACTGTTCCGATTCAATGTGTGGTCTTTGCTCTATTAGGTTTCGTCTTTGGAGTTAAGAAAGGGCGTGGTGCAACTAAGAATACTAGTGCTATGGCCTTATTTATTACGATTTTTTATTATGGCCTATATTTTTCAGGTATTTCATTGGCCAAAAAATCAGATGTGGCCATACCATTTATTCTATTCACCCCTGCTATTATTACAGCATTTATAGGAATGAGATTTTATAAAAAGCTAGATTGGAATTCTTAGGAGAGTTAATGAAAAAGCCTGAAGATTACTCTTCAGACTTCTTTTGAGCTTCAATATATTCTTTAGATGTTTGAAATGATCCGTCTTTATTAAATATGAATAGTGGTAGCTTATATTCTTTTGCAATTTCTACAGGAAAAACTAAACTTTTTACACCTGAACGAGATGTCATGCCAAGTAGATCATTATTATAAAATACGTGCATAGCATTGATATTTCCAAGTCTAACAATCACGCGTTGGCCTTTTATAAAAACATATCTACCTTCTTTAAGTGTAAATGCTTTTATAGGCTCATCATCTTTTTTGTAAACAACCCAAGAATCACCTGAAGTTGATCTCAAAAAGACATTTTGCATATCGTCTTCGTAAGAGTTTCTTATGTTTTCAGGAATTAACTCATTTCTTTCTTCATCTGAAATTTCTTTAAATCCAAAAAGAGGAGAAGGTAAGTTGTAGAAGTTTATTTCTTTTGGCGCTTCTTCTTTTTTCTCAGTCGTTTTTTCTTCTTCTGGGACCTTTGTTTCAACAGCAGCAACTTCTTCTTTCTCTTCAACATTAGCTTCAACGGCCGCAGTCTCTTCTTGAGCAACTTGAGTTTCTTCTTGAGGAGTTTCTTCTACCGGCGGCTCTTGTGTTGTTTCAATTGCCTTAGTTTTAAGGACAACTTCTTTTGAAGTATCTTGAGAATCGACCTCTTTACTCTTATTGATATTGATATAGATAAAAATACCAATTGAAATTAAACCAACGAGACTAATAACTTTATATTTTAATGAGTCAGAGAACTCAAAACTCTTTGGTTTTAAGTCTTGTTTCCTTTCAACTTGTGCTTGAGGAAAGTCTTCTGCTTCTAATTGTTGTTTACTACTACTTGATGATTGGCCATATAATTCTTCAAGAAGATTAATGGCCTTATTTTCGTCGATATCATAAGTCTTAGAAAGAGTTTTAACAAAGCCACGTACGTACGCAATATTTGGTAGACGATTAACATCATCAGCTTCTAGTGCAGAAAGGTTTGTGATATTAATACGTGTATGACTTGAGACAGCTTCAATTCCTAGCTTCTTCTCTTCTCTGGCTTTTTTGAGATAAGAGCCTAAAGTATCTCTATTCATCTCTTCATTTGTCTGGGCTTCTTTTGCAACATCCTGTTCCATATAACGCCTTTTTAAAGATTGTTATTCTTATTTTTCTTTGAATAATAGATTTTTTTCATTAATTTATTTTTAAATTTTAAACTTCTCTTGGCGTATTGTGTGCGAGGGAATGCTTCAATAATGTGATTAAATTCAGCAATTGCTTTCTCTTCTTCACCTAATGTTTGATAAACCTTTCCTAACTCAAAATATGCTGCTGGTTGGTCTTTACACTTCCCAGTCTTAGCAATATTAAAGTTTTTAATTGCTTCAGCAATCTTACCTTCTTCATGTAATAGAATACCTAGTTGATAAGGAGCAGGACAATAGTCTAGTGTGTAGCCCAGAACTTCTTTTAGGTAGTCCTTGGCCTTTTGCTTATTTCCTCTTTTAAGTTCAATTAATGAAAGGTTGTACTTAACTCTGTATGTGTAGCGATAGACTAGATCTTTTAAAACTTCCTTGTATTGCTTCTCAGCTAAATCAATCTTTCCTTCTTTAAAATAGATTGAAGCAAGATTATTTCTTGCATCAGAATTTTTTGGATCAATTTCAATTGCTTTAAGAATTAATCTCTTTGCTTTTTCTGGACGATCTTTGAAGAAGTAGGCTAGTCCAAGGTTGTTAAGAGTTTTGGTATCATTTGGTTTTAACTGATTGGCATTTTCTAAAGCTTCTAATGCTTGAGAGTATTCCTGATCAATCATTTTTTGAGTTCCATAAGTATAAAAAAGTTCTGCTTTTTTATCTGAATTATCTTTTTGTCCTGATGAACATGAAGTCATCAGAAAAACTAAACTAATTACAATGAAAAGTAGGGAATTTCTTTTTCTCATAAATACGCCAAATGTTAATAGTTATCGTGGTTAGACTACTTTAATTGTAATTGTTTTAACGATTCTTTACAACGTTAATCTAAGAACTTACAAAGCTTTCCTATGTTTAAAAATATTAACCGATTCAAAGTGTCGGGTACCTGGGAAAAAGTCAAATAGATGGGCCTCTTGGACATCATATTCTGCTAAAATTTTTGCAGTATCTCGAGCAAGAGTTTGATTGTTACAGCTTACGTAAATGATATATTTTGGTTTAAATAACTTAGTGTATTCATCGATATTCTTAAGTCCACTTCTGGGAGGGTCTATTACTAAGAGATCGACCTCTTCAATATTCAATTTCTTTAATTGTTCTATTGCTGATGAGTTGTAAATATCAACTTCATGATATTCTTGAGTCTTTTGGTTTTGAAGCTTTATATACTTAGCTGGTGTTGCATCAATAACAATACTTCTATGGTTTAGTGATTTTGTTAAATTACCATTTCCACCAAATAGATCGACAGTTATTGAGTTCGAGTCTGTAAACTGTCTCATGTGCCCTTCAATAAGTTCGAGAAGTCTCTGATTCATTGGTGGATTAACTTGTAAGAATCCTTGAGCAGAATATCTTGAGTCATATGTTTTTAAGACTTTACCATCTCTTTCAAAAATTTCGACATGCCCTTTGGGTCTGTTTGCTTCTTTTTGCCAATTTTCTTTAAGAGAGAATAGGGCATTGTTTACATTTTCATTGGCCATGAGACATTTTTCAATAGAGATGATTTTAGTATTGTCCTCATTGAAAAAACCTAGCGAATTAGTCTTCTTATTATAGTGAAGTTGAATACGATTACGATATTCATACCTTTCACTTGCCTTATGAACCTTGAGAAATTGAGATAAATCAATCTTATACTGACGTGAAAAATTATCCAGGAATGCTTGTCTTTTAAATTCTAGTTCATCGTCGTAACTAGTGTGTAGGAAGTGACATCCACCACATTCGTTGAAATAGGGACACTTGGATTCTTCTCTAATTGGAGAAGCTTTATCAATATGCTTTAGCTTTGCAAATTGAATATTCTTTTTTGCTTTATAGACTTCAGCGACACCCTCTTCATTGGGGAGGCATTTTTGAATAAAAGTTATTTTGTCTTCGAGTTTTGAAACACCTTGTCCAATAGAGTCGATATGTTCGACTTTAAAATTCACATCAAATTTTTGAAACTTGAGTGATTTGTTGGGTTTCGTTCTTTTCTTCATAGGAAAATATGTCTCAATCTGCTATAAGTATCAACTTAGCTAAATTAGTAATATTATTAAATAATATGGCATCATTATTACAAAAATTGTCATTCTTGTTTGAACTTTTTTTTAATGGAAGTTTTATCCTCTTATACACCTTATATAGTAATAAGAAGATACCGGCTACTTGGAATCAAAAGTTTATCACTAACACTCTAGACCTCATGGTCTGGGTTGTTCCTATTGCTATTGCTCTTACTGTTTTAAAAAATATTATTGAATCAAAAAACGGAGAGGACTTCTTTAGGCGCTACGTCTTCTCCCTTTTAGTTTTCATTCCCTGTTTAATTACATGGGGAGATGTTGAGTTTACATATTTACTCGCAAGTGCTCACTTGCTATCAACAATTTTATCTTTATATGATGATGGGGGAGAACAGGCCCCTCGGGTTTATGCTAATCGCTTTGAAGCAATAAAGAATAAGATAAAACTAACGTCTGCCCAGTGGGTTCTCTTTACCTTTGGTGGAGTTATCTTAGTTGGTACATTCTTATTAATGCTTCCAATGGCCGCTGCTGATGGTAATTCGATTAGTTTTGTAGATGCGCTATTTACGGCAACTTCAGCTACTTGTGTTACGGGACTGGCCACTCTTAGTACTAAAACAAGCTTTAGTATGTTTGGGCAGTTTATAATTCTAGGACTCATTCAAATTGGTGGTCTATCCATCATGACTTTATATTCTTCAATGGCCATCGTGCTAGGGCGATCTTTAAAAATGAAGGATCGTATCATCATGCAAGACCTTTTAGATGTTTCATCTTTAGAAGAACTTGTGGCCATGATTATTAGTATTGTTAAATACACATTCATTATCGAATTATGGGGTGCCATCATTTTAACGATTGGTTTCACATTTGAAGGATTTGAATTTGGAGATGCTTTATATAATGGGTTTTTCCACAGTATTTCGGCATTTTGTAATGCTGGATTTGCTCTCTTTGATAACTCATTAGAAAATTATGCAACGAATCCTCTTATCCATGGGACGATTTCAATCTTGATTACCTTAGGTGGGATTGGATTTATTGCACTAAAGGAACTTAAACAAGTTGTGACTCGAGAAAAGACAATTGTCCGTCTTGGAATGCACACAAAAGTTGTTCTAATTACTTCTTTTGCCTTAACTGTTGGTGGTGCTATCTTTATTTTCTTTGGAGAATTCCTTGGAGCACTAGATGGTTACAATCTTTGGGAAAAAATCCAGATTGCAACTTTCCAGTCTGTGACATTAAGAACTGCTGGATTTAATACAATTCCACTAACAAACTTACATTCATATACAATATATATGATGGCCATGTTTATGTTCATTGGTGGATCGCCTGGTTCAACTGCTGGTGGGGTTAAGACCACAACTCTTGCAATTCTTGTTCAATCAATTATATCGACACTTAAAGGTGATAAGAACGTTATGATGTTTGATCGTAAGATTGCTGGCCCAGTTGTTGTTCGTGCAACGGCCCTGATGTTTATTTCAATTGTTGTATCAACAGCTTTCATCTTTATTATGATGAAAATTGAACCAAATCAAAACTTCTTACCTTTATTTTTTGAAGTACTAAGTGCTGGTGGGACAGTCGGGCTTACTTTAGGTGTTACACCGTTTTTAACAATGGCAGGGAAATTGGCAATTTCATTTCTCATGCTAATTGGACGTATTGGTCCATTAACATTAATTTTAGCAATTGGTGAAAGACAGAAATACTCAGGTAAATTAGACTATCCTGACGGAAGAATAATGATTGGTTAAAATAGAATTTATTAGAATAAAGGAATATACATGCTAGTAGCTGTAATTGGGCTAGGAACATTCGGAGCAAAAACTGCTGTTGGTCTTTTTGAAAAAGGCGCAGAAGTTATTGCAATTGATAAGAATGATGAATTAGTTGATAAGATTAAAGACCGTACAACTCACGCTGTTTCACTTGATGTAACAGACGAAAGATCTCTACGTTCAGTAAATATTTCCGATGTTGATACAGCGGTAGTTGCCATTGGGGATAATATTCAAATGTCAATTATGGCCGTAACAATGCTTCGTAAACTGGGTGTTGGTCGAGTTATTGCTCGTGCCACTTCAAAACTACATGAGCACGTTTTGCATGAAATTGGGGCCTCTGAAATTATTAAGGTTGAAGAGGAGATGGGGGAGATTGTCGCTTCAAAAATCATCGCACCTCACGTTCTTCAACGTTATAACTTTGCTGCTGGTTATTCTATTGTCGAACTTAAGTTAGGAAAGAAATTTGAAGGAAAGACACTTGTTGAAAGTAAGATTCGTCAGAATTACTCACTCAATATTGTCGCTCTTCAAAAGAAAGTTCCATATATCACTGAAGACGGTAAGTCTGCTTATCGTATGGAGATTAACGATTGTCCGATGCCGATGGATATTATCGAGTCAGATGACATCGTTGTTCTGGTAGGTAGTGAGAAGAATTTTAATAAGCTTTTTGCGGATTTAGAAGACGCATAAAGGGGAATAATTTTGAATTTATCATTAAGAAACCGAGTCGCAACAAGTTTCTCATTGGCCGCAGCAGTGGTCATACTTCTTGCGTTTATCGTGTTCTATCATTTAAATAATTTGAATAAAGAGATTGAATCAATTACTGATCGCTCTAATAAAGTAACACTTATTACTGATGAGGTTAGAATTTCTGCGGTTCAAATATTAAAAAATCAACGAAGAATTCTAACGAAGAAGCCGACACCAGAGATGGTGGAAAGAATTTTAAACCTTTGTGAATCATTTACTTCGCAACTGCAAAGACTTGATGCTCACTACGATGAGCCAGAGGTGAAGAAGATCATTGGTCAGATGTTATCTTATACTGACTCATTGAAGGTTATCTTAAGTAAAGCTTCATTATTTCATCGAAATAATATTGGTATGACCTCTATTGGGGAGCTGGCCGATAAAATTCTAGATGCATTTTCTGAGTTTCAAGATATTCAATATTATCAAAATGTAGAAAGAGAAGAGAAGATCAAAAGTATCATCAACGAGACAAAGCGTAAGATGATGATTACTTTAATTATTGCTTTTCTTTGGACAATTATTTTAGGTCTGGTCATCCCAGGAAAGATCGCCTTACCGTTTAAGAAAATTAAGGATGCAATTCGAGAGCTACAGGATTGTAACTTTGATGTTTCCATTTATTATTCTCAAGACGATGAAATTGGTGAGATTGCTCAAGAGATGAATAAAATGATTCACTCATTCAAAAAGTTTGAAGAATTAAGAGCAGATAAGATTGTCGTTGAAAATAGAAAGTTTGATGTTTTGGCCAATATGGTTAAAAGGCCAGTTCTCTTAGCAAATGCAAAAGGGGAGCTGATGTATATGAATAATCAGATTTATCAACTCCTACAAGTTCAGTCTGAGGATACGATTGGTAAGGTTATGACTGATTCGATTATTCCACAGTGCATTATTGAAACTTATGAACTTGCCATTAAGCGTCGATCGAAGATTGAAAACCAAGAGATTAAGATTGCTAAACGTGATGAAACTAAAAAATCAGATAAAGAAGTTGGTGATAAGATTTCAGTAAAGGTTGATATCGAAGGTGATGAAGCAGATGCTGCTGAGCAAAGTGAAGAAGTCGAAGAAGTTATTGAATACGTTTACGAAGGTTATGCTTCTGTAATACCTATTCGTGGACGCGAGTCGTCACTAGATTATTACCTTATGGTTATGACTAAAGAGGTTCAGGCATCATAAAATTTATGACGCCTGGGCCCAAAACCCCTCTAATATAATAGTTATCCTTAAAAATCTATGCTATGATCAACGAATTTAGCGGAGTTATAGTTACAATGATCGATAGTAAATTTATTAGAAACTTTTCTATTATTGCCCATATTGACCACGGGAAGTCGACCCTTGCGGATCGTTTAATTGAAAAGACAGGTTCCATTACTGACAGAGAAAAGTCAGATCGAATTCTTGATAATATGGAGCTTGAAAAAGAGCGTGGTATTACAATTAAGGCCCAAACGGTTCGTCTTAATTATGTAGCTCGCGATGGTCAAACTTACTATCTGAATATCATCGATACTCCAGGTCACGTTGACTTCTCTTATGAAGTATCGCGCTCACTTGCATCATGTGATGGTGCACTTCTTGTCGTGGATGCATCTCAAGGTGTAGAAGCACAAACACTTGCAAATGTTTATATGGCCATTGAAAATGATCTCGAGATCATGCCTGTTCTTAATAAGATCGATCTTCCTCACGCAGATGCTGACCGTGTAAAGCAGGAGATTGAAGACGTTGTTGGGATCGAAGCTTTAGAAGCAGATGAAGTATCTGCTAAGTCAGGTCTTGGTGTAGAGGACTTACTAGAGTCAATTGTTGCAAAAATCCCTTCTCCAAAAGGGAATCCAGATGCACCACTTCAGGGACTGATCTTTGATTCATGGTTTGATCCATATCAAGGAGTTATCTTCTTGCTAAGAGTTGTTGAAGGAAAACTTTCAAAGAAAGATAAAATTTATCTGAAAAATTCAGATCAAGAATATGAAGTCTTAAAGCTTGCTGTTAACACACCATTTTTCACTGAGGTAAAAGAGCTGGGTGCTGGTGAAGTAGGTATGGTTATCTGTGGTATTAAGAACATCCGTGACGTAAAGGTTGGAGATACTGTTGTTAATGCCAAAGCGAAAGATACGCCAAGTTTAGGTGGATACGAAGAAGTAAAACCAATGGTTTTCTGTGGTATTTTCCCTGTTGATTCAACTGATTATGAAATTTTAAAAGATGCACTTGAGAAGCTTGCCCTTAATGATTCATCTTTCACATATGAGCCTGAAACTTCTCAGGCCCTAGGTTTTGGTTTCCGTTGTGGATTCCTTGGCCTTCTTCACATGAATATTATTCAAGAAAGATTAGAGCGTGAGTTTAGTTTAAATCTAATTTCAACTGCACCTTCTGTGTCTTATAAAGTAAAAATGCTTGATGGTGAAATTGTTGACGTTGAAAACCCATCAACAATGCCTGAGCCAGGAACTTTTGAAGAAATTACTGAGCCAATGGTTTCAATCGCTATTCACGTACCAAATGAGTTTGTTGGAAAAATTATTCGTCTATGTGAAGAGAAGCGTGGAATTCAAACTGATATGAAATATATCACTGAAGAGAGAGTTCAAGTTACTTATGATCTTCCTTTAAGTGAGATGGTTTACGACTTCTACGATAAACTAAAAAGTTATACTAAAGGTTATGCTTCAATGGATTACGAGTTTAAGGACTATGCTGCCTCTAAGCTTGTAAAAGTTGATGTTCTTCTAAATGGTGAGAAAGTCGATGCACTATCAATCATTTGTCACCAAGATAATGCTTACTACAAAGGACGTGATCTAGTTGGGCGTCTAAGAAAAATCATTGATCGTCAGCAGTTTGATATTGCCATACAGGCAGCTATTGGTGCTAAAATTGTTGCTCGTGAAACGGTTAAAGCTCTTCGTAAGAACGTTCTTGCAAAATGTTATGGTGGTGACGTTTCAAGAAAGAGAAAACTTTTAGAGAAACAGAAAGAAGGGAAAAAGAGAATGAAGATGGTAGGTTCTGTTGAAGTACCTCAAGAAGCATTCCTTGCTGTTCTTTCAACTGATGAAGATGCTGGTGGGAAAAAATAAAAATGGATGAGCTTAGAAATATATTAGATGAAGCTATTCAGAGATATTCTTCAAATGATTATTACGAAAAGTTAAAATCAGCAAAAGAAGAGTATTTCAAGTTAACAGGTAAGCTATCAGAAGAAGACGAAGACTATGAATCACGTATGAACGGTTTCGTTTATTGGTATATCACTCAACGTGATCAAGATTCAGCAGGTCCTTTAATTAAAAATTATCTTTCAGATATTTCGATTGATGACTCTAAGAAAGAAGCGATGCTTGAAATTAATCATTCTCTCTTTGAGTATCGTGGTCAAAATCTTTTTAAGAAACATGTCTTTAAAGACATTCTTCATAATTCAAAATTCTATATCCCAAAAGATGAATTCACTCTTCAGCTTGTAAAGGATGATCTCTTCATTGCAAGAACAATCACTCATGAAGGCAAGACAATGTTACTTGATGATATCTCTGTTCTTCCTTACGATGCCAGGGGTCCACTTGTAAAAGAGTCGAAGAAGGTTAGAAAACTCAATGACCGAAAAAGAGATATGCAATTTCTTTTAAAAATTGAGGCCCTTAAAACGAAGTGGCGTCAGTATGGCCATATCGACCCAAAGAAAATTTTTATTTTTAAATAGAGTTAAGCTTCTTCTAGTGCTTCAACTTCTTTGAAAGTATGCTTCTTTTTCCAAAGAACATAGGGAATTACACCAAGAAGATTAACTGTGATATTGACCAAGAAATATAGGTTGAAAAAAGAGGCGCCTTTTTCTTGTCCAAATGCCTTGAATAATTCTTCAAAGACTAAGTGTCCAACTCCTGCACCTGCAGGTGATACAGGTACTGCAATCGAAATAAGTCCGATTGGTACAATACTGAAAAGTTGTTTAATTCCGATATTCGTATTTAGAAAAGAGTGACTGAGACTCCAAAATGCTGTGATCGCAATCATATGAATAAGAATGGAAAGAGTTATGGTCTTAATAATTACGCGTCGATTTTCACCAATACGCCAGAATGTTTCAGTAATATCTGAAAGCTTATTTCCAATGACAGGTAAGATTTTAAGTAATTCAATGACATGTTTCTTAATTGCCTTAGGCATAAATAAGATAATGAGAAAAACACTCGCTCCAAGAAGAAGCATAATATTAAATGAGATAAGAGGTTTCACTTTAGGTGAAAGGTTAACGAGATCTCCATAAAAGTAAATTGAAGATAGTCCTGCAACAATGATGAGTCCAATAAGTCCAATGATTCGATCGATTAAAGCAGTGCTTAAAAGAAATGATTTCCTTAAAAGTGGATCACAGTCTCTTACATAGAGAAGCTTAAGAAAGTCCCCTGTAACAACACCCGGGAGAAAAGTTGAAAAAAATTGCCCAATTAAATTAATTGGATAGATCTTATTAATATGAATCTTTTCACTCTTTGTCTTCAGTAGCATTGACCAGCGAAAAGCGGCCAAGAATGAACCTAGAATTAAAAGAGAGAATGCGATCAGGGCCCATGGCCCATTTTTAAGGACCTGCCCAATTAAGCTAAGATCGAGCTTATCGGATTTGGCCAGCCAGTAGAGAATGGCCACAGCAAAAATGATTTTTAGAATTGTCTTATATGACGCCTTGAGCATATTCTTTAATTTCCCTCTTAAGGCTTAAAAGTTAACATAAATAGTGCTAATCTAGTATAAATTTTTAAAAAGGAAGAAACTTGAAAATTACAGTTATTGGAACAGGCTACGTTGGACTCGTTAGTGGAACATGTTTTGCTGAAATTGGTCACACTGTAACTTGCGTTGATATTGATGAAAGTAAGGTTGCCATGATGAGACGTGGTGAATCACCTATTTTTGAACCAGGTCTAAATGATCTCTTAGAAAGAAATATTAAGGCAGAAAGATTAACGTTTTCAACAGGACTTGAGTCAGTAAAAGATTCAAAGTCTATTTTCTTAGCTGTGGGAACTCCTTCTGGAGATGATGGCAGTGCAAACCTTTCATATTTATTTCAAGCAGCTGAAGATGTTGCAAAAAATATTAGTGATGATGCAATCATTGTTATTAAATCAACTGTTCCAATTGGAACTTGTGAAAAAGTTAAAGAGATTGTTGCTAAAAATACAAACAAGAAATTTCACATTGTTAACAATCCTGAATTCTTAAAAGAGGGCTCAGCTATTGAAGACTTTATGAGACCTGATCGTGTTGTTATCGGTCATAATGATCCTGAAGCTGCAAATGCTATGGAAGAACTTTATGAGCCTTTAGTTAAGCAGGGGAACCCTATCTATATGATGTCAAATCTTTCGGCAGAGATGACAAAGTATGCGGCCAACTGTTTCTTAGCAACTAAGATTTCTTTTATAAATGATATTGCAAGACTTTGTGACACTCTTGGAGCGGATATCAATGAAGTTCGCCAAGGTATCTCAAGTGATAGAAGAATTGGTTCTCACTTTCTTTATCCAGGACCTGGTTATGGAGGATCATGTTTTCCAAAAGATGTTAAAGCTTTAATTTATACAGCAAAAGAACATGGCCATACACTTAGAGTTGTTGAGTCAACTGAAGATGTTAATGATGAGCAAAAGCTATACATGGCAACAAAGATAAAAAAACATTACGGTAGTAACTTAAGTGGAAAGACTTTCGCTTTTTGGGGAGTTGCATTTAAAGCAAATACCGATGATGTAAGAGAGTCGCCAGCGATTTATATGGCACAAGATCTAATCGATGCTGGTGCAAAAGTTCGCTTCTTTGATCCTGAAGGTGGACCAAATTTTATGAAGGCCGTTGGTGAAAAGTATCATAAATCAATTGAAGAAGTGTCTAATAAGTATGACTGTCTAAGTGGTTGTGATGCAATGGTTACAGTGACAGAGTGGAGAGAATTCTCAACTCCTGACTTTTCAGAAATCTCGGCCCGCTTAAATGAAAAAGTGATCTTTGATGCTAGAAACCTTTTTAAAACGCAGAAAGTTTTAGATGAAGGTTTCACTTACTATGCAATAGGAAAGAAAATATAATGAATGAATTGGTCGTTGCCAATATTCAAGTATCTTCAACTCTTGATTACAAATCAAATCTAAAAAAAATTAAAACATACTTAACTCAAGCAAAAGAAGAGGGGGCCCAAGTGGCCTTCTTGCCTGAGTGTTTTTACTCGATCTCCAATGGTCGAGCGCCAAGCCCTTATCTTGTGGAGTGGGACAATGAACACTTTGATAACATCAAGCAATTGGCCATTGATTCTGGGCTCTTCCTTATTGGGGGCTCTGTTGCTTTTAAAACTGATAAAGGTATTCTTAATAAGGCCATTAACTTTGATCCTCAAGGTAATGTTATTAGTAGCTATGACAAGTGCCATTTATTTTCTTGTGACATCACAACAGTAGATGAACAAGGAAATACAAAGCATAAGAAAATAAATGAAGGGGATATTTATATTGCAGGCAATGATCCTCTCATTATTGATGTCCTTGGTTGGAAAATTGGAATTGCAATCTGCTTTGATCTACGCTACCCAAGCTTTCTTCAATATTATTATGATAAGAAAGTCGATCTAATTACCTTTGCTTCAGCTTTTACAGTTCCCACTGGAATGGCCCATTGGCATACGCTTTTAAGGGCCCGCGCTATCGAAGGGCAATGCTATGTCGTTGCAAGTGCACAAACAGGAGAGAATAACCCTGGTATCCATACTTTTGGCCATTCTTTGGTTATTAATCCTTGGGGAGAAGTGCTTTCTGATCTCAAAGAACTTGAAGGAGTGTCTATTAAAAGACTCAAAAAAAGTAAGATATCAGAAACTCGTTCGAGAGTAATTCTATAGTCTAATTTACTGAAATCATTCAAGAAACAATATAATTTTGTGGATTTTCATAATTAGTTGCCGATAAGAGTCTAAGATAAAGCTTAGGAGGCAAATATGGAATTATTAGAAATTACGCTTGTGACTGTTGTCATGGCACTTGCCACCAGTGGAAATATTATTCTTTCAGGTTTAAGTTATTGGGAAGCTGAAGATAATATGCAAAAACATATTTCTCATACTCAAGACGACTATGGAATCAGAGAAGCTGAGCTTGAAGAGCATACAAAAGTCGCATAGTTAAATACATTGAAATTTACAAAAAATAAGGGCCACTATTAAGTGGCCCTCTTTATTACATAAATGGGTTATCGCCCTTTGAGTGATCAGTGACATCCACAATATCAACGATATCTGGAAAGTGCTGCTTAACTAATCTTGCAACACCATCTGTAAGAGTTGCTTGAGAAGCAGAGCATCCTTGGCAACCACCAGTCATTTTGACGTAGAGTTTATCATTGTCGTAATCAACTAGCTCGATATCTCCGCCATGAGCGGCAAGAGCTGGTCTCACTTGTTCATCAAATAGCTTTTCAATTTTTCTAATCATAACTATATCCTATTCCATTAATTGATTTAAATATCCCATTATCGAAATTGCCGCATTTTCAACTCGCATGATTGATGGCCCAATATTTACTTCTTGGAAACCACGATCGACAAATTCCTTAATCTCTTGGTTTGTCCAACCGCGCTCGGGGCCGATGGCAATTGTTAATGGTCGCTCTATATCTATCTTAACATCTTTTAGCTTTGTTTGTGCATATGGTGAAAGAATAATTCTTTGTTCATCTTGAGCAAGACTTTGTTCATATTGATAGGTCTTATGTAGTTCAGGTGACTTATAAAAAACTGCTGATTGACTAAGGCCAAGAAGGGACAGCTCCTCAAAACGTTCATATATTTTAGACGTTAAGTAGCTCTTATCACTTAGAATTGCCTTATGTATTTTAAATCGGCTAGCTCCCATTGCACTACAATGCTCAAATAACTTCTTCATTGTTGGAGGTCGACTTGCCGCTATTGAAAGAGTTATTGGATAGTGTTTACCTGCTAAGATTTCACCTACAATAACTTCAATTTGTTCTCCTAGGGTAAAGACCTTTAAAGTTGTTAGGCCTTCTTCAAGGATTGTTCCTTTCAGTTCGTCGCCAATTTCAACCTTGATCACATTACGTAAATGTTCACTTTGTTCAAAAGTGAGAACAGCTTTTTTACCTTGAATTTGATCTTTTCTAAGTATGATTGAATTCATTTTCTTTAATTTTAGTTAGTTATAGCTATCAATCTTTTACCACTACTTGCACCTAATGGGTATGAGTTTTAAAGCAACTTTGTCACAGATCGTCAATAGAGAGCACTCATTCACGCTACTTATGGCACCAATGGGGTGGGGGAAAACAAGGCTTATTTGGGAGTTTGTTGAGGACTTTGATCGAATTATTATTGTCTCTCCCTTACGTTCAATCCTGGAAGATTTAAAAGATAGAGATTGTGTTGTGAATAATATTTCTGATAAAGGGGTCTTTCTTACAACTGTGGAGTCCTTTTCTAAGAATGATCTAGACTTTGCTTTGAGGTCAAACTCGCTCTTTGTCTTGGATGAATTTCATCTCTTCTATGAATGGGGGGAGACATTTCGTCCAAGGCTTCTTGAGTTCTTATATAAAATATCTTCATCAAGTACCAAGGTGATCGGCTTAAGTGCGACAATAACAGATGAGCTTTATCGTATCATTGAAAGGGATGTTGAAAATAATTTTAAGCACTTTTGTCTTTTAAATATTGGTAACTTTCAAAAGAAGAATATGTATAAGAAGAAGGATGTCGTAATAAGGCCCCTGCTCTTGTTAAAGCTTCTCTGGCGACAACTTTTCTTCTCTCAGGGAAGAACGATATTATTTTGCTCAACAAGAAAAGAGGTTTTTATGTGGAATCGTTTCTTTTCTCGTTTAGGTCTATCTTGTGACTATTGTGTCGGTGGTGAAGTTAAAGACTTTATAGCCAGAGAGTGTGAGGCCCCCGCTCAAATCGTAATAGCAACAAGTGCCTTAAGTCATGGAGTAAACCTTAGAGGAATTGAAAATATTTATATAAGCTATTGTCCAAATGAGTCGACAAATTTCCAAATGATAGGAAGAGGCGGACGTTTTGGTGAAGAATTCCAATACGTTGGAACAAAAGAAGTCGGAAACTCTTGGATTGCAAGAATTCACTACAAGATATGTGATTATCTCTTTATAATGACCAAGGACGTATTACTATGGTTGAATTAGAAGGTATTCTTGTAAATAAAATTCCATATCAAGACAAACACTTGATAGGGAATCTCTTACTTCGAAATGGAAATAAAATTTCTGTGATGTTCTATGGCGGACAAGGTGGAGGAAAGAGGAAGGTATCTTCTGTTTTACAGGTGGGTTACCTATTTAAGGTGAGCTTTGGACGTATCAAAGATAGTTTTGAAATCATGACTTCTAAAGAGCATGTGGAAAAGTGGTATCATAAGAATATTTCTCATAATCCAATGGCCTTTTATCTTCTGTGTTTCTATTGTGAATTGACACAATCATTTGCTCCTCAAATCACGCAAAAAGATGACTTAGACCTACAAGAGCGCACACATGAAGGAACCTTTAGACTTCTTTCAAATGCGATCTTTCGTCTTGATGCTGAAGTTATAAAGCCAACATATGATCCTAATTTCGAGTTATTTATATTCTTAGTTAAAGCAATGGTTGAACTTGGAATTTTTCCTCGTACTGAGACTTGTGCTATTTCTGGAGTCGAGATTAGTGATGACGATTATGTCTCTTTATCTATTGAACAAGGTGGCTTTGTTCACTATGACCACTTAAGTCCAGAAGAGCAAAGACTTATCAGTACAGATGAAGGTCGAGAGTTAAGATCTGAGATGCTTAGAGTTGCTTCAAGTAAGTATCTTGATTGTCCAAAAAAGTTAAATATTTCTAAGAGTATTTTAAATAAATTAGTTAATTATATTTGCTATCACCAGCACACAACAAGAGAACATTATAAGTCTCTTTCTCTTCTTTTATAAATCCTCGAATATTTTATAAGTAAATGAGAATGACTTCGCTAGATTTGTATTCTTTGCTACATCAAAAAGAGTTTCATCTGAATAATTTAGGACAAATGAGCTTCTCGTGAGCATATAGGATAGGTTGAAGCTTGTTGAGAGATAGTACTTATTTTCGCCTTTGATACCATCAATAGAAACAGCACTATCTTGCCAATAGGTAAGTGAAGTTCCTAAGCGAAGCTTTGAGTTTGGAGAGTGGCCAAGACCAAAAGAGGTTGAATAACCAAAGCCAGGGGCCACTTCTTTATCATCAATTTCTCTTTCAAATCCGTAATGTCCTTCAAGAGTTAGCGAGTAATCAAAATCATAAATTAATTTGTAGAAGGCAAAACCAATTGTTGATTCAAAGACCCCACGGCTGAGTGAGTCTGATAGAAGAGGATCTTCATAATTATAAATTGAATTTCCATTTGGAAATAATTGTTTAAAGAAAATAAAACCACGGGGTTTTAGCGGGTTGTAGGTAAACTCTGGTAAGAACTCCCAAGTGAACTGAATACTGGGATCAACCACTTCAGTAGTACTCGATTCTGTTGAAGTTGACTCAACTGTTCTCTTCTTTATAGGTAAATCAAACGCAATCTGATAGTAACTATCAAATAAGTAACTTCCTTTAAAAGAAATAGTTTCTGTAATTTCATTCTTAGAATTAACAGATTCAATTTTACCACTTGCTAGTGCTTCATTTGTAATTGTTGAATTTGTATAAGCAAGCTTTGCTTCCCACTGGTGATCCCCAAGAATAATATTTGGAATATTTGCTCCTCCACCACAGCAAGAAGATGCATATGTTTGGAAAGAGAAAAGTGAGAGTAGGATTAAAGTGTAAGTGGCCATGATACTGAGTCGTAAATATTTCCGTTTTCTTCTAATTGTAAATGGAAGTCCCAAAGACCGCCCATTGTGAAGTAGACGTCTGTTAGTTCATAGATTCCTGTTGCCAATTTATTTATTGAAATTGGATAAGATCCATGTCCCATATTTGGCATCCATAGATACGCCTTGAAATTACCAATTGGGTCTGTGAAATTTCCAGCACTGTCAGTTAAAGATATTGTAATCTTTGAGCTATCATACAGGAGTGGCCCCTTTTTCCACTCCCGTGAAATAGTTAGGGATTCTGTTTCAAAGCGAAGGTCCGTTGTAATACTATCATCACCTCTAAATGGATCTGATAGCTTTCCAGTGAATGGTGAATCACCACAACTTATGACAAAAAGTGAAAGTAGGATTAATGAGAAAAACCTCATTACTTCTTAAGCTCCACATCAACAGCAACGATTTCTTCATTAAGCTCAAAACGTACTTGCCAGTACCCTTTCATACGACCCATAAAGAATTTTGCTGTTCCATCAATTACTTGATCTTCACCATAGGCCCATTCAATTGCTGGTCCACCATGTTGATGACCGTTAGCCATCATCATCCATACATAGACTTTTAAGTTTTCAGGAGCTATTTTCTCTCCTGAATCTTTATCGTAAACTACGGCTTCAAAATTTGAAGGAGCTCCATCGAATGGCCCGTTCGTCCATTCCATATCAACACAAAGATTTTGTGATTCAAATTGATATGGGCAGGCAATGATTGAAGTTGTCAGCAGTAGTGCAATAATTGTTTTAAACATTTTTACCTCGCGATATAGCAGCCAAGTGTTTTTGAAAGTGTATATGGTAATTTCTTATTTTCTTTTAATGCAGTTAGAACATCATTCAAATAGAACTTTGTTGAAAGCTCTGGGCTTCTCTTATTTGTCACAGCACCTTGGTACATCACTTCTTCATTCTCATCGATTAGAAAAACATGTGGTGTCTTAAATGCTGAAAACTTATTAGCATATTTTAAGTCTTTATCAATAAAGATAGGGAAGTTGATTTTAAATTGATCAAAATATTTTAAAGCGGAGTCTTTACTTATGTGCTTATTAGAACTGAAGCCGATAAACTCGACATTATCAAATTTCTTAGCGAGTGAGTTAATATAATCAAATTGTTTTTGTGAGCATGGGCAACTTGGAGAAAGAAAAATAAGAACTTTCTTCTTATCTTTAGATGTGGAAATAGCTCTTTCTTTATGTGATGAAAAATCATAGCGTATTTCACTGAGTGCACCAAAGGCCATGCTTGAGATCAGTAGAAGAATTAGTGTTTTCATGAAGTTCTTATATAAAACTTAAGCCGATTTCACAACAGAACAAGGAGCTTTTGTGTACTATTTATTATTGATTAAAATCAGCTTTTGAGGACGTGAGAGCTTTTTTATCTGTGCTTCTCGTTTACTGGCACTTGAGCGATCTAGATGTTCTTCTGTAAAGAGAATTTTTTTAGGAGGGTTGGCCTTGGTGAACTTTGCACCTTTAGGGTCATTTTTGTGTTCTTCAAATCGTCGCTCTACATCAGTTGTAATCCCCGTGTAGAGCTTTCCATTTTCAGTTTCAATAATATAAACAAACCATTTGTCGGCTTTTGCCATTAATTCTTTCTCGCTTGGTATGTATCGTCTTTCATAAGCATCCCAGTACCGATACCGTACTTTTCTTGAGTGCCTAGAAGTGATTTTAACTCACCAGTTGAGATTTTACCATTGAAGTAATTAAGGTAGCTTTCAAGTTTTGTCTTTAGAGTTTCACCGTGCTCATTTAATAGTTCAATTCTAAAGTTTGAGACACCCTTTGCCATTAACTCATCCACAAGGTCTGTTGAACTTTGGGCAACGGCATTGAACATCGTGTTTCGACATTCTTGATCGGCCTTAATAAAGTGCATATTTCCAAATTGATCTTTTAATTCCACATGGTGTTCTTCACATGGTTTTCCACAATCTTTAAATGAAGAACCTTCAGATAAGAATGCAGCAAATACACAGTGTTCCATATGAAAGCTTGGCATATATTGGTGAATATTGACTTCTATTTTCCCAGCGTCAGTGTTGACCAGAAGGTTCTCAAGTTGTTTTGCATTGAGATCATAAGATGAAGTCAGTGTCTCAAAACCTTTATCAAGCAGATAATTGGCGGTTTGAGAGTTTGAAATATTTAATGAGAAATCTCCTTTTAAAGGGATGTCACATTTAGAGCGTAGATATTGATATGAACCTAGGTTACGACAAAGAATAAAGTCTGGTGCAAGTCGAGTTAGGACATTTAGATGATGGTATTCTTTTGGTTTAAGAATTCGATTAGTTGCAACTCCTACACGACAATTCTTAAGTCCTCTTAAAAGCTCAAGAGATGGTTTGTAGTCTTTACCAAATTCAAAATCTAATGTGATATTAAGCGCATCATATTCACATTCTTTTAAAATATCGAAGGCTTCTTTTACTTGGTCAATATCTCGAAGTAGGAAATTAAGAGTGATATCTATTTCACTAACTTCTTTTTTTGTCAGCTGATATTCAAATGCTTTTGGTATTTTCACTTCAAGACGTTTTTCATTAAGTCTAGCTACGGCATCTTGTCTTAGCTTCTTTAATGTCTTTGAGTGAATGAATGGAGACTTCTCTCCTAGAGTAAGTTTGAAATCATCTACTGAATAAATTGTTCGAGAAAGAGCGGATGCATCTTTTTTAACTTTTTCAATATCTGCTTCTCGTCTAGCTTCTTCAACGATATCTTCACTTTCAACGATAATAGTATTCTTTCCATCATCAATTTTATAAGAAAGCTTTTCACTAACAATTGCTTTTAGCTCGATTTTGACAGGGATTCGTTTTTGCTTGTTAATATCTGTCACAAGAGATTCACTTTCTTTGATGACGTTTGGATCAGAATTTAGATAAAGCATCATTCCAGGGCGAAGCTGTTGCCACTTAATATCGTGTGCAAGTGATAGAGTAACTCTTTTTCCTTTTCTTTTTACATCAAAGATAGATGAGCCTACTTCTATTTCTTTATTGTCATCACAAACAACAATACCCATTCCATTTTCAAAGCTACGGTCTGTATCAATTTCAATTGTTGGCCTGGATACTTTTTTTACCTTACCAATTTCAATCCCTCTGTGATTTCCGTAATTTCCTTTCACTAATCTTTGGTGATCAACTCCGTGGAGCCAGCCAGAAAAGAAGCCGCGAGAGTATGTTAGAGACATTTTATCAAGGTCTGCCTGAGAAAGAGGCTTTCCTTCTAGCTTCGCTTTAAAAGCACTTGCAGCAGTTGAAACATATGATGGTGCTTTAAGACGGCCTTCAATTTTAAGTGAATCGACACCAATATCTTGAAGTTCATTTGCTTCCTCTATTCCACAAAGGTCTTGAGGAGAAACAAGATAGCTCATTTTATTTCCGTCTTTTGTCAGATCTCTCTTTTCACCGTCCACAAACATTTCATAAGAAAACCTGCAACTTTGGGCGCATTGTCCGCGATTGGCAGAACGTCCTCCAATACTTTCAGAAGTAAAGCATTGACCTGAATAGGCGACACATAGAGCACCGTGTGTGAAGACTTCTAATTCTTTATCTGTATTTTTTCTGATTTCTTTAATTTCAGGAATTGAGTTTTCACGGCCTAGTACAAATCTTTCAATATTGAGGTCATCAAGAAATGTTATGTGGTCGTGATTTGTTACTGTCATTTGAGTTGAGCCGTGAATGACTTGATCAGGATATGTCTCACGAATAATCTTTGCTAGGCCGATATCTTGAACGATAAGAGCGTCAGGTCCTAATGCAACAACTTCTGAGAGTTTAGCAATTGCCGCCGGCAACTCTTCTTCGAAAATGAGTATGTTAAAGGCCACATGAACCTTAACACCATAGAGGTGGCACATATCGATGATCTCTTTTAACTCATTTACAGAATGATCATGTGTTCTACCGCGGGCATTAAATCCGGGCATTCCCACATAAATTGCGTCAGCGCCACCATGGATGGCAGCAAGGCACATTTGCATATTCCCCACAGGGGCCAAAATCTCAGTTTTCTTCATTTGTGGGTTGTAGCACGAAGTGTCGAAAATACAAGGAAAATCAGGCAATTAGGAAAAAATTATGGTCAAAATAATTAGCCGATTAGAGTACAAAAAGGTATACTTTCACCAATTATATTTAAGAGTAGGGGGCAATGTGTCAGAAAGCAATATTAAGGACATGCAGCAGATTGTTAGTTTAGCTAAACGTCGTGGGTTTATTTTTCAAAGTTCTGAGATCTACGGTGGTCTTTCATCTTGTTGGGATTATGGCCCATATGGAATTGAATTAAAGAGAAATTTAAAGAATAAGTGGTGGCAGGCAATGACTTTCCGCTCAGATATCGTTGGTGTTGATGCTTCGATCTTCATGCACCCTCAGGTATGGAAAGCTTCTGGTCACGTTGATGGCTTCAATGATCCAATGGTTGATTGTAAGGCATGTAAGTCTCGCTTCCGCGAAGATAAAATCGATACATCAGCTCCATGTCAAAATTGTGGTGCTGAGGGTGAATTCACAGAACCACGTGATTTTAACCTAATGTTTAAAACTAAAATGGGTCCTGTTGAAGATTCATCAGCAGATGTTTACTTAAGACCTGAAACAGCTCAAGGAATTTTTGTAAACTTTCTAAATGTTCAATCGACAATGAGAAAGAAGCTTCCATTTGGTATTGCTCAAATTGGTAAAGCGTTTAGAAATGAAATTACTCCTGGAAATTTCATTTTTAGAACTCGTGAATTTGAACAAATGGAAATGCAATACTTTGTAAAACCAGGTGAGCAAATGAAGGCGATGGAGGACTGGAAAGAACTTCGTTGGAATTGGCATATTTCAAATGGTATCCGTCCTGAAAACTTAAGATGGCATCCACACGTTGGTGATGAGCTTGCCCACTACGCAGATGCAGCTGAGGATATTGAATATAAATTCCCTCATGGTTGGGATGAGATGGAAGGTATCCACTCAAGAACTGACTTTGACCTAAGAAAGCACGAAGAGTTTTCTGGGAAGAATTTAAAATATACTGATGTTCAAGATGGAAATAAAAAATATCTTCCATATGTACTTGAAACTTCTGTTGGTTGTGATCGTGCACTACTAGCAATTCTTTGTGATGCATTCAGAATTGAAAATGAAGGTGATAAAGAGAATGAAAGAACGGTAATGAAGTTCCATCCATCTCTAGCACCGATAAAAGTAGCAGTTCTTCCACTGACAAAGAAATTAAACGAGCAAGCAACTGCATTATTTCATGACCTGCAAAAAGAATTTAAAGCAGAGTATGATGTCGCAGGTTCAATCGGTAAGCGTTATCGTCGCCAAGATGAAATTGGAACACCAATGTGTGTAACTTTTGATTTTGATTCTCTCGAAGATAATGCGGTTACAGTTCGAGACCGCGATACAATGAATCAAGAGCGCGTAGCGATTGATCAACTTAAAAACTACTTAAGAGATCGTATCTATATTTAATTTTTTGTAAAAGGCCACATTGATCGTGGCCTTTTTTCTATACTAAGCAAGGAGCGCAGTTATGAGTAAATGGGTTTACTCGTTTTCAAAAGAAAAAACTGAAGGTAACAAAGACATGAAAAACCTTCTAGGTGGTAAAGGTGCCAACCTAGCTGAGATGTCTTCTCTTGGATTACCGGTCCCTCCAGGTTTTACTGTTACAACAGAAGCCTGTATCGATTATCAAAAAACTAAGTCGTTTAATGACGATATTAAAAAGCAAGTAGAAGAAGCATTAAAGCTTGTTGAGTCTTCAACAGGTAAGACTTTTGGAGGTGGAGATAATCCTCTGCTTTTCTCTGTACGTTCAGGGGCAAGAGTATCAATGCCTGGAATGATGGATACTGTTTTAAATCTAGGATTAAATGATGAAACAGTCGAGGCCCTAAGTAAGAAGTCTGATAACGAAAGATTTGCTTGGGACTCTTACCGTCGTTTTATACAGATGTATGCAAACGTTGTTATGGGAATGAGTCATTCTCTTTTGGAATCAACTCTAGAAGATTTGAAAGAAGCAAAAGGTGTAGACTCTGATACAAAACTTGATGCAAAAGATTTTAAAAACCTTGTTAAAGTTTATAAACAAATTATTGCTCAAGAAACAGGTAAGAAATTTCCAACAGATCCAATGGAACAACTTTGGCTTGCTATTGAAGCAGTCTTTGGATCTTGGGATAACCCTCGCGCAATTAAGTATCGTCAGTTAAATGGAATTCCAGGAGATTGGGGAACAGCTGTTAATGTTCAGGCCATGGTCTTTGGAAACATGGGAGACGATTGTGCAACAGGTGTTTGTTTCACACGTGACCCATCTAATGGTGAAAAGAAGTTCTTTGGTGAATATCTTGTGAATGCACAAGGGGAAGATGTTGTTGCAGGAATTAGAACGCCGGCTCCAATTAATGAATGTTCAAAGAATGATTCTAATCGAAGTGAAAAAACACTTGAAGAATATATGCCAAAGGCATTTGCCGAGTTAACAGATCTTTATCAGCAACTTGAAAAGCATTATAAAGATATGCAGGATATCGAGTTTACGATTGAAGCTAATAAACTTTATCTTCTACAAACTCGTAATGGTAAGAGAACTGCAGCAGCAGCTCTTAAAATAGCTGTAAATCTTGAGGAAGAAGGGATTGTGACGAAGGAAGAAGCACTTATGCAAATCGATCCAGAAGCGCTTAATCAACTTCTACACCCAAGACTTGATCCAGATGCAACGAAGAATATCATTGCTAAAGGTCTTCCAGCATCTCCTGGTGCTGGTGCCGGAAAGATTGTTTTCCATTCTGATGATGCAACTAGTATGCATGAAAATGGTGTAAAAGTTATTCTTGTTCGCCAAGAGACTTCACCAGAAGATATTGCGGGAATGGCCGCAGCTCAAGCAATTCTAACTGCTCGTGGAGGGATGACTTCTCACGCGGCCGTTGTCGCTCGTGGGATGGGAAAACCTTGTGTTGCTGGTTGTTCAGAAATTCTAGTGGATAGTAAGAATCGCACCATGATTGTTGGTGATAAGAAATATGTAGAAGGTGACTTCATAACACTTGATGGTGGAACTGGTGAAGTTATTGAAGGTGAAGTTCCAACACTTGACGCTGAAATAAATGCAGACTTTGCAAAGTTTATGGCGTGGGCCGATGAAATTAGAACCTTAAGAGTTCGAACTAATGCTGATAATCCAGAAGACAGTGAGACTGCTGTTAAGTTTGGTGCTGAAGGAATTGGCCTTTGTCGAACTGAGCATATGTTCTTTGAACCAGAAAGAATTCTTGCCGTTCGTGAGATGATTTTTGCAGATTCAACTTCTCATAGAGAAAAAGCACTTAAGAAATTACTTCCATATCAAAAAGAGGACTTTAAAGGAATATTTAAGGCCCTTGATGGAAAACCTGTAAATATTCGACTTCTAGATCCTCCTCTTCACGAATTTCTTCCACATGAGTTAGAAGATAAAAAAGAATTGGCAGAGTATATTGATGTTGAATTAAAGACGATTGAAGAGGGTTGTGAAAGACTACACGAATTTAATCCAATGCTAGGGCATAGAGGGTGTCGTTTAGGAATTACTTATCCTGAGATCTATACAATGCAGGTAACGGCCATTACACAAGCAGCACTTGAATCAATTGATGAAGGTGTCGATGTAAGACCTGAAATAATGATTCCTCTTGTCGCAACAGCAAAAGAATTATCAATTCTTAGAGAGATCTTAGTTGCAACGATTGAACAAGTTAGAGGTGATAAAGAGTTTAATTATAAGCTTGGTACGATGATTGAACTTCCTCGTGCGGCCATTACTGCAGCCGATATTGCAACGCATGCTGACTTCTTCTCTTTTGGAACAAATGATTTAACTCAAACTACTTTTGGATTATCTCGTGATGATGCTGGACGTTTCTTAACTGAGTATATTTCAAAATCAGTTCTTCCAAGTGATCCATTTGTTTCACTTGATCAAGAAGGTGTTGGTTATCTTGTTAAATTTGCAACTGAACAAGGCCGAAATGCCAATAAAGAAATTCACGTTGGTATTTGCGGAGAACATGGTGGAGAGCCTAAATCAATCGACTTCTGTCATAGAATTGGCCTTGATTATGTTTCTTGCTCACCATACCGAGTTCCAATTGCACGTTTAGCTGCAGCTCAAGCAGTAATACGCAACAAATAATGAATTTAGAAGAGATCATAAATAATGTAGCAAATGAGTTTGGCAGTTATAATTTTAACTGCCTTGCTCTTGCTCATATAGACTTTAAAAAGAAATCATATGAGAGTTATTCTTTATACGATAACCCTTTTTTGAAAGGCCAAAAAGTTTATTTTGATCTCGCTTCTCTTACAAAGCCGTTTACTTTAGGCTTCTCTTATTTAAAAAGCCCCGAATTCTTTAATGATGACATGAAACTCCTACTCAATCATCGTGGAGGACTAAAGGCATGGGGAAGGCTTTCACGTGATTCTTGGCGCAAGCAAGTATCATCTTATGCAATTAAAGAAAGTGATACCGTCTATTCTGACTTTGGTGCTCTAAGGCTTCAGTTAGAAATTGAAAAAAAAGAAAATCTCTACGACTTAGTTTCACCAATGTGGGATGAGGAGATTGTCCACTGGCTTGATATCGAAGATGAAATTTGTGCTCCCACTGGTCGAAGACAAAGGCAGCTAATCGATGGTGAAGTGCACGATGACAATGCATATGTTATTGGGGAGAAGGTTTCTCACGCAGGACTCTTTGGTACAATCGATGGAGTATGTCGAACATTACTAAAGGCACAAGAGAGTTATTCATTAATTCAAAATACGAAAAGACAAAGTGATCATCGCTTTATTAATGGTTGGGACAGTGTTTTAAATCCTTCAAACACGCTCGCTGGAAGTGGTGCAACAACTAATACATTTGGGCATCTCGGATTTACTGGAACATCAATGTGGATTACTCCCGAAACAAACACAGGAGTTGTTCTCCTGTGCAATGAGGTTCTCGGTTATTGGAATGATCGTGCCAAATTAAATGCATTACGCCGTAGCTTGGAATTCTAGGTCTATAAACATTGAAATTAACTGTATGTTTGGATCATCACTCGTTAATTCAATAACCTTTTCAATCTTAGATTCATCTATATTATAGAAGTCTTCAACATCTCCATCTAGTAAGAGTATTCGTTTTGGATCATTAACATCACGTACGTATGTCTTGATTGTTTTTCCTTCTTCATCAATTAATTGAACTGTCATTACTGAATCAGGATCGGCTCCACCGATTCCCATAACTTCTTGTTGACGTCCATACATATAAGAAAAGTCATTTCGTACTTGTTTAAGTCTACCTAAATCGACATCTTTCTTTGCTCTTCGCATTCCGATAAGGACTCTAGATTTCAATAGGTGCTGAAGTTCGTGGTGTTGTCCATATTCTGCAATTACCATTGCACCCATCGCAAAAGCTTTTCCGACTGTTCGGTTCTTTGATGTTGAGTATCCATAGCTTTGCCCATACAGAGGACCAGTTTCAGAATGATCCTTTGCCATTTGAACTAACTTTCCATTTTGCGAATATAAATCATCATTGTATTGTTTAAAATCAGTAAAAATAGCATCTCGGATTTGTTGTTGGCTTGAATTTCCATTAACTTTTCTTACAACGTTATTTGAAAGAATTTGAGTATGAAATGATTCAAACATTCCGATTATCTCTTCCTCTTGAATCTCTTGGTTTTTTCTTGAGAGTCCACGCCAAACAATATCTTCAGAGTACCATCGGTCCATTTTATAATCATATGTTTCTTTTGAACGATATGAGCGACTACCAAAAGATGTTCTAAAGTCTGTGTCTGCAAAATTTAGACTTACAAGTTGATCACCTTCTTTCTTATGGCGATAAAAGATATTATTCTTTTTAAAGAACTCTTCAAAGTCTTTATTGATCTTTGCAAGTTGCTCTTTCGTAATTCGCGTATTTCCATTTAAGGCTTTTGCTTGTTCTAGGTATTGTGCATATTGACCGATATCGACAGCAGCATTTGTATAGTCTTCAATTTTATCTGGTGAAGAATATTTCTTATAATCAATATCTGTAAACTTCGGTGCACTTGGGAAAGCGAGTTGAGGAGATCCCTCTAATGGAATACCTGAACTCACTCTATAATTTAAATCTTTATAAAGTCTAATTGTGTTTAGAATCCCTTCTTTTACTTGTTGTGCCCATTCTTCGTCTGACATGTATAAGTCATTACTTGGGAAAGCTAATCTTGCTGGAGGTAGACCTTCTTTCATTAGAGCATAATTAAGAGCAAAGACTCTTGAGGTTCTTCCATTTCCATTTGGAGTTGGATGGATTGAGACAATATCTCTTTGTAATTGTGCAACCAATTCAATATATTCTTCAGCTTTTTCAATTGTATCTATTGCTCCAATCTTTTCTCTTTCTTTTGCAAAAAAATCAAATCTCTCTTCTGAAAGTTTTCTAACAACTTCTTCAATTAGCTCAGGAGTGGCCTTAACATTTCTTTCCTGTATTTTTTTTACTTTAGCTGCCGTTTCAGGTGCAAAGGCTTCAAGTCTTTCTTTCGCTGTATCACTTAGCTTTTCGACCTGAGGGTAGTGGATCTTTCCTCTAACTTTCCCTTCCTCGGCCATATAGCCCATGCCCTCTGCTGGAGCCTTTTCAAAAGTTAGATAAGGATTATATTCAATATTCTTAAGGGCCTGTTCTGATATTCCTGAACCCATTTCATTCCCATACCAATACTCTTTACGAACACTACCTAATTGATCCTCTCTAACACTTTCTATTCCATCCTTCATCATGCTGGCATGTGCTCTTAGGTATTCATCGAAGTTAAAGTCTGGCTTTTCTTCCATTAGATAACTTCTTGTTTCCATGTAGTTATGGATAGCAGGCTCACTCCAGCTCTTTCGATTTTGTTTTCCACCAATAGCAGCACGTAGTAATTTCTTTTCACCATTATACTGATAAGGATGATCACTATTTCTTAAGGTAGTATCACCATTGTATATTTTATTTAAATGTAGAGCTGTATGTTCATAATCAACAAAGTATGTGGACTCTATCCCTAGTTTCATGGCAGAAAGGTCTTTGCCAGTGTATTTATAATTTAACGCATTTTCTAAGGTTTCAACTTCGACACTATTTGAATTCACATCAAGGAAGCTTGAAAGTGCACGTAGACAAGACTCTTTTTCAATTCCTGTGATTGAAGATGGGTTTCTCTTAAGTGTTGTCTGAGTAAAATTAATACTTGTACAACCAAATAATAGTATTAGGTAAAGTAAGTTCATTTTATAAAAATTCATCTTCATCAATTCCCTCAATGTAATACTTATCTCTTTTCGTCAGGAATATTATTTGCCTTAATTTTTTTTCTATAAAGAGATACAATATTAGCCACTTGGAGATTTTAATGAATTTAGCTAATTATATGGATATTACGAAATTACAGGATGTTACAAATGTGAAGAAGGTTTTCTTCTATCGCATATGTGGGACAGGTATGGGAGCAGCAGCTTGTCTATTAAAAGAGTCTGGCCTTGAAGTGGCCGGCGCCGATCGTATGTTCTATCCTCCAATGAGTACCTATCTAGAGTCTTCTGGAATCGATATTTTTAATCTCGAAGATGAAAACTTAAAAGACATTATTAAAGGTTATGACCTGATTGTAGTAGGTAATGTTGTAGCAAGACAATCTGATGATGCTCGCATGCTTGAAGAACTTGGTATTCCATTCTGTTCGTTTCCGGCTGCTATTGGTGCTTTCGTTTTAAAAAATAAGAAAGTTGTTGGTGTGTCTGGAACACATGGAAAGACAACAACAACTTATTTTGGAGTTCAATTATTTGAAAAGCTTGGAATGAATCCCGGTTATTTAATTGGTGGGGTAATGGATGAGAGGCCACCTGCAAGAACTGGTGAAGGAGAGTATTTCTTTATCGAGTCTGATGAGTATGACTCAGCATATTTTGAAAAGTATTCTAAGTTTCGTTCATACTTTATTAATACATTAATTATTACATCTCTTGAATTTGATCATGCTGATATCTTTGAATCAATTGAAGATATTAAAGATGAATTTAAGGCGATCTTACCTGAAGTAGATGAAGTGATCGCTTGTTCAGAGTGGGAAAGTATTAAAGATCTTAAAACGGCCGATAAGTCGTGGTCAGAATATAGTCGTGAGAACGTAAAAATTATCAATGTTGAAAATGGATTATCTACTTTTAGCATGAAATGCTCTCAAGGGGAGCATACCTTTAAGACCAATCTTATGGGAATGCATAATATTTTAAATCTAACATCTATTATCATCGTTGCATTAAAAGCTGGGAAAACAGTTGATGAAATACAAGAAGGAATTCTTGATTTGAAAATGGTGCAAAGAAGACAAGAAGTGAAAGGTGAGTTTAATGAATCTCCTATCATTGATGACTTTGCCCACCACCCAACTGCCGTTACAGAAACTGTAAGTGCGATCTCTCTTAAGTATCCAGGTAAGAAGATTCACGCATATCTTGAACCGGGCTCTGCGACAGCAAGAAGTGATCTTTTTCAAGAGCGTTTTGTTGACTCTCTTAAGGATGTTGCAAGCGCAACTATCATAAAACCAATGAGACCTACTACGGCCAAGGGACAGGGGGATCTTGATGTTGAAAAACTTAAAGCAGATCTCGATGGTATCGGTGTAAAAACATCAATTGTAACTGAATTAGATATGCTGATTTCATTAATTAAAGAGAATTCTAATAAAGATAGTATCCAGCTTGTTATGAGTAATAGCTCATGTCTTGGATTATGGAGTAGCGAGTTTGTTAAAACTTTATAAGTATTCCATTTCCATCCTATTCTTAGTCAGCACGATCTTTGCTAAGGGACCAAGTGATTCAGAGGTAATTAAAAATTATCTTAGTCTTCATAGAGCACAATACAAAGCAACTTGTAATATGCAAGTCTATAACAAATCGAAAAAACTCTATAAAGACTTTCTGGGTGATGGAATCTTTATTCCTTTCAAGTTAGATGGCCAATTAGATGATGATGCCATTAGTGAGCACCTGCCTCTAATGAAGAAAAAAAGAGAGTGGATTGCTAATATCAAAAAAAGATTATCTAAAATGCGCTCATTTAGAAAAGTCTTGGCAAGAAATAGAGAAATTAAATCTCAATTTGAAAAAGCGATGCAACACAACTATCACTATCGCTATGCAAAGACTTTAGATGAAAAGTCTACATTAGCGATCAAGTCAAAAGTAGAGATAAAGAAGTTTCTAAAAGACTTTGAAAGGTATCTTGGAAGTCTATACTTCTTTCAGTCATTTAAGTTCCCAGTGGATCATCTTCACTTGAGATCTGAATACGATAAATATAAAGATATTGAAACACCTGAAGGAAAAGCTAAATCTAATTCAACTTACTTATTAAGAAAGATTGTAGAAGATGGAAGTGTTGATTCCAAAAGAGGACGCTCTGACCTTTCTCTTCGTTCATTAATTGATAGTGTTTATTTACGTATTATTGGCTTTGATGAGCCGTTTCTTACTGAAGACTTACGTTATGATATTTCAGATCTTATCGATCGACTTGATCGTGTCTTACGTCGTGGTCATAAGAAAACATACAAGCGGATAAAGTATTGGGAGAAGAAGATTATTGAGCGTGAAAATTATTACGTTGATCTTCTTAAGAAGAGTAAAACCAAGAGTGATATTTTAAAGAAGATTTTTGAAGATAAGAGCAAGGCCCGATATGCCCTTAGTCACTATGTTTATGACAAGTCAGCTCTTGTTTACAAGTTTTGGAAAAAGCAAAAAGAAATTTATCGAAAGCTATATGCACTTGAAACAATTCTAATTCATGAAGTCGGCCGCCTTGATGATAGTTACGGAAGTGAAAGACGTGACGTTGCCAAAGTCGTTATCAATCGAGTGGATAACCCAGAATATAATACGATTGAACCTAATGAACCATTTTTTGATGCACTTATAGAAAATGGAGTTTCTAAAACAAAACAATATCCTTGGTTGAATGTTCTTTTTAAACGAGGACAGTTCTCGTTTACTTACTTCTTTATTCCAGCTTCAAAAGGAATCTTTTGTCCGGATCAATCACGTTCCGCTAGAAAGTTAAGGGCCAAAAACTTAAAGATGGTTTTAGAAGAATTAAGAAGGCCAGACGAAGACTTTAAAGCAACTCGTTATTTTTCTCGTGCATCAATGCTTGGTCGTATTGATATGTCGAGCCTTTGGGATGAGTATGAAAGTATGCCTGAGAGAACAGGACCTTTAATTCACGACACAAAACGTTTAAATACTTTATTAAAGCGTAAAAACCTCGATTTTCTTTATGAATTTAAAGATGTCGAAGGTGATAGCTATGATGTGTATAAGTATAAAAATAAAGTTTATGTACATTCAGTGAAACAAGATAAGTTTTATAAGTATCGAAATCCACATTATTTCAAATACTTCGTCAAAAAGAGCGACTACTAGTTTTTTATTGAGTCTAACTACTTGAAAATAGTTGTCAAAAAGCTTGTTAAAACGGCTCTCTAGCAGTATATTCAATTAATTATTAGTGTATTAATTATTTATAGCTAGGAGAAGAGGCAGTGCTAAAAGATTTCACATTTACTTCTGAATCAGTAACAGAAGGGCACCCTGACAAAATTGCTGACCAAGTTAGTGATGCTGTTCTAGACGCAATGTTAGAACAAGATCCAAAATCACGTGTTGCATGTGAGACTATGGTAACAACTGGACTAGTCGTACTTGCTGGAGAAATTACTTCTAAAGCAAACGTAGACTTTCAAGAAACAGTAAGAAATAAAATTAGAGAGATTGGTTATGATCACTCAGATAAAGGTTTTGACGCTAACACTTGTGGTGTAATGGTTGCTCTTGATAAGCAGTCACCAGATATCGCTCAAGGTGTAAACGAAGGTGAAGGAACTTATACTGAGCTTGGTGCAGGTGACCAAGGTCTAATGTTTGGTTACGCATGTGATGAAACAGATAACTACATGCCAATGACTATTGATCTATCTCACAAACTTGCTCAGAGACTTTCTGAAGTTAGAAAAGATGGTACTCTTGGTGAACTAAGAGCTGACGGTAAGACACAAGTTTCTGCTCAGTATGAAGATGGAAAACTTTCTCGTATTGATGCAATTGTTGTTTCAACTCAACACTCTGACAAAATGACTCTTGCACAAGTTCAAGAAGCAGTTAGAGAAGAAGTTGTTAATAAAGTTGTTCCAGCATCACTTGTTGATAACAACACAAAATACTTCATCAACCCAACTGGTAAATTTGTTATTGGTGGGCCAATGGGTGACTGTGGTCTAACAGGTAGAAAGATTATCGTTGATACATACGGTGGTCACGGTGCACACGGTGGTGGAGCATTCTCTGGTAAAGATCCAACAAAAGTTGACCGTTCAGCGGCATACGCAACAAGACAAATCGCAAAGCATATCGTTGCCGCAGGTCTTGCTGAGAGAGCTCTAGTTCAAGTTGCATATGCAATTGGTGTAGCTGAGCCAATGTCACTTCTAGTAGATACTTTTGGTACAGAAAAAGTTGATGTTGCTAAGATCAACAATGCTGTTAATCAAATTTTTGATATGAAGCCAGCGGCGATTATCGAAAGACTTGATCTTCTAAGACCAATCTATTCTCCAACTGCTGCTTACGGGCACTTTGGTAGAAGTAAAGATGGTTTCTTTCCTTGGGAAGAATTAAGCTATGTGGAGAAGTTAAAAGCTCTTTGCCTTTAACCGAAAGCCGCGCCATCGCTTCGCTAGGCTAGCTTTCTCGAGTCACATCCATCTCAGCTTCAAAACTGCCCTTTGGGGCACTTTTGCCGCAGGATGTCCCTTGGGAAGAATTATCTTATGTCGAAAAATTTAAAGCACTTTGCTTATAGTATAGAAGGCTCCGAAAGGAGCCTTTCTTTTTTTTCAAATGCGATTATACTTATCCTATGAATGAATTCTTCATGTTCACATTACGATACACACCATTTTGGTCGATACCTATTATGATCATAGGTGGCCGTTTTGCCTATTACTACTGGCTAAGAGGCTATACCATTCCGCCGCTATTCTTTGCTATGCTCTCAGCTATCTCAACATTCTTTCTCTTTCTTTGGGTGATGGCAGGAGGTCCTGATAAAATAGTTCACTACTTTTTAGAACTTATTCACGGACTGTAAGAAACTTTTAGATACAAAAATCAATAAAATTAGGCACTTAACCGTTGTGTGGCAGAAATGTTGTGGTGTTAAAAAATTGACACGTCTACAGATTGTTCGATACCATTTTGTTGGGACAATTTTTAACCGCTCAAGATGAGAGGCAACAACACATGAAAAATGATTTTAATTTTTTGACTGATACATTCACGAACGAAGAGTCAGCAAATGAAGTAAAAATCGACCAATCACTAAAACCGGTCATTATTGTCGTAGAGGATGATCAAACTCTCTCTGCGATGATTACAAAATATCTTAGTAAAAAAATCAATCTTGAAGTCTTTAGCTTCAGCTCTCCAAATTCAGCAATAGAGCATATTACAGCAAACTCTGTAAATCGTTTCTGCTTGATTACGGATATAAGTTTTGAAGATAGTTCTTCAGATGGTTTATATCTGATAGACCTTCTCAAGGAGAGAGGACTGACATTTGCATCAATTGCAATGACAGGCTTCGCTTCTATTGAAACGGCCATTGCTGCAACTAAGAAGGGTGTATTTCATTATTTAACAAAGCCATTTGAACTAGAAGATCTTAAGGATCTTGTTGTGAAGGCACTGATGAATAAGCTTGAATATCGTGAAAGCCTTGAGGTTAGTAATAATATTCAGCAAAAGAATGAAAAACGATCGCTAGGTAAACGCTATAAGTTAGAGATGCCAACTGAAGAAGATGTTTTCTGCGGTATGATTGGACGCTCTAAACCTATGCAAAAGATCTTTGAGCGTATTAAGAAGGTTGCAGCCTCAAACTCTACTGTCTTAATTGGTGGTCCTTCTGGTACTGGGAAGGAGCTTGTTGCACGGGCCATTCACCAATGCTCTAAACGCCAGTCTAAGAAGATTGTTAACGTTAATTGTGGGGCCATTCCTGGTGAGCTTCTTGAAAGTGAGCTATTTGGCCACGAAAAGGGAGCATTTACAGGTGCAGTTTCAAGTCGAATGGGACGTTTTGAAGCGGCCAATGAAGGCTCAATTTTCTTAGATGAAATTGGGGATATGCCACTCCTTTTACAAGTTAAATTATTAAGAGTTTTACAACAAAGAGAAATTGAACGTGTTGGATCTACTGTAACGACTCCTGTGGACGTTCGTATTATTACAGCGACACACAGAGACCTTGAAGATTCTGTACAGCAAGGTAACTTCAGAGAAGACCTTTATTACCGTTTAAATGTAATTCCTATAAAGATTCCAGCTCTTAAAGATAGAAGAGAAGATATCCCATTATTAATTTCTTATTTCTTATCTCGCTTTGTAAGTGCAGATGGGAGAAATGATATTGAGCTCGATGATGAGACATTTGAAATTCTTATGTCTTATGAATGGCCAGGAAACGTAAGAGAGCTAGAAAACCTTATTGAGCGTTTAGTAATCTTAAGAGGTGGAAATAAAATACGTCCACAAGACTTACCTCCTAAGATCCTTGCATTAACAAACCGTAGTGCAATAGATACAGAAGATCTTGTTAATCTTCCTGATAATGGACTTAATCTTAAAGACTTCATGAGTGAAGTAGAAGAGTCCTTAATTCGTCAGGCCCTTACAAAGACTAATGGGAATAAGAATCAAGCATCTAAACTTCTTCAGATGAATCGAACGACATTAATCGAAAAAATGAAGAAGCGAAATTTAGATTTTTCAATTCAACAATAAATCACATTGTTTCAATGCCAAATTGACACCAATACTTTAGCCGACTTTCATAGTCGGCTTTTTAAATCACTGATTATCTGTCATGACATTACTTTGACACGGAAAAATTGTCCCATGAGAAAAATTTTCCTTTGAAATAACTCAAAATATAGTAAAATAGGTTAGGGCATGCTTCAGGAAGAAGAAATTGCCAAATAATTGACGTTATTAAATTTGAAACAGGAAGTTTCTACCATCATGAAGAAAGATTTTAATTTCAAAAATTTCTTATCTTTTATAGCACTCTTTTTTAGTGTTGCTATCCTTAGTACAGCTTCCGCAAATGTTGTTACACCTGAAATTCATAATGATTTTCTAAGAGTTAAGTTCTTTCTAGATAAGAAGCTTGTAAATGTAACTAAGTCTAGTACTGAAGTATCGTTTTCAACTCTTGATGGAGATGTCTATACGCAAGTAAGAGAAGGGCTTAAGAACTTTTCTTCATCTAAGTATATAAAGAGAGTTTCTTACACAGAGCCAACTTCTGGAAATAATGTTTTTACAATTACTCTCTCTCTAAAGAAGAATGTTGAAGTTTTCTCTTTTTATAAAAATCGTGATCGTGCTTACTACGTAGACTTTTGGAAAGATGGCCAAGTTAGTAATAAACAAGCTGCCATAAAGACACTTCCTAAACTAGTAAAAAGAGATACTAATGAAGCGAAGATGTCGACACCTAAGTTCGTTAAAAAGGCTTCAACACAGGTAAAGAAAAAGCCTAAGAAGAAAGTAAGAAAGAAAATTGTTAAGAAGGCTCCTAAGAAAGAAAAAGAATATAAAGACTTCAGATATGGAGCTTCTTTCATTTGGAATTATGAGCCTTTAGCTCCAAAGTTGAAAAATCAAATTAGACTCGATAGAAAAACTGCAGAATACTTCTTTCCAATCAAGAACTTTGATTATGAAAAAAGTGATTCTCAGGCCCATATGCAACTTACTTTGAACTTGTACAGAAAAGCTAAATGGGGATTGATGTATAAATCAATTAAGCTTTACGAGAAGAAGTTTCCAAATAATTACAATGCCTACAATGATTATATGAAGGCAAATGCTCTATTACGTGAAACTTTAGAAAAAGGTGATCTAAAGCCTGTTGATACAGCTGTTTCAATGTATACGAATATTGTCGATCGTACTGATAATTATGAAATGAGAAAAGGTCTTTATAAGTATCTTGTTACTTTCTATCGTGAAAGAAAAGATTACGTAAAGGCTTTAAAATACGCTAAGCGCTTCTTTAGTGATGCAAAAGAAAACTTTGACTATGAAGAACTTGAATATATGGGTGAGTTCATCTTAGCTTCATTGGCCAATTTAAACCAAGTTGATAAAGTAAAAAACCTTATTAATGACAAAACTCTAATTAAGATAATCTCTAAACAAAAGCTTAAGGCTTATGAGATTTATACATACCTAAGACAAAATGATGAAGAAAAGGCTATTGAGGCTTTTGAATCATTTGAACAGTCTACTAAGGGAGAGTACTTAGGTTCTATTTACTATAACGCTGCTGAAGCATACTTTAGACAAGCAAATTATAGTAAAGCATTTAGAATTTATGACACGTTTATCTCTAAATATTCTTTCATGAGCGAGTCAGCACAGGCAAGGTTACGTATGGCCTTGATTGCAGACCTTCAGGACCGTCCAAAAAATGAAGTCCTTGAGCTTTACAAGAATGCAATTAATCGAGCACAGAATCAAGATGTTAGTCTTGAGGCCCGTATTCGCTATGTTGGTCTTCGTACAATTAGAAAGAACAAGAGAAGTGAACAGGATAATGAAACGAGAGTATTCCTAGATAAGGGAACAGATAAGAAGCTTAACGCTAACTTAGAGAGGCTCTTATGGCAAACACGTCTTCGTAGCTACATCGTTGACGGTAAGTATGAGGAAGCTCTGACATTTCTGACAGCTCTTCCAGTTGCAGCAATGAAGATTAGTGAAAAGAAAGTATTTGAAGCAGATGGTGCAGAAATTGTGTACGGGATCATTAAATCAAATTTTGCAGAGGGGAAATTTGCTCGTGCAATCCGTGCTTGGGAGATCTATAAGAATACATATTTCAAAAAGATAGGTGCTGATCCAGAAATACAATTTATTATCGCAAAATCGTATATAAATCTTACACTCTGGGATGGATTTCAAAAAATGTATGAGAAAATGTTAGCGAGCAAAAAGGAAACTGCTCACACATTTCCACTATGGGTTCCACGCAAGGAAGTTAAGAAATTGGACTTATACAAGAACGAATTACAAATCCTAAGAAATTTGAAGTTAAAAAATTATGCATCTGTTGATCGTATAATTGCTAGTACTCAAAAATCATATCCAAACTTTGAAAAAATCACTTTCTATAAGGCCCTAGCTCACTACAAAAAGGGTGAGTATGCAAAGGCAGAAAAAGAATATGAAAAGTTTTATGCAAGTGGTGCAAATGCGAACACTATTGATGCAAAAGACTTAATCGACTCAATCGAGTTCTATCTCGAATCAATCTATGAAAGCAAGAAGTATGATAAGTACCTAAAGGTTTCACAGGCCCTTCTTAAAGATGCTAGTGAATTTCATGTTCCGGAAAGCGTTGCAAAAGGTCTAAGAGAGCAGGTTAATTATCAAAGAGTTGAAATTTTATTTAATAAGAATAGTAAGTGGGCAACAGCAGAAGCAGAAAGCTTTCTTACTGAGTTCGATAAGTCATTATATAAGAATCGCGTAAAGTTCTTATTAGGAAAGGAAAGCCTAAAGAAGAACAACTTCACACTTGGTGAGAAGCTTTTAAATGAGATCTTAAATGACAAAGATGCGAAGGAATATTTAAAAGAATTAGTTAGAAGTGAATTAACACTTATTAATTTAAAGAAACGTACACTTTAATTTTTGCCCACGGATCGGGCATGACAGACAGGAGGTCAAATGAATACGTTTACAGCAGAACTTTTTGGACAGGATCCTAAAATTGTTAAAGCTTTAAAAGTTGCAAACAATGTTGCTGTTACAAAAGCACCAGTGCTTATTGTAGGTGAGGCAGGTGTTGGAAAGAAGACTCTAGCGGGTTTCATTCACGAAAACTCGACAAGACAAGGTAAGCCATTTGTAACAGTTGATTGTTCAAATGAGTCAAACCAAGTTGAAAATGAAATCTTAGGTTACAGAGATCCAGAAACTGGACGTTTTATCAAAGGTGCATTTGAAAATGCTAATGGTGGAACAGTAGTTCTAGTAAACGTAGATGGTCTTGAAGATACATTTCAAAAGAAATTACACAAAATTCTAGGTGAATTACAAGATTACGAAATTGACGTAAGAATGGTTGCTACAACAACTAAGAATTTATCAAAGCTAGTAGGAGCAGGACGTTTCTACCGTGGCCTTTATACATTCATCTCGTCTAACTCAATCACTCTAACTCCACTAAGAGAAAGAGTTGGTGATCTTGAGTATATCGCAAGAAACATTATTAAGACGACTCTTGATGGTCAAGAAGTTTCAGTTCAAGAAGAAGCAATGAATAAGATTCTTTCTCACTACTGGACTCATAATGTTAAAGAACTTAAAGCAGTTCTTGAAAATGCTCTTGCAAACTTTGAAGGTGATGAAGTTTCAGCTGAGCATTTAGAAATCGGTGAGAAGAAAGCAGTTAATGTTATCTCTGAAGACGATTCAGAAGGGATCAGATTAATGTCTCTTAAAGAAGCTGAAAAGTTACTTATCAAGAAGGCACTTATTCATACTTCAGAAAACAGAACACAAGCTGCAAAGATTCTAGGTGTTTCAATTAGAACTCTTAGAAATAAAATCAATGAGTACCGCGGTGATGGTAACTCATACTTTGTTAACTTAAGATAAGGTGATTCATGAGGGTTGAGGACAAAACATTAAAAGCATTAGCATCTTCTTTGAATTTAAGACAGATCCGACATGAGATCTTAACTTCAAATATCGCTAACGCGGATACACCAGGTTATAAAGCAAAACGTGTAGACTTCGAAGAAGCACTACAAAGAGCTTTAGACGTTGATGGGAATCTTGAGATGTTGACCTCTGACGAGAAACACTTTGACGTTGGCAATGGTGGGTTTGATAATCTTCAACCTGAAATTTATGAAGATCCAAATGGAATCGTCTCTGAAGATGGAAATACTGTCGACAGAGACGCTGAAATGGCCAAAATGGCCGAAAATAAAATCTTATACGATGCATCTGTAAAGTTACTTAATAAGAAACTTGGGATGCTGAAATATACAATTAACTCTGAGAAGTAGGGGGAATAAATGGATTTATTAACCAGCCTAAAAATTAGTTCATCAGGAGTTGCTGCAAATAAGAAGCGCATGGCCGCGATTTCTTCAAATATTGCTAATGCTCAAACGACTAGAACTGCTGAAGGTGGCCCATATCGTAAGAAAGAAGTTGCTTTTGGTAGTGAGCCTGCACGCGATAGCTTTTCAGATGTACTAGAGGGTGAGCTTGAAGAGCAGGCCCAAGCAGTTCATGCAACAGAGGTTATCTCAAGTGATAGACCTCCAATTTTAAAGTATGAACCAAATCACCCAGATGCTAATGAGCAAGGGTATGTTGCCTATCCGAATATCAATGTGATGGAAGAGATGGCAGATATGATTTCAGCTTCAAGAAGTTATGAAGCTAATATTAATGTAATGAATACAACTAAGAGTATGGCGATGAAAGCGCTTGAAATTGGTAGTGGAAACTAGGAATAGGGGTTAAACCATGGCGATCAATAATATAACAACAATGAATGACGTCTTTAACTCACAGAAAATGCGTGATTGGACAAACCCAGCTGGTGGAGCAGAGAAGCCAGGTGGAGATTTTAAGCTAGAAGGATTTGATGAAATTGCAAAGGTTGCTCCTTCTGAAAAGAGTCAGAGTTTTTCTGAACTTCTTGCTAATCAGATCATGGATGTAAATAAACTACAAAAAGAAGCTAATACGGCAATTGAGAAATTAGTTAGTGGTGAAAGTAAGAATATCCACGAAACGATGCTGGCCGTAGAGAAAGCTGAAATTGCTTTTAAGACGATGAATCAAGTTCGAAGTAAAGTAATTGATGCATATAAAGAAGTAATGAGAATGCAAGTCTAGTTGATAACTAGTTAATGATCTCTTAATTTAGGATGAATTAAGAGCTTCAGGTGTCAGGAGGATACGTGAAAGATTTTTTCGACAAAATGCTAAGAAACTTCAAAGAGTTCTATGGTGAGCTCGATGCAGGAAAGAAGATCTCTCTCTTTGCTGTAACTGGAGTTATTCTAGTCTTCCTACTAGGTGTTGTCCTTTGGGCCACACATACAAATTATAAGGTACTTTATTCAGACTTAAATAAAGAGGATATGACAAAGGTTGAGGTCTTCTTAAGTCAAAATAATGTAGAAAAGAAAACATCAGCAGATGGAAGAACGGTTAGTATTCCTGAGGATATGATCGAAACTGTTCGTCTAAAAATGATGACTTCTGGTTTTTCGTTCTCTGGTACAGTTGGTTACGAAGTCTTTGATAACCAATCGTTTGGAACAACTTCATTTGTTCAAAAAGTTAATAAGCAAAGAGCACTAGAAGGTGAGCTCATTAAAACAATTAAGCACCTTAGAGGTGTTAAAAGAGCTCGTGTTCACTTAAATATTCCTGAATCATCACCATTTGTATCTGAGAAGAAACCACCAAGTGCCTCTGTTGTACTTGAATTAAATCGTGGTGTTACTCTGACGGAACAAGAAATCAAGGGGATCTCTTCTCTTGTCGCTTCATCTGTTGAAGGGATGAGACCGACTGGTGTTGTAATCCTTGACCATAGAGGAAAGAAGCTATCTGAGAATATCGGAGATGCAATGACGGCAAATACAGCAAATCGTCTTGCTCTTGAATCAAAACTTAATAGAAAGTATGAAGCCCAAATTGAGGATATCTTAACAAAAGTAGTTGGTGCCGGTAAGGTTATCGCTAAAGTATCTGTTGATATGGACTTTACTGAAAGTGTATCAACACAAACAAGTTATGATTCTGAAAATAAGGCCGTTCTTTCTGAAGTAACAAATACACAGAATTTACAAGGTTCTCGTCCTTCTCCACAGGGGATTCCTGGAGCGAGATCAAACCTTCCAGGTGAACAGCCTCAGCCAGGTGTTCCTGAAACAAGAAATGACGTGAAAAAAGAGTTAGCGACACGTAATTACAATGTACCTAAGAAGGTAACGCGTTCTAAATCGCCAACAGCAAGTGTTAGAAAAATTTCAGCTGCAGTTATGTTAGATGGAAAGAGAGTTACACAAACTGTTGATGGTAAGACTGTTACAAAGTATGAGCCGTGGTCAGAAGCTGATATTGCAAACTTTCAAGCAATCGTTGCTTCAACTCTAGGAATCGATGATCGTCGTGGAGATGTGATTACGATTAAGAATATGGAGTTCCAACAAGAAGATCTTGAAGCAATTGATGCTTTAATGCGTGAGCGTGAAAACAGAGAGCTAATCAAGAATATCTTTAAGTATCTTGCAATTGGTTTAACGATCTCTCTTTTCTTCTTCGTTGTTGTTAGACCATTTATTCAGTGGGTTACAGATAACGCAGTTGAAACAGTAGAGGATTTCTTACCAAGAACTCTTGAAGAATTAGAGAAGGTTCAAGCGAACCAAAAACTTCCTGGACTTGAGGATGCTCTTCCACAAATTGAAGAAAAGCTCAATCCTGAGAAGATTGAAGGAAATATGCTACGTGAAAAGATTATCTCACTTGTTGAGACTAATCCTGGAAAAGCAGCACAGATTGTACATGATATGATTCATGCACAGGAATCGGATAAGTCGATTGCTTAGTATGATGTTAATTAATAGGAAAAGAGCCCTTTAAGGAAGAGGAGAGAAAAGTGGCCGATCAATCATTAGACCCAGATGTAGAGTACTCGCTACTATCAGGACAAGACAAAGCAGCACTTCTGCTTAGTTCTCTTGGTGTAAGTACAACACAACTAATTTTCTCACATATGCGTGATAACGATGTAAAGCGTCTTATCAATGCAATGTCTAATGTTAAGAAAGCTCCTATTTGGATGATCAAGAGAGTTCTAGAGGAATTCTACTCAGAACTTAATGAAGAAAATGATCTACTATTCTCTGATAACTCTTCTCGTGACTTTATCGTAAATGCTCTTGGTGAAGATAGAGCAAAGCAACTACTTGGACAGATTATTGATGTTGGTGCAAATCAAACTCTTGAATCTCTTGAGCTAGTTGATACAAGAACACTTGCAAACTTCTTAATTAATGAGCATCCGCAAACGATTGCTCTTATCATCGCTCACTTATCGGCCGAGAGAAAGGTTGATGTTCTAAGACGTCTACCAGAAGGACTTCAAGCCGAAGTTGTATTAAGGGTTGCAAACCTAGACTTCGTTTCTCCTGAGCTTATTGCACAACTTGATGATGTTCTTAAGACTGAACTTTCTACTCTTGGAACAATTGATACAAATCAACTTGGTGGTGTTGAGCCTATCGCTGATATGCTTAACCTTATGGATAAGAATTCTGAGAAGAACATCATGGGTCGAGTTGAAGAAAAAGATCCTGAACTTGCTGAAGAGATTCGTAAGCTTATGTTCGTTTTCGAAGACCTTGTCTACGTTGATGATCGTGGTATTCAGGCGCTTCTTAAGGAAGTTGATCAACAAAAGCTTGTTATTGCACTTAAAACTGCACCAGAAGAAATACGTTCAAAGCTATTTAGAAATATGTCAAATCGTGCAGCAACTCTTCTACAAGAAGACCTTGATGCTCTTGGTCCAACAAAACTTTCAGATGTTGAAAAAGCTCAAGCAGAAATCGTACATAAATGTAAAGAACTTGAACAACAAGGAAAAGCGTTCATCTCTCGTGGTGGAGACGGCGACGCACTTGTTTAATAATAATTTAATTAGAATGGCGGCTTAATGACCACAGAAGTAAAAGACTATCAATTTCAATCATTTTCTCAGAAACCGATGAATTCGGAAGTTGAGGACTTTGAGTTCCAAGATTTTGAGGGAATGTCTGTACGTGAGATCGAAGAGAAGCAAAAGGTCATTCGCGTTGAAAGACAGCAAGCAAGAGAGACAGGTTTCGACCTTAATCCTATTGTTCATGAAGCACGTGGTATTAGAGCGCAAGAAGATAGTGACTTTGAGCAGGCCGTTAGAGAAGAAGTTGAAAAACGTATTCAACAAGTAAAAGAAGAAGCATATAGAGAAGGACTTGAGCTAGGAAAGGAAGAAGGTCGCAAAGAAGTAAGAGAAGAATTATCAGCTAGTGCTGAAGAAAAAATCTTGCTTTTAAATGATATGGTTTCTGAAGTCTTAAGTTCTCGAATTAAGTTACTATCTGCCCAAAAGATGCAAACTTATAATCTATTAAGAACAATTGCAAAATGGGTTGTTTTAAAAGAACTCAAGGATGATGGAGAATATATTGTCCGTTTACTTGAGAAGCTTATTGTCGAGGCCCAAACTCGAGATAACCTACTTATACGTGTTAATGAAAAACACTTTGAGCAAATGCCTGAGGTATTAGAAGTTGTTCAGGAAAAAGTAGGAGAGCTTAAAAATGCCCGTGTTGAAATTGACTTTGATATTGAAGCACCGGGGATCATTGTCGAGTCTTCTAATGGAATTGTTAATGGAAGTCTCAAAACTCAATTAGAGAGTCTTGATAAGTTGTTTGAAGCCGTAGGGCTTGCAAGCGAAGAGGTTGACTCAGATGAATCAGAATAGTCCATTTGAATCGTTAGATTTAGAGGCCATTCACAAGGCCTATGAATATGCCACACCTTACCAAAAGGTAGGGAAGGTTTGTGCATCAAAAGGTATGCTATACGAAGTGAACCTTTCTCGTGCTGTTATTGGTTCTAATGTCGAATTCGTAACAGAGTTTGGTGATCGTTGTTTAGGAGAAGTTGTCTCTATTGATGGGCCAAAGTGTCTAACAATGCCTTATTCTGAAATCTCAGGTATCAATTCTGAAACAAAAGTATTTTTAAAAGAGCTTGTGACTAAAGTAAATGTCGGTGAGCAATATCTTGGTCGCGTTATTGATTTTCAAGGAAATCCTATTGACGGAAAAGGGCCAATTAAGAAATCAAATGAAGTAAGGTCAATCTTTGGGAAACCAATAAATCCGTTAGAGAGGCCACCTATTAGTCAAGTTCTTGATACAGGTGTTAATGCAATTAATGCATTTATGACAGCTGGAAAAGGACAACGCCTTGCCATTATGGCCGGTTCAGGTGTTGGTAAGTCTGTAACACTTGGTATGGTTGCACAAAAGTCTTCGGCCGATGTTAATGTCATTGCTCTAATTGGAGAACGTGGCCGTGAGGTACGTGAATTCATTGAACATGATTTAGGAGAGGAAGGTCTTAAAAAATCAATTGTTGTTGTTGCAACATCAGATACCTCAGCTCTTATTCGTATGAAAGCTGCATATGTCGCTACAACATTTGCTGAATACTTTAGAGATCAGAATCAAGATGTACTATTAATGATGGATTCAATTACACGTTTTGCGATGGCTTCTCGTGAAATCTCTTTAAGTGCTGGAGATCCTCCAGGTCAGAAAGGTTATACTCCAACAGTATTTGCTCAATTACCAAAACTAATGGAGCGTGCGGGAACGAAAGCTAATGCAGGATCAATCACTGGTATTTATACGGTACTTGTTGAAGGTGGAGATATGGATGAGCCAATTGCTGATGCTGTTCGTGGTATTAGTGATGGACACATTATTCTCTCTCGAGAACTTGCCTCCAAGAACCAATTCCCGGCAATTGATGTTCTCCAATCATTATCAAGGGTAATGAATAAAGTTGTGACAAGTGAGCATCGAGTTGTTGCGGGTCATATGCGTGATCTAATGTCTGCATACCGTGATAATGAAGACCTTATTAATGTTGGTGCCTACGCTAGAGGTTCAAACCCTAAAGTGGATAAGGCAATGATCATAATTGAACAATTAAATGATCTACTTAAACAAATGCAGGGTGAGGATCATTATCAAACGATCGAAGAACTTTATGATTCGATGGTAGGTTTAGCTAAATACGCTGAAGAAGCCTATCAGTCAGATGATGAGGAATAAATAAATGCGTCGTAAGAAGTTTAAATTAGATGGACTATTAAAACTACGAGAGTTCAACGAGCAAAGAGTTAAGCTTGAACTAGGGCAGATTAATAGTGAAAAAGGAAGACTTCTTGAAAAGATTGCTAAATGTAAGCAGGATATTGAAGAAACCTATAAAGCTCAAGAAGCTTTTTTAGAAACATATACTCCTGGTAGAAATGCACAATTCTTCCCAATGTTTATTCAGTCAAAAAGAGAAGAAATTAAAGTGTTAGAAAACCAGCTTCACGCTGTTGATAGAGCTTACCAAGAAAAGATTAAAGAGCTATCAGTTGCAAAAGGTGAAGTTAAAGTTATTGATAATTTAAAACAAGACTTTGAAACAAAACAAAATAAAGAAATCGAAAAGAAACGCCAAGAGGCCATTGATGAATTAATGATGGCCAAAAGACACTCTAAGAAATTGGCCGGAGAACTATAAATGAAAGCATTATTACTAAGTACTTTATTAGTTTTTTCATTAAATACAAAAGCTGAAGATAAAAAGATCTACACTCAAGAAGAGTTCGATAAAGCTCTTGATGCAGCTATTGAAAAGAAAATGAAAAGAATTGGACGTGGTAAGCTCGTTGAGTTTTCTCAAGAACTTCTCAAAAAAGAACAGGATCTTGAACAAAGAGAAAAGGCCTTAAAGAATCAACAGAATCAAATTGCTGTTAATCAGAAGGAGCTTGAAGGGCGTATTCAAGAGTTTAAAAAATACCAAACAAACTTCTTATCTTGTCTTGATAAGAAAGACTCAGATGAGAGTAAGCGTGTTATCCATATGGTTGATGTTGTTTCAAATATGAGACCACAAACAGCAGCTGATCTATTGTCACAACAAGACCCATCGATTTCGATAAAGATTTTAGGTGAACTTGATCCAGTTAAGGTATCGAAAATCTTTAATATGATGGATAAAGAGATCTCGGCACGTCTTCAAAAGCAATACATGACCATGAAGAAGTAGGGTAAAACTTTCCTTGGTTAATTTTTTTCTAATTTTGTGTAAAGATATTGCAAAGCGTTAATTGAAAAAGGAATATAATGCTTAAAAACTTACTAGGACAAAATTCACAGGTTAAGGCCAGCAAAGGAAAGGGTGCTAATGATGCAAACTCTCTGAAAGCGTCTAACTTATTGGATAAGTCAGGTAAGGGACTAACAGCACAAGAGAAAAAAGGGTTGAATAAGGAGTTCTCTAAACTTCTTAACGAGGGTCAACCTAGGGGAAAAAATAAAGGACAAAATAACTTTTTGGCCACGAATGTAGCAAAAGAAATTCGTCCTAATTTAAAAGATTCAAGTAAGGCCAATTTAGCTCAAAATGCTAAACAGGGCATAGAATCTGAATCACTTAATCAGCTTTCTAAAAAGGCTAATTCTGCTCTAAAATCAACACCAAAGTCTTTATTTTCTACTATAAGTAATCAGGCAAATGCTTCAAAAAGTGATATTGATAGCGTTCTTGATACTAAGAATATTGTTTCATTACAAAAGGCCAAAACTGTTTTAGCAAATCGCAAAACACAGGGAAGCCAGAAAGAAACATTACTGACAGATAAAGATTTACCTAGAGTTGCTTCAAAAGGGATCAAGTCTCAGGCTGAGCTTGGAACAAATACTAAGGCCGTCTTAGATGATATTTCAAAAACGGATTCATCTGTTAAAAATGATGTACTTTTAAGAATGCCAAATAAGAGCCTTGAAAAGGGAAAAGCATCAAAGCTTAACCTTAGTCATCAAACATCAGATGCATTTGTTGCAAACCGCTCTTTTGCTGGAAATAATCAAGTTAAGAATATGGCCAATAATATTGGCTTAAATAAGTTTTCAAAAGAAGCGAACCTTAAGAATGACTCATTAATCAAAGTAAAACCTGAAACAATGAAGTCTTCACAAAATTCTGTTTCTCTTGAGGATATTCTAGGCCAAGAAACACCAAAGTCTGAAAACCGCTCTAGTTCTCTTCAAAATAATCTAATAGGAGCACTTGGAGCAGATAATTCAGCTTCAAACTTTAAGGCCCAGATTAATCTTGCAAAAGCTCCAGAGGTCCTTGATTTATCAGCAGTAACAAACTCGGATCAAATTATTCAAGAAGTGACAAATTACATTGAAATGAATCGCATTGAAAATGGAAAGTCTCTTCAAATGTTAGTTAAGCATGATCAATTAGGTCACTTTAATATCACAGCAAATAAAGAGATGAATGGAATGGTTGCCCTAAATATTGAAGCGCAATCAGTAGAAGCAAAAGAGTTCTTTAAAGAGAATGAAGTAAAGCTTCTTAAAAACCTAGATATGAAAGGTATCCGTGTTGCAGATTTTAAAATTCAAACAGCAACATCAGGACAAATGAGTGACACAGCTTCACAATCTGATTCTTTCAATAAAGAGAAAAAAGACTCTGAAAGAAGATTTGATGCACAAGCGGACAAAATCTCCACTTTAGAAAATAGTGGAAATGAGTTTGATTCTGCGAGACAATTAGATAGTGAAGATTCTTTAACATTTGATAAGAATGCTAGAGAGCGCCGTCAACAAAGATGGCAAGAATATAGTCAACGAATAGGTGCATAATGCCAGAAATTGGAAAACCACAACAGAGAAATTCATTTTCACAGGTGCGAATGGCCCCACGCCAGACTTCTGGTAATACAAATGCCAACGCAAATGTAGGTGAGCGTCTTAACCGCATAGCCGGAAATGATGTTGGTGAACAAAAATTCGTTGATGCAAAAGAACACAATAAAATGGGACAAGAAGGTTTCCTAAAACTTCTTTCTCATCAGTTAACACATCAAGATCCGATGAAGCCGATGGATCAAAAACAACTTTCAGCTGACCTTGCACAATTCTCTCAATTAGAGCAGATGACAAATATGAATCAAAAGCTTGATAATATGGGTAAGAATGACCCACAGGAGCTAAAGTTTTTTGGTGCAAGTTTTCTTGGTAAAGAAGTTTTAACAAGAGGTTCCTCTGTTAGTTATGATGGGCAGTCTTTTTCAAAAGATATCCCTTTCTTTATCGACAAAGAAGCAAAGAATGTAATCGTAAATATTTACGATAAAAATAAACAACTCATTGGAAAAGTTGAAGCTGAAAATCTTGGAAGAGGACAACACACTCTTGCATGGAATGGCCGTCAACTTGATAATACCAGAGCAGCTAAAGGCGACTATCGTCTTGAAGTTTGGGCCTTTGATAAGGACATGAATAAATTTAAAGCTGAAACTAAATCGACTGGTATTGTAAACGGTGTTGATTTTGAAAATGGTGAGACTGTTTTTACATTACAAAATGGAAATAAAGTTTTTCTTCGTGACGTAGATAGCTTTAAGCTCCCTAATAATGGGCAGCTTGGTAAAAGTGCTACAAATTCTGCCGCGTTGCAAAAACAAATGTTAAAAAATTATAATAATATTAACGAATCCACTAACCAATAATTGGAAATAAATGGGAACTAAAGACATTTCAAATTTTCATATTCCAAATGTAAGCCAGGTCCCTGGTTCGAAGAAAGTTGATCTTCGTAACCGTCTTGGTAATGTTGGTGGAAACGAAGCGGCTCAATCTGAGTTTAAGAACTTATTAAACGATCAGATCTCAAACGAAAAGATTAATAGGGCCCACCAAATTGATCAGCTTGCACAAACTCAAGCTGAACATGGAATCAAGTTATCTACTCATGCAGCCAAGAGACTACAAGAGAGAAATATTCACGTTGATTCAAATGAATTTTTTAAGCTAAAGGATGCTTTCCAGAAACTTCAAAGTAAGGGTGGAAAAGATTCTTTAGTGATTACAGATAAAGCAGCTTATATCGTTGACGTACCAGGCAAGAAGGTTGTTACGGCTATCGATAAAGGAAGTATAGAGAGTAACGTTTTTACAAAAATTGATTCGACTGTATTGGTTTAAGATTTAATTAGCTGGTCCTAACGGAAGCTTAGTGTTTGCCTGTCGTTGTAAGCACATCAAAAAATCTTCACTCCATTTAGTCGTCTTAAGATCTAAACATTTAGATTTTGTTTTTAGTCTAGGAGGGACGAATGAGTATTTTACGATCTTTTAACATTGGTGTATCTGGTTTAAGCGCTTCAGGAGCGGGAATGAACGTTGTTTCAGATAACATTTCAAACGCTGGAACAAATGGTTTCAAAGCTTCACGTGCAGAATTCCAAGATGTACTTGCCGTTTCTCTTAAAGGTATTGAGGGTGGTGACCAATTTGGTGCTGGTACAAAACTAGCTCACATTAAGCCAATGATGACTCAAGGTGATGTTGCAAGAACTGAGTCAATTACTGACCTTGCAATTCAAGGTGATGGTTTCTTTAAAGTTAAAGCTCCATTTGGAAATGGGTTTACAAGAGATGGATCAATGCACTTTAACAAAGACGGTGAGCTTGTTAATAGTGATGGTTATAAAGTTCTTGGTTTCAAATCTAATGAAGATGGTGTTCTAACAAACAAAGAAGGTGAGATCAAGCTTGGAAATACAACGATCCCAGCTCAAGCAACAGAGAAGGTTAAGCTTTCAATGAACCTAGACTCAAGAGCTTCAGTAAAAGAATTCGATCCAAATAATCCAGAGGAAACTTCAAACTTTTCTTCTTCAATTACAGTATACGATAATGTAGGTACAGCTCGTCTTGTAACTGCATACTATAATAAAACAGCAGATAACAACTGGACATATAGAATTATGGCAGACGGTGCGGATGCTCAAGGTGGTGTTGCTGGAACAATGGTACAAATGGCAGAAGGTCAACTTGTATTCAATGACAAAGGGCAATTACAAGAAGAAATCGAAACATCTAACTCTTTCAACTTTAATAAAGGTGCAAGACAAGATCAGAAAATTTCATTTTCATGGGGTGAATCAATCTCTGAAGGTGGAGATGGTACAGATGCTTCTACTCAGTATGGTTCTGGTTCAGCTGTTGCAAGACACACTCAAGATGGTGCTTCAGCAGCAACTCTTGGATCTCTATCATTCAACGATGATGGTATCCTTACAGCAGTTTATGATAATGGTGAAACAAGAGATATTGCTCAAATCGCTATTGCAAAATTTGATAATAATGAAGGTCTTTTCAAAATGGGGAAAAACCTTTTCAAAGAATCTAAAAACTCTGGTCAACCAGCAATGGGGAAACCAGGTGAAGCGGGACGTGGACAAGTTCTTTCAAAGTCGATTGAGCTTTCAAACGTTGATATCGCAAGTGAATTCGTTAATTTAATGACTTCTCAAAGAAACTTCCAAGCTAATGCGAAGACGATCTCAACTGCAGACAAAATGATGCAAGAGATCTTCAGAATCAAAGGCTAATAATACTCAAAATACTTCCTAATGCTAAGAAAAGAAAGGCCCTCGATTGAGGGCCTTTTTTATTTGTGAATAATTAGTTTCTACGATGGCGTCTTTCTTTAAAGACATGTGCAAGACAACTTGCATGCATGATATTTGGATGATTCCTAGGTCCTGAGAATCGTTGAAAATCAAAGCTTGGAACTTCACATCCGAACTGACACTTATAATTGAATACTCTTTGAAATCCATTCGTGTATGTAATTGTGTATTGATAGTCGATAACAGACATACGTCTATGTGAATCGTTATAAATCTCACAATTTACAAATGGTCCCCAATTAATTTGTCCATCAATTACGCGATGGCGCTCTTCTTGGGCCCAGATTTTTTGTGTGAGAAAAAGTAGTAGTGCTAGGCAAAGTAGCTTTTTCATAAAAGTCCCTCTTTATTCAAAATAACTTATATAAAAATGCTAGGAGAGTTTTAAAACTATGGCAAGTAAACCTGAGTTAACTCTATGACGCATACCTTACTGATTAAGAAGTCGATCGGCCTTGATTGTTAGACCAACGTTTTCTCTTGTCACCTTGCAGTATATTTTTGTGCCTTTAAATTGCTCTTCTTTCCACATGTCTTGGTAGTCATTCCATTCACTATCTGCAAAGAATTGGTCAAAGAATGCACCGATAGAATCCACAAGGCCTTCTAGTAGCTTTGTATGATCTGCGTCATCAGCTAGATCCATCGACGCAAAATATGTTGTTGCAGGTGCCGCTTCATTTGTAGCATCAACAAGGGAAGCGATAACAAGAACTTCACCTTTGTATAATTGGCCATATATTTCAAAAACCTTACTGGCGTCGACTAACTCATTGCGATATGTATCCTGAAGAAGTTCAAGTACTGAATCTGCCCATTCATTTGGTAGATCAATTAAAAACGGCCCATTTGTTCTTGAAAGCATTCGTATATCCTTTGAGTAGGGTGCTAATAAGTATTAAATCAATAGAAGATAATTAACAACGCACTATTTGTGTGTCAATATATCTGGACTTTAAATAAGATTAAATCAAAGGAGACAATAATGAGTGTTTATATCCTTTCTGGAGCAAGAACTCCAAGTGGAAGCTTTTTAAGTTCGCTAGCACAAGTAAAAGCGACTCAGCTAGGTGCAACTGCAATTGAATCAGCAGTTGAGAAAGCTGGTATCGCAAAAGATAAAGTTGATGAAGTATTTATGGGTAACGTTGTTCAGGCCGGTGTGGGTCAAGCTCCTGCTCGCCAAGCTGCTATTTTTGCAGGACTAAGTGAAGCAACTCCATGTACGACAATTAATAAAGTATGCGGATCGGGAATGAAGACAATCATCTCTGGTGCTCAATCAATTATGACAGGTGATAACCAAGTTGTTGTTGCTGGTGGTATGGAAAATATGTCACAAGCTCCTCACTTATTAATGAACTCTAGAACTGGTGTTGCAAAGTTTGGTGCTGCAGAAGTTAAAGATGCTATGCAGTGGGATGGACTTTGGGATGTTTACTCTGACCAACCAATGGGAAGTTGTGCTGAAGAGTGTACAGAAAAGTATAACCTTTCAAGAGAAGCTCAAGATGCTTACTCAATTGAATCTTTTAAAAGAGCACAAGCTGCAATCGAAGCTGGAATCTTTAAAGATGAGATCGCTCCAGTAACAATTAAGGGCCGTAAAGGTGATACTGTTGTTTCTGAAGATGAAGGGCCATTTAAAGCAAAATTCGATAAGATTCCTGCTCTTAGGCCAGCATTCAAAAAAGATGGAACAATCACTGCTGCTAATGCTTCAACAATTAATGATGGAGCTGCCGCTGTTGTTCTTGCTGGTGAAGAATATAAGGACCAAGCTGATTTTAAAATCGTAGGTTGGGCATCACACGCTCAAGCACCAACTTGGTTTACAACTGCTCCAATTGAAGCAATGAAGAAGAATCTTGAAAAAACTGGATTAAATATCTCTGATATTGATGTATTTGAAATCAATGAAGCATTTGCTGCAGTTCCAATGGCCGCAATGGAAGAGCTGAAGATTCCACACGACAAACTTAATATTTATGGTTCAGGTGTTTCTCTTGGACACCCAATTGGAACTTCTGGAACACGTATTGTTGTGACACTTATGACAGCAATGAAAAATAAAGATGCAAAATACGGACTAGCTTCTATTTGCATTGGGGGCGGTGAAGCCTTATCATTAATACTAGAAAAAATTAAATAAATTTGCAGGACTTTCATAGTCCTGCTTTTTAAGTAGGACTATGGATGGCCCAAACGCAAAAGCAACATAAATCTGGTATCGTACGTTTCAAAGCAGGTGAAGTTCTCTTCAACCAAAACGATCCAGCAGACTCACTCTACATTATTCAAAAAGGTCAAATTAGACTCTATATCCCAAAGGGACAGGGTTTTGTTGAAATTGCCATTCTTCGCGCAGGTGAAGTTATTGGTGAGATGGCATACTTTGATGAAAAGGGTTCTCGTCGTAGTTGTTCTGCTGCTGCGATAGTACCTACAGATGTTGTTCGTGTAACCTTTGCAGCATTTGATAAAACAATGCAAGGCCTAAATCCTTGGTTTAAAACAATCGTTAATACTCTTGCAGATCGATTAAGAAAAACAAATGATCGTGTTAAGCAACTTGAAACTAATTCTGTCGGTTTTGGAAAAGATGGAAAAGTCGGTGAGTATGTTTTCTTTCATACAACTGATGTATTGAGAATTCTTGCGGGAATTTATCTTTCTTCTAAAGTACATGCACAAAAGGGTGAAGACGGTGCACATCGAATTCATATGAATTCGATTCGCTACTACCTATTTGATATTTTTGGTGTTGCTGAGATTAAGTTTGAAGAAATGATAGAGCTTCTAAAGCGTGAGGGAATTATAGTGATGGAAGCTGATAAAGATGGCCAAGAAAAATTGGTGAAAATTCCTGATCTTGATTCATTAAGGCTTATTGTTGCTTATGTTAATGGTGAAAAAGTTAAAACAGATGATAAGAAAACTAAAACCACACGTAAGTGTAATATGATCCTTTCTCGTATGAAAGCCCAGCTTCTTGCTAAGAATGTGACAAGCGGAAAAGCTTCTGTAAATTTGAGTGCCATCATTGATGAATTAAAAGAAGGACAGGCCATTGTAAATTCAGGTGATCTAAAACCTGCCATTGTCTCTGGTATTGTGGAAGATATTCTTGTTGATGATCAAGGTAATATGACAAATATGGTAAATGTTGATTCACTTTTTAAGATACTTCCTGGTCTTGTTTTTCAAGATGCTTGGCAAAGAATTAATGAAGAGAAGTCAGGCAATAGTTACTAAAACTATTCTCCAGTTGGGTAGAAGTTAACTTCAACATTAGCACCATCACTATAAACTGCACTTCCGTAGAGTTTTAGGAAGTAACCCGATTTGATTACAGAAGGGTATGCTGGAGTTGTATCTGATTCAGAAACGACTCTAATATTAAAGTTTGAGAAGTATTGAGGCTCTGAACCATTCATCATAAGCTTCCAACCATTTGAGGAACTCTCTGAAATTGTACTGCCATTAATCTTTAATGATATCGAACCTAATTGTGGTTTTGCATCCAAGTGAACATAACCATAAAATTTCTTAGGTGCTTCATAGTAGTATTGAATTGATTCTGGGTAAGTAAGTCTAGCATTTCCATGTAGTTGAATCATATGTCCTGTCTGAGGCTCTCCCGCTGTTGGTTCATAACGAGTATCTTTATTCGTCATAACACCGCGATATGTAAAACCACTTCCGGAACCTGTGTACTCAGGAATATTTACACCTGATTTTGTCAGAACAATTGTATCAGGATCAACTAATTTATTAGGATCTGCAATTTTAATGAAGTTATACTTATGGGCAATAATGGCATCATCAATAGCGCTATTAACAGAGCTAAATAACGATCTAAAGCTAGTATTACAAATATCTACTTGATCACCATTTGTTACTGAAGCAGGAATAAACGGATATCCACCCGTTAAGTTTGTATAGGCCGTACTTAAGACAGATTGACTTGCTTTTCGGTAAATCCAATTCTTTTCTCCATCTCCAACTTGTGGACAAGATGATGAACCAGGCTCAGCAGCTGCTGTAATTGAAATTAATCTCATCATTGTTGAATTTAGACGGTAGCTTCCAACTCCACTACAGCTAGCATTATAAGTTGGATTTTTTGCCCCTGAATGAAAAGAGCCATCATAATTTCCACGCATACAAAGTAGGTCGTGTACTTTACCTTTCATATATTCTTCTGCAACAGGATGATTTCCTGGAAGGCTATAACCTGTCGTATTCCAATTACTACTATCTTCATTAGACATGAGAATAATTAATGTATAGGCTTCGTCTCTAAAGACACCATTTGATTGATTATTCTTAATAAGGTCATTGATTCTTTGGAGACCGGCCTCTCCTGTTCCACCTGCTGGTGGAAATTGACCAATCACTGTAGAGGCTTGATCTTTCGAAATATTTTGAACACCGCCACCTGGTGAGGTTCCATCTTTTGAAAAGAAATATGTCCCGGCATTAACTCCACCACTTGAGACAAGCGGGGCAAGCATGACATGATAATCAAATCTTTCTGAAATATTATTTACGACATTATTTAGGGCCGCTTTTGTATTGTTATTAATGAATGTTGAACTAGATGTGTTGTCCCATACGAAGAGTAGGTCAACAGGTGGTTGAACGTAAGTAAAGCTTGTTCCAACTGTGCCAGCTCCAGTCTCTGTTTGTGGAGTGCTAAAACCATTAGAATTCTTTGGTGTAGCGAATTCTTCTTTTGCACATGAGGCCATTAAAATAAATGTTACAACCATTAATAACTTTTTCATCAACTAACTTATCGGTTTTAGTTTAAGAAAACTTAAAGAAAATTTCGGCCCCTTTTACTTAAGTATTCAAAAGCATTTAATGGTGGGAAAACGGCAATATTTGTCATGAATTTAGTTAATGATATCAAGAGGTTAAAATAGAAAAGTCTAATAAAATGGAGATTTAAATGGCGCAATGGTATTACGTTGAAAAAGGTGAGAGGGTAGGCCCCGTTGAAAATAGCGAAATTGAAAACCTTTTCAATAGTGGAAAGCTTAATGCTGAAAGTTATGTTTGGACAAAAGGTTATGATAATTGGAAGCATATCTCAGAAGCAACTGAGCTTGGTTATCTTTTGAATGAAAAAGTAGAAGATGCGCTACCTCCAGAATTAGATATGCCGCCAGTCATTGATGATCGAAATGTCGTGCTTTATAGTTGGGATGATCTGAAAGAAGACGAAAAGATTATTACAATTAAAATTGGCCAAGACCGTGGCGTTGATGAAGAAGTCGAATATGGCCCATTTAGTATAATTGATCTTCAAAGGGCCTATCAGCAAAATCGTATTAATGAAAAAACTCTTGCTTATATTCCTGGTGAAAACGAATGGTCTTATATTGCAAATACTCCAATTGCAAAAAAAATCTTTGGTAAAGCACCTCCTTTAATTACTGAAAGTGATGATGAAAGAAGAGAAAGCCGTCGTAAACCATTTGTTGCAAGAATGTTCTTTCATGATTCTCAACAAGTATTTGAAGGTGTTTGCCGCGATATTTCAGTTGGTGGAATGCAAGTTCTTGTCTCTAATTTTCCGTTTAATGTTGGTGATGAAATTACTTTAAATGTGCATCCAGAAAATTCAAATTACCACTTTGTTGCTTCAGGACTAGTTGTAAGACATTTAAGAGATAATCAAGGCTTTGCTTTACGATTTGTTAATCTTTCAGATGAAGCTGAAGATTCGATTCAAAAGTATGTAGGCTAATCCTTTATGAAGAGTTCGATTTATATTCGAGAATATTACGCGACTAAAGAGCCTCGTAATAATAAATCGAAAAAAAATATCATTCTCTTTCACGATATTGGTGGTGGCCATTATACTTTTGAAAATCTAATTCCATTAATGAATGATGAAGGAATTAATGTCGTTACATTCGATTACCTTGGGCATGGATTAAGTTCTGGTACACGTGGACATTTTGAAAGTATCGAGCAAATTAAAGGCTTCTTAACAGAATTACACACATCTAGTCAGATTGCTCAGTCAGAAGAAGTTTATACTTTATCAATTAATCAGGGAGCATTAGTGGCCTTGTATTATGCAACTTTATTTGAAAATGTTGCAGGAAATATATTTATCAATCCACGCTTAAGAGTTGAGTTAGATAAGAAGTTTTCAACTGATTTATTCAAGAGCATACCGCTTCCAATTTCTAAACTTCAGCTGAATTTACGCAAACAAAGTAGTGACTTAACAGCAAATGGATTTATTACAAAAAAGTCGTTAATCACGTTAAATAAGCTATTAAAGAAAGTACAATTAGACATTTACTTTATGAAATGTCGAAATCTTATATTTAGCAGTGATCGAAATAGTATTATATTTGAGACATTAATGAGCGAATTCCACGATGAAGTGGAGGTTCCAGAGATGAATTCAATTAAAATGATAAAAAAACAAGACATTATTTTTAAAGAAACTTATAATTGGTTATATGAAAATTAAATTTTTAAATCTGATATTAATTGCTCTGCTTTTCTCATGCGGTAATATGACAAAGAATTTCGTTAAGAAAGGGGATGCCTACATCAAGGGTGGAACTGCCGGTGGTGAGCCGTGGAGAGACTCTCTTAAGTTTCAGCGTATTTCTTGGTATTCAGATTTAAATTTAATGTATGACGTTTTCCTTGCCAAAATTGATCCAGATTCAAAGTTTTGGAAGTGGTTTTCTGAAAGTGAATCGAGAAGATTAAAGAAGTGTCATGCTGTTTATATAATGATCGACTTTAGCCTAGATTCAGATCGAATCTCACATTCAATGTTCTATAATCAAATCCTTTCAGATGACTTAACAGACATCGTAACAAATGACTTTGATTCGGCCCTGACAAATCATCCTGACTACAATAAATTTTTCTTGGCCCTCTATAAAACAAAAACTCTTTGTGCATCTCGTGATATCGGTGACTTAGAGATTAGTTTTCCTAATTACAGAACAAGAATTTTACATTTTTAGTTAATTTCTTCTCTAAAGTTAAACTATTAAAGTTCCGATAAATTGTTGAGGAGCTTTAGTAATGAGTGAAGAAAAGAAATTTGAAAGATTTGGCCGCTACCTAATTCTAGATCATCTAGTTGATGGTGGAATGGCAAAAATTTGTCGTGCAAGATTCCTTGGTGAACAGGCCGATAAAATCGTTGCGATTAAAATGGTCCAACCACAATTCTCTTCTGATGAGGCATTTCAACAAATGTTTATGGATGAGATTAAGACGACCTTTGGTCTTCTACATCCTAATATTGTACAGACTTACGATTATGGTTTTCATAATAATCAGTTATTCGTAGCAATGGAATATTGTGATGGACGTAACTTAAAGCAGTATATTGATAAGCTTAAAGAACACAATTACGTCTTTCCTGTTGAAATTTCAGTTTTCATTACAATTCAAGCTGCTCAAGGGCTCCACTATGCTCATACATTCACAGATAAACTAACAGGTAAGCCTGCTAATATTATCCACCGTGATATTTCTCCTCATAATATCATGCTAACTTTTGATGGCTCTGTTAAAGTTATCGACTTTGGTATTGCAAAGTCTGAAACAAACTCTGAAGCAACTCAAGCCGGAACTATTAAAGGTAAGCTTTCATATTTAGCACCAGAATATTTAGATGGATTAGATCTTGATCCAAGATATGACTTATTTGCAACTGCTATTACACTTTGGGAAATGCTTTGCTCTAGAAAGCTTTTCAAAGCTTCAAATGACTTAGCAGTACTTAAAAAGATTCAAGAGTGTAAGATTCCAGTTCCATCATCTATTAATCCGATGGTTCCAAAAGAACTTGATAAAATCATTCTTAAGGCCCTACATAAAGATCGTAGCAAGCGTTATCAATCTCTAGAGGAGTTTGCTAGGGCATTAAATAAATTTCTATACTCAACATATCCTGATTTCAACTCTTCAGATTTATCATATTTTGCAAAAGAGTTATTTAAGGATGAGATTAAGACAGATCGTGAAAGAATGTTTGAATTTGGACAGATCGATTTAGGTCCATATATCAAAGATTATAAGGCAGAGAGTGAAGGTGGAGCACCTTCTCAATCGAGTGGCCCTCAGAATAATTCTGCTAAAAAGAGAAAGCAAAAAGAAGCTCTCTTTGAGTTAGATATTGATGAGCAGACAGATATTCAAGTTGAAGGTTCAATGCCTAAGCTTGATTTAGCCTCTAAAACGTCTAAAACAAAAATTAATACAATTGATATTAAATCCAATAAAACCAGCGCTGGTACGAAAATTAAACGTATCAAAAAGAAGAAAAAACCAGTTAAGAAGAAAAAGTCTTATTTAATTCACGTTGCTTCGATCGCTGCTCTTGCTGTTGGTGTTTATTTTGCTAAAGACCAGATTCCTTTCTTAGGTGATAAGCCAGTTGAGAATACTAAGCAGGCCGAGGTCGCAAAAGAAGGCTCAAAGAGAGAGCCAACAAGTAGTGTGAAATCTACGTTAACTTTAAAGAACTTTAATAGAAATAAAGATAAGCTCTATATTAATGGTGAACAAAAAGAAGTTGATGTTCTTAATCGCATTAAGTTATCAACTAACGAATTGATGACGATTAGAGTAGAAAAGAGTGGAAGAGAGCACTTCATTATCCACGATATTAGTCTTCAAGAAGGTGAGTCTCGAAGTATAAAGGTCGAGTCTATGCCGATTGCATACTATGGATATCTACAAACGAGTTCAGCTTGTTTAGTAGGAAAAGTTAGCTTTGAATTATTCGGTGAACAACGAGAAGAGAAGCTTCCAATTCGCTTTGTTCCAGGAATTCCACTTGCTACTGGGATAAATGCACAAGGGGATAGTGTCCCTAAGGAATATGAAGTTACAGTTGAAAGTGCTAAAAGCTCTGTTCCTTATCGTGTGAAGTTTGAGATCTCTAACTCAAAAGTTGTTGATCTATGTAAATTACTATAATAGTTTTCTGCTGTGCTACCCAAGAAATTGGGAGTGACCTATACGTGAGATTATTAAATAGAAGATGGCCCGTTATCGGGCCATTTTTATTATCTTGAAATTGCTTTAATTAATGTGGCTAGAATTGATTCTTGTAACTTCGAAATAGAAGAGATATTTGCCATAACCAAGAATGGGCTTTTGTAGATATTCCCACAAATAGTTAGCTGACCTTTATTCTCATCGTATTCAACAATTTGAAAAGGATTAACGAATTCTGATTCAAAGTGCTTCATAAGCTTCTCTTCGAATTCTTTTCCCTTTGTTGGATTTGGTACTCGCTCTCCATCAATTGTTATATGAACCAGGACTTTTTTGTCATTATTCTTTGATGCGTTTTCAATATCATTATAAATAAATTTAAGCTTACTTGCTCCAAGATTCACTTTGAAAATATGCCATAGTTCTTCAAAGAATGCAGTTCGATCATTTGGCCAAAGAGCTTTTAGATGATCAACGACTTCAAATAATTCATCCAGAAGAACAATATTATTTTGTAGGACCCAGTTTCCAGATACCTTCTCAAAGAGTTGAGCAAGATTCTCATTTGATTCTGATTCAAATTGATCTGGCCCGTTAAAGAAGTTTTGTGTCTCTTGCACTGGAGTGTGCTTAGATTCCTTAGTTAGGAAATTATGAATACTTTCTTCTTCAAGTTGCTCAGGATTGTAGAAAATGCAGTCAAATTTTTCATTTGATAACTCATCGAAATCCACAACTTTACTCTTTGAAGTGTTTCCAAGTTGTCTAATAATGATTTGATTCTGATTCTTGATGAAACCAATTTGGCGTTGCATTAAGTCCTCTCTCTGTCGTTGTATTCAAAGATATTAGCGAATTTACTTGCGATACGTCAATGTCGAGAGGCCCTTTGTGGCCTTATCTGCTCAAGATTTAACTAGAATAGGGGAATAATATGGATAGTATTGTTTCATTTATGGGAGTTGCTATAATTGACATATGTTGTCGATAAAAAGAATTCTCGCATTTTCAGCTTTATTACCACTTGTGTCAGTCAACGCACAAGATGCTTGGTTGTTTAAAGAATATTATGATGCAAAGAATGAGAAAAAAGAGGTTTCAAAAGATAAGGACCATTACGTTAAGAAGTCAGCTCTTTATCAAATTGATCTCAATGGTGATTTTCGAAGAGAATATATTGGCACTAAGATAGTGGATGGGATACCACATCTTACAATTTATAATATAAATCGTGAGCAGATATTTAATTATAAATTTCCAATTTCTGGTTTTGATTCGTATATATATCGTATAAGACGTCGAAAAATTAATAGTGATAAAATGGCGATTCTTTTTTACTTATATGATGGAAAGACTAGTTATATTGATAAATACGGCTCTTCATCTCTTTGGGCGATGGTTGTTGAAAATGGAAGTCTAAAAAACCTAGAAATAAAAGAGCTAGGAAAAATTTGGACTGAAAATACCGATAACTATGGTCATTATAAGAGAGCACATCATGTAAACTTTAAAGATGTTAATAGCGATGGTCAGCTAGATTTAATTATATCTAGTGGCTCTGTTCACAAGTATTTTTCACATATAAAGGGAGTTAAATGGCGTAACTTATGACGCCTTTTTAATATCTTCTTTTTCTTGTTCTTCTCTTTTATCAGCTAAACTTGTTACATTCGACTTATCTGGTGCATGTGCATCAGTCTTAAGCTTATCTGCATACGAGTCCTTATTGGCTCTAAAGAACGTATATGCACTAACAAATACTGGTAAGAGAATAAAGAATAGATAGAGTAGATTCTCTGAAGTTTTTGATTCTGTATATGATTCAACTTTTAAAAGATCTGAGTTATGTGTTCTTTCTTCTTTTTGGCCAGAAGGCTTTCTAGCTGGAGAAAAATCATAACCTTTGGCCTTAGACGGTTCAACTTCCTTATATTCTTCAATTGAAGATTCAAATGTATCTTCTACCGCTGGCTTTCTTGCGAAAGAGAATTGTGATGAAAGATATAAAAGTGAAATGGCCAATACTAATTTATTCATTTTATCTCCGTCCTAGAAGTGGTTGAATCCACATAGTTATTTTATCATTTTATAGAAGAGAGTTTGAGGTGGTAATCTTGGCCTCTCTGGTTTTTAGAAAGATTCTATAATTGAGCCGATTAAGTTCACAAATTACTAATATTGCTTAGAAAATAATGAACATCGCCTAAGATATATTCGCAAAATTCCGATGATTAACTATATGAAAGCAAAGAAGCCGAGTCCCTTGGTCGGATAATGTGTTGATTAAGTTTGAAAGGGGAACTTAAGAAGTGAATCAGTTAAAGAAATATGTTACATCAGTTCGAGTCGATCCGGATAAGATCGAAAAGGACTTTTTAGATTTTTGTAAGTCTTTTACAATGCGATTCATTGCCTCAATATTTCTTTTTAAAAAGAGAAAGGGTGAGGTTGTTTCTGGAGCTACGACTTTTTTCACCATCTTAAGTTTCGGGCCAGCTGTGATGATTTTAATATCAATCGTTGGTGCTTTCTTAAATGATAACGATGTCGCTAAAAATCATATCATATCAATGATTTTTTCTAACTTTCCACAGGTTGATAGTTCGATCTTAAGCGCTGTAAGAGAGGTTGTCGAAGAACAGATTAGAAGTCCGTATGTCGATTGGCATCAGCTCGTATTATGGTTCTTTGCTTGTCTTGGTATCAGCACTTCATTTATTTTTGGTATCAATACATTATCAAAAGTTGATATCGATGGTGGAATGATTCAGGATGATTTACGCTCAGCTTTCTTTGGTATTTTCTTGGCCCTATTCTTTTTGGCCCTAGCATTCTTAAATGAGAAAAACCTCGTTGTAGGCTTATTAAGTGAAGTAACACAACATGCAAGTACGTTTTATTATATTATTGAGCTCTCTATACTGCCATTTACAATCTTAACCTTTGGATTAGTTTACAAATTCTCTACCCAAATTAAGGTTAGCTACAAAGATGCTCTATGTGGTGCAGCTGTTTTTATGATGTGCTTCTTTGCCGGTAAATCTACTTATTGGATATATTTACGTTATTTTAAAGAAGATCTAATTCAGGACTATGGGAGCTTTTATAACCTTTTAGTCGCTATGATCTGGATATATTTTATCATATGCTCATTTTATCTAGGAGCATGTTATACTTATGTACCAAAGATAAAGATTTTTAATAATAAGAAAAGAAGGTCGCGTTGAGAAAGGAAGATGCAATCATATTAATGTGTCATGAAGTTTGTGAGGACTTGCACATCAATAAGGTTCTTAGAAAGAACTTCTTTGCATATTTCTATTCATGGGTTTTCTTATCATATAATGAAGTAGAGAAGAAAGTTGATGAGCTTGATAAGTCTCAAAACTTCTTTGATCGCTGGAAAAGCTCATTTAAGTATCTAAATTCAATCTGTGATTACGAGGAAAAACTTCAGCTCTTTAGTCGTTTATTTGAAATTTTCGCAGTTAAGCTTAAAAACTCCAAAGCTCCTAAAGTATTGCATGAAGCCTTTGTATCGTTAGAGATAAAAGATAAGGACTTTGAAAAACTTAAGGATACTTTCTATAAAATACAGTATTTTAGAAAATCAGGATTAAGAGACTATTCGAATGCTCTTTTATTTTCGTTAATGATCTCATATTCAAATGATGGGGTTTTAGATGAGTCCGAGTTTTCGTATTTAAGAAACTTATTAAGATCAATATGTGATCATATGCCAAATATACCAATTCATTCTTTCGATATTAAAAATGTATTAGCAGTAAATGCTTACTCTGAAGAAGAAATCAAGAAGCTTTCTCAAGAAGTTATCGCTGCAATTAAATCAGATGGTAACGTTGATAGAAAAGAATTGGCCGCTATGAAGTCTGTTATTAAGAAGATGCATCTAGGTGAATTTCATGATGATGAGTGGGAGACAATTGCGCCATTCTTATCTCTCATAATTCTACTTGCAGATGGTGAAATCTCTGAGAAAGAAGAGGATTGGTTCTTAAGTCATTATAAGGGCTTTGAAATCAAAACAATTGAGCAAGCTTTTTGGTTACATAGCATTTTGATTCAATCACCTAAAGTATTCAAAGATAATTATAAATTCATCAAAACAATTTCCGGTAGCAAAGGACCATTATTTGATATGACAAATATGTTATTTCTAACCTTTGCAAAACACTTCTTATCTCTTGATCAGAAGAGAATCGATGTACTTGCTGACTTTTTCAAAGATGGTAGAGAAAAAGATGTAATAAAAGATATCGATGAGATCGTTGCAGGAAAAGTTGTTGAAGAAGAAATTCTTTTAATTATAAACCTTGTCTTAAATGACCGTTATGATCTAAATAAGATTAATGAGTATTTAAATCAAAAGTACATTGAGAGAGTTTTTAAAGGGATTAAGAAAGAGGACTCAAAGCTTAAGTATTTAGCGATCTGTCATATTATCTTTGCAGATGAAGAGATCAGTTCTTCTGAGTATAAAGCTCTCTGGGACTCATTTAAAGAGTCTCGACTTGATCCTGAGTTACTTGAAACGGTACTATATGACTTTTCTTTATGTCGTATGAAAATTTATAAGATGGATAAGTATTATAAGTACCTATCTTAGTCTAATGTCTTTTTAAAAATCTTCATTTTATAATCGATACCTAGAATTTCCTTAGGCCCTAGATCAATCCAAATATTATCACCAGAGAGTGGTTCACTTGAAAAAATTAAGTGATTAACAAAGCCTGTTTTAGTTGGTGCTTCACATTCTGGAGAGTAACTACTACAAGTATCGCGATCAAGACATTTATTCTTGTATGTTGAGTAGTAGAGCTTCTTTCCACCATTAAATGCTAACATTAGGTTCCCATTCGTAATAATGAATGAAACGAAGTTTTCTGTCGGTGGAGCATCTTCATCAAAGTTTAAATCACCAACAATCTCTATTAGTTCATTAATTGCTTCGTTAATAATATTTGTAAACTCTTCGATATTTATTTCTTCAGTACTTAAATTGATATCTTTTGAGACCTTACTAAGTATGAAATAGAAGAGGGTTTCACTATCAGTGGTTCCTAAAATAAACTTTTGAAAATACTCAGGGATATGTTCAATAATCTTTTCTCTGTGCTTATCAAAATTTTTAATATTTCCGTTATGGGCGAAAGTCCAGTGGCCATATTGAAATGGGTGAGTGTTTAGAATATTGGTTTCCCCAATAGTTGCTTTTCTTATGTGACCTAATACTGTTTGTGAAGAAACGACGCCAGATACCTTTTTAAAGATCTTATCTTCCAAGGCAGCAGATGTAGATTTGATAATATGTGGAGAGTTTCTAACATAGTATGCGACTCCCCAGCCGTGTGGATGTTCACGACTTTGCACTTCAAGGGCATTATCGGCCTGAACTAGACTTTGGTGAACTTGACTTAATATTACTGATCTAAATCCAAATAATCGACACATAGAAAATTCCTTATTCTATGTGTCTGATCGGATTTATCTGATAAAATTTAAAGTTGAACGCACATTTCTTCGGATAGACTCAATTTTTTCCTCTTCTGAGAAGTGAGCAACCTCTTTATTCATCATCTTCACAAAAGAAGACTGAGAGACTAAAGAGATAATGATTATATTGTGCATAATATTTCTAGCGGCCCATAGAAGAAGGGTTTCTTCTCCCTTGAAGTCGATCTCTTTCCTAATCATCTCCATGAGAATCTCTGTTCCTGGAGGACCTTTTTGTTCACCTGAACATGATTTAGGAATAATATCTTCTTCTAAGGGAAGATTATTTACTAGAAACATCTTCATTGAATTATAGAAAGTGTTACTTTCTTTTTCAAAGTGAGAGTAGATTCTAACAGCACAATCTTCAGTTGATGTTGCAACAGAGTAGAGTTCTGTGAATTGAGACCTTAAGGTTTCAATATTGTGATTTAATACCTCAGCAAAAAGACCTACCTTAGATTTAAAGTGGTAATTAATAGCAGATATATTTACGTCTGCTCCTTTTGCAATATCACGAACAGAAGTATTATCGTAGCCACTGTCTGCAAATAACTGGCTTGCTACTTGTAATATGGTTTCTTTAGTTGAAATAGTCATCTTATACCTCAACCTTTTCAGCGGTTACATCTGTTGTTATTTCTTCTTCTGATTCGACTTCGACTTTTTCTTTTTTGAATAATTTATTTTTAATCCTTTCTCCAAATATTGTGACATCTTCAATAATTGCATATGCACAAGGAATGAAGATTAGAGTCATTATCGTTCCTGAAGTAAGACCCCATGCCATTGACATTGTCATTGGCACAAGCATCGCATCAGAACCACCGATTCCGTAAGCCGTCGGTAATAGACCTGAAACAGTTGTAAGTGAAGTTACAAGTACTGCTCTTAGCCTTAGTCCAGAAGCCTTAACAAGGATTTCATCGAGACTCAATTTACCTTCTTGTCTTAGCTCGTCAATGAAACTAATTAGAACAATCCCTGAATTTACAATAATACCAGCAAGTCCAATAATACCAATAAGGGCCAGGAAGCTAATAGGACGTGATCGATCAGGGTAACCACTTAGAATTGGTGTTGCAAAAGCAATTGAAAAACCAATAAAGCCTAGTGGTATTGTCATCATAATGATCATTGGCCTTAAAAAACTCTTAAATAAGAATACTAAGATCGCAAAAATCGCAATAATTGCTAGCACACCAGCTTCAGCTAGTGACTGTAGAGACTCCGCTGTACTTTCTGCAGCACCACCAAAACGTAGTGATACCCCAGGATATTTTGAAGATACTCTTTCAAAGATCTCTTTTAATTTAGAGTTTGCAGCAGCTGATGTTGTATTTATATTATCAACAGAACCAATAAGCGTTTTTGCTCGTTTAAAGTCATATCTCTTAACATTTGGTGTCCCTTCTTCTTTTCTCACTTTTGCAACAGAGCTTAGAGGAATGAGATTGCCACGATTATCCATAACTTTGATATTTAAGATATCACTTGGTTTTCCGCGAAGGGCCTTCTTAAATCTTACTTCAAGATCAACATCTTTATTATCAAGAGTTACTGTACTTGCAATACTTCCTGCGACTGCCGACCTAACTGCATTACCAATTTGAGATGCTGTTACACCTAATTGATCAGCTTTTACATAGTCAATATCAACGTAAACTTCTTCATCACCAAATACATCATCAGTTTTAAGATCTAGGACTCCATTGATTTGGCCGAGTTCATTAGAGATCTCTCCAATGATTTTATCAAGTTGTTCAAAACTATTAGATCTGAAGGTACCTTGGATATCTTCACCTACAGGAGGTCCATTTACTTGAGATTCAAAAGTTAGAGACTTTAGCTCTGGCATCTTGATTTCACGTAACTTCTTTAACATTACTGTTTCAGCAATATTAAATTTGGCATAGTCATTCACATAGACAAAGATTAGACCAACGTTATTTCCCTCTTTATCCTTTGGGTCTGAAAATCCAACTGAAGCTTTTCCTGCAAAACCAACAATATGCTTGGCCTGCTCACCAATCTTTTCTTTAATTTTTTTGCTTATTGTAAGCATATATTCTTCAGTTTGCTCAACTGGAGTTCCTCTTTTGGCTTCATAGCGAACTAGGTAGATTTCAGTTTGATCCGCAGGGAAGAGAATAAACTTATTACCAACTGCCATGAAGACTAATGAACCGATAATAACTGAAGTGAAGAAGAATACCGAAATATAACGGTGTCTAACTACAACAGTCATTAAGCTTTCAAATTTTGATTGAAACTTTGCAAACCAATCAGCTTTCTTTTCTTTACCTGTCTTCTTTGCTGAACCTGAGTATTTTGCAAGTCTCATTGGAAGTAAGAAAAAAGACTCGATTAAAGAAAGTATTAAAGAAGCGGTAACAATAATAGGGATTGCCTTAATAAATTGTCCCATGATTCCTTTTGTAACAAGCATTGGCAGGAAGGCCGCAATTGTCGTCATGGCCGTCCCTGTAATAGGAAGCCATAGTGACTTAACACTCTTTAGGGCTGCATCTTTTGCACTATATCCTTCTTCAGTCATCAATCTTGTAAAGTTCTCACTGATAACAACACTATTATCAACAAGCATACCAAGGGCAATAACGAGTGCTAGAATAGTCATAGCGTTTAACGTTAGGCCATAGTCAGGCATAAATCCTAGAGTACCAAATACTGCTAGAGGGAGAGAGAAACTAGCGAGTAAACCAATTCTTCCTGGTAAAAAGATAAAGAGGAAGAAAACGACCAGCAATAAACCAGAAATTGCGTTAGAAGCAAGTACTTCTAATTTATTTACAACTTTAATCTCTTCGTTGTTATAAACGTAGAACTTATATTCAGGATATCTCTTTTCAAATTCCTTCATATGTTCTTTGATCTTTTCAACCATTTGAATTGTGTCTTCACCAGCTTTTTTAGAGATTGTAATTAAAGTAGCTTCTTCTCCATTATAAGAAGTAATAACTTTTCTCTCTTCTTTACCATCAACAACCTTTGCCACATCTTTTAGGAAGATATTTGAACCAGAGAAGTTAGAGCGAATTAAAATATTACGAAGTTGCTCCACGTTTTGAACTTTCGCTTCAATACGAACAAGCTTTTGATCATCTTCTGATTTAAGTGTCCCACCTGGAATATTAACATTTCGAAGTCTTAACTTATTTAAAACTTCATCAATTCCAATATGCATTTGGTTTAATTTCTTAAGGTCTAGAATAATTTCAAATCTTCTTTTAGAAAATCCATCAAGAGTAACACCTTTAACGGCCTTGATATCTTCAATATCTTCTTTCAGAACATCAGCCAGTGCATCTCTTTCTCGTATATTATTTGGTCCAACAAGTGCAATTTGATATACTGGAATCTCTTCTGAATTAACTTCTTGAAAGAGAGGAGCATCTTGAAGATCTGTCGGTAAGTCTGAAACTCGATCAACCGCCTTTTGTAAATCGCTCATAACGTCATCGACGCTATCAACATTATCCATATCAACACGTATTACAATTTTAGATAGCCCTGCCTGTGAAGTTGACTTAACGTCCTTTACTCCTGAGACAGTTCTGATTTCATCTTCAATCGGTTTTGTGATCTTAATCTCTATGTCATTTGCCGATGCACCATCATAAACTGTTGTCACAACAGCAGTTGCAAAGGAAACTGTCGGATAAGATTCGGCCGTCATTTTATTTAGTCCCATTAATCCATAGATTAAGAGGAAGAAGGTAACAACGATTGTAAATTTATGATTCTCTATAAAGAATTTTGATACAAGACTCATAGTTGTGCTCTTTTGTTTAACTTACATGGAATTTGATTAAAAACTGTAAAATAATTAATAATTGTTTCGATTACTTGGTACTTAGTACTAATTTCATCAAGATTTGAATTTAGGAGTTGGTTCTCATCAATTAATAGATCTTGTGAAGTTAGACGGGCCTGACTAAATTTTCTCTTAGAATCTTTTAACGTTTCTCTAAGATGTTTCGCATTTCTTTTTTGTGCACGAATTACATTTTGAAGAGTTAGAACTGATCTTAATGTTTGAGCATGAAATGCATCTAGTTTCCCTTTTACCTCTTGTGAATCAGCTAGGTTTCTTCTTCTAATAATTTCGTCTTGGATGGCCTTTGTTTTATCTTTTTCTCCACCGATTGGCATTGTCCATTGAAGACCTACTGAGAAACGGCTATCTCCTTCATCTGAAAGTTTTTTGAAGCTATCTGAATAACTATAGTCTTTCCCGACAACTTCAAATTGCGAAATTAGCTTGAGATTTGATTTGTCATAATTCTTATTAACTTCTCTTGAAAGTTCTAAATCTTTTTGAAGAAGGCCAAGAATCTCATCGTATTGTGTGTATTCAAGAGGAAGGGAAGTCATGTGTTGTGCTATTTTCTGCGTACAGGCCATGACATCATTAACTGTATTATCAAGATTATAATTTGCTAATCTAAGATCTTTACCACCTAATTTATCTGGAAAGAGTGACTTTAAAGTTTTGATCAACTCGTTTCGTTCAAACTCTAAAAGATAGAGTTGCCCATTACGTGCTTCAACTTGTGAGCTAATTCGAGCAAGATCACCTTTGTCAGCAATGTTGCTTTGAAATCTCTTTCTTGTATCTTTTTCGAGTTTCTTTGTTGTTTTTAAAAGAGCACGTGCAATTTTTGTGGATTCATTATTGGCCACAATCTTCCAGTAGAGCTTTCTAACTTCTTGAATAAAAGTATGCTCTGAAATTGATCTTTGTCTTTTAGATATTTCTTCTTGTACTAAAAGGCTCTTATCTTGTACTCGAGAAGTTGAACCCAGGAAATCCTTATAAAGATCTAAAGCTAAAAAGGCTCCAGCTGATGTTGTTGTCCCATCTTTATAGAGATTATTTGTTACTTGATTACTATTCATCACAACACCGTACTGAAGTCCGTACTTTGAGTTCTTTGATAACTTTGCTTTAAAGTCTGCCACAGGAGAGCTTACTGGAATAAATTGAACAAAGGATTGCTCTTTTGTTTCCTGATAATTTGCTTCGGCATCAAAAGTAAAACCAAAGTTCTCATCATACTTGGCCCTTTCTTGCTTCTTTGCTAATTCATCAAGAGATATCCTTAAGCGATTAAAATTCTCTTGGCCGGCCCAGTTTACTAATGTTTCTTCGTTAACAGTAATGGTCTCTGCGTGGATACTTTGATTGATTAATAGTACGAGGAGAATCGAAGATGATAATCCTTGGCATAAGTACTTGAAAATATTCATAAAAATCCTAGGTTTTAGTCAAACGTATGTTTAGTTCAAACGATTGTTTGAATCTTACGATAGTATAGAAGAAAAATCCAGTAATTTATTTTGTGTTAGTTAAAGTGAATACGTTCTGTTTGTAAATAGAGATTATTGCCTACCTGGTTCGTGTTCATTGTTGATGCGATATAATTTATTTGAGTCTCTTACTAAGACTCTTTAGCTTTATCAGGAGGTTGAGCTGAATTATCCTCAAAGAGCATTAGAAACTTTTAAGAAATTCTCTAACTTATTAGAGTTTCGACGTTTCTATATCGCTTCTTATGAGAGAATGGCCAAGCGCTACGATTCTGCCGAACGTGCCCAACTTTCCCACGAATTAATTGATGAGTCTCTTCAGGATATAATTGCTGATGCTGATGTAAATGAATTAATCTCTTGTCGAAAGGGCTGTTCAGCATGTTGTCATACTCAGGTCTCTGTAAATCGTGATGAAGCTGATTTACTTGCAATTAGCATTTTAGAAGACGGAATAAAGATTGATGTTGAAAAATTAGTTAAGCAGTCTTTGAAAAAAGATAGTACTGAAGCTTGGTTTGAACAGGACTTCCAGGATAGGAGCTGTGTCTTCTTAGATGAAAACGGTGCTTGTAAGGTCTACTTTGATCGACCAAGTGTATGTCGTACAAATTATGCCGTTAGTGATCCAAGCGCTTGTGATACAAGCAATGGCCACTACCAATCGATTCGCCTATTAAAGACTAAAAAGCCAGACTTAATAACGATAGCTGCTTTTAACTTAAGTGGGGAAGGGGGAGCTCTTCCACATATGCTTGTCCAGGCAATCAATAGAATCTCTCAAGAAAAACTAACGAAATCAATGAAGAAAAACTTCAAAAGGTTTAGGCTAAAGCAGCTTAAAAACCTTTTCAATGACCTAATGATGTAATAAAAACATCAATATGCCATGTCCACTTTGCTTAAATAATTCAACGCAGCTCTACGCGCACGCCATTCAAAATGATTATTTTGAGTGCCTTAATTGTTCTTATGTTTTTAAGGATCGCAATAAATTATTAGAAGCAAAAATTGAAAAAAGTCGTTATGACAATCATAATAATGATAGTGTCGACCAAGGATATGTGGACTTTCTCAATCGCCTAATTCTACCTTTAAATGAAAGACTTCATCGTCCTTCAAAAGGATTAGATTTTGGCTGTGGCCCTGGCCCGACTTTGTCTTTAGAGATGGCAAAACTAGGACACGATGTTAAAGATTATGATATTTACTACGCCGATGATAAGTCTCTCTTAGTTGAAGAAGGTTACGACTTTGTAACTTCCACAGAGGTTTGGGAACACTTCTATAGTCCATATGAAGATATTAGAAGATGTTGGAGTCTTGTAAAGCCTGGTGGGCTCTTAGGTGTAATGACTTACTTTCTTCCAGAAGATAAAGATAAATTTAATAATTGGTGGTATCTAAGGGATGAGACTCATGTAGGATTTTTTAATGAGGACGTCTTTACTTTTATCGCAAAAGAATTAGGTGCCAGTATTGAGATAATTAATCGACAGGTCGTTATTTTAAAAAAGGATTTATGATGAAGATTTATGGAATTAAAAATTGTGACACTGTAAAAAAAGCTCTTAAGTATTTAGATGCAAAAGGTGCAAGTTACGAGTTTATTGATTATAAGAAAACTCCTCCAACTAAAGAAGATTTAAAAAGATGGGACGAAGCTTTTGGTGAGTTACCTGCAAATAAAAGAGGTCCAACATTTAGAAAGATCAAGGATGAATTTGAAGGGGCAACTAAAGCACAACAGATTAAACTTCTAATAGAAAATACATCTGCTATTAAGAGACCAATACTTGAAAAGGGTAAGAAGACATTACGTGGCTTCAGCACTGAAGAGTGGGATAAAGTAGTAAAATAATAATTTATGTTAAAAGATTTAAAAGACACAAATACATATCGCAAAAAGTGCATGGGGTGTTCAAGGCCTAGCACTCTTTGCGTCTGTCATCATTTAAGGCCATTTACTTTAAATACTAAGTTTGTGATTCTTATTCATCCGATGGAGGCCAAGAAGGAAAAACTTGGTACTGGGCGAATGACTCATAAAGTTCTAGGAAATAGTGAACTCATTATGGGAATTGATTTTACTCAAGATAAGCGAGTAAACGCTTTACTTGAAGATGATGACTATTATCCAATGGTCTTATACCCAGGTGAGGATGCGCTTAATATCTCTTCTCCTACTGAAGATGATATCAAGCTTCTTTCAAAGAAGAAGCCTTTGATCTTTGTGATTGATGGAACTTGGCCTTGTGCCAAGAAGATGATGAAGCTATCAAAAAATATCAATACGCTTCCTCGTATCTCATTTTCATCAGACAAAGAGTCTGCCTTTCTCATTAAGCACCAACCTCATAAGCAGGCGCTTTCTACTGTTGAGTCGGTGCATGTCCTAATCGAAGAACTTGGAAAATTTGGTGTTGAAGAATTAGATGGAAGCCAAGACTCAATGATTACGGCCTTTAAGGCCATGGTTCAAAAGCAAATTGATATTGCCTCTGATCCAAATATCCCAAGCTATCGCGGGCGTAAAATGAACAACCAGAGGGTTGCTTTGGTGCGCGAAAAAAAGAATCGCTCCTTTATTCTCAAATAAGGCTAAAAAACCCATTTATTTGGCACTTGAAAACTATACTAAGTGATTGTAATTGCTCAGTTTGTACTTAAGTTCCTGCTTTTTTAGGATCTCTTAAGGCCCTATAATAAAATAGTATTAAATAAAGAGGGATCTTATGAGAACTTTAAGCGTACTCAATAAATTATTTACCATGGCCATCATCTTTTCGATGATCAATTTAAATATTGCTATCAATATTGAACTGGCCCGTTTCAATATCTCTTCAACTCAAGCCTACGCGCAAGCACCTGAGGACCCAGCTCCAGAAGGTGAGCCAGAAAGAGATCCGCAGCAAAGTTCATCAGGTGGTTCAATGGAATCCCAAGAAGTTCGTTCAAATGATGGAACTGTTGTACTCGAAAACACACAAGAAACAGATACGGATGCTATCACTCAAAAACGAAAAGAAATGAGTGGTACATACAACAAAGAAGAAGCAAGTGGCCTATTCAAAATCTTTGGTAATGGCGTTGTCGCACCTATTATCCTTGGGACTATTGCTTATATTACCTCGAAAATGTGGTTCTACTTTCAGCCTTCAAAGCCTTATGATATTTGGGCTGCTGTGGCGGGGGCCGTAATTCTACTTGGTAATGAATTAATGTCTATGTTTAAACAAACCGAATCACTAAAAGATCGTAAAAGTAAAATTGAATATGAAGGTCTTTCTGAAGATGGAACAGTTGATGTTTCTCAACAGCAAATGCTTGAGGAAGAGAAAGCTATTCTCGAAGAGATGAAAGAAACTGCAGAATCTAAGGCCAAGTTTCAACTTGCCGCTGGTGCTGCTTTTGCAATAGCTGCAGGAATTGCTGCAAAATTTGCAAATAGTGAACTTTCTTTAGCTCAGTTGTGTGCACAATCAGCAAATGCAGCATTTTTAGCTGCAACAGAAACGGCTGCGGCAGCTGCTACCTGTGGTGCGAGTTCATCAACTTATGTAGCAGATGGAGCAGCGAAATGTGAACTAGTGACAGTTTCAGTTGCAGAAATTGAAGGTTTAAAAGTTGTGCCTGGAGAATCAAAGCTCCAGTATGGTGAGCTTGAAACATTCCTTGCCAAGAAAGTAGCTAGTTCAACAAATTGTTCTCTTGAGTCAAGTGGAGCAGCTCTTGCAGCTATAGGTGAATGTACAGCAAACACGACTTCTTCAGTAGGAGCAACTTCGGGACAATTAAAGGCACTGGAAGCTGCAAGTGCTAATTTAAAAGCGGCTAATGCCACAATGAAAACTAATTGTACGAATTATAAATTAATTACGATGAATACAACTGGTGGAATGCAATATGAAAATCACGCAAATTTAAAACAGCCTACTATAGGTCCTTTCTATGTAAGAGTTATGAATTTACTTATAGATAAAGCTAATGCAGGTATGGGTAACTCTTTGGGAGTTCTACTTGGTTTAATTGGGGCATATCTTATTCCAACTGGTGCATATATGACAAACTTTATGCTTTCTAGTGTTAAAAGAGGATGGTTGTGGCTTGGCTTTAGTGGGCTAGCAATTGCAACTTCACAAGCGACAAAAGCAGAAGCAAAAGCAATTGATGATAATATTAAAAAGATAGAATCAATTTTGAAAAAGTTTAAGTCTGCCCAAGCTGTAACAAAGGTAGCGACTAGGAACCTATCTAAGAAGACGACTCGATTTGCAGCTTATCAACCACAAAAGATTGGAACAGAACTAGAGTGTGTTGGAGGACTTCCAAAAATTAGAACAAATAATGGATCTAAAGCATGTCCATCTCCTGAGAAATATTTAGTAGATGGTGTGAAAGGATTAAGTAATGTTGGCTTTTCAATACCAGGCGGGTTTACTGGAGCAATGGTTGATGCAACAAATGGGCTAAATGGTGCTGATACAATAAGTCCAAAAACTCAACATGCGATTGATGTAATGGGTAAGAGTGCAAATGCTATAAATAAGCAAGCAGGGAAGGCTCTTAAAAAGACTTTAGAACGTATTAATAAACAGAATAATGGAAACAAAGGCACGAAAAGATTACTTGCTTCTTTAGGCAAGGGCTTTAATAACTTAAATAAGAAAGCTGGTGGTAAAGGTGGACTTATGTCGGCCCTTCCATACTTATCACAACCACCAAAACAAGATGGTGAAGAAAATGGTGATGAGACTGCTGGTCAGCAAGATGGATTAGCAGCAAAAGCTAAAGGTGGAAATGGAATAGGTAAGTATAAAGCACCTAAGGCAGAGAAGTTTAAGTTTGATTTTGGTGCAGATGATGCACAAGCGTATGCTGCTCAAAAACATGCAGAGTTTGATGAAACAGCTCAGGCCGTTGCAAATATGGAAGAGACTCCAGATGGTGAAATTATTGAAGATAAGAGTGTTGATATCTGGAAGGTAATTTCTGTGCGCTATAAAAAGACTGCATATGATCGATTATTAAAACGTATTGAATAATTAGAAAATAAAAAGGGCCTTGATGAGGCCCTTTTTTTATAGATCGATTTTCTTAATTCTCTTATCAATTCCTAAATTCTTCTTACGATATTTATCACCGAAGTTTCTTGGGCAATCGACTGATTCGTAAGTAAAGAGTTTTGTATCATTAAAATAAGAAAGATTCTTCTTTCCATTATAATACCACTGCGAATTTGACCATGAGCTAACTTTCATCTCTGGCTCTTTGCTCTTCTCGTTGATGACAATATCATCAACACGATAGATAGAGCTTGGAGTACGACCTGACTTTGCGTAACGAGTATCGATTTCCTTCACGCATGAGTCAACTTCATAAGCAATCTCATAACTAGGAGAGCAAGCTACAAGTGTCGATAATGTAAGGATAGCTAGGCTAATTCTTTTCATACGTATCATATCGTCAGATGAAGTGATTTTCTTGAACTGTCTAAGTAATTTTAAAGAAAAATTAAGTACTTACGATATGAATTAGTTATAATATCTTAAGACAATGCCTAGAACGATATAGAAGAAGAAGTGGCAGCCGAGAGAAAGTAAGTAGCCACGATAGAAGTAAGCAATCAGGTAAGCAAAGAGCGTTCCCCCTAGAATTGAAGGAATAATAAAATAAAGGGCCTTCAGTCCAAAGATGTAAAATAGTGGGAGGTGAATAATTGCAAAGAATATTCCAAAGTATTTAACGCTATCTCTTCGATTAAAAGTCTTAATATAATATTCCACTAGAATATTAATTAGTATCTGTTGAAAGATAATATCACTAGATTTTGCAACGAAGATATTCCAACTAAAGAGTGGGAATAAAATCTTTGAATTTGTAATTTCTAATTTTTTAATAATAGAAATTGGAAAGATATAATCAATGCAAAGGGCAATGGCCAAAAAGATTGCAATGATCTTTAAGTAAGAAGCGATATGTTCTTTTGAGATCTTAAGAGAGTTTGTTGTGTAATTAAAAACAAGAGCACTTGATAGAAAAATAAGTGAATTGATTGCCCATCCTGAGTCGTAATCTAGGCCATAGTTTTCTTTTAGAATTAGATTGAGAAATCCCATAATGAAAACCCAAAAGGCCCCTAGGATAACTGTAAATTTCAATGTTTCTTGTTTCATATTTTGAAGTGTAAAGTCGTAAGAAAAATGGCGCACTCGTCAGGATTCGAACCTGAGACCGTCCGCTTAGAAGGCGGATGCTCTATCCAGCTGAGCTACGAGTGCGTAACAGTGACTTTGTGTTCAGTTAAAATAATGGCACATGCCACATTTGTCAATATAAGATGTAAAATATGTTGAAGTGATGGTAAAGTTTATATATACAAAATCACTAGGAAATTATGTCAGAAAATGCAATTAAGGCCAAAATTATTCGCTCTCATCAGCGTGACTTCGACTGTCTGATCGAGGGGACGAAGGATGTTGTTAAAGCAACTGCCCTTGGTAACCTTTTGAAGAAAGGGGAGACCTTGGTGGTTGGCGATAATGTTTGTTTAGAGACGATCCCTGAAACGGGTGAGTATCTAATCAAGGAAGCCTTAGAGCGTAAGAATGAGATTTTTAGAGTTCTTGTAAGAGTTTCAAAAAAGAAAGTTACCGCAGCAAATTGTGATTATCTGGTCATACTCTCAAGTGCAGCAAGGCCAAAGTTTAAAAGAGGAATCGTTGATCGCTTCCTTGTAAGAGCATTCCAATGGGGAGTCGAGCCTATCGTCGTCTTTAATAAGATGGATGGTTATGACCCTGAAGAATTTGATATTCAATACGAAGTGCTACGTCTTAAAGAGTTGGGAGTGAAGTACTTTGAGATCTGTGCTCTAGATCAGAATTATGAAACTCAATATCTTAAAGGTGGAATGCACGAGTTTAAAGAAGCTTTAAAGGGCAAGACTGCTCTGTTCGTTGGCCAATCGGGTGTGGGGAAATCGGAGACGATCTCATGTCTTTCAGATGGTGAAGTGGAGTTAAAGACAAAGAAGGTTGGGAAAGTCGGTAAGGGCTCTCACACAACAACTTGGTCTGAAATTGTTGATTTAGGTGACTTCTATCTCATTGATTCACCAGGTATACGTTCATTTTCTTTAGATGATATCGATCCTGAAGAACTAATTGAGTACTTTCCAGACTTAAAAGAGATCTCACGCCACTGCCAATTCTCAAATTGTACCCATGAGCCTCACAATAAGGGCTGTGCCTTTTATTCTGAGGAATATGATCCAGATACTGAAGAGGGATTAATGATTCATTCTCGACTTGAGAGCTATCATTTATTCTATTCCGAGATCTCTGAGACCCCATTTTGGCAAAAGAAGAAAAAATACTCTAAGTGATTGATTTTATGAACTTGTTTGTATGGAATTTCTTGCCCAAGCACGAATTTATCTAATGTTTACCTCATGAAATTCTCCCTTTTGACGACAAGTAAGTCAGTAAATTTATCGTTATAAGGGGTAGAAATGTCTGACAATAAAGTAATCAACTTCCAAGCTAAAAGAGAAGAAAATATTGAAAAGAAACGTCGTAGTTTTGAGCGTATTTGTTTCAATAATTTTATGGGAGCTTACTCGGTAATTGAGTCAGACGGTTATTCTTATCCTATTAATATGGTTGATATCTCAAAAGATGGACTTTCATTTAATGTTCCATGGAATGAGAAAACAGATACAAAAATTAAGCTAGGGGAAGACCTCAAGCTTAAATTCTACTTCACTAAAGGTTCTTATATTCCTGTAATCGTTACGATTCGTCATAGCGCACTGACAGAGGGAGCTGATGGTGTCACTTATATGCAATATGGTTGTGAGTTTGATAAATCAATGCACTCATTCAAGGCCATGGAGCAGTTCATTAACTTTATCTATGCATTCTCAGAGTATTCAGTAGTGGATAATGGTGAGATGAAGTCACTGTTCATTTAATCGCTTATCTAATTGCAATTAGGCTTTGAACCTTATAATATCGGGCCATGAAAATAGCTATTTTAGGAAGTGATAGAGAGGCTCTTGACGCCTACCAGTATTTTACTGAGCTTGGTGTTCATGTGAAGCTTTTTGGTGAATTTAATCCATCTATGGATTTAAGTGGTGTTTCACATAAGAATGTGAAAATTGCTCGCGTACACAAAAGATTTATTGCCCCTTCTCATCGCTTTGAGAGTCGATCTCGAATGGCCGACACGTTTCGAGTTGTTTTCAACGTTAATGCAACCAGCGAAATAGAAAGACAGAAATTAGAGAATCCTGAGATCTTTGAAAAACTTGGTGAAGATGTTTTGGAGTCTCTAAAAAACTCAATTGAGTCCTTTGAAGACTTTGACTTCGTTTGTTTCTCAAATGAATTATATCGTCCCAATGCTATGGGAGCTGCGAATGTTTGTGCTCTTAATGAAAAGACATTAAGAAATGATGAGAGACTAACTTATCACAGTGAGCATCAGTCTTGTCTTGATGCAATTAAGCAAGCACGTAACTTATGTCTTGTTGGAAGTGGACGCGAGAACCTAAGGCTCCTTAATGAGCTTAAGGATGTGTATCTCGAAGACCTAACAAAGACAATTCAACTTGTAACAAGTGAAGAGATCCCGTTTGATGGGATTGATTTAAAAGATAAAGAATTAATAGATGGTTTTAGAGATCTTCTTTCAAAAGATCGTGAACAATTTAATTCTGAAGTCACTGAATTTGAAAAGAAGATTATGGAGTGGCGCTCTCTTGAGCCTCATATTAAAGCAAAGACTCCAGCTCCGGCCGAACCAAAGCCACGTCTCATGATTTATAATAGTGCTGTTGTTTCATCAGTTGATAAACTGCTAGATCGAGAAGGACTTTTTGTTACGATCGAAGGTAGTGAACTTCTTGGAGGAGCAGAGCAATTAAAGACATTGGCCTGTGATCGAATTTGTGTTGATCAAGGTTTATATCTTGATACGGAGAAAATAAGAGGCTTAGATCACAATGAAGAAGGCTTTTATTCACTAATTGATATGTCATTAGATGAAATTAAAGAAGATATGTTAAAATACTTTTCTAAGCAAAATTAATTAAAGGTTAAGAATTGAAATATATTTCGCTATTACTATTAACAATCTTATTCTCGTGCTCAACTGTGGTCGAGCGTGACTTTGAGAGAGTTCAGACAGATGAGTATTATCGAGACTCTGGAGCGGCAGTATACTTTCTTCCTCTTATTCCTCAATGGCGTGACTATTCAAGTGCATCTCAATGTTCTCGCTCAACTCAAATCCGTTATTTAAATATTAAAAACTTAATGACGAGTTTTTCTCTCAATCACCAGAATGCTTCACAAATTCAATATGCCTTTAACAAAATCTACCGTGAAAAGGCAAAGGGAATGGATCGAAGTCCAACACTAAAAGAAGTCGAGCAAATCTTTTTTAGTGCAAATGACCTTGTAAGTGCAACAGGTGGATATTTAAAAAGACCAAAGTTTAAGAATGTTAATATTATCTGGTTTGATAGCTACCGAGAAAACTTATCGAGACTTTCACGATTAATGAATTCTAAGTCAATGCTGCAAGGTAGACCTATTTTTGTTTCAACTTGTTTTCTAGAAGATGAAATGAAGTCAATGATGAAAAAGGCAAATGTAGTTTATGAAGGTGCTTTCTTTGTGGACTTTAGTTACTTAACTTACTTTGATGAAGCTGGAGAGTTAACATCAGAAGAGTCTTTATATATAAGAAGCTATTTAGAAAAGAGTGTTAAAAATATTAGAATATATTCTAATTCAAAACGTCCTTCATTCGTTAAAGGTCGTTATAAATTTATTAAATATTAAGGAGTAACCAATGTTTGGTTTAGGAACAAAGAAAGATTCTCACAAAGAAGAATTAGATCGTATTTACGCAAACTTCCAGACAAATATGGGAGATTTTAAAGTTGAACTTTATGCAAAGGAATGTCCTGAAACGGTATGGAATTTTGTTAACCTTGCAGAGGGAAGACAGAAGACTTCAGCAAAAGAAGGGCCATATTATGATGGGCTAATTTTCCACCGTGTTATTTCTGGATTTGTTATCCAAGGTGGATGTCCAGAAGGTTCGGGAATGGGTGGACCAGGTTATAAATTTGAAGATGAATGTCTTCCAGAACTTCGTCATGAAGGTGCGGGAATTCTTTCAATGGCAAATGCAGGGCCTGGAACAAATGGCTCTCAATTCTTTATTACACTAGGTGCAACACCACATTTAGATGGACGCCACACTGTTTTTGGTAAAGTGATTGAAGGAATGGATGTTGTGGAGAAGATTGGTGCAGTTCGTACAGGTATGCACGATCGTCCAATGCATGACATCGTTATGGAAAAAGTAACCATTGAGAGACCTTAGAATTTAATTAATTCATCTCAATTCGATCAACCATCAGTTGAATATACTTATTACCATTAAAGTAATTTAAAGCGAGCGTAAAGTAGACTTCTAATTCACAATTAGGGTCTGCTTGGCGCTCAAATATTTCATTTGGCGTAAGCGCTCCCCATTTTGTCATATAGTTAAAGCTAATTCCCTTAAGATTAATTTTCTGATTTGTAATTGAAGTGAAGTTCCAGCGAACATGCACATCTTTTAGTAGATCATAACTCTTAAGCATTGCTCCTTTAAGCTTAAAGATAGGCTTTGCATTTCCCATCCCATAAGGCTCAAGGGCATCAAGTCCTCTTAGAAGAGCAGGGTCGATTTCATTAGGTGATATTTCAAGATCATAGAAGTTCTGTACCGTTCTTTGAATCAGGGGAATAGCGCGAAGCTTTTCATTCATTGATTGTTTGAAGGCTTCATAATTTTCTTGTTTCATGGAAAGGCCTGCTGCTGCTTTATGGCCTCCAAATTTTAAGAAGAAATCACGATGCTCATTTAAGAGATGATAAATATCTAGCTCTCCAGCAGAACGAGCTGAGGCCTTGATAACACCTTCATCTTCAGCATCACTGAAAACAATGGCAGGTACTTTAAAAGTTTCAACAAGTTTTGAAGCGACAATTCCAATAACACCTTCATGAAAATGAGGAGCGTAGACGATGGAGATATCGTGATCTCCTCCACCTCTTTTAATATCATCGATAACTTGTTGTTGGGCCTCTTCAAAGACTTCTTTTTGAATGGCCTTTCTCTCTGTATTACAATTAACAAGTTGGTGATAGTACTCACGTGCCTCGTTATAATCTTTTGAAATTAAAAGTTTTAATGCGATCTCAGGATGATCAAGTCGACCTTTCGAGTTAATAAGAGGGCCAACATTAAAAGATAATTTCTCACTTGGAATAACATCTTTTGAACGATCTGTAGGATCGAAGAATGCTTTTATTCCTTCGTATTGAGTATTTTTAATCAGCTTCATTCCATGACGAACAAGCTTCATATTCATTGGAGTTAAAGGAGCAAGGTCACAAATCGTTCCAATAGCAACATATTGAAGAAGATCATAAACTGAAGGAATATCTTCACCACGTGCAAGAAGGATCTTTCTAATTTCAACACAGATTGCAAATGCAACACCAACACCAGCAAGAGGTTTCATGTCTGAGTCTGCTGGTTCATCACGACGAGAAGGATTAACAACGGCCACTGCATCTGGCATTGTTTCACGCCCATCTTTATGGTGGTCTGTAATGATTAATTTAAGCCCTTTCTCTTTTGCATAAGCTGCGGCTTCAACATTGGAGATACCACAATCAACAGTGATCATCAGATCAATGCCATCTTCAATAGCACGATCAATTGAACAATTATGTAGGCCATAGCCTTCAATAAAACGTGATGGTTGTATGAGTTCAACTTCACGATTTAATTTTTGAAAGAATTGATAGAAGAGAGCACATGAAGTTGTACCATCCACATCGTAGTCACCGTAAATTGCAATCTTTTCACCTGCATCAAGTGACTTGATAATTTCATTGGCCGCTACATCAATATCAATGAGCTCCCCAAAATTGGGCAAAGCTTTTAAATCCCAAGAAAGAAACTCACGAATATCTTCATGAGACATGCCTTTCTTGTTCAAAAGTCTTTGAACGACAGGGTGTAAATTAAAGGTATTTTCAGTACTTGTGTGTGTTGTGTTCTCCATTATTGAACGATATCACGTTAAGTAGAGAACGAGAATTAATAAAGTCTTACCAAATGACGGTAATACCCTTTATAACGTCTTCTTCATGCAGGTCGTTAACTTCAGAGAAAAGCATTCTAAACTCTTGAGAATTAGAAGCATGAATCTTATTAAAGTAGTTTGAAGGAAGAAATGACTTCTTGCAGCTATGACATTTTTGAACTTCTGTAGCAGTGTCATGCATGTGGCCACACATATGGCATTTCTTAATGAGTCTTTTTTTACTATGAGTTTTGTTTAATTCTTTCATGAATAGACCTTATTTCTTAAATGTAACAAGTATCTCTTCGAAGAATAGATGAATAAGTTTAGTAAAAATGGCAAAAATTTCCATTAAATCACAAAAGGCCGACTATTGAAGTCGGCCAATGTATCAAATAAATGGAGGGGGTGGGGTATTAAAATAGCCTAAAGTCACCTGTACTAGAGGCATCTAAAACATTTGATTGGTTGTTCATAATTGGAGTATTGCCAGTTGAATTCATACCACCGTAGCTTCCTTTTGTTGCTGAAGCTCCTAGTCTAAAGTTTTGAGCTGGGATTTGCGTTCCCCATCCAAAACCGTAGCGTGAGTAATCATAATTCTTTACCTGAATCGCTTGATCTGGTGCCAATTGCGTTCCCCAAGGCATTGATTCACTGAATCTCATCATTGGTGCATCTTGTCCGTAATAGTCATTGTAACCGTAATTCCAATTGTTGGCCGCGTTCAAGCTCTGGATAAATTGTGTCTGCTGTCTTAAATCAAGCATCATAGACATATAATCACTTTGCTGATTATTAAAGGCATCAAATGATCCAAAGTACGAATTAATCTGAGGCTTTGTAAATGACTGGGCCATTGGATTAATTAGTTGTTGCATCATGAATGCTTGCTGCTCTTGTCTTTGTTGTGCAATTTCATTTTGCATTGATTGAATATACTCAATAAGGGCAAGTTCTGTTTCTGTAAATTCAGAATCATCCTTATCTTTCTTGTCTTCTTTATCTTTGTCTTCCTTCCTTTTTTTATCTTCTTTTTCTTTTTCAGATGAAGCTACTTTAGGAGACTCTTCATTTGAATCTTCTTTCTTATATTCATCAAGTTCAGCTGTAATCTTAGCTAACTCATCTTGAAGCTTTTTGATTTCATCAGTATTAACTTCTGATTTTGCATTTTGAATTTCACAAACAAGTTTTGCATTCTCTTCTTTTAATGCTTCATTTTCTTCTTGAAGAGTAATAAGTTTTTCACTTATTAGTCTTAAGTTTTCTTTTGTTTCTTCAAATTTAGAGATTGCCTCTTTTGCAGTTTCTAGCTCAGCTGTTCGAGCTTCGATAAGCTCTTCGAGGGCCTGAATTTTCTCTTGTTTGATTGCTTCATCGACATTGTCTGTTGATGATTGGACTTCACTCAATTGTGATTTAAGTTTTGAAATCTCTTCACTACTTCTAGCAAGCTCTTCAGTCATTGTACTGGACTTCTCTTGCAATTCGCCAAAGCGTTTTGTGAGATCTTTATAATCATCGATTAATTTCTTATCTTTTAATTGAATCTCAACTTTTGTAACATGCTCAACCTTTCCAAAAAGTCTTGCGGAGTCAAACCAAAGGTCAAAGATTCCTTTTTGATGGACCTGGTAATTAGAGACCGTAATTTCTTGCACATTTTGCTCACCTGCAATTTCACGATAGTGTCCTGTGCGTTCTACGTTATTAGAAATCATCATTTCATTTTGTACGTAAGTACTCGATAGAAATAATGCACTCATAATAAATAGCTTTTTGTAACAAGCCTTCATAATTCCTCCCATTGATACAATTTATATGTTGCAATAGGCGTGCCAAGAAAATAGCCTCAAAAGCCTAAATATCGTGCAAAAATGCCATAGTTGGTGTTCATATTTTAGACACTGGCCAAAACCAATGCGCTTTTGCTTAAATATAGGCATGAAAGAAGCAATATATAAGAAGACCTATCAGGTTAGTATCAATAGCGTTAATATCAACAAGAAGCTAGGCCTCTACGGCATTTTAGGCTATTTGCAGGACATTGCTACAGTTCACGCTGAGGAGATGGGCTTTGGGCTTGAGGATATGATTAGAGACCAGTCTTTTTGGGTTCTTGTAAGACAAAAGCTTCGAATGACGAGATTTCCTGGTTGGAATGAAAAATTGGAAATTCAAACTTGGTCACGCGAGCCTCAGGGGATGTACGCTTTCCGCGATTTTGAAATTTTTCAAGATGGTGAAAAAATAGGGGATTGCTCAACAGTGTGGATGATCCTCGATGGAAAGACCAGAAAAGTTAAGAAGCCAGACTTTCCTTTAGAGAGAATTAATCCCCGCACAGATTATCAATTAGATTATATTGCACACAAGGTAGAGCCTCGTGAAAACTTTGAAAAAGTTAATACGATTGTCGTTAGAAATAGTGATCTTGACCTTAATATGCATGTGAATAATACAAAGTATTCTCAGTGGATCTTAGATTCAATTCCAATTGAATTACATAAAACAGCAAAGCTAAATGAGTTTGAAATTAACTTTATGGCCGAGACTCATCTAGGTGATGATATTGATATTTACCGCGCTCGAAATGAAGAAGGTGAACTTAATCACGATATTGTTTATAAAGGAGTTAGGCACTCGGATGGTAAGACTTGCTTTCTTGCTAAGATCTTAGCTAATTAAATTAGCGTAGATAGAATTCAAATGTACAAGCACCCTTTCCTGAGTAGCAGACTTCTGTTCCGTATGCTGGAACAATACCTTCGTTACCTGAGTTGATCGCGATATTAAAGGCATCGGCCGTAGTGTAGCTATCATTGGCATTTTGGCCTGTACAGCCGGCCGTACGACTGGTATGACGAAGGTTTCCGGTACAATCAGTATAGTCGTAATCCCATACCCCTGTACCATTTTCAATTATTGGTGCTCCTGCATTGTAAGAAGGTGAAATGAACATGGCATCAGTTGTTCCAACTGCACGTGAGAATTGCTCTGGATTAATAGATGCTCTTGTATTAGGAACACTTCGATGCACTAAGAGATGGTCAGCGACAGTGCTAACCATAATTGAGTTATCGAGATCTGTTACACCACTTGAGCGCACAACTAAAGTCCAGCCGCCACCGTCAGTTGTCATATCACAATAAACAGTTCTTAAAGTGTTGCCACCAGGTGTGAAGTTAATCGTGTAATTTCCTGAAGGTGCATTTGGATTTTCTTCGAGTATTTGTTTACAAGAAGACTTGTAATTACCATATGAGTTTGCTTCTCTGATCATAAACCAACCATTTCCTGCTCCAACCGCAGTCGCTGGATCAGTGGCCCAAACTTTATCCGTGCTTGACCAGTAGGCGCCATTGAAATAGCCACCTTCGGCTAACTCACCACCACCATTTATCTTTCCACTCCAACAAGCAGCATACCAAAATGGCGTGTCCGTATAAAAAGTCCCACAGTTTCCTGTGTGTGCATCATTATCTTGGTCCGTTGTTGTCCATTGTCTCGCATCGTGTGTTGTGGCCATGGAAGCTTTCACACTTCCAAGAACTTGTTGATAGGACTCTATATTTAAACGGTATTTATCAGCAGGATCAAAATTCTTTACTGTCATAATCGCCTGTTGCGATATTGGTTGGTCATAGTCATAAGACCAAGAATAGAGTAATTGAAAGTCATCATTGCCTGAAATTTTATCCCAGTGCTCCAGTCCTACAAAGTAATTCAAAGTTTCTAAGTATTCATTAGGAGATTCTGCTCCAATGCTTTGTCTTGAGATTGGAGAACATTTGCCTGTAAAGTCACTTGAAGTTGATCGATCATGAGAACAACGTGGCAGTGTACTAATTGAATTACTATAGCTAATACCTGTTGTTGGCTTATTTGTTCCTTCTCTTGTATTTCCCCATACAAGAGTCCAGCCACCACCTTGAGTTTCCATGTCACATATTGTCGGAAATGGATCATCTATTCCAAGTGGCCCATCAGGGTCAATTAAATAAACTCCTGTTCCAGCAGAATAGCCGCGATCAAGAATTTCACGGCACGATCTCATCGAAGGAAGTGAGCGGACCCATACTCTTGTTTCTTGGTATTGTTTAAGGTTTAGTCCAAGACCGGTGTCAGTTTCTGTTGATGTAAAGGCACTTGTACAATAGTTATTTCCAGAACTAGCACATGTCGATATATCGGTGGTCACAAAAGTGTCTCTAGGTACACATCGCTTACCGTAACCACCACCAAGGTATACTCGGTCTGTTGTAACAGGGTCAACGTTAATACAACTATAAAAGACTCGCCAATTATTTCCATAGCCATAGAAGAAGTACTGACCAACTAAACCTACGTTTTCATTTCCATCCATATCCGCAAACATGACATTAGGATTAGTCGCATCCCCTAGGGCCGCTACTTGTTGAAAGTATTGTGGAATTGTCTTATCTAAGTATGCAGTCTCCCAGGTATTATCGGTAATATCAAAGCCTGTATTTACACCTTCAATACGCATTTGATTAAAGGCTATAGAATTTGATTTCGAATAAATTTCTGCTGAGGTTTCACCTCTCACTGCGTGAGTAGGGTAACCGTGCCATACTTTTGTCCAGCCGCCACCATCTGTCGTCATGTCACAATCAACAGTAACAGCACTGCCTTCTGGATAAATTGTATAGCTTCCATTACCACGAGATTTACCACTTAAAAGAATATCCATACAGTTTTTAGGACGGTCATATTTCTCTCTTAAAAAGTAGCGCGCCTTAACATTTGCCTGACCAGTGTTAAATCCTCCGACACCTCTTGTTCGATAGATATCACCACTATTTGATGTATGATAGATATAATGTCTCGGTTGGTCGTGAACATCAGAAGTTGATGTTTGTGTATAACCTGGTAAGCAATCTCCCCATCCAAATCCTACCCAACGAGCGTGGCGATCAAGGTAATAATCAGTTCCATTACTATTTCTAAAGCGAAATTGAGAGCCACCTGTGAGCATGTCACAATCACCAGGGTTCGAACGATTTGGCCCCGATTTCATATCGACGACTAGATTAAAGTCGTTAGGGTTAAAGAACTCAACTGTTGAAAAGTCAGTTGCTCCCCAGTTTGTAATATCTTTTGCCATCATTTGAGTGGCTGAGAAATCAAAGAAGTTATGCATACCAACGGTATTAATATCTGCAAAGTTAGATGCTGTGATATTTACCCCAGTAAACTCATTTTTCATTTCATCATATGACTTCTTAGTCGTCATTGTAGCATCAGCAGCATTGGCATAGAAGAGAGTCCAACCACCATTATCGATATCCATTTCACAATATATTTGTGTAGGAGTTACTTGATCTGGATAAATCGTATAAACGCCTGAACCTTTCGATTCACCCAAATCAAGGATATGTTGACACGACATAGGTCTCATCCCTTCATCATGTAGGTAGAGTTCAACAAGGGCAGTACCTGTATCATTATTATAAGTTGAAGGAATTCCAGTTTTATAAACTTGATCTGAACCAATCGCATAATACCAATTTGAGTGATTTACTGAACCATCAAGTAATGAAGAATTACCATTAGAGTAGGCGAAGGTATTATTCCCCAACTCAAGTCCACCCCAACGCTGTTCATTTCTATCGATAGAGATGCCGCGATAGCCAGAGACAGGAGTATCATAGATTGGGTTTGTGTATTGTGACCAAATATTTCTCCATGATTCATTTGGATAATTAATTTTAAAAGTAAATCGATTGAGATTCTCAAATTCATCAATATACTGAAGAATCGAGTATAGGTTTGCTGTTGGGGTTGTTTGATTATATAAAAGAGCATCATTTACAGTTGGAAAGTATCCACCAGTAATATTGTGTTTGAAAACGCGGGTCCAACCACCACCGTCATTATCCATATCACAATAGACATTCATTGCACTTAATGGGCCTGCCCCATCGATATCAACTGAATAGACGCCACTTGCATAACTGCCTGTTTTATTCATTGTCGAACATGAAACATTACAATCTCTAATAACCAGGTCAGAGGGATTGTTAGCATAGAAATTCATCCACTCAACATTTGTTTTAGTTGCAACAAAATGTTCTTTAGTTGATGAAGTATTCCAAACTTTCTTACAAGTTCCATGAGCTACTATCGTACGTAACTCATTTGAGGTAAGTTTAAAACCTGTGTCAACAGTGTTAATCCCAAAGGCAGCTTGAGAGAAGATAAAAGTAAATAGAAGACCTATTTTAAAGTTCATTCTTTATTTGCTTTTTGTAACTCTTTGATAGCAGCACGCATCTCTTGCATTTCAGCTTTTAGTTGCTCATTCTCTTCTTTTAAAGAAGCGATTTCTCTTTTAACTTCCTCGTCATTTGAAAAGAGCTTGTCTAATTGCTCTGAGATTGACTTCACTGCTTCAACAAGAAGTGCAGTGATATTTCCGTACTGAACTGATTTATATCCATCCTTACTTGTTTTAACTAATTCTGGTTGAACTTTTTCAACTTCTTGAGCAATAAAACCAACAGTCTTCTCTTGCGGGAAGTTTCTGTCAGGAAACTCATCTGTCTTCCAGTCAAAAGTTACACCTCTTAATGACCTAACTTTATGAAGTGGATCAATAATGGTTTCGACATTCTCCTTGAAGCGTTCATCTGATGTATAAAGGTATGAAGCTGCAATCACATTTCCTGCAACATGTAACTTTTCAGATGGTGTAATTGTTCCTACACCAATATTTCCTAAAGTATCAATTGTCATATGTGTATTTTTATAAGAGGCGTCATCATTTCTTTGACCTAAGTATAATACTCCGTCATTGTTGTTAAATGACCAGATCTTGTTATCAACTCCACCAGAACGATCTTCAAGGTAAATATGAGAATTAAGTGCTCCGCTTACATGGAGAAGGTTTTGTGGTGTTGTCGTTCCAATACCAACGTTTCCAGTATTGAAATATATATTACTTCCATTAGTGGTCCATTGTGATTGGTTAATTGTCCCCATCTGAGTTGTTACATAATTTTTCACCGCACTAACAGATGGTGCTTGAGTCGTCTCTGTTCCAGCTGTTGAATTTACAACTGCTGCTGTTTGAGCACGTGCCGTTGTGAAATATAAATTTGTCCCTTCGGCTACGTCATCAGTATCAAGGCCTGTAATGGCCGTATAGTTTGCATTAATTTGTGCCTGTAATTTTCCGTAGGCATCAAGAACTGTATCAGTTGCTGCAAGTACTGAATTTGTTCCCACTGTATATCCCGTTAACGGAGTATTTAATACAGTCGTGCCATCAACAACTGATGATGGAACACGTCCAGACCCATCAAGTCTTAAAAGCTCATTTGCTCCATTTGATGTATTAACTCCAATCTGAATGTCATTAGCATTCTCAGTTAAGGCTATGTCACTTGTTGCTGTTAATCCTTTAAATGGAAGATCTGTTCCAGACTTTGCAAGAACGAGTGATGCTCCACCAGCACTTGATGCTGTATTTTGCTCACCGCTTGCCGCTACTACTGTTGATAAACAGCCACTACCGTCAATACAGATATCGTTTCCAGTAGTAACATTCATTCCACCATCTACCGTTAGCTTTTGAGTTGGAGTAGTTGTACCGATTCCGATATTTCCTGAGCTTAGAATATTAAATTCATCAACTCCATTTTTTGTTATTTTAAAATCATTACCATTTGAATTTATAATATAATCTGGTGTCATTGCTACGCCTGTTGGCGGTGTCCCTGCATCAACGGTTAGTGTCGGTATATTTGGCTTTGTTGAAGAGATATAAACATTATAAGCAAATGAATTTCCTGATTGCCCAAATCTTAGGGATGCCGTTTGAGTAGAAGAGTCAAAGTACCATTGGTAGCCAACAAAGTTATTGCTAATATTGGCAGAAACGACTTTAAAAGTATTACCGCCATTGGTAAAGGCAACATCAAATTCCATATTTATGATACTAGAGGAATCTGCAGTTGTTCTCACACTCCTAATAATTACTTTTGTGTTTTGTACACCTGGTGTCAGTGTCAGTAGGGCACGATTTCCTACAGAGGCATCAGCATGGGGAAGACTTATTCTCTGTGCCCATTGGTATTCGGCAGTATTTAATGAAATGTCTCCCGTGATATCCATCTTTGCTGTCGGAGTCGTTGTTCCTACTCCAACGTCACCAGTGTTAAAGTATATATCACTACCTGTCGTCGTCCATTGTGATTCGTTAATAGCACCGGTTTGAGCAAGAACATAGCTTTTCATTGCATCGACAGAAGGTGCCTGCACTGTTTCTGATCCTGCAGTGGAATTAACAACAGCTGCTGTTTGGGCACGAGTATTACTGAAGTATAAATTTGTCGTACCTTCTGCTACATCATCAGTATCAGTGATAGCGTTACCTGCAATTGAGCTGGCATGAGCATCTAGTTGTGCCTGAACTTTTCCAAAGGCCTGTAGAACTGTATCTGTTGCAACAACGCTTGAAGCTGTTCCATTTGTAAAGCCTGTGAGTGCGACATCAATTGCTGGATTATAATTGATAATTGAATCAGCAAGTTTCCCTCCAGCACCTATTTGAGGTATTTGATTTGCACTTGTTCCAACATCAACATTGATTGTTCCTGTTGTTGTAATTGGGCCACCTGTAAGTCCAGTTCCTGTTGAAACAGATGTAACAGTTCCGTCACCAGAGCCAACTGTTGAAAGACAATTACCACCATCAATACAGATATCATTTGTTGTTGTTACATTTATATTTCCATCAACTGTTAGTTTCTGCGTCGGTGCAGCCGTTCCAACTCCGATATTTCCTGTATTTCCTTCTAACACTAATGCTGTATTATTAGCGCCATTAAAGAAGTTGAAATGAAGTTCGTTCTGACTAGAAGTGGCCACTGAGTTTGAACCAAATGCCATGATATCCCAGTAAGAAGCAGCAGAGTTTCCTGTTTGCATTCTAATTGCACTCTTCTTATCTTCATGTCCAAGAAGGTTTAAACTAGCTCCCGCAGCGGAAGTTGTACCTTCAATTCCAATTTCTGCCCATGTGGCATTTTGGACATGTAGTGGGTAAGTTGGAGTTGTTGTTCCCACTCCAACATTTCCTGAGTTGTAATAGATATCACTACCTGTTGTTGTCCATTGTGTTTGATTAACGTTACCAATTTCTGTCGTTACATAGTTTTTAACTGAATTAACAGAAGGGGCGATTGTCGTTTGAGTCCCACTCATATCATCAATAACCTTAGCATCAGCATATGTATCGACGTATCCTTTTACCGCTAATTCACTTGGTACTTGTGTTGAAGAATCAAGAGTTCCCGAGTTGTCGAGATCACTAGCAGGAATTTGAGCAACGTTTAAGACATTACCTAAGCCTACATAAGTTTTATCAATAGTTGGTGCGTTTATCTTTGACCATGAAATTGCGGCTGTTGAACTAATATCTGCATCAACAATAGACCCATCAGTAATATCTGCTGAACCCACTTCTGGATTTGATCCACTTGTAACACGTCCATATTGATCAACTGTAACTGATGTATAAGTTCCCGCAGTACCAACTGTGGCCTGACCTAAAACTCCAGCATTATTTACTAATGTACTATCAACAGTTAATGCTGCCGTTTGATTGATACAATCAAACTGATTACCTGATTTAATTAAAACCTGATTATCTAGACAGCCGCCAACGAAGTCGAGGCTATCTGGAGTGATTGCTGCGTTAGCAATTGAATCCGCCGTTACGGCCTTATTTGCATAGAATGCCATCGGAACAGAAAGTATTTTTTGATAGTCAAAAGTGAGTCCATTAGTAACATCAGTTACTCTTATTAAAAGAGTTTCACTACCGGTAAGGTCTTCAACATGAGTTTGATAATTTGGTATCACAAGTTCTGTGCTATAGATTCCGTTTGAAAGTGTTACAGAATTAATATTAATTGTCTCAAGAAGAGTCGGACCTGTAGAGTTAAAGACTTCAAAGCGTAAGTCGACAGTTCCCGTAATAGGGGTTCCATCAGTTTGTACAAGCCTTCCCGAATATCCGATGAGGTCTGTAGAGGCACCTATATTAGAGCTAAGTATTAAGCTTAATGAGATGACTAAAGAATATATTAATTTTTCGCCAACGTTCAACTAAATCCCCTGTTAGTACAGTGGTTTATCGACATCTTAACTTAATTTTATTAACTAATTGAATATTAGTGACTTAGTGAAGAATTTCTTTCCGGATTGGCATTTATTAGCCAAGAAATTGAGGCTTAAACTCAATTTCTTGACAGAGATTTAATAACTTAAGGTGTTGCTTTACAAGGAGGGTAGTTTCTAACTAGCTCACCAATAGGCCCTCCAGTTTGACTATGATTAGGTCTTAGCTTTTCCCAATAAGAATTAGTTGGAAAAATTCTACCTGAGCCACGATATATTCCGCGTCTTCCTTTGAGGATTTCCATCATAATGTCCATGCTACATTTTATTTGATTCTCTGGTTTAATTGTTGCGGTATAACCAGTTTCAAACTTGCAATTTTCTCCACGCCACATTCTATTTCTTTTAACTTGATTGAGCTGAAATAGTCCCGTTGGACGATCTGTGGCATCAGGAACAGGCCCTGTATTTACTTTTGTCGGATCACATGATGATTCAACTTGTGCAATTGAAGCAAACATCCAAACCCAAAACCTCTTTCTTTGCTGGTTATTTAGATTGTACCAATTAGGGCAAGTGTATGGACTTGCTGTCATTCCTCTCACTTCATCATAGAGGTAGATATCTGATGCTCCCTCTGTATTGTCGATATAATTAACAATCATATCTCCCCATACACCAAGGCTTCCATCTTCTTTTACAAAGTTTTCACACATCTTATTAAAATAAAGAGAGCCTCGTCGAAATGTTGTCGGTAACGGATCTGCCTCTGAAATAAGATTATCTTCTACTTTACAGTCTATACATGGCTCTTCAGGAGGCGCCACAACTTGATCAATAACAACATTTATTTCTTCTAAAAATTGAGCTGTCGAATACGGAGTCGTTTCATTTGCGTATAAGTTAAAGCTTAAAAAGAGTATAACTAAAGCCTTCATTAGTTACCTCCCTTTTTGCGTTTAAATATACACTTGATCTTACTCTCGACTGAATGATAAGAGACTTGCTCATCACTAAAACTTAATACCTGAGTACTTTTGGCTTCAAGCTTTTTAAAATTTTTAGGACATTCTATGATTTCAGAAAATTGAGTTACCTTGTTATTTTCAAACTTATAACGAGATGTCGACTTGCAACCGTCAGAAGTCTTCTCAATTTGTTTTTCTTTTGAAAATGGGCCAAAGAAAATTGTCTGTCCAATTCTAAGGCCATCTTTAGGTTTACTAGAATTTAGAAAAGCGAGAGTACCTGAGTCACAGAATCGACTATTTGATTTGATGACTTCATATTCTCCAACATGCTTCTTGGCCACATCCAAAAAGCTCTTAATCTCATCTCCAAAGCTTGGGAGAGTTATACAAATAACTAGTAGTAATTTCAATATGTTAAACTTAGTGCTCTCTTGTCGATTTCTCATTCTTATTTCCTATTTTATGTACGGAAAACCTTGTAAATTATACCATCTTAAGAGGCTTTATGAGTCCATAGAGTCATGATTGCCTCTTTTATTCCTATCTTATTTACACTTCAATGGCATAACTTCTTAAAGATTGATACTGATACTCCAAACATTAGGAGATAGGTATGAAGAATATAGGTATGCTAGCGGTTCTTGCGTTACTCGTATCGTGTAATGCAGAGAAGATAACAACGGTTAAGGTTGTACACTCTCTTGACTCTGATGCACTTAGTGGTGAGATCAAGGTTAATAGTCAAAAATTAAATTTCAATGGATCATCTGGTGAAACATTTGAAATCAAAGGAACTTATCCACGTAATCTTTCAATGGATCTAGATTACACTCATGCAGAAGCTTTCTATGCAAATAGTGTAAACAAGCTACCTGCTACAGAAATCAATATGAAGTTCGAGGTAAGAGGTTATAACTCTGAAAAAGGAACTGTTGATTTAAGAAGAGAAGGAAGTGTTAAGCTTCAAGGTGAAAAATTCAAACTTACTAATTGCTCTAATACTGTTGATTTCAAAGTTGATGGTAGTGAATTAACAATTGATATGTCTAAGTTTAAAAGTTTAGCTTCATGTAAGTTTGTAGGAAAATATAAGAACCACAATCGTATTGGAGAGAAGGGGAGACTACATAATGGTTTTGGACGTAACTTCTTTAAATTCGATTCAGATAAAGATATGGGTCTAGAGGCCAGTTATGCAATCCGTAGCCAATTTTCAGGTTATGTTTATAAAGACGGAGAAATGGCGGAGTATTTACAGAAGATGCTTACTAAAATTGCAAAAGCCTCAGATATGCCTGATCTTGAACCTAAGGTCTACTTCATCAATGCACCAATTGAGAATGCATTTGCTCTACCTGGTGGATATGTATTTGTATTTAGAGGTCTAATTGAAGCACTCGAAACAGAAGCTGAGCTAGCCGGTGTTCTTGGACATGAGTGGGCCCACGTTACTGAACGTCACGGAACAGAATCTGTTTCAAGAAACTTAAAAAATATTGCTACAAAGTATGTTGGAGCTGGACTTGTATGGGCACAGTTTAATATCTTTGGTGCAGCAGCAGCTTATTATATCTATGATAAATTAGAAGAAATTCCACTTATGGGATTTAGTCGTCTTCAAGAGCTTGAAGCGGATAAAATTGGTGTACAATACGCTCACGAGGCTGGTTATTCACCATATGGCCTATCAAAGTTTTTTGCAGCAATGGGTGATCGTCAAGAGTCTTGGTTAGAGTTACTTGTTTCAACGCATCCAAGACCTTCAACTCGTGTTGAAAAAATTGAAGAGCTTGTTTTTAATTATATTCCTTATTCAAGAGATGCTGTTGTAACTTCAGAAGATTACCTTGCAGCTAAGGAAACAATGAATGAAATTGAGCCAATGCCTTACTATATCGCTATGAGAGTGATGGCCCAGATGGGTGGTTTAGTTGAAGAAAGTATCAAGAGCTCAGTTAGAAAGAAATTTAAATTAGAAAAAGAAGATTAGATTAAAGGGCCCTCGATAGAGGGCCTTTTTTATTAGAAAGCTAAACTTGTTCCTAAGTAACCTTCGTATTCATTTTCTTGTGTTTCATACTTATGAATATATCTCACCCCAAAGTCCACAGGTAATGCCCTTAAGATATTTGTATTAAAGACGAGCTCAGCTCCATAACTACTTAATTGTATACTCTTTCTTGTATCTGATAACTTGGCCTTAGTGATATCATAATAGAGATTCATATAAATTCTCTTGAAATAAATTAGCGCCGCAATATTATAATCAGGATAGAAGAGTGGAAAGAGATAATTTGCACTCGATTTTAAATACTTCTTAGACGCAAAATAATCATATCCGCGAGAGTATGCATAACCCATAAATTCATTTGAAGATGGTTGGAAGCGATAGTTGTCACCATCACCATATTCTTCACCAACTACCGATATCTTAATTCCATTATTTGTAAAAAGCCCTGGTGTTGTTATTGAAAACGATCCAAACCAGCGATAGTCATCTTCTAGTCCTGTTTCATCATTTGTTGAAGCATCTTGGTATATTCCAAGAAGTGAAAAGCTCCAAGGTGAAATAATTGAACGAGTGGTAAAGTCCTTATATAGACTTAATGATAGTGTTGTTGATTGTCTGATAAAATCCGCTTCACCAGAAACTTTAGTGTCGTATTGGATATATTCATCAGTCATGACTTGTTCAGCTTGATAGCTTAAACTCAAATTTAAATTATAAAGATTATGTTTTTGTACGAATGGTAATTCGACTTTTATACCATAAGCAACTTCATCCCATCCATAGTCATCAGAATCACTTGCAAGTTGACTTACCATTCTCTCTCTAAGATCAACGGTTGCACTTAGAATTGGCCAGTACCTTTTATAATAGACTATAGCTGATGAATAGGGAGAGTTTTCTGAAGCTTCATAACCTAAATTTACATTCCAGCTAAAGTCTCTAAGATAATTATCTGCATAGAGGCTAAGGCCGTAACCATTACCAACAAAGAAGCTCCAAGAATGAGGTGTCGCAGACCTCCAATCAAACCCGCTATAATCTTCTTCTGTATAATTATTTGAGTTCTTTGTTTGAATCTCTTTTCTATCTTTAATGTCAATTAGTTCAAAGTTGTTATAGCTGTCACTTGGGTCATTCTTTGCAAAATACTGACTGCGATTAACTAGAGAATTGATTCCAAGACTTCGACATGAATTAAGAGAGCTGCTTTTTATTCTCTTTCCGTTAATTGTTTGTTCAGTAAAATAAAAATTACTATTTGAAAAGGTTGGCGAGTATGAAGCAATATTTGAGTCAGTACATTTCTCAAGCGATTTTGACGTTGTGTTTAATTTGAAAACTTCAATTTTTCCTTTATATTGAGCTTCAAAAAGAACAGAGTTGTTACCATCATAATTTAACGCATAGAGATTGTTATATGTAGGTGGAACTAATTCTAGAACTCGATTATTTGAATAGTTTGCTTTAACAATTGTCTTACCTTTTCCATCTCTTGTCGCAATGGCGATAACTTCATTATTATTGAGATTTATTGCTTCTAAGAAATCATATTTTGAATTTGTGATAGACCTAAGTTTCGCACCTTCTAAATTTAATTCTTGGATAATCCATTTTCCATTTTTATCAAAGTTTATAGCTGTAATTTTCGAGCCATCTTTGTTGAAATGTGGATTATATAATCTTTCACCTGATGTTATATACTTTATATCTCCATCTTTAAGGCTTATAAGTGATAGGTCAGAGTAACTTTTAAAACCATATCTCCAATGAGGTAAGAATTGTGATTGAATTGCATAATCTTTACTGTAGCTAAGTCTTGTGAAGTCTTCACTATAAGCAATATCTGTTAGAACTTCCTTTTCATCTTTTGATTCTTTTATAAGACGGTAATGGTTATCTAAGTCGTACTCAACGTAGAAAAGGTTAGCTCCATTCTTATATTGATTTGTTTTTACATTGTATTCAGAAATAGGAAGATTATTAAATTTATCTCCAATCCATTCTTTTCTTAGATCATCAAAGGCAGCATAGTAGAAATCATAAAAATCCACTCCTGAGGAATTTTCTATAGCTCCCACTATTCCATTTGGATAAGGCCTTGCTGTAACATTATTCATTACAACATTCCAGAATTGATCACCATATTTCTTATACCCATAAGAAACCAGTACATATCCATAGATATACCAGTTAACAAGTTGATCATTGTAGGAACCACCGACAAATTGATCATAAGTTGGAGTCTCGCCTTTAAGAAGAAGCGCTTTAAGTCTTGCCATAAAGCGAGGAGAGCGTCCTCGACCTGCTGGTGTATACTTAGTCTCTGTATAGACGGCATCGCCTTCCATATACCAAGGCTTCTTTGCAAGAAATGAAAGAACCTGTTGTCCAGTATCTCCCATAAGAATATCAAAAAACTTCACTGTTTTCTTATTGAAAATATCTTGTTGAATAACGTGACGATATTCATGAATTGAAAGCATTTCGTGCCATTCTAAAGAACTAAGACGACTTGAAAATTGTGCCGAGTCAAACCATTCAGTACGTCGTGGAGCAAGAGTAACAAACCCATTTGGATTGGCCATCTCTGGTCGATATATCAAGGCCACTTGTTCAGGCTTTTTTACACCATAAGAAAGTCCAACATATTTTGAATAATGCTCTATTAGATTGGCCATGTAGATTGCTCGATCCTTATAGTTTTCTGGATAAATAACTTGGGCAAAATCATTTTCAATAGATTTCCAATTCATTGGAGTACTTTGTGACTCTGTGAATGAATATTGCGCATTTGTATTTAACGATAAGAAAAGAAGAATAAGTAAAACTTTAAGTTTCATTGCTGATGCCTCGTATTGGTATATGAAATATCTATTTATTAAATAATAATGGTTGTTGAATGTAAATTAGTAGAGAGCAGTAAAAGCTAGAAAGACGATATTTGATATACTGGCAATAATAGGAATGGTTAAGTACCTAAATTGGATTTCACGGTTTTTAATACGATAGGAAACAAGTGAAAGATTGATGAAGGTAAAAACGATTAGAATGATGAAGCTAGTGGATGCAGCAAGTGTCTTTATAGGAAAGAGACTTACTAAGAGTGAAATAATTATTGCAACGACAATAGTTGCATTAATTGGTGTCTGTGTTTTTTTATTAATTACTGATAAAAAATTCATCCATTTTAATGGGTGTCTAAGGCCATAAAGAATTCGAGAGGCCATTATCACTTGAGCAATGATTCCGTTAAAGATTGCAAAGATACCAATGGCACTGATGACAAGGGCATTGCCTCCGTGATGGACGTACATATCTTTAAGGGGCGCTTTACTTTGATTGAGCTCTTCTAAGGGAATACTTGCAATTGCAACTAAGGCTACAAAAACATATAAGATCGTCGATACAAGAACTGCTATATAAATAGAGCGACTTATAGTTGGGCCAGGAAGATTTGTTTCTTCTGCAAGGTTTACCATATCTTCAAATCCGATATATGCATAAAAGGCCAAGAATGCGCCTGATATAATCATTGGAAATTGGGACCACGAAAAGTTCTGTAATAATGCAGGAAGCATGAATTCATTGGCCGAGAGGTCTTGCCATGCACTCCCACATATTAAAATAAGGCCAACAATCTCAATTATAGTGAAGAAGATAACGATGTTAATGGATTCTTTTATTCCTTTTATGGCCAGTGCAGTAACTAAGATAATAATTAGAAAAACGACTGAAAAATCTGTCCAATGAATAAATGTTTGAAAATAGCCGACAAACCCTTTTATTAGTGTTGATGCACTGACGACACCAGTAAAGGCAACAAGCCAGCCAACAATATTTGAAAGCAACACGCTATGAAATCCTTGAAAGATATACTCGGCCTCTCCTGCACTTTTGGGAAATAATTTAACTAATTGAGTATAAGAGTAAGCAGTCATACTTGCTAAAATTGCCGAAACTATAAACGACAGTGGTGCCATCATTCCTGCTGTTGCTGAAATCTTTCCAATTAAGGCATAAATACCAGCACCAAGAATTGTACCAATTCCATACATTGTTACCTGAAAGGTATTTAAAGATCGCTTAAGTTTTACCATTTGGCTTGATTGTAGAAAAATATAGGATAAATTGAAATTATATATTTAGTTAATATTTGATACGAGGTCATATGAAAGTTTTAATTCTAGGTGCTACAGGACTTGTTGGAAGTCATATCTTGTCGATGGCCTTAAGTGATGATCGTGTAGAAAAAGTTATTGCACCTGTACGTAAAAATATAGATGCACATCCAAAGCTTTTTGCACCGATAATTAACTTTGATGAAATTACAAAAGAAGAAGTATGCTCTTGGAAATGTGATGTTGTTATCTGCGCCTTGGGGACTACAATTAAAAAAGCTGGATCGAAAGCTGCATTTAGAAGAGTTGATCTCGAGTATCCCCTGACTTTTGGAAAGCTTGCAAAAGAATGCGCCGCTAAGTCTTACGTATTAAATTCAGCAATGGGGGCCAATAGCGATTCGTTTGTTTTTTATAATAAAATTAAAGGGCTAGTGGAAGAAGGACTTCAGTCTTTAAATTTTGATGCCTTAACAATTGTCAGACCGGGGCTTATTGGTGGCCAAAGGGATGAATTTCGTTTTGCAGAAGAGATTGCCAAGAGCTTTTTAAAAATTTTAGGTCCACTACTGCCTAAGAGGTTACGTCTAAATCCGGCCAAGAGGATTGCTCAGACAATGCTAGAATCCGCTTTAAGTGACCAATTAGGCGTAAAAATTATTTCATCAGATAAGTTAGTGTAAAAAACTCGAGATATTTTTTATTGGCTGCATACAAGATTTCAAAGCCTTACTTGAAGAATTCATTTCTATTTATTTAGAGTCAAAAAAATATGCATAAGTTGTCGTAATTACAGTAAAGTTTTTTATAAAGATGTCGAAAAGTTAAGGAACTTAATGTCGAGTTAGTTTTTTATTTGGAGTGCATCTGTGAGTGAAGCGTTTAAGAAGGGAAATGATTGGGATATCATCAGTTTAGCAAATTATGTATCTGAAATTGTTTCAAAAGAAAGTGGGAATATACTAGGGCCAGCGCAACAATCTATGGTTATGAGTCGTTTAAAAAAGCGCATGATGACCTTAGGTACTCATACTCCAGAATCTTATTATGAATATTTAACTAAGAACTATAATAAAGAGTCTTCGCAACTTATCTCAATGCTTACGACTCACCATACATATTTTTTTAGAGAATTTACTCATTTTGAATATCTCCTTACAAATCTTGATTCCATTGTAGCCAATGCGAAAAAGAGGGGAGATAGCACGATACGTGTTCTATCAGCAGCATGTAGTCGTGGACAAGAGGTTTATTCACTGGCCATGTTCTTTAATCATCACTTAAAGAATTATCCCGGTATGAAATATGAAATCGTTGGAACAGATATTGATCCAGAGAGTGTTAAGATTGCTCAAAATGGTGTTTATCGTTACCGTGAAATTAAATCGATTCCTACTGTCTACTTAACAGGGAATTGGATGAGAGGGTCTGGAGAGATCTCTAAGTTTGCAAAAGTTAATTCTCATATTAAAGAAAATTGTAGCTTTGGTGTGATGAATCTTCTTGCACCAGAAAAGTTTATTGGTGGAAAGAAATTCGATATCGTATTTTGTCGAAATGTATTTATCTACTTTGACCAAACTTCCATTGAAAAGATTGTAAATAATTTCTCAAAGTTTTTACACAAGAATGCTCTATTTATAACTGGTATTAGTGAATCTTTAAAACATACAAAATTAGAGTTTCAAACAATGGCGCCAAGTGTTTATTGTCTTGATCCTGAAGAGAAAGTTGTTGAAAAACCTAGACCACTATCTATCGTTAAAGATAAGACGGTACCTAGAACTTCACCAATTGCAAAAACACCAATCATTCCTAAGCCTATTAGAATGCTTGTTGTTGATGACAGTTCTTCAGTTGTTAAGCTACTTTCAAAAATATTTGAAAAAGATGATGACTTTGAACTTGTTGGAACAGCAATGAATGGTCTAGAAGCACAAGAGTTCTTAAAGAATAATAAGGTCGATGCCATGACTCTTGATATTCATATGCCTGAGATGGATGGTGTTGAATATTTGAAGAAGAACTATCGCTCTGGCCACCCAAATGTTGTTGTGGTTTCTAGTGCTTCACGTGAGGATACTCGTTATGCTCAAGAAACTCTTAATAACGGTGCATGTGACTTTGTTGAGAAACCAGCACTTAATAATTTAAAAGAAAGAGCAGAAGAAATTAAAAATAAGATTAAGATGTCTTTCTTAAATGCAGCTCCAGTTGTAACAAAAGTAGATCGTTCATTCCAAAAGAGCTTTGATATTAAGAATCCTGAAACTAAGGCCCGCTTCTTTGTTGGATCTTTCAGTGATAAGAAAAAGATCATTGCTTCACTTGATGAACTTCGTGGTAATCAACCTCCAGTATTTCTTTTCTTTGAAGGAAACGGTAATTTCTTAGAAATGATTAGCGAAGAATTTAAATCAGTTCCTAATATTCAAGTCTATGATGGAAGCACTGAACTTGAAAATAATAGTGTTTATATATGTGACTTTAAAGAACACTTTGAAGATATCAATTCTAAGACAAAGAGCTTTAAGAAAAGTCTCTCTGTATTTGGAATCGTTTCAAAGTCAGTAGAGAATGCGTTCTTTGATTTAAATGAGACACAAATTCTTATCGAAGATACAGGTGATATCAACGACAGTATAAAAGAAGTTGTCTCAGATATTTTCCCTTGGACGAGTTTTGCTCACCTTGGAACTGAATATTTAGCAGATGATGAATAATTAATTCTTATTTTGAATGGTAGTGCTTTTTATTAATCGTAAAGTCTTGTGATTCATAAATAGCACCACCTTCATTTTCAAATCTACGTATACTTTCTTTTTTTTCTTTCTGTCTTCTTAGCTCATTTGATGTCTCTAGATACTCACAAACTTCTTTGTTGGAAACTTGTGGAAATTCAAGATAGAACTCACCAACTGAAAGAAAATTATGTGGTGTCTCTAGGACTAAAATATCATCAACTAAATCTATAATTTCATTATATGACTGACGTGAACTAACTGGTGCAACTGCAAAAATATTTTTTATATTATGGTCTTTCTTTAAAAACTTTATGGCCGCCTTCATTGTTGCACCTGTTGCTATTCCATCATCAACGATAAAGATACTTCTCCCTGATAGGTCAATCGGTGGCCTGCTATTTCGAAATTCTTGAGCTTGCTTTTTTACTTCTTCTTTTTTCTGCTTTGTTAGACGATGAAGTTGTAAGTCATCAATATTTAAATGGTTAATTATCCTCTGATTAAGGTAGCCAATACCTTCTTCCGTAACTGCTCCAAGTGCTAATTCTTCATTATTTGGCGCTCCTACCTTCTTAACACAGAAAATATCTAAGGGTAGCTTATGCATTTTCGCAATTTCAAATGCGATGGGAACACCTCCTCTTGGAAGTGCAATGATTGCTACATTCTTAAATTCAAGTAGCTTCTCTTTAAATTCTTCACCTAAAAGTTGGCCTGCTTCTTTGCGATTTTTGAACATAGTTCTTTCCTAGATGACAATTTTTATCTGTGGATTGAGTTGGCGATCCTTTTCTACGGGACTTGAAATATAGGCTTCTTTTTCTATTTCTAGATTGATAATCTCAGATAGATCGTGAAGTTCATTTCCCAATCTCTGTATGACATCATCAGCAGAAATAATTCCTACAAGTTGATCTCTTTCATTAACAACTGGGATTCGTCTAACGCCATTGGATCGCATTTTCTTTATTGTATCGACGATACTGTCTTTAGGAGAGCACATCACTACATTTGGGGTCATGATCTCACTTACTTTCGAGTAGGGTTCTATCTTTCCTTTCTTTCCAAAAGATAAGGCGATATCACGGTCAGTTAAAATGCCCATTGGAGTTTTCTTCTTTCCTTCTTTATGACCGACTACTATGATGGCCCCGACATGTTTTTCATACATCTGTTTTGCAGCATCGTGGATGGTTGCATCAGAGTTAATTGTTACAATATTTTTTTGGATAATATGTTCAATTGACACGTTTATCTCCTTTGAAAACTAGATTACGTCCCAATTATAATTGCATTCTCTTTTGCATATAATTTAATTCTTTCCAAAGAAAAGTTTCGATTAACTTGTAAACTTGTTCAAAAAGCGAAACAAGCGTTCGAAGAACGCAAATGTAACCGATTTCGAAATTAAGAGGAGCGCGTGATACCGAATGCGTAAGCATTCGGTTGTTTAGCAAGCGTTAGCGCCGCGTATCTTCGATTAGTATGTAGTATCTTAAATTAGATTAGAGAATGGAGCGCGTGACAAGATTCGAACTTGCGACATCCACCATGGCAAGGTGACACTCTACCAACTGAGTTACACGCGCTTATTTGAGTGGAAGAAATATATTGCTGAGGAAAAAATTTGTCAATACTCAAAATTAAAAAATTATAAGTTCTTCTTCCCCGACCCGTCAGGTGAGTCCAAAATATATTGCGGAAGAAGCCAACCTGGAATTTCACGACGCAGTTTACGATATATTTCACGTCCTTCTTCAATTGATAGGTAAAAGTGCATGGCACCCTTGGCCTGATCTGGATGGTGAAGATAGTAGGGACGAATATTTAATGCATGAAGCTTAAGGAATAAATCCTTTAAGTCTCTAACATTATTATTAACATCCTTTAAGAGGACAGACTGTGAGAGAAGGCTAAAGCGTGCCCCTAGTTTTTTGATACAGTCCATAGCATCTGTTGTGATTTCTTGAATATGATTGATGTGGATAACTACATTTATATCGTTAAATCTGTTATTGAATTTGTGAATAACTTCAATAAATTCGTCACAAATATATTTTGGTAAAGAAATAGGTGTTCTAGTGTGAAAACGAATGAACTGTATATGTGATAATTTGCTAAATTCTTCAAGGTAGAATTTTATCTTAGATGCTGAAAGCATAAAGGGGTCTCCACCTGAGAAGATAATTTCATTTATTTCTGTATGAACAGATAAATAGGAAATAACTTTTTCAAAGTCGGCCTTAAAAATTTCGTGCTTGCTACTTAATTCATTTTTGCGAAAACAATAGCGGCAAATGACCGGGCAAATAGTCGTTGGTGTAAACAGCGCTCGGTTATCGTAACGATGGATAAGCTGGGGGGCGACGTATTTTTGTTGATCTCCAATTGGGTCTTCTAGTCCATCGTCTGAGTTTTCTAAATTAGATGGGAGAAATTGTTTTGCGTGTATGCCCTCAAGTCCTTCTTTTTGAATTAGTTCATTCATGTGACTTGGAATGAATACTTCATATGAAGATGGTTCTAGATTAAGACCAAAATGCGAATTGACTTCATTTGTAGAGCGAAGTCCTTTTCTCATTTTTGATTATTTTCTTTATCTTGTTTGTCTTGAAGTTTTTTTATGTCATTGAGGTGATGCCATTTTGCCCAAGCGGCACATCCGCGAATTAGTAGAGCACCGTAGATTGCAATACCTGTGAAATGGGCCATCACTTTCATCGTTGATAGGGCCCCTGTGTTTTGAAGAAGCCAATAGATCCAATAGAGAAGTGCGATGTGAATAACGAAGATCACAACAAATTGGAGTTTATATGAAAGTGGTTTTCCTGCTAGCATGACGTCTTTATATAATTACTTTGAGTCTTTATCAACATGATCACGAAGATCTTGAATCTTTTTAATAGCAAAAGATTTGTAGATATCAGTGAGTAAACAATGGGCATAGAGAACATCACCTGCTGGCATCGGTAGAAGAGCAACAGGTTTTATTGGTCTAAACTTACCCTTGTAGCTTCCACCTTTGTATTTGATATCGATTACTTCTTGATTTGCTATCTTCTTTTGTAATTGTTGAATAATCTCAGGTGCTTCGGCCATATTCGCCCTTGTGAAGTCACGGATATTTAAGATTTCGCCTTCTTTTAGCTGACGGTTTGATTTCACTTCATCAAGGGTCTTTGCAAAGACACGAAGGCAGGCAATTGTATCATCTAGTGCTCGGTGATGATTTTCTAGTGGAATTTCAAAGTGCTTACAAAGTGATGAAAGCTTATGATTCTCACTTCCTTTCACATACTTACGAGATAATTTACATGAACAGAATACCTTGGCCTTGTGAAGCTCAATCTTTTGCTGGTGCATGGCAAAGACAATAAAGCCAATATCAAATTTTGCATTATGAGCAACAAGTGGCGTATTTCCAGAAAATTCGAGAAATTTAGGTAACACCTCTTCAATTGAAGGTGAATCCTTAACCATGTCATCAGTGATTCCATGGATTTTCGTTGTAAATTCAGGAATTGGGTTTTTAGGTTTTACGAGGGACTCAAAAGTTTCTATTTTGTTTCCAACGACTTTAATAGCCGCAATCTCGATAATTTCGTCAACTAAAGGAGACAGTCCAGAAGTTTCTAAATCAAGTGCTATTAGCCCATCTGGGAAATACTTATTGATATTTTTAATTTCGCTCTGAGTAAAATTGATAGTAATTCCTTTAATGAAGCTAGTAGTAGGGGTTTCCAACGTTTTGTAAATATTGGCATGTCGTAGCAATGTGTCATGCCAATTTTAATTAATTTTAGTACGTTGAAGAACCTTAAAATTAAACTTTTAATACTGATTATGGGCCTTACGGTCAATAGTTTGAGGAAATATTTTATGAAGAAATTTGATGTTATTGTTATTGGTTCAGGGCCAGGTGGATATGTTGCCGCTATCCGTGCTGCCCAACTTGGAAAAAAGACTGCTATCGTTGAAAGTAAAGAATTAGGCGGAGTTTGTCTTAACCGTGGCTGTATTCCTACGAAAGCGGTTCTTAAAGCTGCTCACAGTGTTCACGAGCTAGCAGATATGAAAGATTTAGGTATCGATGTTGAGCTTAAGGGCCTAGACGGTGGTCAAGCTGTTAAACGCGCTAAGGGGATCTCAAATAAGATTTCTGGTGGTGTTGCTTACCTAATGAAGAAAAATAAAATCGAAGTTATCGAAGGTTACGGTAAACTTCGAACTAATACTCAAGTCGAAGTTACTTCAAAAAGAGGACATACTGAGACGATTGAAGGAACAAATATCATCCTTGCAACTGGTGCTCACTATCGTTCATTCCCTGGACTTGAGCATGATGGGAAGAGACTTATTGGTGCTTGGGAAGCGATTAAAATGGAAGAGCTTCCAAAGTCAATTGGGATCATTGGTGCTGGTGCTATCGGTGTTGAGTTTGCTTACTTCTGGAATGCATTTGGTGTAGACGTTCATATCTTTGAATTACAAAAACACCTTCTTCCAATCGAAGATGAAGAGTCTTCAAAAGCTGTTGAAAAAGCTTATAAGAAATACGGAATCAAGATGTCTCTTGGTGTTGAAAAAGTATCTGCTAAAAATAACGGAAATGACATTACAATCACGGAAGTTAAAGGTGGAAAGACTGTTGAGCACAAGTTTGATATGGGACTAATTGCTGTTGGTATGACAGGAAATATCGAAGGTATTGGACTTGAAACTGTTGGTGTAAAAACTGATAGAGGTTTTGTCGTAGTTGATAATAACTACCAAACAAATATTCCTAATATCTTTGCTATTGGTGACGTTGCGGGACCTCCTTTACTAGCACACGCTGCTTCTCACGAGGGAATCATCGCTGCTGAAAAAATTGCAGGTGAGCATCCACACCCACTAGATAAGATGAATGTTGCTGGTTGTACTTATTGTCAGCCACAAGTTGCATCTGTTGGTTACACTGAAAGAGCTCTTAAAGAGCAAGGTATTAAATACACTGCTGGTAAGGTTCCATTCTCTGCAAATGGTAAGGCCATGGCATCTAATGAAACTGATGGGTTTGTAAAAACTCTTATGGGTGAAGATGGTGAAATGCTTGGTGCTCACATTGTAGGAACTCACGCGACAGAATTAATTCATGAGTATGTTCTATTTAGACAAATGGAAGGTGTTGACGAAGAAATGTTTGCAACAATTCATCCACACCCAACTCTTGGAGAGTTCTTAGCTGAGTCTGTACTTAATGCTAAGGGAAGATCGATCAATTTTTAATTTTAATATATAAGGATAAAGATTATGAAAAACGATATCGTAATGCCACAAATGGGTGAGTCTATTACAAACGGAACGATTACAAAGTGGCACAAGCAAGTTGGTGACACAATTGAAATCGATGAGATTCTTCTTGAGATCTCAACTGATAAAGTTGAATCAGAAATTCCATCACCATATTCTGGAAAGATCGTTGAGATTCTTTTTGAAGAAGGTGAAACAATTGATGTTGGTGTAAAAATCGCAGCAGTTGACGATGATATGAATGCAGAGGTTTCAGCATCAGGTTCTTCTGAAGCAGCAGCTCCTGCTCCAGCGGCAGCTGAGCCAGCACAAGCAGCTCCTGCAGCAACAGGATCTTCAGATACTCTTGAAGATGTTGTTATGCCACAAATGGGTGAGTCTATTACAAATGGAACAATCACAAAATGGCATAAGTCTGTAGGTGATATGATCGAAATTGATGAAATTCTTCTTGAGATCTCGACTGATAAAGTTGAGTCTGAAATCCCTTCACCATTTGAAGGGCGTATTGAAGAAATTCTCTTTGAAGAAGGTGAAACAATTGATGTTGGTGTAAAAATCGCATCTGTTGAAACAGATCCATCAAAGCCTCAGGGAAGCGCTGGAAGTTCTGCTCCAGCAGCAAGTGCACCTGCTGCTAACCAAGCTCAAGAATCAGCTCCGGCAGCAAGCTCATCTCAACCAAGTCCAACGACAAAAGGTGGACGTCGTTTCTACACTCCTTTAGTTAGAAACCTTGCTAAAAAACATGGTGTTGATCTTAATGAATTAGCACATATTGAAGGAAGTGGAGCAGGCGGACGTGTTAATAAGGCCGACTTCATGAACTTCTTAGAAAATAGAGGCTCAGCTCCTAAGGCAGCTCCTGCGCCAGCGGCTACAAAGTCAGCACCAGCAGCTCCGAAAGCAGCTCCAGCTCCTCAAGCCTCTTCTGTACCATCTTCGACAAGTGGTAGAGTTGAAGTAATCCCAATGGATAATATGAGAAAAGCGATTGCTAAGAATATGATCGCTTCTAAGATGACTTCTCCACACGTTAACTCGATGGATGAAGTTGATATGACAAAACTATTTAAGTTCAGAGAAGGATTTAAGCATCAGTTTAAGAAAGAAGAAGGTTTCTCTCTTACTTACACTCACTTCATCCTTTATGCTCTAGTACAAGCTCTTAAAGAGTTCCCAATGGTTAACTCTTCAATTGTTGGTGATGAAATCCACATGAAGAAAGATATCAACCTTGGTTGTGCTGTAGCTGTTCCAGGTAACGGACTTGTCGTTCCTGTTATTAAAGGTGCTGATAACTTAAATATTAGAGGAATTGCTAGAAAGCTAGATGAACTAGTACAAAAGGCAAGAGCTAAGAAGCTTACGCTAGATGATATGTCAGGTGGAACTTATACTTTCACAAATAATGGTTCTTTTGGAATCCTTATGGCAACTCCAGTTATCCTTCAACCACAACTTGGTATCTTCTGTGTTGGTACAATGAAGAAGCGTCCAATTGTTACTGAAGATGATGCAATTGCTATTCGTCAGATGATGTATGCAACTCACACATACGATCACAGACTAATTGATGGTGAAGTAGGGTCAAAATTCCTAAGACACGTAATCAACACTCTTCAAACAACAGATTGGGAAGGGTTATTCTAGGCGAATAAAAACATTTTAATATAGAAAAAGGACCTCAGATGAGGTCCTTTTTTATTATGAATAGTGGAGTTTTGTATTTGAGCATACACGTGATATATTATAAAAAAGGATTTTAATGAATTTTTTAAGTAAACTTAACATTCATAAATATACATCATATGATGCTTCAGAGATCAATTTTGACAAAAATATAAATGTTGTTATAGGTAAAAATGGCGCTGGGAAGACTCATTTTTTAAATAAGGTACTATTCCCTTTTTTAGAAAATAAGTTTGAATACTTTGATTTTAATGGGCCAATAGATTTAGAATATGAAGTTACTTATTCAGGTTTGCCGGATACAAAAGTTACTTATCATCTTAAGAGTGCTGAGGTTTTACAGATTAATGATGAGGCAAGTGTAGTTCCCTTTTCTTATCTAATTACTTGCATGAATAAGAACGAAACCCTTTTTACTTTTTTTAGAAGTAATAATGTTGAAAAGCTAGAGTTATACAAACATAAAGACTTTATAAGTAGTAATGTTGATTATTCAAGGAAATTGAATATTAACAACTTGTCGTCAGTAAATAAGCAATCTTTTGATCCGAGTAATCGATCGTGTATAGTGCAAGTTTTAAATGATAAAAATAGGCCTAACTTTCTCGATCATTCAATATTAATGCTACTTCAAGACGTAATTCATTTTCAACTTTTAACAGACTATAGTAATTATCGATTTTCTCTACAGGATATTCCCGCAACTTTTCCAAGCAATTTTAATTATACGCAACAGTCAATACAAGACTTTGTTAATATAAAAATAAGGCTCGAAATTAATGGGAGTGGGCATAGTGTAGAGTATGGGAGTAATCCATCTGCTATTTTTAACAATTTATTTATAAATATAATAATTGACTATTTATCTAAGAACTTAAAAAAAGATCCACTTTTTAAAGTTAATCCAGACGATATCGGAGGACATTTAAAAGATGAACTTTTGAAGCTTCCTAGTATGAGCTACTTTTTTAAAAATAGTCGATTCTCTGAACTTTTATTTACTTTTTTTAATTTTAATATAAATTTAGAAGAAGGAAAAAAGTATAATTTATCGGCTTCCATTCACATCCTCTTGAAAAATAAGAACTTAGAGATTCTACCACTTACTCAGTCATTGACTGATGGAGAAAAACGTTTCTTTGTATTTTGTGTTTCTCAAATACTAACTTCTAAAACCTTTTATTTGATTGATGAAGTTGAAAATGGTCTCCATCCTGAATGGATATCGTATATTATGAAATCTAAAAAACAGCTCTTTATTACATCGCACAATCCTTTTGTGATAGATAATAGTATTTATATTAAAAGCTCTGAAGAACTTGATAGTCACGACTCTTTAATACTTTGTAAAACCAAAAGCTCTGAAAATGACAGCTTCCAAGTAAGAAACTTAAATGAAGTAGAGTTATCACGAGTTAGCAAAGGTTTGAAGATTAATAAAAATCTTTCGAGTTTACTTAGTAAATATCATGCCTGGTGAAAAACTTATTACTATTATAAATGAAGATGAGTTTGATGGGACAAGAGACGGTATAGAAGCTTTTGTCTTTAACTTAATTGGTAGACTATATCCGACTTCCTCTATTAATGTCTCACAGGATAATGAGTACTTTGCTAATAAATGGATGTCTCCAGATTATAGAGAAAGAATATCACACGCTATTTCTGAATTATTATATATGGGTGAAAAGGTTATAATTTTTAGTGATGGAGATGAAGCGTGGACTGATTTTTCTAAATATACTAGTGAAAAAAGAATCTGTTTAGAGGAGAAGTTTTCAAAACTTAAGATGGATGTAAAAGATAAATTAATTTCAAGCTTTGATTTTAATACTAGGCAAGCTGATAAGTATGTCAGAAATATAATATTAATGACGCCTTGTTGGAATATAGAATCATGGGCTTACTTTAATGTCGAAAAGTTGAATGAAATTGGTGAATATTATAAAATTAAAGACTTAACTAACTCTATTACAAGATTAAAAAAAAGCGACTTTGAAGAAAATAAAGTTTCAAAAATCGGTGCAAATCTTACTATCGGTAATGAGTCTCGAAAAGATCTGTTTAATGAAGAGCTTTTATCTGAGTCATACCCTTATGATGAGTTGGAGAAAGTAGGTAAATCGTTTAAACATTTTTATACAGAATTAAAAGATCTCATAAGATAAACTCATTATAATCTCAGATGAGGTCCTTTTTTATGTCTTTTAAGTTCTCTTTTATAGGAACATTGAATTGGCATTTATATTCGGATTTCTTCTCACCGGAATGCATATAGCAATTTAGATGCTTTCCACTTCTTAGCTCAAACTTTTTACCATTTATATTATGAAAACTATCTTTAATGAGATCGAGTTTAAGCCAGAACCTTTCTGCCAATTTTCCAGAAAAGTTTATTCTTAGATGGTTGTTATCGTAGCTGATTTTTGCTTTACCATTTTCACGCTTTGTTCCTAAAAACTCACTAATTGCCCCTTTTCCAAAATCAGTATCGGTATCATAGGCGGATAATTTCCCTTGTCCTAGGCCATTTAAGTAGAGGTGACAGTGAAATTTATGTGAAGGCTCTCTAACGCAAAAGAAGTATTTATGATAGCGAAAGACTAATCCATGTACGAGGTCCGCATAGGTGTTCTTCACAGGGAGTCCTAGAAAGATCTCCCTTGCATATTTTGAATCAATGATTGAAAACTCATTCACGTGGCTTGAGATCGCAATATTATTGATTTCACTTGCAAAGGTTTTAAATGTTAGAAAGAGGGCGAAAGAGATGAGTACGATAGTCTTCATATTTTAAAATATAAAGTTTGAAGATATCAAAGTAAAACAAGTTCACAAAAGCCTGACAAATAAGACTCTTGGCCAACATTTCTTCTTTCTAACTACTTATAAATTGTTACTAGACTACGATACATCTTTCCATTTTGGTGTGAATCAACATTCTTCTTGATTTCGTTGTACTTAGTATGAAATAGACTAGAATTACCTTCTTCAATAAAAGAAGACTTCATTTCTTCGAGAAGATCTTTTGCCTTATTGTTGAAGACCTTATCATCTTGAGTGAAGTCTTTTACATCGTGTTTTCGTTTTTTTAATGCCTTACCAAGACGAGATTTTTCAAAAGGTCTCTCAGAGGTGTAGGTAAGAACAAACTTTCCCTTTGGCTTAAGACTATCCATTACTTTATTAAGAGTTCGATATAGGTCATTTAGCATGTAGAAGCCATCTAATGAGATGACTAGGTCATACTCATTCTCTCCAAGCCATGTTGTTTCAAAATTGGCCTCTTTATATTTGAATTTACTTTCGACAAGGTCCATTCCTTTGGCCTTTAACTTATAATTCTTAGCAAAGTACTCGGTGAGATCACCAGTTCCACAGCCGATATCTAGAACTTTCATATTGGGCTTAAAGTGTGCAGTGAGGGCCTCAAATTGCTTTTTTGAAAGGTTATTTTGCATGAAGCACTCAATACCATGCATCTTATTGCAATAAGAGAGATACGATTTAGACTCTCTTGCAAAGCGATAGTAATTTGTGAATGCTCGTTTGGCCTTGGCGTTAAAACCTTTTTGATTTAATAGATTGCGTATAAATTGAAACATACTTTCTTATACTCCTATTTTCTTTAAAATTCTATCTTCACACAATCTTAATAATTTAGAATTTGAGAAAATTTTATACGAATGTTACAAATATATTATTAACGGGAAAAGGAGTCTCCCCATGCTCAAATTTCTATTCTTTCTTAGTGTTTTAGTAACATTGGCCAATGCAGCTGTTGCAACAGTCTTTCTTGAAGGACTCAATGAGAGAGGTCAGCAAGAAGTTCAAAAAGTAATAAGTATATTTAAATAAAAAAAAGCCTTCTATTCAGAAGGCTTTTTTATTTTATATCTAAAAGTGTTGATTTCTAGAAATCACTGATTCTGTCAGCAAGGTTTGGAATATCGATGAATGGGTTTCTGTTGTTTTGAACTCTAAAGATTGTTTCATTTCTTTTTAGTTCTTCAGCATCGATTGGATCTTGCTTATCCCACTCTCTAAGTACTTGTTCTTGGTGACTTGAGATTTGGATATCGTATCTTACAGAGAAGTAGAAAAGTGCTCTTGCAACATTTCCTTTGTGTTTTGCAGGTGGCTCGAAAGCACCATTTCCTTGAGTTTGAGAAGCTGTACAGTTCTCATAATCTACAGGGAAACCATCAACATTATCAAATTCATAATTTCCTCTTACTGAGTTCGCTCTTGAATCTGTTGGGTATAGGTGGTGAAGGTCTGATTTTTGAAGACCTTTTGAAAATCTTCTTGAGAATTTTGATTGTGGCCAAGTGTGCTCACAGTTTAAAACATTTGAATTAGGGATTTGTCCTGGTCCCATTGAACGTGTTTGACGTCTTCTAAGTTTCTTTTGGCAGTAAACATCTTCAATGAAATATCCATTGTTATCTTCTTGTAGGTGTAGCTTTCCGAAAAGAACTTTTCTAGCACCTTTATAACCAAGGCTTCTTTGTCTATAGCACTTTCCTCTTTTATTTGAGTCACATCCTAATAGGTCACGACCATTTGTTTCTTGGTGCATTGAATTTAGTACATCAAAAAGATGCTCTTTTAGAGCTTCACTATTATTTGATTTCATTGATAGGTGAAGTTCAGTTTCTTTTGGATAGTAGTTGTTTAATTCTGTTGCGTTAGTCGTAAGTGCGAAAAGTAGTGTTGCTACTGCGATAGTGAATTTCATCATTTACCCCTCGGTTTTCCCTATGATGTTTTGTGTGTGTGGAGCATTTATAGGACAAAACTATTAAAATGGCTAATACTAAAATTAAGCATCTCTAATAAAATATCTATATCTACCTAATAACAGTGCTTAGACGCATTGCTAAGATGTCATTTTTTTAAATATATACGAAAAATGTAGATTTCTGAGGAGCTCTTTTGTATAAGACCCTCTAACAAAGAATATAGTTTATTAGGGCGAACTTATTATGAAATACATTTTACTAGCGTGTTTACTAATATCTTTTAATGCTACTGCTTACACAAAAGCATCTTTAAATTGTATTAAGAAATTAACATATGACCTAAATGTGGATAGTCGTGCCTTCAAAGTAAATATGGATGAAGTTGATATTGATCTTGAAGATAAGCCTCTTGAGGAATCAATTGCTCTTATTCGCGCAACTCTAGAGCTTTATGGTTGTAATAGTAGGAATGCGATAAACTTCTCAAAGACGCCATCAGGAAGGGCAAAGAGTCGATGCCTAGAGCTAGTTCCTGGTCAAGACTATTCAATGAGCTGCTATATTGAATCAAATATTGGTTTCTTCTTTATTACAAAAGATCTACAAACTGACGCTTTCATTATTTATTCGCGTTGGGATTAATCTCCCCACAGCTCAGATAAACGCTTCTTAATATTATTTTCCACACCAATTTCTTTTGGGTGATAAAACTTAGGCGTACCTTCTGGAGAGTATTGTTGTCTGACAAATGATCCATCAAAGCTATGTGGATATTGATATTTCACTTTATGGTATTTATCGGGAAAGTTCTTTAAGTGCTCTGGAACTTCAATTGTTTGAGAGTCTTCTACGTAAGCGAGGGCCTCGTTTATGGCCATGTAGGCAGCATTGCTCTTTACTGTGCTTGCTAAATAAGTTGTTGCCTGGGCCAGTGTAATACGTGCTTCAGGCATACCGATATTTTGAACGACATGAAGAGCATTTGTTGCCACTGTTAGTGCATTTAGATCGGCGTTTCCGACATCTTCACTGGCAAAAATGACGAGTCTTCTTGCAATAAAGACAGGATCTTCTCCACCATCAAGCATAACAGCAAGCCATAAAATGGCCGAGTTAGGATCGCTTCCTCTCATACTCTTTATAAAGGCCGAGATAACATCATAGTGACGGTCTCCACCGGCATCAAAGTTTCGTGAATTTTCTTTGATGATATTTTTTACTGTTTCAAAATCCACATCCTCATCAAGAGAATAGATAACCTCTAAGCTTCCTAGAGCTATACGTGCATCGCCATTAGCGTAATCGCAAATAAGATCAAGGTGTTCTTTTGAAAGTTTACGCTCTAGCTTTTCAACTGTTTTCGTAATAAGAGAGCGGATCTTTTCTGTGGAAAAAGATTTTAGCTCAATGATTTTCATTCGAGATAGGAGTGCACGATTTACACTGCGTCGGGGATTTTCAGTTGTTGCACCAATTAAGATGAAACTTCCTTGTTCAACGTGTGGAAGTAGAGCATCTTGCTGGGCCTTATTGAAACGATGAATTTCATCGATAAAGATAATCGATTTTCTTTGGTAGTCCTGAGACTCTTCTTGGGCCTTATGAATGAGTTTCTTAAGGTCTGCCACACCAGAGAGAACGGCACTGAATTCATAGAAATTAGCATTGATTTCATGGCCTAAAACCTTCGCCAAAGTCGTTTTCCCACTACCTGGAGGTCCCCATATTATTAATGAAGGTATATTTTCGCCACGTAAGAAAGGAAAACGCTTAGCAAGTGCGTCAAACCCTTCGTAGTCTTGCCTGCTTTCAGGCCTTACCTGATGAGCGAGAGGAGTTGATTTAGAATCTGGTGCGTTAAATAAACCTTGTTGCATAAATTACCTATTTTATACTGGCCATTGACACAATGTGGGGCCGTCGTGTAATTTAACATACCAATTTAAGCTAGACAAAATTTGCGGCGTTAAGCCACGAAGAAATCTCATTAAAGCTGTCGTTAAAGGTAGTGAGAAAAAAAAATAGAAGGAGGTGAATGTTATGTCTAAAGATTACTCAATCAAAATCGAGATCGATGAAAGATTAAGTGCGGAAAGAGCTCTTAAGAAATTCAAGAGATACTGCGAAGCTTTCGGTGTTATTAGAGAATACAGAAAGAGACAAGAGTATAAGAAACCTTCTATTAGAAATAAAGAGAAGCTACAAGCTGCTGAGAAGAGAAGAAAGAAAACTCAGACGAAGTACGGTAGAGGTTCTAAAATCTAATTAAGATTTAAATTTCTTATATAAAGAGAGGCTCCTTACGGAGCCTTTTTTATGTCCAGGATGGACGGTATGTCGACGAGAGGCAGGAGCCGGAGTCGACCTCTATGCATGATTAGAACATCAGTTTTAAAATTGAATTCCAACGACGATGCATGATTTTTACGTTTCTAACGTATTCTTTTGGAAAACCAGTCTGACCTTTTTCAAGATCCATGTGAAAAACATTCCACTGCATATTTAAATCACCTAAGCGATCAAAGAACCAATCTTTATTCATTTGAGGAATCATATAAACCTCAACAGGAGAGAGGAAATTATCAATAAATTGCTCGAAAGATGGTTTTAGTTCCGTAGGTAAAATATAGAGAAATGAGTCGTTAGCAAGATTATAAATTTGTTTTACATAGCTTCGATACTTATCAATACGTGGAGCATAGATAGCAAAGTTAGTCTTATCTGTTAGATGTAGTAGTTGAACATAAGACTGTATCTGTAAATTATAACTGTCAATTTGATCAAGATTAGAAAGTAGTGCTATGTAGCCATCAACTTTATCGTATTGCTTTTTTGGTAGTTTTATAAAGTCATCTCTAAGACTTTTTACATTTCGCTCAATTGCCTGGATTCTTCCCATAACATCTTTAAGATCTTCATAACAAAGCTTTTGATTCCTACGACATTTTTCATAGGCTTCATCAAAGGCAAGGTTTAAATTAAGGCTATTTTCTCTTAAGTTGATAAAGTCTTGAGATGTATAGGTGATTCTTTTGACGACATAGTAAAAGTCTTTCTTCATGGAACGAAGTTGAGGCCTAATATAGCGTCGATAGGTATATGAGTTTAACTTTAAGCTAGACGTATCAAAGTCTAGATAAGGATAATTGGCCAATGTACTGGCACAAATAAATAGAAGAAAGATTAGTTTTCTCACTAATTAAATGATTGAAGGAATGTCGCCAATTGTCAATGTTTAGCCAACGAGATCGAGGTCTTCTTGTGGTGAAATATGACTAAGTTCAATATGATCAGGAACTTTCTGTAGAGAACGAAAGTCTGTTAACCAACTTTCTGAATTACATATTGAAATTGAAACATTATGTCCTGGAAATCTATTCTTAGCTAATTGCTTTGGAAATAAACTCAGCGGAGCAGATTTCAACTTAAAATGGACATCAATATGTGATGGAATCTTTCCTGAGTAGATTAGTGCAAGACAAATAAGTGTACCTGCATGATCTGTTTCTACTTGAACTCTATCTTTCTTTGATTTTTTAATGAGTGTTAAAAGGTTAGTTGCGTATTTAGAGATTTCTTTTTGATTGAGATGTTGAAAGCGGTAGATGTCACGACGATTTTTTGCGGTTAGGACCCTTTTTTCTTCTTCGCTAAATTGCAGGTCCCTAAAATTTGTCATCATTATCTCATCAAGAGTGGGCTCTTTTGTTTCAAATTTATAGAGAACATCTGCCCCAGCTCCCTTGACCTTGATCTTACCAGAAAATAAACGCTTTAAAGACACGATGAACCCTTTGTTAAATACGTAACATTCACAGCCTATATATCTGTGTATACTCTTTTTCGGCTTAAAGGGTTATTTAATTTAGTAAAATAATAAGAAAAGCTAGATTAATTCTTATTGAGAGTTTCGTAATTCTAGTGACTTATTCGTCTGACTCACTCATAAGTTGTTTAAATATGTTATTTTTTCGCATTTGTAACAACTTCATAATATCAGTGGCCGTCTCTTCGAGAGCGCGGTCGGTAACATCAAAAACCGGCCAGCGTTTATTCTTATTAAAGATTTGATTGGCCCATTCGATCTCTTCGATAACTTTATTTGTATCGGCATAGTCACCAGTGTGCTCTGTTGCCCCAAGTTTATTTAAACGATTTTTACGAATTGAATAAAGAGCTTCAGGATCAATTGTTAGAGCAAAGATTTTTCTTTGATCGATTTCATAAAGTTCTTTAGGAAGTTCTTGTCCATTAATGATTGGGATATTAACAACTTTAATACCATGTTGAGAGAGGTACACTGAAAGTGGTGTTTTCGAAGTACGAGAAATACCAACTAAGATTACATCTGCCAGATGAAGAGTTTCAACATTTCTTCCATCGTCATGATTTAGAGTAAACTCCATGGCCGCAACTCGATCAAAGTATTCAGAGTTCACCGCATGAAGTAGACCTGGTTCACTTTTTGGCTCTTGGTGAAAGTAGTTTGAAAAAGTTGTTAAGACAGGTCCCATAAGGTCTAGGGATCTAACATGCTTTTTCATTGAAATATCTTTTGTATATTCTCTTAATTCAGCTGAGACAATTGTATAGATGACGAGATCATGATGAATCGCTGCTTCATCAAAGATTGATTTGATTTGTTCTTTTGTTCGAACATTTTTAAAACCAGTGTAGAAGACTTCACTTTCTGGGAATTGTGTCATTGCCGCACGGCTAATGGCCTTTGCAGTTGATCCCGTTCCATCAGAAATAATAATAATTTTCATCTTCTTCAAAATTGACCTCTTTAATTTCTTTATTGTCTTACTTTATTCATTTATGAAGTTACAGGCAAGTTTAATGGCATCATTTCGCTCACTAATAGGATGAAATCGATTAAGTGGTGAAACTTTCTTTAAGAAAGTTTTTTGAGACTTTGCTAAGCGTCTCGTTGCAAAATAAATTTTCTCGCATAATTCCAGATGATCCTTAATTTCACCATCAAGAAATTGAATTGTTTCTTTATATCCAATCGTTTTTAATGCTTTTAGTTCTTTGTGATGGGCAGGGTCTTTCATAATTTGAAAGACTTCATCAATAAGGCCTTGGTTAAGCATATCTTTGGTACGTTTTAGGATAATTTCCCAATGCTCCTCCTTGGGAAGATCGAGACAAATATTCAAGGTATCCCAACCATGAATATTCTTTGAGAAGTCATATGCGCCTGCTTCATCAGCACTTTTCTTTTGATCAGAAATCTTCTTACCTGTCATGCGATGATATTCATAAGCTCTAATTCTACGATAGTGGTCATTCTCATGGAGGTTTTCAAGAGACTCAGGATCGTTCTTTAAAAGGTAGTTAACGATCGCCTCCATTCCACTTTCTTCATAGAGTTTCTTTGCTTCTTCTTGGATGGACTCATCAGTTGTGGGTGAGTCATACATTCCTCTAATAAGGCTTCGTAGATAAAATGCACTCCCTCCAACTAAAATTGGAACGATTCCTTTCTTATGGAGTTCATTAATTTTATTCTTTGCAAGTTCGACAAAATCAGAAGCATTGAGTTCCTGTGTGATAGGAGAGATGCTTACCAGATGATGAGTGACACCATCCATTTCTTTTTCGTCTGGCTTGGCGCTACCGATATTTAGTTCATTGTAGAAGAGGACGCTGTCAAAATTAATAACATGGCATTTTTCAGTACCTATTTTCTTGGCGAGATCGATACTTAATCCGGTTTTTCCAGAAGCTGTTGGACCTAATATGAGAATTAATTTATTTGTCATTTGAGTAACTTCTTCAGTTTTTTTGCACTAATGGTTTTAGCGAGTTTTAATTCCACAAGATCGTAGAAAGGAATGATGGATAAAAGCTTTCTAATATCACTTCCTTGAATGAAGACATCTTTTATAATCTCTTCACCGTTTAATAAATTTTCACACATCTTTGCATAAGGGAGGTCCTCAAAGAGGTGAGAGACGGAGCGAAGAACACATGTATGTTCATCTAGTCGGTCAACTTCAAAGCCGAATTTAAAGTATTGCGGAAGGTTTTCCATCTCTTTTTGATCATATGAAATTGGCTCAGAAATAAGAAGAGGAGTCATCTTATCGAGATCCACTACTTCCATTAGTTTCTCTATTAAATTCTGTGCATCCAGAAAGTATGCTCCGCGATCAATGTGACTTAAGAGAAATAAATTATCTCCAAGAGCACAAATTGTTAATTCGTGCTGAACACCAGAGTCAAATAAAGAGCTTTGACCATGGCCATCGATTTCTTGTTGAAAGCGAGAGAGATCTAAACTCGATTGATTAGAGTTTGATTCGATATGCCCAGAAAATCCTGTATTAAATAAACTATTTGAAAGTGAGTTTAAATTTGTTTCTTCTTCATCAATAGCAAGTGTATTGAGTTCTACTTTATCTTCATTTTCTGAGATTAACTTCTTTGCAGTGGCGCTGGTTAAAGAAAAAATCTCGTTTGCTTTTAAGAATTTAATAATCGTTTTATTTGGGTGTACATTTACATCGATCTCATTTTCTGGAACATGTAATTGCATGATATAGTCACCAGTTTGACCTGGTTGCCAAATCTTTTCCATATTTCGAATGATAATTTGATGAAGCTTCTTGTCTGTGAAGAGTCGATTATTGACGAAGAGATACTGTTGTTTCCCGCTATATCCTTTAGACGAGTCTTTAGAGATATACATTTTACAGTGAGATCCAAGATATTCTCCATCAGTATCAAATATCTCAGGGCGATGTTTTCGACTTTTCTTTTTAAATATTTCGCCTATTCGAGTTTTTATATCATCTTGCGCTCTATATATTTCAGGGTCATTATCTTCCCATGTAATCGCAAATTCAACGTGAGGGTAGTTGATAAGAAATGAATTGATTACACGTTTAAGTGCATTCTTTTCACTCTGACCTGATTTTACAAACTTCAATCGTACAGGAGTGTTGAAGAATAAATCTTTTACATATGTAGAAGTTCCACATTTGTGACTTGCATATTTTGAATGCTCGACAGTTTGCGCGCCATGAATAACAAATTTAGCTCCCTGTTCAGGATTCGCGCGAGGAGCGGAGTGACATGAGATTCTTGCAACAGATGAAATTGAAGCAAGTGCCTCGCCACGGAAGCCAAAGGTATTTAGGCGATATATATCTTCAAAGTTATTAATTTTAGAAGTTGCGTGACGACAAAAAGCGTAGGGTAGTTCATCAAAGAACATACCATCACCATTATCTTCAATAGCAATAAGATCAAGGCCATTATTTAAAATGGTAACTCGAACCTTACTCGAATTTGCATCGATTGAGTTTTCTAGTAATTCTTTTAGAACATTGGCCGGGCGCTCGACAACCTCACCGGCCTTGATTTGATCAATTAAGTGTTCAGGAAGAAGGTTAATTCTATTTTTAGTATTTTCTATTATTTCCATTAGTACGAACTAGTCGCGATAGAAATTAACCTGGTTTCTTCCTCCCTCCTTGGATTTGTAGACAGCAGCATCGGCTCTTTTAAAAAGATCTGTCCCGCTACTAACTCCTTGTCTGTAGTCGGAAACGCCAATAGATGCAGTTACAGGCAACTTATTATCGTCGTAAATAAAATCGTGAGTTTCAACTGCCTTTCTTAGGCGCTCAGCAATTTCGTATGATTGTTTAATATTAGTTTTTGGAAGTAAAACAACAAATTCTTCACCACCATAACGAGCAAAAATATCTGTTTCTCTAATTCCATTTGTACGAATAACTTCAGCTAGCTCTTTTAAAACATAATCACCAGCATCGTGTCCGTAGTTATCATTAAGTTTTTTGAAATGGTCTAGATCGAAAACAATTAAAGATAGGGGAGTTCCCGTTACTTTTGATTTCTTTACTTCTAAATCAAGTTTCTTATTAAAGTATGACTTATTATAACAAGAAGTTAATCCATCTGTATTAGCTTCTAGTTGAAGCTTGTCGTAAGTAAGCCTCTCTGGGTCTCCTTTTGGGAGATACTTAAGTGCAATAGCACCCATTTTAATAATGTCACCTTTTTGAAGTTCAGTAGGAGCTTCGATTTTACTATTATTTAAAAAAGTTCCATTACGTGAACCAAGGTCTTCTACATTATAACCTTCTTCAGTAGCGTTAAGCTTAAAGTGCTCTCTAGAGATACCATTGAACTCTAGTGGGATTTCACACTTTGCACTTCGGCCAACAGTAAGTTCTTGTTCTGTAAGATCAAAAAGAGTTCCGTTGAGTTCTCCTCCTACTACAAGAAGGGCCGCTGGCTTATCTTCAGCTTCTTTATTTGCCGAAGCTAAGGCTGCTTTAATATCAGTTAAAACTAGAGTAGCGTCATCACTCATTAAATTGTCCTTTCAATACTTTATGAAGTTCGTTATATACCCGTAAATTTTAACCACTGGCCCAATTTTAATCAAGATTGGAAAACATTTCTATGTGGATAAACCGAGTAATTCTCATAGGTTATGAAGCCATTCAAAACTATATATTTTCCCGGCCTCAACTCCTGGTTGATTAAAAGGGTCAATCTTTAGGCAAAAACCTGTGACGGCCGTTAAAAATTCAAAAAATATAACTAGTTTGGCCAAGTTTTCTTCATTAAGTTTATTTATATTAAAAACAATATGTGGAACGTTTTGTTCTTCAAGTGCTTTCTTTGTTCCAAAAAACTCTGAATCCATTAAATTCTTCAAAGTGAATCCACTGAGCTTTTGAAGTTTTGGGTGATCAAATTGATTTTCTAATTTTAAATCGTGCTCACTTTCTTTGATATTTATTAGAAGCATCACTTTATTAAGTGGGCCTTCCATGAATAATTGCATCTGTGAGTGTTGGTCTGTTGCACCGTAGCTTGGAATTGGTGTTAGTCCAACTCTTTTTCCATCTTTGTCTTTTTTCCCAAGACTCTCTGCCCACAGCTGAATAAACCAAAACGAAAGGTCTCTTAAGCGGCTTGAATAAGGCATAAAGACAGTTTGGTCATAACCATTTTCATGATGATTTAAAATCATGGATACCGCTTTTTTGAAGCTATCAAGATTTGATAATTCACTTCCAAATGAAAAAGCACTACGACATAATTCTTCGATATCAATTTCGGCAAATAGAGCAGGTAGTAATCCTACAGGAGTAAGAACACTGAAGCGGCCACCAACATTTGTTGGGATATCTAAAGTTGTAATTCCAAGGTCATCACCAAGCTCTCTTAATTGAGATGTTGATGGGTCACTGGCAAAGACAAAGTAATTAGCAAGCTCACTTTCTTTTACACCATGACTTTTGAGCTCATTAACCATAATGGCAAATGATGCGAGTGTTTCAGCAGTTCCACCAGACTTTGATACAACATAGAAAAGGGCATCTTTAAAATTAATCTGATTGATTTGCTGAGCAGTTTTATCTGGGTCGATATTATTTATAAAATGAAATGTGCGGTCTGTATTCTTTGATAGTGCCGAGATTAACATTTCTGGCCCAAGTGAACTTCCACCAATACCAATTTGAACAAAGTGTGAGCGATCTTTAAAGCGTTCAAAGATAGTATGACATTGATTTTGATATTTTTTATCAGATAGCGTTTTAACAAAATCGAAACGTTCCGATGCAAGAAAGTTATCAACTTCCTTTTGGATTAAATCTGTCTTATCAGATTCTTGGATATATGAATTAAATTCGATTTGCATTATTGCCCATATTCCTTTTTAAGTTGTCTTGAAATAACAACTTTTTGAATCTGATTAGTCCCTTCAACGATCTGAAGAACCTTAGCATCTCTCATGAAACGCTCAACTGGATATTCTTTCGTATAACCAACACCACCAAGGATCTGGACGGCATCAGTTGTTACTTTCATGGCCGTATCACTTGCGCGCATTTTTGCCATTGAAGCAAGTTTTTGATTAGACTTTCCATCATCAATTGATTTAGCTGCTGCTTGAACTAGTAGTCTTGCAGCTTCTACATCACAGGCCATATCGGCCATCATGAATTGTAGTCCCTGGAAGTCAAAAATAGCCTGTTTAAATTGCTGTCTTTCTAATGAATATTTAATTGCTTCATCAAGAGCACGCCCAGCACAACCAACTGAGATTGAGCCAATCGCAACACGACCTTTATCAAGCCCACTCATGGCAACTTTAAAACCTTCACCTTCTTTTTGAAGCAGGTTTTCTTCAGGGATAAAACAATTTTCGAAAAGTAGTTCACGAGTCGGAGAGATATTCCAACCCATCTTTTTTTCTTTCTTACCGTAAGTAAAACCTTCTGTTCCATCTTCAACGATGAATGCAGAAACGCCTTTTGCTCCTTCTCCACCAGTTCTTGCCATGACAACATAAGTTTTAGCAATTCCACCTGAAGTGATCCAAAGCTTTGAACCGTTAAGGATATATCCACCTTCAACTTTCTTAGCTGTAGTTTTCAAACTTGCTGCATCTGAGCCTGCTCCTGACTCTGATAGGGCAAAGGCACCAATGGCCTGACCACTCGTTAGAGGAGGTAGGTATTTTTCTTTTTGTTCTTTGTTTCCAAAAGTATTGATAATCGTTTGTACCATTGATGAAACTGAGATTGTTACAGCATAGGCAACTGATGATTTTGCAATCTCTTCAAGTGCGTAACTATAATCCTGACATGGTAAATCTAATCCACCGTATTCTTCTGAAGCTGTCATTCCTGTAAAGCCAAGTTCTCCAAGTTCGTTGAAGATTTCCATACGGAATTTACCTTCAAAGTCATCGTGCTCCATTAGAGGTTCTATTTTTTCTAGGCGAAAGCGCTTTAGGCCTTCAACGATTTCTTTTTGCATATCATTCATAGCTAAACCTTTAGAATTGTTCATTTAATTTTAAAATCCACATACACTACCAAATAAATCTTAAATGGTTAAATTTTATGAATTTAATGATCTAAGTCTGTTTTTTTAGTACGTGATTACAATAGGTTATCATAATAACCATTTCACTAGGTTTTATTTAGTGGAAAACTACGTTACAATATAGAAAAGGGTGAAACTCCCTTCCACGCGCTAGCAAGGAGAATACTATGAGACAACATGATGTTAATTTAGGCCATGGAGCTAAAGCCACAAGCGCCGAAGAATTTGAATTAACGAATTCGTTTCCTTACATGATAATTGTCACGTCTTTTGCAGTTATCACAATCATGCATTTACTTATTAATCCTATGGCAAAGCAATTTGCTAACCAGTTTCTTGGTCGTTAGGCCAATATTGTCCTAGGCCGCCAACTTTTTTGGCCTAGGATCTACTCCCAAAAATTACTCTAAGTATCTAATTTTACTCTTTCACGCTTAATATCCTTAGTTAATTTCCAGATCTTACTTAAAATAGGTACATGGAAACTTTAAAAGAATTTAGACCAGACAGTATTAAGAAGTATTCAACGACAACGAAGAAGCTTCGCAAATCTAGAACAAAGTCGAAGAAGAGTAGTGCATCTATTTTTTCGACGTCAAATATAGCTCTTTTAGTGGGTGTTCTACTATTAGGTTATGGTAAGTATCAAAGTAGTGTAAAACTTAAAAAGAAAAATCAAATCATCTCAAGTATGTCTCAAGAGCTTGATAAGCTTAAAATGGAAAAGATGAAATATATGGCCGATAAGAAAATTCAGGCCATTGCTAGTCAGACACTTGATAGTAAGAAAAGCCATATTGAGTCTTTAAAGGCCATCGTCGCTAAGAGTAAGAGTGATCTTACTAAAGTATCAAACGAATTATCGGAACTTAAAAAGCTAAAAATGACCGAGCTTCAATATAAGACTAAGCTTGCTCAAATAGAAAAGGATTACCAGCAAAGACTTGATGCTCACAATCTAGATAGTACTAGAACGATTAAAAAGATGGGACGTCAGATGATGGCCGAAGTTGATAAGATCAAAACAAGAGCACCTGCTTCAGCAAGTACTCATGTGGTAAATTATAAGTCATTTAAAAAAGTAAATAAGAGTCTTAAAGCTGTTCCTGCTAAATCAAGCCATGGTGATCTAGAGGTAGGAGAGTGGCACGATAGTAGTATGGAGTTTTAATAACCTTGCCAATTTTCATCAAAGCATGAACTATCCATCTCTCGACAGCCATAGAATCCACCATGGTCCTCTGTTGTTCGATAAGCATTCTTCATACATGAATAAACATCTTTATTCTTAGGCTTACAATTTGCATAAATAATTGTGTCCATATGCTTTGTGAATATTACGTCTTTTCTATAATTCAAATACCCGTGGTTTCTCATGACGGAGTGCTTAGCTCCTAAGACACGACAATTCATTGCAACAGGTGCACCTGTACTTGTACTCACAATTGGTTTCGATGTTACACGTGCAAGAATATTTGGATTCCAAGCATTCCACTTTTCTTCGTATTCATCTACTAGGCCCATTAAGTGAAGTGCTTCATGAACAACAGTTCCACAAGATAAATCAACAGCGTAATTTCTCGAATTTGAACGAGCACCTCTACCTTGGAGACCGATATTTACCTTTGGTGGTTTATCAACTCTAGTGCTCTTATCCCATAGTCTTAAACTTAATCTTCTTCCTGCACCATCAACAAGGTTTGATCCTTTGGTTTCATAGCAGCTTTTAATATGTCTAAGTAAACGAGTGCGTAATTTGGAATTATCAGATTTTATATTTAAATTGATATAAGCGAGATAGTGTTCGCCTGCAACGTTTGCACGCTTAAGCGTGTACTTCATCTCAACTCGTGTACGACTGAAGCTTGGTGAGAAGTTTACTCTCATTTCTTGGCCACGCTTTAACTCATTACAATTATAGACATCGACTTTTCCATCAACTTTTACAAGTGCAAGTGCCTGTGTTGAAACAGCAGCAAGAAGTATTAATTTTTTGATTTTGTTGTTCATTATCCCTCCCATCGAATTGAGGGATACTACCTAACGTTTTTGCGCGTCGCAATGGAGTTGTAATATTTATCGAAATAGATGGCCAAGTACTTGAAACTACTTGGCCTGTTATATGAAAATTGAATTCTGAATTACGCTTGAGCGGCCTTGAGTAGGTTCTTGGCGATAATCATGATCATCACCTCATTTGTCCCAGCACCAATCTCATTAAGCTTATTATCTCTCATCATACGCTCAACTGGGAACTCTCTTGAGTAACCGTATCCACCGTGAAGTTGGATAGCATCAAGAGCAATCTTAGTTGCCATCTTTGGAATCGCAAGTTTAACCTGAGCTGCAACTACTGGACCTTTCTCTCCTTGATCGTAACGGTAAGCTACGTTGTAGAGGAAGTTTCTCATCATTTCAGTTTCTGTTGCCATCTCTGCGATCATTTTTTGGATCATTTGATATTCACCAATATTTTTTCCAAATTGTGATCTTTCGTTAGCATATTTAATACACTGATCAACACAAGCTTGTGCGATACCAAGTGAGATACCTGCAATTGTGATTCTTTCAATCTCAAGATTTTTCATCATGTGATAAATTGAATCACCTTCGTTACCAACTAGTTGTTCAAGTCCAACTTTAGAGTTGTCAAAGATTAGCTCTCCAGTAGGTGATGCACGCATTCCCATTTTGTGGATAGGGCTACCAAAGTCAAAGTGACCTTTATCTTTTTCTAGGATGAAAGTCGAAAGGTTCTTTCTCTCTTTTCCTGTTCTTGTGTATACGTAAGCGATATCTGCGTATTGAGCATTTGTGATCCACATCTTAGTACCGTTAAGAAGATAGTGGTCGTCTTTCTTTTCAGCTTTTGTTTGGATACCAACTGCATCTGATCCGTATTCTGGTTCAGACATTCCCATACAGCCGATGTGCTCACCAGTGATTAGTTTTGGTAGATATTTTTCTTTTTGTTCTTTAGAAGCATTGTTTTCGATGTTGTTAACACAAAGAATTGAATGAGCTAGATATGAAAGAGTAGATGAAGCACAGGCCTTTCCAAATTCTTCCATAACAATCGTTGCTGATAGTGCACCCATTCCTGCACCACCGTATTCAGGATCAGCAGTAATACCAAGGACTCCGATTTCACCCATCTTCTTGAAAGCATCCATGTTGAAGCTTTCTTCTGTATCATGCTTTTCTGCAACTGGAGCAAGCTCCTGTCTAGCAAAGTCGCGACACATTTTTTGGATTTGTTTCTCTTCCTCTGTGAAATACCACATAAATCTGTTCCCCTCTGTCATATTTTAGTCGAAATAACTTACCGTGTCTTACATCCAATGGCAAACGGCAGGGTAAATGTTTTTTGACAATACAATATATTGATTAAGTAGGTGAAATTTGTAAGTACTTGAAATTGTCAAAGCGATTCACATGCCCTACAATTTTTTTAAGGAGTAGATAGATGCTTACAACACCTGTAGTCAAGGATGAGGACACGGTATTTCCAGGGGAGAATTGGTTCTTCTATTGGAAAACTTCCGCTTCCCTGTGGAAGTCCAAAATCGAGAAAACGTCATTAACTGATAAGATAATCGTACCAATTAATTGGAGTTTCCATACGGACACTGGGGATAAGATCGACTTTGCGGATCAAAAGCCCGAAACGGACTTCAAAAGACTCTATGATATCTGTCGTGAGCTAGAAAAAGAGATTATCTTTTTACTTCCGATTACTCCTGTTCCTTATTTACCAAATGGTGGTATTCCATATCTCTTGGCCCGTACGGCAAGCTGTGATGAGTATGGAATTAATCGAGCAAGTGCAGATAGTGAAGGAACAATACATAAGTTCTATAGCTTTTATGACCCTCGTGTCTATAAAGGCTTTTCAAGATTTTGTTCTCAGCTTTCTGAATACTTTGAAAAGAACGAAATAAAAGCTCCTCTTTGGGGTGCTAATTGTGGTCATTATACTCATGGCTATTTTCGCTCTTATCTCTATGATCGATCAGTTGCTTTTAATAGTGGTTTTTCCAAATTTATTGAAATGAAAAAAGCTGAGTTAAAACTAGACAAGATTACGGCCGATCAAGAGCAGGATTTTATTATTGAATACAATGATACGATCTCAAGTATCTATGAAGATATTTCTAAGAACTCACTAAAAGAAAATTGGCAGGGAGTGAAGAACTTCTCTTTCTTAGAAGGGGAGATGAATTCAATTGAAGCTCGTATGCTAGATCAGATTAGTGATACTAAAATTATCGATGATGCACTAAAGAGTCTCGATAATGGCATTATGCCTTCTTCTATTTTACTTCCTAACCGCAATAAAGTTGGTATTTATTCTGACTTGAAAAAGCAGGTTATTAATTCATCTCGCCTAGATGAGTTTTTTAATGAAAAAACGATAATTGCGGATAATGATTTTATTTTTAAGGCCTCAAGCGCCGTCAATATCTTTCACAATGTAAAGGATCAAAGAAGTAAGGATCAAATTGCAACATCTGGTTTTTTAGACTTCTGTAAGAAGCACTTTAGTTGGGATTACCGATTTTCTAATATTGAAAATTTTGATTGGGAAGACTATGTCGAAAGTTCATTTCAATTCTTCTACTTTAATGGAAGTGAGATATCGACTGAGAGATTGGGGAAGGTGCTTAAGCTCTTTATGAGTGGTGGAAAGGTTATTATTGATATTGCAAAGCTCGATGTGGCCCTAAAAAGAAGACTTGAATCCTTCTATCTTGAAAATGAATTAAGTGTTGAAAAAATTCGTTATCTAACAGAGATAAATACCATCACAATGGGTGAGGGAAGATTATTAATATTTAATAGTGATGACTTTTCAGAAAGCTCAGATGATGAACTCGATAATTTCTGGAAGAAAGTGACAACAAGTATTGGCCATAGCTCTTGCCAGATTTCTCATAGTGGTGAAATCAGATACAAGTGGCAGGAAAGAGGAGTGGCCTCTTCAGACTTAAAGTATGACAAGGTTAAAAGAGTTAGTTTCTTTAATCCTTCTAGTTATAAACAGAAATTAAGCTTAAAGTATCCTTCGGAATATGTGTTTCAAAAAATGATCGATCAAAATCATGTTGAAATCACGAATACTCCTCATGAGATTGAATTAAGTTTTATGCCTAAGGGGACAATCTCTTTAGACTTTGGGATTATATCGGAGTAATTATGGCATCACGTGAAGATAAAATTCTCTATGTAAGTTACGTGTATAGTGAAAAGGTTAATCTCTTTTTGATTCGTGCATTATTTACTCTTAAAACATCGATCAACTTTCATGATCTCGACTTAGATCAAAGAATTGAAGTTACATCAGATGGGTATATCAGTGGTTTCTTTGATGAAGAAGAGCTGACGAAGTTTAGTTACGATTTAAGCGAACAATTCAAACAAGATAAGGTTTGCCTTATATCTCCAGAGGCATTTAATAATTCTCTAGAAGCTTCAAATAAGATTGGAGATTTAATTGATAAGTTTATTGAACACGGAAATATTTTAGAAAACCCTGATCGAGTAAAAAGGGGATTCCTATCGAATATTATTCGATAGGAATTCTAAAGCTTGCTTGCAGAGGCTTGTGATCTGCACCCTGAATATGTCCAAGGACATTGGCTTCAATAAGCTCTAGGTCACGATACCAAATATAGTCTAATTTATTACCAAGCCATTTCATTCTTTTATCTTGGCCAGTAAAGCTAGCTTCAGTAAAACCTTGTTCTGATAATAGCTTTCTCATCATCTTAATTTTCTTTTTAGAATTTGTATTAAAGTCTCCTGCAAATACAACTGGTCCGGAAGTTGTTTTGATATATTCAATAACTTGTTTAAGTTGCTTTTCAAGCTTTCTCTTTCTTACAAAATTGATTGCATGAATATTGATAAAAGTAATATCTCTACCATCTTCAAGACGATAACTGCTTGCTAAAGAGAGCTTTGGTGTGCGAATAAAAGGTTCTTTCACCTTACTTCTTAGGGGTGTTATTTGTACTGTCGGGTATTTAGAAATATTTGTTACACCTGTTTTATACTTACGCCAGCTAATAAATGAAGTTGCTAAAATCACCTCTTGTTCAAAAGGGTTTATAAGTCTATCTTTCATTTCACCTTTAAGCTTAAACTCTTGTCCTAGCAAGATATCACTTTCATACATGAGATCATCAAAGTCATTTGCCCAGCTTTCATTCTTTCCTTTATACATATTCCATACAGTTAATTTGAACTCATTTGGAAAATAGCAATCACGACAAGAAAGTCCTTGGTGAAAGTCAATAATCTTATTCTTAGCTGGAATCTTGTGAATGAAAGAGTGTTTATTATTTACTGATGCAAAAGCAGGTAGTGATACCATAGAAATTAGCATGCTTATCATAAGCATTTTCATAACAAATCCTTTTGTTTGAAATATTAATTTCTAAGATTATCTCTAAATTTTAGTATTTAAGCAAAAATAGAGAGGTGAAATTTTCTTTTTCTTAGATATAGTGTCAATAACTGACTTCAAAGGTAGCCTGCATTGGTTTATGATCCGATCCTTCATTTTCATTTAAGACGCGGGCCTCTAGTAGTTGGAGTCCTCGATACCAGAAATGATCGAGTTTTTGCCCTAGAAAAGTAAGGCGATCATCATTTCCAGAGAATTCAGTTTTCTTAAAGCCTTGAGCTTTAAAAAGTAGATTCATTGAAATCGTTTTAGATGGAGTATTAGTATTAAAGTCGCCCGCAAAGATAATTGGACCTTCTAGATCTTTCACCTCATCAATTAATTCAGAGACTTGATTATAGAAAGGAATTATTCCAACAAAGTTTAAAGCATGAATATTTACGACAGTAAGGACTTTGCCATTTGAAAGAGGGTAGCTTGTTACAAGTCCCATCTTTGGTGTATTTGCTAGAGGCTCACGTGACTGACTTCGGTATGCTTTTTTTGAAATTGAACTAACTTTTGAAGATGTGAAGACACCTGTTGCTTCTTTTTTAGTATTGATAAAAGATGTGGCCATAACAACTTCTGAATTAACTGGGTTTTCAAGTTCTGTTTTCATATCCCCAGAAAGAAGAAATTCTTGACCTAATATAAGATCACTCTGCGCATCCATTGATTGATATTCTCTTGGCCAACTTGGTTCACTACCTTTGTACATATTCCAAACAGATATAGTAAAGCGCTCTGGAATTGTGCAGTCTTGGCACTTAATAGAACTATTTGTTTCTAATATTTGAGATTTAGCCGGAACCTTAAAGATGAGATTTGCTAGGTTATTTCCTGCATGAACATTGATATTAATGAATGTTGTTAAAATCATGAAAATGCTTAACTTTTTCAAATCGAATCCTTTTTCACTGTTTTTTATTGTATTTCTTCTAAATCTAACTATAAATCTAGCTGAAATCGCAAAAAAACTACAGACAAGCTTGTAAATATTATGGACTGACCATATATATAGCACTTAGCATTTTTTGGAGTATTTAATGGAAAGGCCACTTTTCTATTCACTTTCACCTAAGTCATTAAAATCATTTCTTGAAAGCAATGGTCAAAAGGCTTTTGTGGCCACTCAGATTCTTAAATGGGTTTATGAAAAATATGAGTTTAACCCTGAAAATTGGACAAATATTTCCAAAAATCTAAAAGATCTTCTGCTTGAAAACTTTGATTTTAACCTTCCTAGAATTGTATGGAATGGCCTATCAAAGGATGGAACGAGAAAATTTCTTGTGGCCATGCGAGATGATAAGACAGTTGAAACTGTTATGATTCCTGCTCGTTCAAACCGTAAGACTCTTTGTGTTTCCTCTCAAGTTGGTTGTGCTATTGGTTGTACCTTTTGTCATACTGGGACAATGGGCCTAATGAGACACTTGGAAGCAGGTGAGATCATTGGTCAATTCCTGGCCGTAACAAAGTTTCTACGTGATAAGGTTGGGCCAGAAGAGCGTCTATCAAATGTCGTCTTTATGGGACAGGGTGAGCCTCTTCATAACTTTGAAAATGTAAAAGTAGCAACTGAGCTAATGGTTAATGAAAAGGCATTAGGTCTTTCTCAAAGAAGAGTTACGATTTCAACTTCCGGACTTGTTCCTCAGATTAAGAAATTAGATGATTTTCCGCCTGTGAATATCGCTATTTCTCTACATGCTGCCCATAATGATATTCGTACTGAATTAATGCCAATTAATAAGGCATTTGATTTAGATCGTCTTCTTGGTGCCATTAAGGAAATTCCGCTAAAAGCACATCGTTATATCACATATGAATACTTATTAATTGATCAGTATAATGATCGAGCCGAAGATGTGACAGCTCTCTTGAATCTACTCCCAAAAAAGGTTTCAAAAATAAACTTAATCCCATTTAATGAATATCCAGAATCAAACTTCAAGCGTCCAAGTGTAAGTCGAATCAATTGGTTTAAAAACCAGCTAGAAGATGGTGGAATAACGACGACTATTAGAACGACAAAGGGAAGTGATATCCTTGCAGCATGTGGACAGCTAAAGAGTGAGCTTGAAAAAGATGCGAATCTTTGGGACTAATTAAAGACGATTATTTCTTATTCTCGTAATCCCAGTATTTAACTTTTGAATTCTTTGATGATGGAAGACGTTTTGACTTTTCCGCTTGCTCATCTTGATCAACAGTATAACCATCTTGCCATTTTACTGTAGCTTTTTTGTTAACTACTTTCTGCTTAAATGAGATGGGCTTCTTTGATTCTGAGTGAAAAAATGCAGGTGCTTCATATTTCTCAGCAGAACATAAACCCGACTGTATTACTAAGGTAGTAAATACCAAAAGTTTAAAGTTTACTGATTTCATAAAATCCTCACATATTCCCATTAGGTTAATATCCAATATACTTTTCGGAATGCAGCAGATTTACTTTAATAGGCAAGTTTGTAACATGTTAAAAAGTTTACGAAATCCAATATTTCTGGGAAGATAGAGGTATGGTTTTATAAGCTCAGGGAGGATGCTTTGTCGAATAATAAATCAAAAGATCGTGCAGTTGTGGGCCTTATGGCCTTAGTGGCGGTTTTCTTTGTCGTGCTTATTTTATTTTCAGTATATACGGTAAATATTTTTAAGGGTAGCAACGACTACATTGCATCATCATCAACGAAATCAAAAGATAAGATTGCTCTCATTGAAGTTGAGGGTGTCATTATGGAGTCTAAGAAAGTCATTGAACTTCTCCATAAGGCAGAAGCTGATGAAGCAGTAAAAGGTATTATCTTAAGAGTAAATTCACCTGGTGGAGCTGTTGCTCCAACTCAAGAAATTTATCAAGAAATTCTTCGTATTCGAGGAGTTGGTCAGTATAAAGAAATAACAAAAAAACCTAAGCCTATTTATGCTTCTTTCTCATCAATTGCTGCAAGCGGTGGTTATTATATTGGCGCAGCTACAGAGAAGATTTGCTCTTCACCAGGAACTCTTACGGGCTCAATTGGTGTAATCATGCAATTTGTTGATTTATCAGAATTATATAAATTCGCCATGGTAAACCCACAAACAATTAAAGCTGGTCGCTATAAAGATATTGGTCAGCCAAATCGTTCCATGACACCAGAAGAAAGAGAACTTATGACAAGAATGACTTTAGATGTTCATAAGCAATTTATAGATGACGTATCAGCGCAAAGAAAAGAGCGCTTAACTTCACCAATTAATGAAGTTGCTCAAGGTCAGGTTTTTTCTGGAGCACAAGCTAAAAAGCTTGGTCTAGTAGATGATCTTGTTGGACTTTGGCCATGTGCACGTGGTCTGCATAAAACACTTGAGCTTGAAGGTGACTTAAACCTAAGTGAAATTAAAATTAAAAAGAAAAGCAACTTCTTCTCTCTTATTCAAGATCTAGAGGATGTGAAGGGTGCTGTTTCTAGCTTTGTTGAATATGTGAAAATGAGCAATTCGACGAATATCATGTACAAATAGTTGAGGTATAATGCATATCTACTTAAATTGGCTACAAGATCATATATTAGCTGTTGTGGCCTTTGTTTTTACTCTTATCCTGATTTATCACTACTTTAGTGAGAAGGATACAGGTGTAAAACTTTCAAAAAGATATCGAAATTCTATTTTCGAAGCTCAGTCAAAAGTATTCTTAAATGCTACACAATATCTAATCTCAGGTAATCGTGATCTTGCTATTAAAGAATTCCTTAGTGCTGTTGATATTAACCGTGAAACAATCGATACATATTTCGCGCTTGGTGGACTATTTCGAAGCAATGGTGAAATTGAAAAGGCCATTAGTATTCACCGCTCTCTTATCGCAAGGGATAATATCTCTGAGTCTGATCGAATAAGAGCTCTCAAAGAGTTAGCAATTGATTTTGATAAAGGTGGCTTCGTTGATAAGGCCATTGAAACATATAAAGATGTTTTAAAAATCAATCGCGATGAATTTGATGTTATTCAATCTCTTTGTCGAATTTATGAAGATATTGGTGACTGGGATCAGGCATATAATTATCGCATTATGCTATCGAAAGTAGGACACGAAAATCAATCCGAAACGATTTCTCATATTCTTGTTCAAAAGGCCAAGAAACAATTTGAGAACGGACAGCTTTCAAAAGCGGCTGAAGACTTAGAAGATGGCTTTCGTTTTGCTCCTTCTGTATCGGCCAAAATATTAAAGCTTAGAATTCTTCTTCATGAAGGTAATGTTGATGAGGCTAAGCTTAACTTATTAGAGCTTTTAAAAGAGCAACCAATGTATGCTTCATTTGCTTTTGAGTCTTTAGAAGAAGGATTTAAAGGAAGTGAAGATGAGAAGGAAAAGTATTTTAAGAGACTTAATTTAGTCGTTGAATATTTCTTAGAATTAAATGATGCTGATCTTCTTTCAAATGAATCGATCATTTTAACTAAGATTAGACTTTTTAAACAACAACACCAACTCCATAAAGCTTATGAATTATTAAGTGCTTGGGAAAAAGGTGAGAATACAACTTCTGATGCTCTTAAGTCTGAATATATTAAGATCTTAATTGAGCTCGGTAAAAAAGAAGAAGCTGTTACACAAATGAAAGGACTACTCGATAATATGCGCCAAACAGTTACAAAGCACTATTGTCGAGAATGTGGTTATAATTCAGATGATATTTTTTGGCGTTGTCCACAATGTCATGAATGGGAAACGATACAATTCAGATGGAAAGTATAAAGAAAACTATTCTAATTCTATTATTTGCAACCCAAGCTTTTGGGCAAGCAAAGAGTGATAAATCTTCTAATGTTAAGAAGACGATTTATTACGTGAATACTGTATACTCTCAGCTACATCAAAATCCATCGAAGTTCTCAAGGGTTCTTTCAACTTTTGAGTGTGGACAACCTTTTTATGTAAAAAGTGCTCCGCTGTCGAATTTCTACAATGTTGAATATTCTAATTACCAAGGCTTTATGAGTGTGGATGTTTTATCGAAAACAAAACCACAAGAATGCTGGCAGGATTTATATCGCCGCTTCTTTGATAATATTGAAATCGGTGTAACTGAAATTCACTATTGGGGACGTCTCCAGGATCTATTAAGAAGAGGGGAGAGTCGATAATGAAAAGGTTATTAATTTTAGGATTTATTCTTACATCTTTTTCATCTCCATTTGCTCAGTCAGATCAAAGTGAACTACCTGTCGAAAATGAATTTGTTAATTTTAATAAAATTCAAAAAGTATTAAAAAAAGATGGCCTTGAAAAAGTTGCCAAGAAGAAAAAGATTAAAGCTCAGGAAAAGAAAGACTCGATCGAAGATAAGAAGAAGGCTTTCTATAATACACCAGGAGGAAGACACTTCTGGGAAATTATGACTCAGTATTGGCTTGTCAAAAATGTAAACCTACTAAAGTGGGATTTTCATAAACCTGAATTTGGAGTTACTGAGTACTTTGAAAACTTTCTAAAAGAAGTTGGCTACTTTGGCCTAAAGTTTAAAGTTCTGTATGTGAACTCTGCAAATATCACGCATTTTGGTTTTCCACTTTCAAGAAAAGACTATCTCTTTGTTGTAAGTGTTCCATTTATCCGTGCTATGGACTTATCAAAACTTCAAATATCTCTGTTAATGTTTGAGGACTTATTAAGACTAGAAAATGAACAATTTATTAGTAAATTCGATGATGCGACATTATTGAAGTTAATGAATAGTAACTTTTATAAGAAAGAATTCCCAAAGGAAGCATTTGAAAAGGTTCTAGCTAAGTATTCTGATATTGCTTTTAACTCTGGCTTTTCTTTTAAAGATCAGTTTACAGTAACGAAGAAAATGGATGTTATTTTGAAAAATAATCCTAAATATTGGAAGAATTACTATAGTCTATTAGAGAAGATCGACTCTTTAACAAAGGGGAACTTACTTTATAAGCATTATTCCAAGATTTATCCATCACCTGAATTACAGCTAAAATGGATAGACCCAACGACTAATTAATATGAAGTTATTCGCCAAAGAAAAAGCTATTTATACCTCAAAGTATGCAATCTCAATTTTTATGTATTGGGTAATTTACTTTATATTAGTTTCTATAGCTTCGTTCTTTCACTTTCGTCTTGGCCATAAATTGATAATTGTAGAAAATTGGCTATATGACTTTTCATGGCAACTACTCGTGATGGCCAGAATTCTGGGATTTTTTGCATCAGCATATCTATTTTCAGATATTCGAATTAAGGATATTCGAAGTCAGCTCTCTTTTGATTGGTATAATAATATTACGACACCTACTTATTTAGTATCGTTTGCTTCAATTTTGGTGTTCTTATTCTTTATTCGTCCAAGTCATTTAGAGAATGTTCAATTTTCTGTTTTTCAGTTAATTATCCACAATATCTTAATTTTTGCCTTTTTCTTCTTTGATTTTTTAAATTCAAAATTATTTCTAAAGAAGAAAAGGGGAGTTGGAAGGTTATTTCATATATTTGTTGAAGGATCTTTTGTTTATCTTTCTTTATTTGTTCTTTTTCCAAGAAATACAAGTTTAGAAATTGGTCACCTCTTATTATTTTATATGGCCTATATTCATCTGTATTTATTTAACTATTCAGTCTTAAAGGGAATGATCTTTGTATCAATAGTCTTTGTTCCGCTTTTTGCATTCTTAGGTCATGATCCATTGTGGGGGACATATTACTCGATGTTTTTCTCACGCTTAACGAGCCTGCTAATGCCGGCCATAAGTTTATTAATTGTAACAATCGCTTACTCATATTTTTTACGTAAGCAAGGAGAAGTATAGTGCAAGGTCACAACTTAGATATTTTTCAAATCTTACTTGATTCTAGTATTGTCGTAAAAATCGACTTACTATTACTTGTTGCAGCCTCAGTGCTGTCTTGGACAATTATCTTTCAAAAGCTATCTGCATTCAAAAAAGCGGAAAGGGCCAATAATGACTTTAAAAACTTTTTTAGTGGAGTAACTTCATTAGAAGAAGCATATCACGATGCACAGACCATTGAAGAAAGTCCTCTAAAGAGAGTTTTTCTTTCTGGTTATCGTGAACTAAAGAAAACAGAAATTGCTCTGGGTGAAAATTATGCTGCTATTAAAGAACACTATGCTTCGATAGCAAACCAATCAATGGAGCGTACTCTTAGCAATGAAGTTGTTGAAGTCGATCAGACGATGAGTTCAAATCTAACAACATTAGCTTCAATTGGATCAATTACTCCATTTGTTGGTTTATTTGGTACCGTTTGGGGGATTATTGATTCCTTTTCAGGGCTTGCTAGTGGTGGAGCGACACTAGAGACTGTTGCACCTGGTATTGCTGAGGCCCTAGTTGCTACAGCAGTTGGTTTAGTCGCAGCGATTCCTGCAACTTGGTACTTTAATAAATTTGGTCAAAGAAGAAATAAACTTAGAGAACAACTTCATATTTTTAGTAATCAATTTATTAATGAAGTAGAACGCTATATTTCTTCAAAGTCTTAGGAGTATTTCATGGGAATGAATACAGGTGGAAATGGCGATGGGCCAATGTCAGAAATCAACGTAACACCCCTCGTGGATGTTATGCTGGTTCTCCTTGTTATCTTTATGATAACGGCACCTCTTATGCTTAATGGTATTGAACTAACTCTTCCAAAAACTAAGGAAGTGAATGTCATGAACTTAAGTTCGTCTCAAGTTGTTTTAAGTTTTACGAACTCTGAAGAGTTCTATGTTGGTAAAGATAAGATCTTAATGGCCGAACTTATAAAGGTTTTAAATTTGAAGCTTCAGGAAACAAAGTCTCAGACTTTATTTTTAAGAGCTGATTATCAGTTAGAATATGGAAAAGTTGCAAAACTCATGTCATATCTGAAATCAAATAATATTAACAATATTGCATTGGTAACAGAATTAGAGGAATAGAATTATCGAAAATAATTTTAATAAATACATTTCAATATCATTAGGGGGACACGTTCTCTTAGTGGCGGCTTTGTATCTATTTTCGATCATGAAATTAGGAACTCCTTTTGATCCAGAGAAAGCAAACCTTAATAAAATGAGAGTCATTGGAAAAGCCATTAAGGTTGATGTTGTGGCCATGCCTAAGATGACTTATCAGGAATTAAAGAAACTAAGCCCACCACCAAAGAATAAAGTGGCAAAACCTAAGGTTGAAATGAAAGACACAGGTGGAAGTGATAAGGCAATTTTAAAGAAAGAAAAGAAAACAAAGTCATTGGCCGATATGCTTTCTAAATATGCCACAAGAGATGTTAAAGAAGACAATAAGCCTAGAAAGAAAGTTAAAAAAATAGAAGAAGTCGAAGATAATACTGATTATAGCGGTGTTATCGCTGCTGGTAATAAATTAAGTGAAGGTAGCTCATATACTGGAACAAGTAGTGTCCAGGCTCAAGGTGCATTTGATGAGTATGTTTTAAGTGTAATGGAAGAGGTTAGAAGATATTGGAAGCTTCCAGCTTATCTTGCAAATTTAGAGCTATCTTGTCATGTGCAAATTTTTATTAATGCCCAAGGAAAGTTATTAGATTATAAAATTATAAAGTCTAGTGGTAATAAAGAATACGATAATAAAGCAATTAGCTCAATTCGTTCCGTTAAGAAGTTCCCTAGACCAGATAAGGAAATCACCAATAGGTTAGTCGCTGGAGAAATTGTTCTGGCCTTCCCTATATAGGAGGTACAATGAAGTATATTTTAAGTGTTTTTATATCATTACTATTATTTACAAATGTTTTAGCTGAAAATGGGCTAACTGTTGTTTCCGTTGGTGAAGCAGAAGTTGTAAAAGAAACCCTATTAGTTGAAAAAGTCTTCTCTGAGGGTGCATTTACGCCTAATGAATTAGAAGCTGCTGAAAATTACATAAATATCGTAAGAAATGATTTTAAGTTCTATTCAAATTATTTTCAGGTTCTACCACGACGAATCTCTCAAACATCTTTTGATAATGTACGATTCTCTACTTATAAAGCAAAGGAGACAAACTTTCTTGCTCGCTTTCGTGTTAACCGTGATAATGGGACAACAAATCTAGAGTATCGTTTATGGAATACTTCAAACGAAAAAGAATTAGTAACAGGAAGTATTGCATATGATCAAAATAACCGTAGTGCAATCCATGAAATTGCAGACAAGTTTTATCGCGCTATTGTAGGAAAGCCATCAATCTTTAAAGATAAGATTGTATTTGTTTCAGATCACAAATTACCAGAAGGAAAGAAAGAGCTTTTCATCATGGACTTTGACGGTGCAAACCCAAAGAGACTTACTTGGCACAACGGAGTTGTTATCTCTCCTGCTGTTTCTCATGATGGAAGTAAGATTGTTTACAGCTTAATTGATGAGTCAGTAAAAGGTGCAAAGAAGAACGTAAACCTTATGATCTACGATGTTGCGACTAGAAAAACAAAGATCCTTTCTAAACGTAAAGGTCTTAACTCTGGTGCAATCTTTACTAACGATGGGGAAGAGATCATTTTAACTCTTTCTCACCAAGGAAATGCAGAACTTTATCGTATGCATTTAAAGACAAGAAAGCTTACGCGATTAACAAAGAAATTTGCACCAGATGTGGACCCATCTCTTAATGCAGAGGGGACAATCCTTACATTCCTTTCTGGAAGACCTGGTAAACCAATGATTTATACGATGGATCCCTCTGGAATAGAGAAGGATGTAAAGCGTATCAGCTACGTTGGAAAGTATAATGCGACTCCACGATTTCACCCAAATGCCTCTGAGATTGTCTTCTCTAGCTGGCTTGATAACCGTTTTGACCTGTTTAAGGTAGGGGCCGATGGCCAAAACCTAGTGAGATTAACGAAGGATTTCGGCTCAAATGAGGATCCTGAGTACTCAAAAGATGGACAGTTCATTATTTTTACAAGTTTGAGGGTAATTTCACAATCTAAGGCCACTCAGAATGTCTATATTATGGACACTTGGGGTAAAATCCTGGGTCCACTAACCTCAAACTTCGGAAAGTGTACAAGTGGTAGATGGCTTAAGTCATTGTAATTACTGTATATCTATATTTTTTTTGAACACCCGAGTATTTTAGTCTTGTAAAAAATTCAGACGCACTGTATCATGAATATAGTTTAACACTGTGCGACACACACAATAAAAAATACACGGGAGTTTTTACATGACAATCGAAATGAAAAAAGAATCAACAAAAATTGAAAACCTACTGTCTACTCTTCTTACAACTTTAGATGAGCAGATTTTCTTTAGTGAGTTATCAAAATTCTTCAAATCAGAGATTGCATGCGATGAAATCATCATCAACCTTGCTCACGAAGATGGAAGCTGTCGAATCGTTTCTAAGAATGCTAAGGCAGTTAAAAACGCTAAGAGAGTTTCAAAAGGACTAGGAGCTGTTGGACATGTAATTAAGTCTAAGAGAGCTTACTTTTCAAATAATGTACAAAGAGATCCACTTTTTGCTTCTACTAAAGAAGAAAATTCACACTCTGAATTATGTGTACCAATGATCATCGACGGAGTAATCATCGGAACAATCTCTTTTAAAGGTAATAACGAAGAAGTTAATTTTAAGAAAGAAGATATCAATACTGTGCTTGAAGGACTAAATGCTATCCAAAAGCCACTTAAGAATATGAAGATGTATCTTTCAGCTAAATTCTTAAATGAGTCACTTAAGCAAAAAATTGAAGAAAAAGACCATGAGTTAAAGAACTCTGTACCAGGTGTAAACCTTTCTCGTTCAACTACTCAAGAGAAAGAAATCATTGGTAAATCAGAAATCATGCAAGAGCTTCTAATTGCTGTTGATCGTGTAGCAGCATCAGATGTTAACTCTTATATGGCCGGTGAAACTGGTGTTGGTAAAGAGATGATCGCAAGAAGAATTCACTGTCGATCAGAAAGAAAGAACCACGCATTCATCGTTGTAGACTGTTCAATGGGGAACGATGACTACTTAGAAGCAGAAATCTTTGGAAAAGAAGAAGTTGATGCTGTTAGAGGATTTAGAGTAAAGAAAGGTGCCCTAGAAGCAGCTAATGGTGGAACAATTTTCATCAATAATATTGAAAAAATGCCTGTAAAGGTACAAGCAAGACTAATGAGCTTCATCAATGACCTAGCTTATTCTAGAGTTGGAACTCATGAGAAACTAAGATCAAACGTAAGAATTATTGCTGCATCAGCACATAATATGAAAGAAAGAGTAGAGGAAGGAACTTTTAGAGAAGACCTATTCTACAATCTATCAACTATTGGTCTAAGAGTACCATCTCTTAGAGAAAGAAAGTCTGATATCGAAGTTCTAGCTAACCACTTCCTTAACCTTGGAAAGTCAGCTGAAACACAAAAGTCGATGTCTCCAGGTGTTGTAAAACTTCTTGAAGATTACAATTGGCCAGGAAACGTAAGAGAGCTTCAGTCAATCATGGAAAGAGCTTATGTTCTATCACCAGGAATGATTGTTGAAAGAGATCACTTAGCTGATAGCATTAAAGTTGAGCAACAAGAAATTAATGAAGAAAAAGAAGAGATTAGAGTATTTAGAGAAATGACGCTTGGTGAAATTGAGAGAGAGCATATCTGTCATACACTTGAGCACTTAGGTGGTAACAAGACTAAAACAGCAAAAGTTCTTGGTATTACTGTAAAGACTCTTTATAACAAGCTGCATAGCTACGGAATGATTGAAGCTAAGGAAGCTTAAAAGAAGTTTAAACAGAATTGATAAAGCGTGTTTTTGAAGTTAATATGTTAGTCTAATAAGGAGAAACCATGTCAACAGAAGACAATAGACTACCGAAGAACTTCAGAAATTCACCAGATTTAGAGAATTTTTACCGCTTTATCTATGAAAATAACTTAAGAGCTGAAGCTAAGAAGATGTTCGAAGCTCTAAAAGTTGCTACTACTCCTGTAAAGAAAAGAGGAAGAAAGAAAAAATCTTAAAATCTTGTCAAAAAGTCGCAAAAATATCATACAATATAAGATGCCCGTATTTTACGGGCATCTTAGTTTTCAAAGGATCAACATGGAAGTTGCTGAACAAACCAAAAAAGGTTTAAAGGTCTATGACCCTCTCTATGGTTTTATTGATTTAACTCCTCTAGAGATGGAAATCATTCACAGCCCATTCTTTCAACGTCTTAGATGGATCAAACAATTAGGATTTTCATTCTATGTATTTCATGGTGCTGAGCACTCTCGCTATGGCCATTCAATTGGTGTTTTAAATAATGCTCATCATATTCTAAGATCTGTTGGACGAGGTGTTGAAGATCACGAGTTATTTCAAAAAATTCAAGTAACCAAAGAGGCCAAATATCATCAGGCCATTCGTATATCTGCCTTACTCCACGATATTGGTACTTTTCTCTTTTCTCATACAACTGAGATGGCCTATATCAAAATAGGGGAGACTACTAATAAGAAAGGTGGAAAAGGTCTTAAAGATGACCACGAAAATCTTGGTTCATTTATTATTAAAAATACTGATTACGAAGGTGGTCTAACACGTATTCTTAAAGATCATGGAATTGATCCACAAGAAATTTCAGATCTTGTAAAAGGAACTCACTCTTCAATTCTTGCCAATCAAATTCTACACTCTGAAATTGATTGTGATCGTATGGATTATCTTTTAAGAGATGCTCATTATACGGGATTAAAATATGGAACTTATGATCGTGAGTATCTTCTTCATCATTTCACAACGAAGAAAGTTGCGGGACATGATATCTTAGCAATCAAAGAAAATGCTCTTCACTGTGTTGAGGACTTTCTAAATGCAAGGTTTGCTTGGTACTCACAAGTTATTCGCTCTCCTCGTGGATCAAAATATGACTCTATCGCTGATACGCTTTGTTATCATATGCTAGAGAAAGGCCATATTTATCGCTACAGTGAACTCTTAGATATTATCAGTAACGATCCAATGAGATTCTACGGTTTCAATGATTCATACTTTATGAATACGATTCATAAATTATTAGTTGATGGAAAGTTTGATGGTTATCCACATATTAAAGATATGGCAAAAATCCTTCTTCTTCGTCATGGAGCTAAGAATATTGATATTAGCGAATTCTCACAAAGCCTATTGGAACAAGATAATACTGGCTTTAATGACAAGCTCTATAAGAAAACAGAAAATAAGGCCCAAGATATTGTCAATATTGTAAAGATGAAAGGTGGAGCTGCTGATTGGGTTATCCCTGATCTTCCTAAGAAGAAAATTATCTTTGTTAAAAGTCCTCGAGAGTTAGCAAAGGAAACAAATAAAACGAATCTTTTACTTGAAAGAGATCCTGTGAAAATTTGTTTTGATGATGGCCAGGTACAGCTCTTAGCAGATGTGGAGAACTCAATAATCTCTAAGCTATCAAATACCATGAGCTACACGCCAAATTGTTTCTGCTCAGATGGAGCTTATCAAATTCTTCAGGATGAAGGGATTATCTAATTAATTTAGACGTCCCTTCGCTCTCTTTATAAGTGGTAGATAAATACCTTCAAGGCTTGCACCATCGTAATCAATAGTACTGAGATTTCCCGTAAGCAAGTCTAGCTCTGAATTTACAAATAGGACTTCTGTATAATTATCAAAAGTAGGATAATCGCGAACAAAAGCTCTCTCTTCAATTGAGTTTTCAAGATTTAATAGCAGGCAAATAATATTAGCACTACCTTTTGGCTGAGGTATTCTTGGAATAACAAAGCTTAAATTATCAATAAGGTTATTGAGATAATCTTGTCTTTCTTCACTTCCAAAAGTGACAAGGCCTTTATTTGTGATTGAAAAGAATGTTGCTTCAACACCCATAAAGCGGTGAGATTCATTATCAATTGATAATAATGATATGGCCTCATCTCTTGGTGATAAAATATATTGGCCAGTAATTTCATCAAATGGTGGAACAAAGATAAAGTTTTCAAAATTTGTCATACCAAGATCTTTATCCATATTTAGCCCAACGACTTCGATAGATTTTGATTTTGTTTCTCGACAAAGCATTCCCACTGTAATGGGACGAATCCTTTGACCTTCTTGAATTTGTTCTTCACACAATTGGCGATCAGTATAAGCAAGAGTTAAATTGATTTCTAGTTGATCAATATACTCGGTTTTAAAGCGATTACTTTCAGAATTGGTGTCATTTTGGATTACATAGATGATGTCATAAAATGATAGACAATTATCGACACTTGAATCATCGATACAATTTCGTGATCTAAGAAAAGATGAAAGGTGTTTCGGATCCACTTGTCTATTGTTAATTTTTTCAAGCACTTCTGACTCCTTGAGCATCAAATTTATATGATTCTACGTTCGAAATTGGCCATGTTCAAGGTGAGTTATGTTAAGTTTTTCTATAACTGACGCGGTGGGTTGGTTTTTTCATCCACCTTTGCTTAATATTTGATTTTGTTATAAAATTGTACTGTGGCAAAGAGGATTTTTGCCCACATTCAAGTTAGGAAGATTTGAATATTATAATGAAGGACTCATATCAATGATCTCAAGCAGTTACGCAAATCAAACTCATCAACTCTTTGGTAATCAAAACCTCAGCACCAATATGTGCTTTAACCTAGAAAATGTAACGGTTGATTTTGGTGGCATCAAGGCCATCTCTTCAATTAATTTACAGATTCGAAAAGGTGAAATCGTCTTTGTGACGGGAGCTTCAGGAGCTGGTAAGACAACGTTGTTAAACGTACTCGCTGGTAATATTGCACCAACAAGTGGAAATATTAAGATTGATGATCGCGTTTTCACAACTCAGGTTTTTCAGGACTTAAGATTAGTTGAGCACATGAGCTTACTAGAAAACCTTCAGTATTCATTTGATCCAAGTGTTTATCGTTCAAAAAAAGAATTTGAAAGTGATTTAAATGAGTTAGTAAAAATTCTTGGAATAAAAAATCGTATAAAATTAAAAGCAAAAGATGCCAATGGGGGACTTAGGCAAAAGGTTGCCATCATTCGTGCACTTCTTTCTAAGCCAGATGTATTCATTGCTGATGAGCCATCAAGCTCTTTAGACTTTGATAATACGAAGCGCTTATTTGATTTATTAAATATTTATAATTCTAAAAGAGGAACAACGATTATTTGGGCCTCTCATAACCGCGAGCTAGTGCAAAGATTCACTGGTCGTATTATTCACTTAGACAACTCTAGACTTATTCATTCGGGGCATGCATGTTTTATTTAAAGGAATTAGCAAGATTTTCAAAGAACAATCTCTTTGGTCAAATCCTATTTTCTATTTTAACAATGACTCTTGTTGTTGCCGTATCAAATTATAATCACTTTGAGGCGAAGATCTCTCGTGCTCTTCCATCAATGCAAAATGAGTACTACTTTAATGCTCTAGTTGATGGCGACCTAAATACAAATAGTATTACAAGAAAAATTAAAGGTCTTCCAGGTGTTAAGGCAATCGAAAGTATTAGTGCTTCTAAAAACTTAAATGTTACTAAACAGTTAAAAGATGTTCTTGATCTAGATAAGAATGAAATTACAGAAGTTATCTCAATGAAAGGATTAAAAATTATTCTTGATGAGAAAGTATCGGAGAGTTCAACTAATCTCATACGTGAGTATTTAGTGAGACTTACAGGTAAAGATAACGTCGTTTTAGGTGGTATTAGAAAGAAAATCTCGAATCACCAGTCATGGAAGGAAGTTATGACGGAAGTTAAGCGAAGACCATTACAGGTTGCTATCGTTGTTCTTTCAATCTTTTGGATCGTTGCATTTGTTGCAATTAGAAAAGACCTTAAGCAAGTGTCATATTTAATTGAGAAATTTCAAAGAAAAAAGAACGTAGCTCTAAAGATGTATTTAACAAATATTCTTATATGGACTCTTTTTGGAATTGTTATCTCATTTGCTTTCTTTGCTCCAAATGAAATCTTGGTCGCAACTATATGCGCTTTATTAATTTCAACATCAGCTTTGTATACGCTTGGGAAACTTGAATGGCAAAAAGCTTAGTACTCCTTTCATTTTTAATTGCATCTTCAATTGCTTTAAACTCTAATGCAGCGACAAATTATAACGCTGTAAAGAAAGAGGTTAATAGTAGTCGAGAAAAGATTAATTCTTATAAAAAGAAGATTCGTTCAATTGAAGAAAAGCTACAAATAAAGAATGAAGATTACTTGCAAGCAATGAAGTCAAGACAGGATCTTGATTATAAAATATTTGAAATAGAAAAAAATCTTAATCAATCATTATATGAGTTAGAAGATGATAAGACGAAAGTTAAAAAAGCAATTCGTCATGTGGCCCTAAGTTATCTTGAAAATTCAACTCATGAAGATTTATTAAAAAATCAACTACTCTTAAAATCTTTAAAGAAAGAAAAGAAAGAGATTCAGTCGAAGATAGAATATTGTACAAAACTAAAAAAGAAAGTTTTTGATCTAAGAACACGCTTAACAGAGACTGCCAAGGTTGAAAGAGAGCTTTATTCAGTTCTTAGAAATCTTGAAAATGAAAAGAATTCAACAGTTAAGGTTTTTCTTACTGAAAAAGAAAATCATGAAAAACTTAAAAATGAATATGGTGAGTTAAAAAAGTCTTATCTTGCTAAACAAAGAGCAAAGAAAGAAAGAGCTCGTAGAAAAGCTGCAAAAGCGAAGAATGCGAGTAAGTCTTCTGCCGCAACTCTAGCAGCAAATTTTGCAATTCCTTTAAAGAAATATATCTCAGCTGAAAATGGATCAAAGGGGATTACTTATACAGTAAAAAGTGGCGAAGGTGTTTATGCTACTAAAGAGGGAACAATTGAGTATGTAGGTTCTCTTGCAAATGTTGGTAATGTCATTATGGTTGCTCATGGTGGAGATGTTAGAAGTATTTATCTTGGCGACTTTGCTGCGAGTGTGAAAAAAGGACAAAAGGTTAAACTTGGTTCCACGCTTGCTAAAACTCGTTTTTCTATCAAGAAAGGAAATCTTAGTAAGGTTTACTTTGAAGTTAGAAAGAAGAATACTGCACAAAATACAGCACAGTTAATTAACGATAAAATAAAATTATAAGATTAGGATTTATATATGAAGAAGATAGTTTTGGCCCTTGCTCTAAGTGCCTTAGTTACTCCTACCTTTGCCAAGGAAAAGGATTCACAAGCTTCACGTTTTGAAAAACTAGAGCTCTTTAATAAAGTTATCCATATTATTGAAACAAATTATTATCGAAAAGTTAATATCGATAAGCTCATTGATGGAGCACTTAAGGGTATGTTTCAAACACTTGATCCGCATTCCGCTTTCTTAGATAAAGAAGTATTTAAAAAGATGCAAGAAGATACAAGTGGTGAATACGGTGGTCTTGGAATTGAAGTAACACAAAAAGATGGTGTACTTGTTATTACGACACCAATTGAAGACTCACCTGCGGAAAAAGCTGGTCTTAAGCCAGGTGATAAGATTGTTGAGATCAATAATGAGTCGACAATAGGTATAACTCTTGATGAAGCCGTTGATCGCATGAAAGGTGATCTTGGAACTGTTATTAATTTAGGTATCCTTAGAGCTGGTGAAAGAGATATCCGTTACTTTGATGTTAAAAGACAAAAAATTAAAACGAAGCCTGTTAAGTCGTATGCTGTTAAAGACTATGTAGTCATTCGATTAAGCCAATTCCAAAAAGATGCTGCAAGACATGTTGTTCGTGCATTAAAAAAGCATAAGAAGGAATTAGGTAAGAAGTTTAAAGGTGTTGTTCTTGATCTTAGATCAAACCCTGGTGGACTTTTAAATGAAGCAGTAAATCTATCTTCGATTTTCTTAAATGATGGAGTCGTTGTTTCAACAGAAGGACGTGACCCTAAGAATAAAGAGATACGTTATGTGAAAAAGAGCGGACATAAAGAATTGGATTGTCCTCTGGCCGTTCTTATTGATGGAAAAAGTGCTTCAGCTTCTGAGATTGTAGCAGGTGCTCTTCAAGATCATAAACGTGCAATCGTCGTTGGAACAAATTCTTTTGGTAAAGGAAGTGTGCAAACTGTTTCTCAAATTACGGAAGATGCAGGAATTAAGCTTACTATTGCTCAATATATGACACCAAAGGGAAGAAAGATTCAGGCCCTTGGGATCAAACCAGATGTTATGGTTTCTCAGGTCGAAGGTGAGTTTGTTGAAGAGAATATGTATGACGATGGTGGAATTCGTGAAGTTGATTTAAGAAACCACCTAACTGCTACTGTTGAGACTGAAGAAGAGAAAAAAGCGCGACTTAAGCGTGAGAAAATTGCTCGTAAAAAGAGAATTGAAAGAGCACGTGAAATTAATAAACATATCAAGAATAAAGACAAAGATAGAAAGTATTCGGCCTCAGAGGACTATCAGGTTATTCAGGCAATTAAATTCTTAAATACTGTTAATAAATTCAAGAAGATGTAGAAATATTCGAAGTGGGATGACGCTGTCCGTCTTCTCACTTCGCACCTTTCAAGACATCATTATTGAATGACCAATAAAGTACCTTCTGTATCCCAATTAATTACCCATATAAAAAATAATCTCGAGTCTAATTACCAAAATATTAGTGTCACAGGTGAGGTCTCAAATTTGAGTTCTTCTGGTGCTGGTCATTGGTATTTTTCACTAGGTGATGCAAATGCTTTGATGAATATGGCCCTCTTTAGAGGGGACGCCATGAGAAATCCGATAATTAAAAATATCAAGGCCGGAGACAAGGTTATCGTTTCTGGTTCAGTATCGGTCTACCCAAAAAGAGGATCGTTTCAGTTAATTGTTAAGCGTATCGTTCCAGCTGGAAAAGGAGATCTACAGGAGCAATTTGAAAGACTAAAAAAGAAGCTTCAGGCAGAAGGTCTTTTTGATATGAGTTCAAAAATACCAATTCCTTCAATGCCTAAGAAAATAGGTGTTATTACTGCTCGTGGCGCAGCAGCACTACAAGACTTTTTAAATGTTGCAGCAAGAAGGTCTGATTATCACCAAGTCTTATTATCACCGGCACTTGTTCAAGGGGATAACGCACCAGCTTCAATCAGAAAAGCATTAGAGAAATTAATTGCATACCATCTCAAGGCAAAAGAAGAGGGGCGCACTAAGGATATGTTAGACGTTATTGTTCTAACTCGTGGTGGTGGCTCCATGGAAGATCTTTGGGCATTTAACGATGAGGCTCTAGCCTGGGATATTTATAATTGTCCAATACCAACTATTAGTGCAGTAGGACATCAAGTTGATTTTACAATTTCTGATTATGTAGCAGATCTACGAACAGAGACCCCATCAGCGGCCGCAGAAGTTTTAACGCAGAAGTTTTTATCAATTGAAACTGATTTAAATAGAGTTAGAAAAGATCTTAAAAACGCAATGGATGGCCAACTTCGAACTCGATATGAAGTTCTGGCCGAAACGTCACCACTAAGTTTCTTACAAGCACTTAGATCAAAGATTTCAGAATATAAACACGATCTTGAAAAACTTAATTTAATAAAAAGAAAGGAACAAATTCTTTCACTATATGAATATAGCTATGAGCTTGATCGTATCGCTCAAAAGCTATCTCGTGCTATTAAAGAAAAGGTACAAGTATTTAAAAATCGCAACCTAGAATTTGAAAAGATTCTTTCAGCATTGAATCCTCGTAACGTTTTAACTCGTGGTTATGCTTATACTCAAATTGGAGATAAGGTTATTGGAAGTGCAAAAGAGATGAATAAATTATCAAATGTGGATGTTGATATTCATTATGCCGACGGCAAGGTTACTCTTCATAAGGGGACAAAGGCATGATTAATTCATTGGAGCTAGGTGCTGAAAAAGCCAATGCGACTTCAAGTGGTGTTGATAAGTTCTACTATCATACTAATATCTCACTTGAGGAAGAAGTTTTAAGAGAGCTCGTTTATGCTGGCTTCACTCCAGTTCATGAAGACCTAGAATATCCAATTGAGTTTGAAATAGAATCAGGATCACCTCTTATTATAAAGCTTCAATCTTGTCTTATAGAAGTTGAAAGTATTGATCACCTAAAGAACTTAGTGCACTTTAACCGCGCTCTACAGCGACTTTATAAGTTAAATGAAAGCATGCACTTAACAAATTTAGATGAACTTGGAGAAGGTGGGGTAATACTTGAAAAGGTCTATCAAGAAAGTGATAGTAACTTTATCGGTACAATTTTTAAACTCAATGATGTTAAGAATGAATTCGCTATTACAAAAATAAAAAAGAATACTTCTCAAAATTACTTAGTCGTTGAAGACTATTGTTTTGAAGATGAGGAGAATTATTATCTTTTAAAAAATAAAGGTGAAAATACTCAAGAGTTTGCCATTGGAATCGCAAATGCCATCACCCTTATCAGTGCTAATGATAAAGACTTGGCAAATGAAGCAATCGGTATCAGTGAGCTGATCAATCAGCTTAGCTTTCCGGTGGTAATTTTAAATGATGATATTGTAAACTTTCACAACGATCATTTTTCAAAATTAGGAATAACTCCAGGACAACTTCTGAAGTCTGTTGATAGTGGCTGGATTGATATTGATGAAAATAAGTATAAGATCCTATCGTCAACATCTAATCATCTACAAATCATCTGTCTTGTAAGACAGGAGTTTAATTATTCAAAATCACATTCAGAGCTTGGTATTATTACTAGCTCTATTGCTCATGAATTAAATAATCCATTGGCCGGAATTCTAGCGGCAATTAATATGTTAGAGCTCGAAGACTGGGCCGAAGAAGATGCTGCAACTTTAGAAGAGATGAAAGCTTCAGCGAAACGTTGTCAAAACCTAGTGAGTACATTCTTAGGTTTTTCACGTCTTAAAGAAAAACAAGGTTTCGACCAAAGTTTTGGAACAATTCTAGAGCAAGCAACAACACTTCTTAGTAATCGAAAAATTGAATCAGGGATTTCAATCGAAACTAATGTTTCAGCACAATTAGAAAATGCAAAAATATGTGGTGCTTCACTACCAATTATTCTTTATTTAATTTTAAGTGAGATGATGACTTTAAAAAATCATGAACTTCTCATTGAAAAAGGGGATAGTACTATAAAGTGTTCTTTCACTTTAAATGGAAGTGACATCAAATTAAATGTGAAAAATTTAAATCTAGAAGGTCAAAAGAGTAAGATTCTAGGGCGACTGATTGGTCACTTATTAGGACTTGAAAATTCCCGTGTGGATATCATTGGCCAAGATATAATTATCTATAATCTTCTCTAAATAAAGGCCTTTGGGTAGTTATACCTATTAGGGTTTGCCTGTGTGAATTTCTCAAACTCCACAAAGAAGAATTCTTTATTCTTTAAAGCAAAAGAGTCTTTAAAGATGATAAGTTCACGCTCTTCTCTCATACACTTTGCCATATAGAGATTTGTAATATCAGCTAGTGCTTTTGGAAAGTTAACTTCTTTTAGCTTCCCTGACTTCTTGCGGTTGGTTTTTGAATTAATGTATTGAATTAATTTCTTATCGTGTCCCGGATAGCGAAAGATTAGTCCTTGGCGAATACCAAGTGCACCTAGAGGGTAGATTGTATACTGCTCTGGTACCAGGTGATTCATGAGAACAAAGTCACATTGTTTTATTTTTTGTAACTCTTCTTTGTATTGGCCTTTTAGTTCCTCGAGGCTTTCTTTACCAATGAGGTTCTCTTTTAATAGATCAATTGATTTCTCTTTGTCCGTCTCATCCATTTTTGCATATGAATGATTGAATCGAATAAGAGATTCAAGGATTGGCCCTGAAAGCTTCATTGAGATTGTCTGCCATTCAAGTTCAGCAATACGATCACAAATATATGTAATTTCATTTTCTTTATTTGTACAAGGATAAGAGAAGAGAATAATTCCATTCTTTCCTTTTACTGTAATAACAAAAGGAGCAAAAATCGATTTCATTTTATCTCGAATTTCCTCTAAGTTACTCGATGCTTTTTTGAAATTACAAAGGTCCAATTCATAGCGGTTTTTAGGGTAGTAGAGATGGTTGATCTTTTTGATACCCTTAGCAATAAATATATTTAAGTAATTTAGAAATAGCTCCGCTGTTGCAATTGAATCATCAAGAGCGCGGTGGGCCTTGTTATGTGAGATTTCAAAGATTCTCGACATATAATTTAGATTTGAGTTCATGAGGGTTGGAATAAGGTATTTTGTCATAAGGTTTGTACAAAGGCCCTTATTCTCTAGCTCTTTTCTCCCAAGTCTTTTTAAAACAGAATTTAAAAATGGGATATCAAATGAAGAGTTGTGTGCGATGAGAACGCGATCTCCAATAAATTCTAAAACCTCTTCGATGACTTCATCAATCTTTGGTGCATCTTCTACTTCTTCTTGGGAAATTGAAGTTAGTTTTTGAATAAAGTCTGGAATCTTTCTTTCAGGGTTGATGAGAAAACTTTTTGTAGCACCAACTTTTAAGTTATCAATTTGGACGAGCCCGATTTCGATAATCTTGTCTTTTTTCTGATTTCCACCTGTCGTTTCAAGATCAAAGACACAAAAACTCATGTCCTCGAGCATTTCTCTAGATGATTGATTCGAATTTGATTCCATTTACAATCCATGAAAGCCGAGTATTCACTCGTGGTTAGATATTGTATTTATTATAACAAAGTTCTCTCTACCGAGGTAGAGAGAAATTATTAAATTTGGGCTATTGTTTCTTTTAGTAATTCTAGGAACTTTTCCATCACACGTGCTGCTTCATGCTTAATATCATCGTGATTAAGTACAGTATTTTCAATCCCTGCCGCCATATTTGTCACACAAGAGATACCTAGGACATTTAATCCCATATGATTTGCAGCGATACATTCTTGAACTGTGGACATTCCAACGAGATCTCCACCAAGTCCACGATACATGCGAATTTCGGCAGGTGTTTCATAAGTTGGTCCAAGTACACCAACATAAACACCTTCTTTCAGGTCATATGAAATTGCCTTTGCTGAAGCTAAGGCCACTTCTCGAAGAGCAGGTGACCATGCATAAGTCATATCTGGAAAACGAGTTCCAAGCTCTTCTATATTTTCACCGACAAGACAATTCTCGCCAGTCATATTTAAATGATCAGTGATAAGAACAAGAGATCCTGATCCATAATCAAGATTAATTCCACCTGCTGCATTTGTAATAATAAGATTCTTTACACCGAGTGTTTTTAAAACACGTACTGGAAAAACAACTTCATCAAGAGAGTGTCCTTCATAGCGGTGAATTCGTCCTTGCATAACTGCAACAACTTTTCCTGAAAGTTCACCAAGTACTAATTGTCCTTTGTGTCCTTTTACTTTTGTCTTTTTAAAACCTGGAATTTCCTCGTAAGGAAGCTCGACTTTATTTTCTAAAAGATCCGCAAATCCTCCAAGACCAGAACCTAGAACAACTCCAATCTCTGGTGTCTTATCAAATTTGCTCGCAATATAGTCTTTTGATTCTTCAAGTCTTTTAAGTAAATCACTCATTAGATTTCCTTCGTCTCAAAAATTAACTTAGTTGGCTTTGGCTTAGCAGTAGTGATTTTAATATCTTTTTTAAGATCAGCTAAAATACCATCTACTTGTTTTTTCTGATTCTTATTATGATAAATCACAACAAGCTCATCACCCTTAGCAACTTGCTCACCAACTTTCTTATTTAATACAAAACCAACACCAAAATCGACTTTATCATTTGCTTTAGCACGTCCACCACCAAGACTTACACAGTGAAGTCCCATCTGCTTACATGCGATAGCTGAGATATAACCTTTCTTAGGTGCTTTAAAAACTGTCTTATGTTTTGCAACAGGTAGGCGAGAGTAGTCATCACAAACTTTTTCATCTCCACCTTGAACTTTTATAAGATTCTTGAAAACTTTAAGTGCTTTTCCGTTATCAATAACTGCACGTGCTTTCTTTTCACCTTCTTTAATTGATTCTGCTTTTCCTGCAATATAAACCATGGCACCAGCAAGCTTAACACTTAGGTCCGTTAAATCTTTTGGCCCATTTCCTTTTAGAGTTTCAATTGATTCAATAATCTCAAGTGAGTTACCAATATATTGACCAAGTGGTTGGTTCATATCACTAATCATTGTAACCATACGCTTATCAAAACGCTTTGCTGTATCTCTTAAACTCTTTGCTAGAGCTTTTGCATCTTTAAGATCGCTCATGAATGCACCATCACCAGTTTTGATATCCATAACAATACCGTTGGCACCTTCAGCAAGTTTCTTACTCATAATAGAAGCTGTAATTAAAGGAATTGATTCAACTGTTCCCGTTACATCTCTTAGTCCGTAGATAATCTTATCAGCTGGAGCGATATCTTTTGTTTGTCCAATCAGAACAATCTTTTCTTTATTAAGTTGCTTCTTAAATTGCTCTAGAGTCAGTGATGTTTTAAATCCTTTAATTGATTCTACTTTATCAACTGTCCCACCAGTGTGACCTAGTCCTCGCCCGGCCATCATTGGAACTTTTACACCACATGCTGCAGCGATTGGCCCAAGAATAAAAGAGGCCTTATCACCAACACCACCTGTTGAGTGTTTGTCGATCACGTTCACACCTTTAAACTTGAGTGTTTTTCCAGAGTAGAGCATGGCATCTGTTAGTGCCGCTGTTTCTTTTACATTCATCCCGTTTAGGTAGATTGCCATAAGAAGTGCAGACATTTGATAGTCAGCGACGTCGCCATTAGTGATTCCATTAATGAACCATTTTATTTCTTCGTCTGTTAATCTCTTCCCATCTCTTTTTTTCGAAATGATCTGATATGCGTTGAAGTTTTGTGACATAGTATTCCTTTAATTTATTTTCAATTTCCATAATTTGGCGCGCATTTATTGCATCAAATTACTTCTGCGTATAGAATAGTAAAAGAGTCATTATAGTGGCGGCCTTTAGAGGTGGCAATGATGAAACTTAATGCGCTTTGCGCCAACGTTTTAGGATTTACATGTTCATGAAAAAATTAATTATAATATGTTTAACGCTTTGTTTTTCATTTTCTTCAATTGCTCAAACTGATTTCAAAGAAGAGGGGATTAGAGATCTAACAACAGTTGCTGGTCTCGGTCTCGGTGGAGCAATTCTAGGTCTATCAACACTTTCATTTGTTGAAGAGCCTAGTGACCATTTGAAGAATATTCTTGTTGGTGCTTCAGTTGGGATTGTCATTGGAGTTGGTGTTGTTGCTTATAATCAAGCTCAGAAATCTCAAGCAACAATTCAGCAAACAAGTATTAAGAATTTTGACACAAGGAGTCGTTTGAATTGGCATGCTATTAATACAGCTAAAGATATCAAGAAATTTAATAGTGTAAATCCGAAAGTGGGATGGACATTTAATTTTTAATCAATCTATAATGGCCCTGAATTGACATCGGGGACACAATGGAAAGACTTATCTCAGCACTTGGGCTAGTGGTTATGCTAGCAATCGCTTTTGCCTTATCGACTAATCGCAAAAAAGTTAATTGGCGACTTGTTATTTCAGGTGTGCTTCTCCAGGTTTTCTTTGGACTAATCATTTTAAAAACATCTGTTGGGCAAAACTTCTTTGAAGGTGCGCGTGGATTTTTTACGGCCATTTTAAATTATACTAATGAAGGCTCAAACTTTATTTTTGGGCCATTAACAAATGTACCAAAACTAGGTTTCATTTTCTTTGTTATGGTTCTTCCAACCATTATTTTCATGTCATCATTAATGAGTGTTTTCTACCATTTAGGAATAATGCAAATCATTATCAAAGCTTTTGCAAAAGTAATGTCAGTGGTTATGGGAACTTCTGGTGCAGAGTCTCTAGCAGCAGCTGCAAATATCTTTGCTGGCCAAACTGAAGCACCGCTTGTGGTTAAGCCACTTGTTTCGAAAATGACTCAATCTGAATTAATGGCCCTTATGACTGGTGGGATGGCCACGGTTGCAGGAGGGGTTTTAGCTTCATATGTTGGATTTGGAATTGATGCCGCTCACTTACTGTCTGCATCTGTTATGTCAGCTCCAGCAGCACTTGTTTGTGCCAAGCTTATGATTCCAGAGACTGAAGAGTCTCTCACACAAGGTGATTTAAAATTAGAATTAAAAGATAATAGTGTTAATTTAATCGATGCTGCTGCCAACGGAGCAAGTGAAGGTGTAAAGCTTGCTATTAATGTTGGTGCAATGTTGATTGCCATTATCGCTCTTGTAGCAATGCTTAATGGTGCCATTGGTTATGTAACCGGTTTATTTGGAGCAGAAGGAATTACTCTTGAGCTCATTATGGGGAAATTATTTGCTCCATTTGCTTGGTTATTAGGAGTTGAGTGGAAGGATGCAGAAATTGTTGGAATGCTTCTTGGTAAAAAACTCGTACTAAATGAGTTTGTGGCCTATCTTGATCTAAAGGACAATATGGGTAACTTATCAGAGCGCTCAATTACTATTGCAACTTATGCTCTTTGCGGTTTTGCTAATTTCTCTTCAATCGGAATTCAAATCGGTGGAATTGGTGGTATTGCTGAAAATCGTAAGCAAGACCTAGCAAAACTAGGGGTTAAGTCTCTAATTGCTGGAACACTAGCATGTTTCATGACTGCTTGTGTGGCAGGTATCTTTATCTAAAATTCTAATTTTACAAAAAACTGATTAGTTGAGTAGGTTAACGCGGAATATTATATCTTCTAGCGTAAAACCTTGCTCACACGTACAATTATTAGTAGGTTAAAGTCTTGGCTTGAGCTGTGCTCGCCGGTTTACCTCGCGCGTTATCGAAAGAACGATATAAAGTTTAAAAGGAATATATATGTCTAAAGATTTGATTATTAACAAAACAGTTAACGAATGGCGTGCTGTTTTGATGGAAAATGGAGAGATTCTCGATTTTCTAATGGAGAGAGTCAAAGCAGACTCTAATCCTCATCCAAGGCTAGGGAATATCTACCGAGGAAAAGTTTTAAGAGTTCTTCCTGGAATGCAGTCTGCATTCGTTGATATTGGTTACGAAAAAGCAGCATTCCTCTACGTTGATGACGCATACTTACCAACTCTTGATGAACAAAGAGAGATGGCCAAGAAAGCGGAAGAGATTCGTAAGGAAAAGAAAGAGCGAAGCCTTGTGATCCCTGATGAGCTAGCAACACTTTCGGAAGAAGTTGATATGCGTATGCGTCCAGAGACGGCAACGATTGAATCATTCTTAAAAGAAGGGGATGAGATCATTGTTCAGGTTGCAAAGGAGCCAATTTCGACAAAGGGGCCACGAGTTACTCGTCATGTCACAATTCCAGGACGCTATGTGGTTTACATGCCATTTATTGAGCACACTGGTGTTTCTCGTCGTATTGAAAATGAAGAAGAGCGTGATCGTTTAAAAGAGATGCTTGAGACAATCCGTCCAGAGGGAAAAGGTGTCATTGCGCGAACAGTAGCAGAGGGGAGTTCATATAAAACTCTTAAAACTGACTACGATATGTTGACTAAGATTTGGAAAGAAGTTCAAAAGAAGTCAGAAAAAGAAAAAGCTCCAGCTCTTTGTTATGAAGACTTAACTTTTATTCAGAGAGTTTTACGAGATATAACTGATGAAGATGTTGATAATATTATTATCGATGACAAAGATGGTGTTAAGGAAGTTGAGAAATTTGCTACTAAGTATCTGCCACAGATTAAAGGTAAGGCAAAATTCTTTGATGAGACTAATCCAATCTTTGAAAAGTTTGGAGTAGGAATTGAGATAGAAAGGGGACTAAGTAATAAAGTTTACCTTCGCTCGGGTGGATCACTTAATATTGATCAAACTGAAGCACTTGTTTCAATTGATGTTAACACTGGTAAATTTGTTGGGCGCAAGAACTTAGAGGAGACGATTCTAAGAACAAATCTTGAGGCCGTAAAAGAAATTGCTTATCAGCTAAGGCTTAGAAATTGCGGTGGGATTATCATTATCGATTTTATCGATATGGAAAAAATTGAAAATCGTGAAACCGTTTATAACACCCTTGTTGAGGCATTAAAGAAAGATCGATCAAAGACAAAGGTCTTACCTATTTCTGAACTTGGACTCGTTGAAATGACGAGAAAGAGAACTCGCGATACCCTGACTCGTATTATGTGTGAGCCATGCCCGTATTGTGAAGGAAATGGAATTGTTAAGACAGTACATACTGTTTGTTACGAGATTGTTCGCGAACTTAAAAAGAAAATTCGTAACAATCCACAGCAGAAGAAGATTTCAATCTACGCTCATCCTGAGGTTACAGCTTCTCTTTGTAGTGAAGAGCTGGATATCATAGAGACGATTGAAGAAGTGTTTAGCGTAACGCTACAGATTCGCTCAGAGAACTCGTATCACGTTGAACAATACGAGATTTTCTAAAATAGCCGGGTTGCTTCGCATCCTGGCTGTACGATAGGGAACTTTATATGAGAGCATTTCTATTCCCATTACATAAAGTTTCGTATCAGGCAATTCTGAGAAAACCCCTCAATATATTTGAACCCCGCTATATTCGCATGATTCATGATGCTGAAATGGAAGGGGTTCCGGTTGCTCTGACATATGCTAATCTCGGCCAGCATGCTTCAGCTGATCACGGAAGTATTCCTATAGAGCATGAAAAGTATGGAAGTGTGCGAAGAATTACTGGCCTTGGCCGTGTGCAGATTCTTCAAAAGTCGAAAGATGGCAGTATGCTCGTTGTTCTTGAGCCATTTGCAAAAGGTGAAATCATTAGTGTCTACAACGAAGATGCTCCATATAATACAATCGAAGTGGAAAATATTCCTGAGTTTTTAACAGTGATGCCAGAGCATATGATTTCATTGCAAAAACTGCAGCTCGTATTTCGTGAATGGGCCAAGTCGTTTTTTAAAAATCAGGCCGAGTATGATGCTCTTATGCACGCGGCGGAAGATCCGATTGTTCTTGTTGGGGCCATCACTGAATTTGTTATAACTTCCCCTGATTTGAAGCAGGGCATCCTCGAAATCGATGACATCAATGCCAAAATCGATGTTCTTCTTGAATGGATGAACTGAGGTACGCGACACCTTTATGCAATTTCAGTAGCTTAGAACTTATTTGTTCACGTAATTGTAATTATTTACCATTTTTTTTCATGCATTTCGCTCGGGCTACGGATGTTATTCCTCTCTCAACTTCTTAAAGTATTGAAACTACTTAATCATTTGAGTGTATATATGATGTAAGTTATTAGAATTGTATAAAGGTGCCGCGTACCTGAACTTCCTTTACACAAGGCCAGGTTACTGGTAGATTAGCACCACATTTGACCGTTAATTTTACTCGCTTCCCTGTGGTAGGGAAGCCAATAACAACTATTGTCCAGGAGATAAAGTATGATTTATGAGTTAGCATTAGTAGCTCACGCAAGCGCTACTGAAGAGCAACAAACTAAACTTAAAAATTTAGTTGCTGAAGTTGCAAAATCTTATGATGGTGATGTTCACCTTACTGATGATTGGGGAATGAGAACTTTTGCTCAAACTGCCAAGAACGGTGCGAAACAAGGTAACTACATCTATTTCATCGTTTCAGGAAACAAAGACCTTAACACTGAACTTCAAAGACGTTTCAGAATTAACGAGCACGTACACAAGTACCTAATCGTTAAACTTGACGAAGCAGATGCTGAAACAGCTGTTAAAAACTACAAGACTCCATTCTCAAAAGCTCACCCAGGTTCACAAACTGATGAACTAGATAAAGGTGCAGAAAAAGATAAGAGAAGATTTGCTAAGAGAAAGCACTGCTGGTTCAAGGCAAATAGCATCACTGCAGATTGGAAAGATCCAAAGACTTATAACTGGCTTGTTAACGAGTTTGGTAAGATTCAACCAGCAAGAGTAACTGGTGTTTCTACTAAGCACCACAGATGGGCCCAAAGTGCTATTAAAAGAGCAAGAAACATTGGTCTAGTATCTCACGTTAGAGGTGACTTCGCTCACTAAGATGTGATTGAAGATTTAATGTAATTAAGGAAATAGTGGAAATTAAGTATTAAATGAAAGAAGAAAAGCCAAATACATTCACACCAATCTCAAAAGAGAACTTCACTATTGGGAAGCTTATCTTCTTGTGCGTGGTTTGTTTGATATTGAGCACAGCAGGTCCGCTTGCAATCTTCGCTCCACTTCCTGCTGCATTCGCATTCTTGCTATACGGGAACTTAAAGACTTTTGTAACTTTTGGTTCAGTAATTATTCTCTCATTAATTGCGGCGCAATTTGGAGAAGGACTCATAATTCTGGCGAATTCAGCTTATGTTGTTTTCTATGCTGTGATTATTGGATTCCTAAGTGCTTCAACAATTCTTCGCAATGAAAATCCTGTTACAGGGTTATTAAGAAGAGGATTTTTACTATTAATTGTAATCTTTAGTTTAATTGGGATGGTTGAATTAATTTTTCCATCGACATTTTCTCAAGCGATTACAACAACTGTTACAGAAAATATTGATCAATTAAAGAGTGCTCCTGACTATGAAGACTTCATTGCTCGTGGTGGGGAGATGGCAATAGCTTACCAAGACCTTATGGAGCATCCAGAGAAAATCATCAAGATGATTTATCAATGGTTCTTTTCAGTGGTTTTTGTTGGTACATTCTTTATCCTTTGGTTAACAAGTTTCATGTTACTAAGAAATGCAAAAATGTGGAAAATGCTACATGGGCATGAGTATAGCTTAAAAGACTTTGTGAAATTCCAAGTACCAGAGTTCTTTTCATATATTTTGATTGCTGGTTTAGCATTATTTCTAGGCGGGGAATACTTAGGAGGAGAAGTTGTTGAGGTTGTTGGCCTTAACATTTTAATGTGCTTAGGCGTATTTTACTTCTTTCAAGGAATGGGGGTTTACCTCGATTTCCTAAAATACATCAAGGTAACAGGTTTTGTTCGCTCAATTCTTGCTATCATGACTATTTTCTTTGCCCATCGCTTTATTGCGATTGTTGGACTCATCGATGGATGGGCCAACTTTAGAAGATTTTTTAAAAAAAATAAGGAGCTATAAAATGAAAGTTATTCTTAAAGAAACTGTAAAGTCTCTTGGTAACGTTGGTGAGATCGTTAACGTATCTGCTGGTTATGCAAGAAACTTCCTAATCCCAAATGGTGCTGCAGTTCTTGCTGATGAGTCAAACACAGCACAGGTTAAGCACTATGAAAAACTACTTGCTAAAAAAGTAGAAGAAAACAAGGGTGAAGCAAAGAAAGTTGCTTCAGCTATCGACGGTCTAAATATTGATCTTGTAAAAAGAGTTGGAACTAACGGTAAACTATTTGGTTCTGTTACAACTAACGATCTTGCACAAGAACTTGAAAAGCTTGGTCACACTGTAGAAAGAAGACACCTTCTTCTAGAGAAGCCAATCCGTTCAGTTGGTAAATTTGATGTTAAAGCTACTATCTTCTCTGGAATTGAAGCTGCTTTTACAGTAACTGTAAAAATGGATCCAAAGCAAGAAGAAGAGAACAAGAAAAAAGCTGAAGAACTAGCTGCTGCTAAAGCTGCTAAAGAAGCTCTTGCAAAAGAACAAGCTGAAAACGGTACTGACGGTGAAGAAAAAGCTGAAATGACTGAAGATGAAAAGCTTAAAATGGAAGCTAACAAAATTCTTAGAAGCTAATTTTTCTAAATATTAAGAGGGGGGCTTAAAGCCTCCCTTTTTCTTTCTATTACTTAATCATATTACGGGGCAGATATGGTTGACTTATCCAACGGCAACAATACAAACATGAAAAAGGGAATTACACTTCCTAATGATACTTTATCTGAAAAGTCGCTACTTTCTTGTCTAATTTTAGACAGTCAGTCTTTTGATGAAATCTCAGACTTAAAACTTGAAGGAAAAGATTTCTACGATCCAAAGTATGGAATTGTATTTGATGCTATTAAAGATATGGTCTATTCAAATAGTCCAGTTGATTACGTAACAATTTGTTCACATCTTTCAGGGCATAATCGTCTTGAGGAGATTGGGGGACAAGGATTTATCCTCGATATTACAGAAGATCAGGTTTCAAGTGTAAACCTACGTCACTATGCAAAGACGGTTCGCGATAAGGCATCTCTAAGAGAGCTTGTTCGTCAGGCCCGTAAAGTTGCAGATAAGGGTGCAACCTTTTCTGGAAATGCGCAGGATTTCATTCAAGAAGTTGAAGCAACTTTCTTTGGTCTTACAAATGAGGCCAAGCAAGGAAGTATGGTTAAGCTTAATGAATGTCTAAAAGAAAATATTAAAGAGATCGAGGATACTTCACGTAAAGCGGGTGAGATTCAAGGTGTACCTACTGGTTATCCTGCACTTGATAAGCTTTTACTTGGTATGCAAGCTGGTCAGCTAATTATCCTTGCTGCCCGTCCTGCCATGGGGAAGACGGCCCTCGCTCTTAACGTTGCTCAAAATACATGTGAAATCTCAAAGCTTCCTGTTGCTCTATTCTCACTGGAGATGATGGCAAAAGAACTTTCAATGAGACTTCTAACTCAAAGAGCTAAAGTTGATTCTAAGAGAATTCGTACAAAAGATTTCTTAGAAACAGATCTAAGAAGAATTGGGCAAGGGATTAAGCAACTTGCTGAACTTCCAATTTATATCAACGATAATGCTGGTACAAACCTACTTGATATTCAGTCTGCCTGTCGTAAGATTAAGGCATCTGAAGGTCTAGGTCTGGTTGTTATCGACTACCTTCAGCTAATGAGTTCACATAATAAGGCCCTACCTCGTGAGCAGCAGATTTCAGAAATCTCAAGGGGCCTAAAGAATATGGCCAAAGAACTTGAGTGTCCTGTAATCGCATTATCACAGCTTAACCGTGGTGTTGAGGCAAGACCAAATAAGCGACCTATGACATCCGATCTTCGTGAATCTGGTTCAATTGAGCAGGATGCCGATATCGTTATGTTCGTTTACCGTGATGAGTACTACAATCCTGATACTAAAGATCAAGGGATTGCAGAAGTAATTGTTGGTAAAAACCGTGGTGGTGAAGTCGGAACAGCGAAGCTAACTTTCGTTGGTGCTCATACTAGTTTTGAGAACATTGCATATGGTGCTGAAGACCAACCAGGTGGATAAGAGCTACGCTCTCTTTAAAACAGAATCAGGCTTCTTAAAACTTGAGAAGCCTGTCCAATATTTTCAAGTTACAAATAAATCCATTACGAATGTATTAACAAATGAAGTTCAAAAGTTTGATACCCAAGCATTTGATGAATTGTTTAATAAAAAGTGGCAAGTTCAAATCCTAGAATATGAATTAGGACATCTCTTTCAGTGGGATGATTTATTAACACAAGAAGAGGTTAATCTTGCTACATTCATAAACTTTGAATCAACTAGTGAGCTCACCACTATTGAAGATGATGCTCTCAGTGGTGCAAGGATTACTTGTGAAAGCTTTCGTGATGAATATCGTAATAAGTTTAAGGCAACTTATGAAAACCTCTTAGATGGCAATTGCTATCAGTTAAACCTTACTCACATAATTCCATTAGAAGTTAATGATATTTCTTTATTAGAAAAGTCATTTCGATATGAATCAATCTTTTCAAGTCTGGGAGAGTTTGCACATTTAATAAACCTGCCGCTACAAGATCGACTTATTCTAAGTAATTCACCAGAGTGCCTTTTTGAGTATGATTTTATTGAAAAGAAAATCGTAACAAGGCCTATTAAGGGAACAATTAAAAAAGAGTTGGGACGTGATTCTTTAATTGGTGATGTAAAGAATGAAAGTGAGCTCAATATTATTACGGATCTTTTACGCCACGACCTTTCTGGCATTGGTGAGAATTTCTCAGTTGTCGAATCATTGCGTGAATTCTTTGAAGTACCAGGCTTAATTCATCAATACTCAAGAATAAGCGTGAAAGAAGATCATTTAAATATACCAAAAGTACTCAAGGCCATCTTTCCTGGTGGTAGCATCACCGGTGCTCCAAAGAAAAGAGTCTTAAAGTTAATCAAGGAAATCGAAGCGCAAAAGCGTGGGCTATATACGGGTTCTACCGTTTTGGCCGTTGATAAGATAGCTAAGGCATCGATTAATATACGCTCTTTAGATGTAATTAAGTCCACTGGTGCGGCCCGTTACGGAAGTGGGGGTGGTATTACACTACTTAGTGAAGAAGTCAGTGAATTCGATGAGTTACTCGCAAAAACTAATAGTTTTCTTAAGGTTTTCTTTAAAGATGTAAATTTCTAATAAAATCTTACAATCAAATTGATAGTTTTGACATTCATCTTTGACGCTAGATATGATTTTTTTGTGACAAAGTGAAGCAAAGGATTGCTTTGCCAAGGAATAGGTTAAAAAACTTGTCACTGGAGAGGGAGTCAATGGAAATGGCAAACAAAGACAACACAACAAATATCGATAATACTCACAACAAGGAAGTTATGGTGCAATTAAAAGATTTAGTTGAAGCATCAGGCGTACCAACAGATTTCATTAAGAAAGAGTTGATGGTTGATGACACCGTTTCAATGGATGAATTGAGAGCAAAGATGCTAAAGTTTTTAGACGCGACTTTTGAAGAAAATGGCGTCGATACTACTCGATTAAACTAGTCAGTTAAAATTTTGGAAACATAGGACTTGTTTCTCAATAATCTCCTTTTGCCCTTTAAGTATTGCTTAAAGGGCATTTTGTTTATTTAACCCCCAAAATTCAATAAAGCGTTCAGCGGTATTTTTTTCCAAACATAGCAATTTAAAGAACTTACTAATTTTTTGTTAAGGTCAGCGTTCTTATTTCCGATACTTAGATTGATAAAGGAATATTTTCACAGGAATGTTGTATGGATATAGCATCAGTTATTGGTTTAGTTTTAGCGGTTGGTGGGATCTTGGGATCCATCATGTCGGGGGGAGCGATTTCGATCTTCATCGACGTGCCATCGATCTTAGTTGTTTTCCTCGGACTTGTTGGGGTTACACTCTATCGCTGGCCAATGGAAGTTATTAAAGGCCTTGTCTCAATTGCCATGAAGTCTTTCTTCTTTACTGCAGTTGATCCTAAAGAAAAGATTAATAAGATTAAAGAACTAGCAGAACTAGCTCGTCGTGAGTCGGTTTTCGCTCTTGAGAAAGCGGAAATTGATGATCCTTTTATGAAGAAGGCCATGACACTAGCAGCAGATAATAGACCACCTGAAGTTATTGCATCAATTCTACAAATGGATATCGACTCAATGGAGTCTCGTCACAAAACAGGTTCAGATGTTTTTGGTGGGGTTGCTGCTGACGGTCCGGCCATGGGAATGATCGGGACCCTAATCGGTCTGGTACAAATGCTTCAGAACCTTTCAGATCCGTCGGCCATTGGTCCGGCCATGGCCGTTGCCCTTTTGACAACGTTCTATGGTGCCATCATTGCCAACGTTTTTGCAAACCCGGTTAAGAATAAGATTGAATATCGTTCTCAGATGGAGCTTATGTCCATGAGTATTGTTATTGCGGGAACGCTAGGGATTGTAGCGGGTGAGAACCCACGTATGATTATTGAAAAATTAAATTCATTCCTACCTCCAAGTGAGAGATCATCTGACGATGACGGCGGTGGTGAAGAATAAAATAAGTATTTGAGGATTAAATACGAATTAGGTGATCAAGGAGTAAGACCATGGCAGATGAAAGTGCTGCAGCAGTAGATGAAGGAAATGTAAAATGTCCACCGTGTGAAGAGGGTTTACCGGGGTGGATGGCCACGTTCTCCGATCTGGTTACGCTTCTACTGACATTCTTCGTACTTCTACTATCGTTTGCAAAGACAGAAACAGCAAAGTATGAAGCCGCTCTAGGTTCGATTCGTAATGCCTTTGGAGGTAACGTTCTTCAACAAGGTGAAGTTATCCAAAAAGGTAAGTCTCCAGATAATTTTCCAACAATGATGGAATCTCAAACTCCTATCCGTCCTTTTCCAATTGAGTTTCTAACGATGGAAGGGATCCTTGATAAGCATGAAATTAATCGTGGCTCAGATGAGAGCCTAAAAAATATGCGCTATGACCTTAAAGAGTTTAACCTCAATGAAAACGTCACTGTGTATGAGCAAGCTGAGGGCATTGCCGTTCGACTTAAAGATAAGATTTATTTTAAGCGAGGCTCAGTTGAAATTGATTCAAATAAAATAGCGGTTTCAAGTTATCAGAGAATGATAAATCTTCTTAAAAAGAGGAATTGGAAGGTCTTTGTTATTGGGCATGCCGCTCGCGGTGAAGTCTCACGAGATGGAAAAAGTGATGCTTTAGAGCTGTCTTCAGCAAGAGCAACGGCCGTAACAAAATCACTCATTAGGCGCGGTGTCGCACCAGAGAGAATCTCAACAGTATTCTATGGTGATACACGTTTAACTGATCTTCCAGGTAGTTCTCAAATGGAAGTTGATCGTGAAAATCGCAAGGTTGTCTTCTTAATTAGAAAACGTGACCTTGAAGACAATGGCCATAAAGTCGATGCACAATAAGAATTTCTGTAATCTAAATGCAAAAAATACTTTAAAGGAGTTTCTCAAAGAGGAGCTCCTTTTATCTAATAAGGCCATTAAGACCTCATATATTTCTAAGAATGCTCTTCAATCCTCACTGAAGGAAAAAGGTGAGCTCTACCTTCCACATGATCTTCTAAATCGCTCTCTTGTAAACCCAATTTATCATGGGCCAGAAATTGAAGTGATTGAAGAAAATGATATTTTCATTGTTGTTAATAAGCCTCATGGAATCCATGGGCATCCAATGGATTATAGCGAAACCAATACAGTTTTAAACTTTATGAGAAAGAGATTCAACCTTTCAAGCCTTGGTAAAAAGGGAGGAGATTATGAAAAGGGCCTACTTTATCGCTTAGATCAATTAACAAGTGGTGTGCTAATTTACATAAAAGATGAGCTTATTCACCAAAACCTTAGGGACTCTTTTGGACAGATTGCAAAGGAGAAGACCTACCTTGCAATTGTTAATGGTAAAGTTGAAGAAGAATTAAAATTAGAAGATCGACTCATCTCCTCAGGAGTAAAAGGTGAGAAGATGATTATTAGTGAAGCTGGTAGTGAAGCATGTCTAAAGCTTCGTCCTCTTTATTATCATGAAAGCAAGGATCTTAGTCTTGTGGAAGTCAGTTTATATGAAGGTCATCGTCATCAAATACGTGTTCAACTTTCAAATGCAGGCTTTCCAATTGTAGGGGACCCTATTTATAACGATAATTATCAAAGTGGAGATAAGCGTCTATATCTTCATGCCTATCAATATTGCTTAGAGGTAAATGGCCACTTGTCTTGTTTTAAAGCAAAAACAGCTGATTTATTCTGTGATCTCTTGGACTTGAATAGTCTGGTGGATGTGGCGAGCTAAGTTATTCTTATTCTTAAGTGTAGCAAGTTTTACAACATATTTTCCTTCAGAAATCGAAGAGAGGACCATCTTTGGGTGAACTAATTTGACGACAACCATCATTGTTCTCTCAAGGCTTTCTGGTAGAGCGTACTTTGCAATAGAGATATAAGAATTTGCCAACGCCTTGTACATTTCCTTACGTAGAATCTCTTTATCTTCGATATTTTCTGGAATAACTTTTACGTCTGCTGGAATCGTTACTTCTAAATTATTATCATTACATCTTAGAGTCCAAGAAGGGTGAAGGTACTTGTCTAGGCGCACCTTTACTGAGCGACAAGACGTCGCCTTCATGCTTTGGGCCCTTTGCTCAAACATGTTGTTGTCTCTAAGCTGAAATAAAAATAAAATAAAAATTAAGATTCCAAAGCCTAGCACTGGGTTTTTTAGTAATGATTTCAGTACCATGGCCTTATTATCTCATTAATTTCTATAAAAATCACTAAAGGAAATCATGGCCATATCCGATAAATATAGTAGGTTATTTAAGGAGCTGTAATGACGTCATTTTCGTCTATTGAAGATCAAAATTTTTGGAATATCCTATTCCATTTAGAAGAAATCAGAAAGCCAGTGGACCTTGTGTCTTTCTTGAGAAAAAACGAAATAAATCGTGATGAGTTTTATCTCTTCTATGAGAAATCTCACTTCTACGGACTGGCAATTGACCTTCGTCCAAAGAATGAAGAATTTCTTCTTATGCCACTTTCTTGGCGTCGTGATTATGGAGATATTCTTCTACAAAATAATGGTCACCGTGAATTGATTAAAGATATTCAAGCTGCATCAAAAGATGGGAGGGTTTGTGAATTCAAATTCCTGGATCAATCGAAGAAGAAAGTTCGTCCATGGCGAGTTGTTCTTTCCCAAAATCTTTATAAGGTAATTAGTGAGGATGTTCAGACTAAGCAATTGATCACAATTGATATGAATGAGGTGGAGGATATTGAATTCCAGGAATTCGATTATCGCTCTCTCTATTCTCGCTTTGAGATAGAGGAGTATATTAATGCCTTAAGGCATATTGATGGTAGTGACCAACGTCTCGTTCTTAAGGTTGAATATGGATTTGAAATTCCACCGATAAGTAATTTGATTTTTCTTGGTCATCCTTATTCCACGACCAATCAATATGGAGAGTTAATTTGGGCAGCGTCAGTTGAGAAGTCTCTCTACCTTTTTGATTGGCTTTATTCTATGCGTGATAATATTGAGATCCTTGAACCAAGTGATCTTCGCGATGAATTTGAGGAGTTTTGCCAGAAAAGAAAAAACGTCGCATAATTCAAATTAATTATGAAAAAGAATAACTTATTTCTAATCTCGTTTTTGCCTGCACTGCTTTATTGGTATCTGGAGGAGACGCAAACAGTAGAGATCGCCATTATTGGTGGGCTATCCCTTGCTATTTTAGAAATCGCTTTTGAAAAGATATTCTTTAAACATATCCACTCAATTTCAAAACTAAACTTTGTGATTATCTTGATTTTGGGGCCAATTTCTTTAATTGGAAAAGATGGAGTGTGGTTTAAACTTCAACCATTCTTTACTGGAATATTTCTTTCTTCATTCTTGATATTTAATTTAAAAAGAGGAAAGAGTTTGATGCTTACGATGATGAAGGACATGGAGAAAAAAGTCCCCATGCCTGAATTTATTATGGAAAAAATAGAATATCATCTAGCATTCTTTTTGCTAATTAATGGTATTTTTATGGGATACTTAGCAATCTATGAAACAACTTCGACTTGGGCATTTTTCAAGTCTATCGGCTTCTATTTGGTGTTTCTTGTTTTCTTAGTTGCTGAGATCTTTGTTATTAGAAAATTATTTAAGAAATATATGTTAGAGAAAATGAATTTTGGAGAGCAGTATGGCGAGCATTAAGAAAAAAGATATGATCGAGTCATTTGATCTTGCTCCTGGGCGAAGAATCGCTAGCCGCTATATTGTTGTTGAAAGACTTGGTGCTGGATATGAAGGCGAAGTCTATAAAGTTAGAGAAAAGCACACCAATATCATCCGAGCTGTTAAAATATATTTTCCACAAAGAAATGAAAAATTCAAAGTTAGCACTCGTAGTGCCTTAAAACTTGAAAAACTTATGTATAGTCCAATTGTTATGGACTGCTTATCTCATGAAATCATTACACTTAAGAGTCAGAAGGTCGCTTGTCTTGTTTCAGAATTTATTGAAGGGGAGATGCTAGATGACTTTATTAAGAAACAAAGAGGAAAGCGCTTAGACGTTTTCTCTGCAATTCACTTACTTTATTCCATTGTTTGTGGTGTCGAGTCCATTCACCTTGAAGGTGAGTATCACGGAGACCTCCACACTGAAAATATCATCATTCGCCGCTTCGGTTTAGAGTTTGATCTTAAGATCATTGACCTTCACCATTGGGGTGATTCAAAAAAAGAGAATCGCGATGAAGATATTATTAAAATCATTCGCATCTTCTATGATATTCTAGGAGGACAAAAGCATTACAAAAAGTTATCACCTTCCATCAAGTACATTATTTGTGGACTTAAAAGAGGGATGATCTTAAAACGATTTAAAAATATACGAATGCTTCGTTCTCACTTAGAAACAATGGATTGGTCGGATGCCATTTAAGAAGATTATCTGTGATATTAACGAATTTGAAAGTGATCTCTTTGATTTTGGAGATTATCGAATTGGTTATTTTATTTCTCGTCATAAATACAAAGAGGGAACAGAGCAAAATGAAGACTCTCTTTTTATAAGTGGGGATGAGAAGTCTTTCGTATTTGGTGTTGCTGACGGTGCTGGTGGCCATCCTAGAGGACGAGATGCTTCCGTCGCAATCAGTGAAGAGATATCAAAGTATAGCGCAAATTCTAATAGCCTTGATTTAATAGAGGCCGCTAATCAAAAAGTTAATGATCTAAAGGCCGGTGCACGTGCTACATTGGCATTTGCTGAAATCAAAGATGATAATATTAGATTCTATCACGTGGGCGATTCTGAGATTCTTTATTGGAATGCTCATGGAAATGAACTCTATACTTCGACTCCACATTCTGGAGTAGGGCATATGGTTAAGGCCGGAGTCCTTGGGCAAGAGGAGTCCTTAAGCCATCCAGAAAGAAATTACGTTAATAATCTTATGGGTGATGATCTTATTAAAATTGAGTCAACTTCATCGTCTATTATGAAAAAAGGGCACACTGTACTTATCGGTAGTGATGGACTCTTTGATAATATTCCCCACGACACTCTTACTGAGCTTATTGGTCAAGGTGGCTTTGACAAATCTTTTGAGGATCTCGTTAACTTCTGTAAAACTCAAACTGAAGATAAGTGGCTTAAGTTTGATGACACATCATTTGTCGTTATAAGAAAAGTTAAGGCCTAAAAAGAACCAGCAGGGTAGCTTCCAAGAATCTTAATATCATTTGCATCACGCTTTAATTCCTTAAGGCATTCTTGCACCTTCTTATCATGAAGGGCACCCATGAAATCAACATAGAAGATATACTTAAATGGTTGATGGGGAATTGGGCGAGACTCAAGTTTTGTCAGGTTGATATTGTAACTTGCAAAGACTTGAAGGCATCCAAGAAGTGCTCCAGGATGGTGCTTTGTTGTAAAAGCGATCGATGTCTTTTCTTTTCCAATTCCTGTTGGAATATTTTTCTCTTTTACAAAAATTAGAAAGCGAGTGTAATTATCCGCTTCATCTTGAATCTTTTCTTGAATGATATTTAGCCCGTAATAATCGGCGCAAAGACGAGAGCCAACACAGGCTTCTGTTTCTGACTTTGAATCAGAGATAATTTTTGCAGAACCTGCTGTATCAAATTCGGCAACAGGCTTTAGCTTCTTTTCTTTAAAGAAGCCGTGGCATTGTGCCAAGGCAATCGGGTGAGAATAGACAGCTTTGATTTTATCTGTCTCCACACCCGGATTTGCCATGAGGCAATGATTAATTTCTAGATAGAGTTCGCCAATGGCAAAGAAGTCATGTTTAAAAATTAAATCCATATTAATATCGACATTGCCGACAATACTATTTTCTATAGGTAAGATGGCACAGGCGACGTCTTCGTCTTCTAGTGCTTGGCAGACATCTTCACTTAGGGCAATACCGATAGCTTCAACATCTTTTCCAAAATATTTATAAAGGGCCTCTTCTGAATAAGATCCTTTCGTTCCTTGAAAAGCTACTTTCAATCTTCTAACCTTTTAATCACTTTATTAAAAGAAGCGAGGAATTCTTCTCTCGTTTCCTTGGCGTATTTATTATGTTCATTCATATCTGCAAATAACTCCCAAGAGTCATTCTCAACGGTTTTTAGAATTTTAAGAAGTCTACGATATCCCTTTGTATCGATGGCAAGCTTCTTAGCATCCATATCCATCAATGTTCTTCCTATCATGTGAGTGAGTAGAAGAGAGTGGGAGATTTGTTTATCGTGCTCACTTGCTGTTGTTTCTATAACTTTAATTCCATGAAAGCGCATGAACGCACAAATCTTTTGATAGAGTTTGTCCTCAATTCGTACCGGACAAACAGCAATCTTTGTTCCAAATAGGGTTTCTCCTGCTGAGTCTGGCCCAAACATTGGGTGAGTTGCAAGGATACTCACTGATTCAGGAAGATGCTTTTTCATAACTTCAACGGGCATCTCCTTAACGGAACATACGTCCACAAGGAGAGCATCTTTTGAAAGTTTTGGAGCTATTTCTTTTATTACTGATTCAAATTTATTCATTGGAACAAATGGTATAACGATTGGGTTCTTACAGACTTCATCTAGAGACTTGAAGCGGCATCCCAGTGCTTCAACTTCCTCTTTTACATCTTGGTTAATATCGTAAACCTCAACTGTAAAATCTTCTTCGAGGTATTTTGATATTAATTTACCTAGTCGTCCAAAACCAATTATACCAACTTTCATTATGCTAGAACCTTTTGAATTTTTTCATAAGCTAATTCGATTCGCTCTACTGTATCAGTAAAGGCAAGACGAATATAATTATCCATACCAAAGAATTTTCCTGGAACAAGAGCAACACCTGCTTCTTCAATGAGCTTTTGCACCATCTCCATCGAGTCCTTAACAAAGCCTTTTTCAATATAAGGAGTAATGTCTAAAAATAGATAAAACGCCCCTTGAGGTTCATTTGTTTTAAATAATTGTGAAAAGAGCTTAAAGGCTACATCTCTTCTTTCTTTCATCGTTGATAACATCTCTCCAATGATTTCCTCTTGGTGCTTAATTGCATTAACCGCTCCAAGTTGAGTGAAAGAAGGGATATTTCCACAAAGATGGCCCTGAAAACTATCAACTTTCTTTATGAAGTCTTCATGAGCAACCATATAGCCTACGCGAAATCCAGTCATACAAAACGTCTTTGAAAAGCTTTGGATTGATACGGATCTCTTGGCGATTTCTTCACCAAGCATAAGAGGTGAGATGAATTCTGTGTCGTAAGTGAGACTTTCATAGGCTTCATCACTTACTAACATAAGATCGTGCTCGATACATAGTTTACCTAATTCAGTGAGCTCTTCTCTGGTATAAACAACCCCAGAAGGATTATTAGGCGTGTTGATATAGATTGCTTTTGTCTTTTTAGAAATTGCTTTTTTAATAGCCTTAATATCTAAGTGAAAATTCTCTTTTGAATTAACAAAGATAGATTCTCCTCCTGCAAGTTTAATACTTTCAGGAATTGTTACCCAATATGGAATAGGAACAATGACTTCATCTCCGTCATTAAGAATTGATTGAAAGGTGTTGAAAATAATCTGCTTTGATCCGTTACCCACGAGAATGTTTTCTTGATGAATATCAGTTTTACAACGCATGTTGAAGTAGCCAGCAATGGCCGATCGAAGTTCTGGTTCACCTCGAACGTACGAGTATCTTGTCTTTCCAGCTTTTAAAGCTTCATAGATTGCTTCAAGAATACTCTCGCGAGGAGAGAAGTCGGGCTCGCCAACATTGAGGCCAATAATATCTCTACCTTGATTTCTAAGGTTTGTTATTTGTGCTGCAACCTGGATACTTCCAGACGGAGCAATTCCGTTTACTCGATCAGATACTTTCATAATTTGATTATAACACCTATCTATATGAACTAAGATTCTTTTTTAAAATCATTCATCATGCGTGTTTGTTCTCTAACTGATTCAGTGTGAATTGCATGGTAGAGTTCTTCAACAAATCTTGGGTCGAGAGAAAATTTCTTACCCTTCTCAAGGCGGTCTTTCATAAGAGCATCCATTCTTCCTACTTGAAGTGGAGTTACATTATTTTCACTCTTAAGCTTTCCAATTTGCTTAACAATATTCATACGCATATGCATCATCTCTAGAATATCATTATCAACTTGATCGATCTTATTTCTAAGTTTGTTTAGCTCATCTTCAAAACCATCATTCAGGCCAATAGCATCTCTTACTTGTAGGTGAGTGATAATATCGTGAAGCATTTTTGGAGTTACCTGTTGAGCGGCATCACTTAGTGCTTTTTCCGGTGTAATATGTGTTTCAACCATCACACCATCCATGTTCATATCCATGGCCTTCTGACAAACTTCTCCAATCAGATTGCGATTCCCAGCAATGTGAGAAGGGTCACAAATAATCGGAAGCTCTGGCATTAGTCTTTTAAGTTCAATAGGAATTGCCCAGTAAGGCTTATTTCTATACTTCGTTTTTTCAGCACTTGAAAAACCTCTGTGAATGGCAGCTAGTTTATCAAGGCCTACTGCTGAAAATCTTTCAATAGCACCCATCCAAAGTGCGAGGTCTAGATTGATTGGGTTCTTTACCATGACTGGAATATCAACACCTCTTAGAGCATCAGCAATTTCTTGAACGGCAAATGGTGAAACTGTTGTACGAGCACCAATCCAAAGAATATCAACGTTATGTTTTAAGGCAAGTTCAACGTGAGAAGCGTTGGCCACTTCAGTTGTAATAGGAATACCAAAGTCTTTTTTTACTCGCTCCATCCAAGGAAGGCCCACAAGTCCTACACCTTCAAATGTATTTGGGCGAGTTCTTGGTTTCCAAATTCCTGCACGAAAGGCATCAACTTTTCCGTTGGCAACTAGCTCTTTGGCGATCTGATAAACCTGCTCCTCACTTTCTGCTGAACAAGGTCCTGCAATAACGAGTGGTCTTTCTTTAATATCCATCCAAGAGTTTAGTGGCGCAATTTTCATAACTTTGATCCTTTCTTTTTTAGTCAACTATATATTACTCGTAGCAATATAATTCAAGTGTCTTCGATACTTTATCTCATCGAAAACACCTTAATATTTCTTAATTTTTCATTTTTTAAAGAAAATCAATGGAATTATTTGCTGATGATGCTCATCTTTGTCACTTTTGGAATTTTTGGCACTTCTTAATTGAGCAATATTAAATATTTGTATGAGTAAACTCTTTCTTTTCTCAAGTTGACGAGTTTGTTCAACTTTTAACTTTTCAATGTCGATTAGCCTTTATGACTTTTATGAAAAGTATCCAGGGATTTGAGTGTAATTTATCGAAGGAGGAAGGGTGCTAATGCTACTACCCTTAGATTTATTTGTAATTATAATTGTTGTCTATTTTTTACTTAAAAAGACTTCTTTCAAATATATTAAATTGGTTTGTTTTTTATTGCTTATACCTCTTTTGACTTTAAAGATTATTTTAATTAAGGAACTTGATAACTTCGTAGATAAAAGTTTTTACCCTGAAGGGAAGTACTATGATTACTTGTCTGATCGTGAGAGCATCGCGCGTTTAGCACTTTCTCAAAGTTCTACCTTGCTCTATCCTTTATGGGCACCTTATTTTATCGCTGTAAGTCAATGGAGACATGGCCCAGGAAATAAAATATACAAAGACAAAAGAGAGGCTGAAAAATTTGAAGTACTTTCATACGATTGTTTTAATAATAAAATAGGTTCATGTGAATATTATTTGAAGGAATTTTTTTCACTAAAGAATGATAGCCCAAGTATAGATAAGAAAAATGTTAATAAAGTTATTGATCAATATCTTAATTTAAGACAGACAACAGATAAGATAAAGCATTTTGCCTTAAAGAATACATTAACAGGAAAAAGGGAGATAGTAGAGCAACCATATCATTGTTTTGATATGTATATCTTAAAAGATATCCGAAAGTTTCAATCAGACATAAAAAAATTTAATCAATATGAATTTTATGTAAAATTTCTTTATAATACATTTAGGTCAAAAGAGTGTTCTTTGGGGGGATTTGTGTTTGTTTCCTACATTCGTGATTTGTTGACTGATGACCTAATCTTACCAAGTGATATAAAAAAGTTTTCTGATGATTTCAAATATATATTTAATAATTTAAGAGATGATGAATTAAATACTCTAGTCGACCATACATTATTAAAATTTAAACGGAATACTAAGCAGTTAAAATTGACAGCCGGAGAAGTGTTTCTAAAAGAAAACCTTTGTGTACATAAAGAGCTGGAGGGACGATCGATTAATGTGAAAAAGGCATGTGATTATTATCGAAAATTTTAAGCAGCTTTTCATTTTAAGTACACGGTCCCTGAAATCACACTAGGAACCGTGTACTTAATAATTATGGAATATAAACTGCTGAATTTTTTTCGTTTTCTTTAACTTCAAGGCGAGAAATCCAAACGCGACCGTCTGTTTTCTTCTTGATTAGCTCGCTCATTTTTTCATAAACGTACTGAGCTGTTCCTTCCATTCCTGCATTTGGAAGAACGCGAAGTTGAACAACTCCTGCTTCATCGAGCTTCTTAAATTCTTCCATAAATGGATCATCTTGTGATGCTAGGAAAGTGTGGTCAAACATATCATCAAGCCATGCCTTCACATCTTTAAGATCACCAAAGTCCATTACCCACATTTCTTTTGTTAGCTGTGAACATTCAAATTCAAAGTGAAATGATCTTGAGTATCCGTGAACAAAGCGGCAGTGAGATTCTGCTTTCCACTGACGGTGAGTACATGGGAATCCGTAAAAGTGTTTTGTTGATTTAAAAGTGGCCATAATTATCTCCGTTTAAGTGCAACAACATTAGCATATTTGAGATAATCATGGCCACTTTAATAGCCTGAGGGAGAGGCTATAACTTGATAGTTTTTAAGTCTTCATTAATTTCCTTAGAGGCCTTCTTTGTGAAGATGAGAGTAGGGGCATACTTAAAGGCCAAACCAAGGACTAAGAGAGTTTGGATAATGAAGATGTTTCGATTTGTGTCGGGTCCTCCTTGTAATGCACTAGTGTCAGAAGCCGACGGGAACCAACGTAGTGCGATGAAAAGCAATGCTGTCGGCAAGAGCATATTGACACATCCATTGTAAACACGTTCCTTAGCGTTTTTAGGGGGATTAATAAATTCATTAACAAGGGTTAGGGCCAAGGAACAGAGGGCCAATAAGCCGAATACCACAGGCATTGCAGCGTTTTGGAATACTTGGATCGAAAGCAGGGACAAAACGCCAAGAAACATATAGCTAAGTAAGCGATACTTCTTGCCTTTTTGACCCTTTTCCGAAAAGTAGTCCACGAGAAAAACTAAATTAAATAGTGTAAATACGATTGTTATTGTCATGCCCTGCATATCGGGGAAATGACGAATCACTAAACTTAAGAAATGTATAAAAAAAGACAAATCAGATTTAATAGGATAGTGTATTTTCATGACGGAAATCATTCATTGCCAAGGCTTTATTCTTCAAGACCAAATTATTGATCGCAACGATCATATGGAGTTAGTCTATTGGGTTAAGATTCCAGAGGATGTTGTTAAAGTTATTATCACAACTGAAAAACCTCTGTTCTTTATCGAGTCTGATGTGGAACTCAATATGAGTTTTCAAGGAGAGAGAAGAAAACTTGGCCTTAAGGCCTTCAATGGCCGAACGGTTGATGGAATTTATTTCAATAAACACAAAGATCTTTTAGATACACGTGAGCATTTCCATAAAAACGGTATTCGTACTTATGAAAGTGATGTTAGACCAAATGAGCGCTTTCTTATGGAGAGATTCATAAATGGTGAAGTTATGCTTCAAGGTCCATGTCAAAAGATCGGCAAAACTCGTGTCTTTACCAATCCACAAATTAAAGCATTAACTGATCAGCATCAGATACCAAAGTTTAATATCATGTCCATTGATATTGAAACGAGTATGGGAGATGATCTCTATTCAATTGCTATCCATCAAATCGGTGAGGCTGAGTATAAGAAAGTCTATATGCTTGATGAGTCTCGAACATATACAAATGATGATTTAACTCATTTCTATGGGAGTGAGAAAGAATTATTGAATGCATTTATTAATGAATTTCCAACATACGATCCAGACTTTATTGTGGGGTGGCATGTTGTTGGCTTTGACTTAAACTTTCTTGATCGAAAATGCCAAAAACTAGGCTTAAGATTAAACCTCGGCCGTGATGGCTCTCAAGTTCGTTTACGTGAAAGAAAAGGGGCAGGCTGGTTTTCTACAATAGCCGGACGCCAAGTTATTGATGGCCCACCAACATTGAGATCGGCCTTTTACTCATTTGAAAACTTTAAACTCGATACAGTCGCAAGTGAAGTTCTGGGAACGAATAAAGATATCTCTGCGACGGGAATGGAGAAAGTCGAAGAGATCACAAGACGTTTTAATGAAGATAAACATGCCTTAGCAAAGTATAATATTCTCGATTGTACACTCGTTTTAGATATCTATGAAAAATTACAAATCTATGATCATCTCTTTCGTCGTGTTCAATATAGCGGGATGCTAATTGATCGACTTGCCAGTTCAACTCGATCTTTTGATCACTTATACTTACCACGCTTACATCGTAAAGGATTTATCGCCGGTAATACTTTAGATATTGATAAAGAAAGTGCATCTCTTGGTGGACTTGTGATTGAAGGAACAAAGGGATTACACGAGCACGTTGTCGTCTTAGACTTTAAATCTCTTTATCCAACAATAATTAAAACATTTAAAATCGATCCTCTTTCTCGTTTAAGAGGAGATGTTAATGGAACACGTTTAAAGAATGGTGTTTCATTTTCAAAAACAGAACATATTCTACCTGAACAGATCGACTACCTCTTAGGACAAAGAGAGATTGCAAAGCATCGCCAAGATAAGAACCTTTCTCAAGCAGTAAAGATTCTTATGAATTCATTCTACGGTGTTATGGGCTCTGGTGGATGTCGTTTTTATCATGCTGATCTTGCCACTTCTATTACTTCAACTGGCCAATGGTTACTTAATGAATCCATGAATCATGCTAGAAGTTTGGGCTATGAGGTTGTCTATGGTGATACTGACTCTATCTTTGTTAAATTAAAATTCTTAGATGTTTCTCAAAAAGATAAAGCAGCTAACTCTCTTGCGAGGAAAATTACTAATCATCTTGCAGAATTGATTAAAAGAGAATTCAATGTGGAATCATTCTTAGAGATGGAATACGAGAAGTATTTTAAAAAGCTGTTTATTCCTGGGATGAGGGGATCTGAGCAAGGAGCTAAAAAACGCTATGCTGGATTGCTTGGTAATGATGAATTACACTTTTCTGGAATGGAGTTTGTTCGCTCGGATTGGACAAAGGCCGCAAAGAATTTTCAATTTGAAATTTATAAAATGTTCTTTAAGGACGAATCACTTAATGAATATATTAAGAGTTATGTGAATGACTTAAAGAATGGAATTTATGATCAGGATCTTGTTTATTCCAAGAGACTATCAAAAGATATCAGTGAATACACAAAGTCGAACCCTCCTCATGTAAAAGCAGCAAAACTTTTAAAAGAGAAGGAGCCAGATAAAGATATCCGTCAAATCAGTTACTTGATGACGTTACACGGGCCAGTACCAATTGATTTATCACCTCGTGATATCGATTATCAGCACTATATCGATAAACAACTATCTCCTGTCGCAACTGATGTGCTAAGATTTAAGGGTATCTCCTTTGACGATATTGTCATGGGTTCTCAAATGAGTTTATTTGAATGATGAAACGATATAAGAAGAATTGGACATTTTTTGGCGTCTTCTTTCTCCTCTTGGGTGGAAGTTATGTTCTTTTTAAAAGAGATATCTTTCTCTATGTTTGTGAGAATGAAAATAATGCTCCAGCATGCTTCTTATTATCTGATCTTTATCATCAAGATGGCCTCGCTGCCAAGTCACAAAAATATCTTGAGCTTTCTTGTCAGAATAAGTACGAAATTGCTTGTACTAAGCTTAATAAAGCACCTAAAGAAGCTTTAAGCTCTCCAATTGTTAAATAGTTTTAGGTTTTATCTTTTGCTTGTGCTTGAACTTTTTTAGGAAGTTCTATATTCTAATTGCCAATCAAGGGGATTAATTTTGATTCGCACACTAATCGATATTTACATTTTTATTCTTATCATCGATGTCATCATTTCTTATATTCCACAATATAAATCTCATCCTGTTGCCATTAGAATTAAACAGATCTCAGATTATACTTGTGGCCCTGTGAGAAGAATGTTGCCAGAGATGGATATTCCATTCGATATCTCTCCAATGATTGTTATTCTCGTTTTAAAGATTTTTGTCGCAATTTTTTAACGCGTCCAAATTCTTGCCAACACGTAGCAAAACCCTTTAGACTATAAAGTATATGTATTACCTACGGAGGGGTTGGTGCACAACGAGTTTGATTTTCTCACACAAGAGACATTTAACCTTAATACACAAGACGAAATTTTAGCAGACGACGATTTTAGAAATGAGTTTTTATTCGGCCACTCGTCTGAACAAATAAATAAAGAAGTTCAAAAACAAGATTATCCGCAAACTTGTGGACTCGTGTTTAATATCGTTAAGAGTAGCTCAACTTTTAGTCTGCGTGGAGTGATCACAGATAATATCAGTGACACTTTTGAGGCGGCTTTAATTGGTGATACTGCGACCTTAAAAGCTCTTCGTATCGACCAAGATGAAGTTTCTAAGTCTCTTTATTATGAAGTTGATAACCTTGACCTTGCTCAGGTTATTTTTGATCAGGTATTCAATAAGAGATTCCCATTAGAAGAAGATCTCATTTGTAATATCTCTGACCCTGGCTTTAGCTGGTGGTATCAAAGAAGTGATGATGCGATTCGCATTAATTTCAAAAGTCATAAACTTGAAGGAAATGGCCAGCGCTTAAAGCTTGGCCCAATTGGTGATGTATGTATTGCTAGCATCTTATTTTCTCGTTTAGAGAAGTATCTTGAGAGTAAAATGTCCTTTCTTGAATACAATGTTTCAGAAAAGCATTTTATTATTAAGCCAAAAGATCGCTTTCACCGAGTATTTGACGAATTATCAGCACTATTTGAAGAAGGTGAGTTAGATAGTGATGCTCACATCTTAAAAGGGCTTGATGGCACTTTGAACCTCTACTTAAAAGAATTAGCTACAATTCGTAAGTTTTGGCTTCGTGTAGAATCACTTAATACGGATCAAGGATTTAATTTACTGTCATAATGGCCGAAAGCTTTTGACGGTGCGTCACGAGAAGATTTCCTACGGAAAAAGACTTGTGTCATTTTTTGAAACGCATTAAAATATTGATATTGGGAAAAAAAGTGTTCATGAGGAACGCTTAGCAAAAAACAGGATGTAAGTTTGCAATTTTCACTAGGAAGGAACCGTGGTCCAGCGTCGTCTGGTGCCTCTACAAATTCAACTAGTTCAAATCAGTCTAATTCGAGAAGTGCGGCGATGCAAAAAGCAATCGAGCGCAATCGTGCAAAGATGCAAAGACGTCAAAGTGATGCAGGTTCTCCACCTCCAACACCAGGAAGTCGACCATCTCCTCAATCACGTATGCAAGCGAGTGCTGCGAGTGAAGCGCCTAAATCTTCTGGTTCATCAGTTTTAGCAAAGCTTAGAGAGCAGAGAATGGCAAAAGAAGCACAAGCTTCAGCGTCCGGAGCAAGAAGAGCATCAATGTCAGCTCCATCTTCATCTGCAAGGCCATCAACAACTGCATCAGCAGCAACAAGAAAACCAATTACTGATTCAAATAATATCGAAATGTCTTCACCACTTAGAAAGAAGACCACAGCACCGGCCGCGCCGACTTATGCACAACAATCAGAAGCTAAATCTTTAACGAAACCAAAAGCTAAAGTTTCAGCAAAGAGAAAAGTTAAGTCAAAGTCGAGAAAGAAAGGCGAGGTAACGAGCTGGGGTGTTAAGCTTTGTTGGGGATTTTGTCTATTCCTATTAGGTCGCTTAATTTTTTCTCAAGGTGGCGTTATTGAATACTTTGATAAGAAATCAACTCTTGATCAAGCCTATCATGAGGCCCATCTCTTAAAAGAAGAGAATGCCGGACTTATGAAGGAGCTAGAATTAATTCGCACAAATAATAAGTATAAGAAGAAGCTTGTTCGCGATCACTTAGGTTATATCGCACGTGATGAGTATCTTATTCTATTCCCAGAGAATTCAGAAACTTCTGTGAGAGGGCTTTCTTCCATTTAAGTTGGGAGCCCTTCGTTATCTTCAATTTCTTTGCCATTCCAGCATGTAATTCTAAGACAAATTGGCTTTGATAAGGCTTTGTTATTGGAATCTTCTTAGGGTTTTCTCGGCCCGGGTAATGAGGAAGAGTTTCAATGGCCACAACTTTAAAATTCTTATCGAGAAAAATAATATCTAAGTCAAAGAATGTATTTGGCATCCAAAACTTTAGTGGCATCATTCGACGATAAACAAAGAGTAAACCTTCGTCTTCTTTCATGGCCTCTGATTTGAGTCCACTTAGTCCTTGGCGTTTCTCTTTTTCGCTTACGGCCCAGGATACCTTAATTTCTTTCTTACTAGGTGTGATCATCGTGTTTACACCCCATTTTTTATTGATAAATTGAGCATGACTAGGTGTGGCGTAAAACAAAACGACTGAGTAGAAAAAAATACTGAGAATATGTGTAGAATTTGCTATAAATTTCATACACAAAAACTATATATCAAGAGGATTAGCATGTCACAGATTAAGGGTTTGATGAGAACTCACAATTTAGGAGAATTAAGGGCCGAAGACATCGGTAAGAAAGTAACACTATGCGGTTGGGTAAATAAGAACCGCGACCTAGGTGGACTTACTTTTATCGATTTAAGAGATAAGTTTGGTTTAACTCAGCTTAACTTTACAAATTTCAAAGGCGACGTTGATCTTCTTAAAAAGTGTCACCTCGAATCAGTTATTATGATTAAAGGTGAAGTGGCAAAGCGTCCAGAAGAAGCTTTAAATAAGAATATGCCAACAGGTGAAGTTGAAGTCCATGTTGAAGAATTAGAAGTTCTATCAGAGTGTGATATTAACAATATTCCATTTCTTCCATATGGAGCGACTGAAGCAACAGAAGATAATAAGCTTAAGTATCGCTACCTTGATCTAAGAACAAAGAAGCTTCAAGATATTTTAAAACTACGTTCTAAGATTACTTTAGACGTTAGAAATACAATGCACGAAAACGACTTTATTGAAGTTGAAACTCCAATTCTATATAAGTCGACTCCTGAAGGTGCTCGTGACTATGTTGTTCCTTCTCGTGTTCATCCAGGTCACGTTTATGCACTTCCACAGTCACCACAAACACTAAAACAACTTCTTATGATTGGTGGAACTGATAAGTACTTCCAAATCTGTAAGTGTTTCCGTGATGAGGATCTTCGAGCTGACCGTCAGCCAGAATTTACTCAAGTGGATATTGAAGTTTCTTTTGCGACAGAAGAGTACATGAAGAATCTTGCAACAGATCTAATGAAAAATATTTTTGAATTAGAATCAGATTATGAGATTCCTGTAATGAATTATAACGATGCCATGAGAGATTATGGTTCTGATAAGCCAGATGTTCGTTTCGGTCTTAAGCAACATGTTGTTTCTGATCTTTTTAAAGAAACTGAATTTGGTGTTTTTAAAAATGCTATTGAATCTGGTGGAATGGTTAAGGCCATGTTCGTTCCTGCAACGATGGGAACTTTTTCACGTAAGATCCTTGATGGTTTTGTAAACGTTGTTAAGCCATTTGGTGGAAAAGGTGTTGCCTTCTTTAAAGTTGAAGAGGGGAAAGCATCTGGTGGTATCTCTAAGTTTATCACTGACGATGTGCTAGCTAATCTATCAAGTCTTCCAGACCTTGATGGTGATTCAAAATCTGGAACATGGTTATTCTTTGCTGATAAAGAAGAGATCGTTCATGACAGTGCAGATGCTCTACGTCGTCACCTTGGACAAGAGCTTAAGCTTATTGAAAATAGTGATAAGAAATATGCTTTCTTATGGGTAAATGACTTCCCATGCTTTGAAGCTGATGAAGAAAGATTATACGCAAAACACCATCCATTTACTTCTCCAAAATTAAGTGAAATGGATAAGTTTATGAATGAAGAAATCAGCGTGAAAAACGAAGTTCTAAAGAATCTTCCAGCTCAAGCATATGACCTCGTTTGTAATGGTTACGAGCTAGGTGGTGGATCGATTAGAATTCACAATGGTGCTGTTCAAGAGAGAATGTTTGAAGTTCTTGGAATGAGTGAAGAAGAAGTTGAAAAGCAATTTAGCTTCTTTGTTAATGCACTTAAATATGGAACTCCTCCGCACGGTGGGATTGCTCTAGGGCTTGATCGTATCACAATGGTAAAGGCAGGAACTGACAATATCCGTGACGTAATTGCATTTCCAAAAACAACGACAGCAAGTGATATGATGTCGAATGCTCCATCTGTTCCTTCAAAAGAGCAGACTGATGAATTACACTTTAGTTTCTTAAAATAATCCAATATTCCTCCTGTTGCTAATGCGACAGGAGGATACTTAAGAAGACTCTATGATTAAAAGCTTATATGATGAATTTAGAACTGAGTGGAAGAATAACACTGCTAAGTCAGTCATCTTTCAGTTCTTAGGCATCATTGCTTTCTTTCTTGTCTATACTTCAAATTTACCTTTAGAAGAAAATGCTAAAAAATTCTTAGCAATCTTTTCTTATGTTGTCGTTCAGTGGCTACTTTCAAGTACTACTTTATTTATATCAGGTCTTATGGGAGTTGCTCTAACAGTTTTACTTGGAGTTATATCTTTTGAGGAAGCCTTTAGTAGTTTTAGCTCACCAATAATCTTTCTCTTTATGGGAGGTTTTCTCTTAGCTCGTGCGATGGAGAAATTAGGATTAGATCGAAAAATTTCGATTGCAATATTAAGTTCAAAGTTTATCAATGGAAGTTTTAATCGAACACTTGCGGTAATTATCGTTGTAACTGCTACTTTTTCGATGTGGGTTTCAAACTCCGCAACAGCAGCTATGATGATCTCGATAGCTTTTGGTATCTTAAAGTCATTTAAAGTGAAAGAGGATATTACAAAACAGTATTTTCTTTTAATTATTGGCTATGCAGCCACTGTCGGGGGAATGGCAACGCCAATAGGTTCACCCCCAAATCTCATTACGATGGGTTTATTAGAGCAGCATACAGGGCAGAGCTTAACATTTTGGGATTGGTTTAAATACGGTTTGCCTTTAAGTTGTGGTTTCATGTTGATTTTATTTCTTTATGCCAAGAGTAAAATTACAGAGTCCATACCTAAGGTTGATAAGAAGGATCTCATTCTAAGCTTAGGAAAGGACCATAAGATTTCAAATAATGAATTTCGTTTAATGGCCATTTTCTCATTAACGGTTTTCTTTTGGTTTGCTCCAACTATTGCAACTTTTGTTCTTGGTAAGGCCAATGCTTTAACCATCTATTTGCATAAGTATGTGACACCGGCCATGGTTGCTATCATTGCATCGTGCTCACTTTTTATGTTTCCAATCTATAGTAAAACAAAGCTATTGGAGCAAGAGGACATTAAGAAAATAGATTGGGGAACTTTGTTACTTTTTGCTTCAGGTCTTTCCCTTGGGACAACTCTTTTTAAAACTGGAATTGCAGAGTATGTTGGAAATAATATCATTACAATATTTAGTAACTTTAGTTTTTCAGTTATTCTAATTTTTATTGTGGCCATTACAATTCTTTTAACTGAGTTAGTAAGTAATACGGCCGCTGCAAATATTCTTGTTCCGATTTTAATTGCGGCTGCAGCAAAAGTTGGTTTTTCAACAACAACCGCAGCTTTTGTCATTGCTTTCAGTTGCAATATGGCCTTTATGCTTCCTGTCGCGACACCGCCAAATGCTATCGTTTATGGAACAGGCCTCGTTTCAATGAAGAAAATGATCGGATTTGGTGCAATCTTAAACCTGATCGCTTTTGTCGTCCTTTGTGCCATCGTTGCATTCTTCTAAGGTTAATATTTCCTTTTTATTTAGATTTTTTCTGATTATTAAATTGACCAAAGAATTTTGTCGAAAAGCGCAGTATGAAAGCACTTAATCTATCGATTCTTATTCTTTTTTCATTAAATATTCTTGCCTTTGATGGTTTATTTGAAGACCTTTCAGAGATGGCCGACTGTGTAGAATGTGTCATTATGGAAGGTGCAAGTGAGGGCCAAGGAGGAGGCTATCCGAGTGGAGGCTTTTCTGGCGGAGGATTCCCAACTACTTCTGGTGGCGGTATGAGTGGGGGAGTTTTTGGAAGCGGTATGGGGGGTTACGGCGTTGGAATCACTAACGAGCTAACTCCAAAGAAAAAGAAGGAGATTGCAAAGCAATACGCAATGAACCAACTTCAATATCATATTGGCAATTCTGATAAAGACACTATTAATCTGGATGAATACTTCAATAGTGTTGATCCTGAAAATGAGTTAAGACGACAAGATCGCGAAGAAATTGTTGCTGATTTAATTAGTCGCTCGACAACTCCTTTCTACGAATTTGATTCTAAAACAGGAGTTGGACGTTATACCGTTAGCCCAAATATCGATCGTCTAATCAGATCAAGCCAGGCAACGGGATATAATGTTTCTGATGAGTCCTATAAAGATCGTGAACTTGCTCAAGCTTATATTAGTTATCAAGGTGATGTAGACGGTCTAGTTAAATACTTAAAGGATAATTTCTCCGGAGAGAAATTGGCCGAAGCGGCCAATCAATATGCTATGTACACTGGTGTGGATAGTAGCGGCAATTTGACTGATGGTTATTATAAATTAATGAAACTCTCGTTAGAAGAAGGGGAGTTATCTAATGATAAAGTTATGAATTTAATCAGACATGAAATTACGACCAGGGCCTTAGGTGGAAAACCAACACCACTTTCAGGTCTAATTGAGAAACATATTGATGTTACTGAGTCTTTTCGTAATAACTTCGGCGATAACCTCGCTTGTGAGTATGCAAAAGGTGTTTATCTAAACACTAATAAGTGGAAGGAAGAAAGTAGTGCCATGCTACCAAATGGTGCAAGCTCATATCCTCAAATGAATTATGAACAAGAAGAAATGATTAAAAAGCTCAAAGAAAGAGCAGTTGTTAATAATGTAAATATGATGTCTCATTATCAGGCACTCGGTGGTAATTTAGAAGTTCCATGTGGAGACGGGAAGTATCCAAAAGACTATTTAAAGATTGCAATGGATGAAGGTCTTCTAAGCTTCATGGAAAAAGAAGAGCTACAAGCATTAGGTGTTTTGGAAGAGGATTGTTATGAGAATGTTTCAAGACTTGATCTTGCAAAACTTTGCGATGCTGCTTCTATTGCATGGATTCTAGAGAGGCAAACAAGTCGAAACCTACGAATGTCAGAGAAAACAAAGGACTCTAATGTTAAACATCATTATATAGAAGGAAGAGATAATTGCAGTATTACAGTACTTGATAATATTGTTAGGCAAAATGGACGAACTGTAGACCGAGAAGTTCAGGTTCTCTTAAATAGTGATGAAGTTATTCTTAAAACAAAAAGTATGGACCAGCTTAAGGCCAGTATTAAAGAGCTTTACGACAAATAGTAAGATCTTTGTTGCACGAAATCATAGGGGCAGATAAAATAGAATATTATGGCCCTAAGTTTAAATAAAACTTTTGAAAAATCTTCAAAATCCAAAATTAAAAAACGTATTGAGAGTTCAGATGAATCTCTTTTGGAGATTATTCTCGATCATAAAGAAGAGCGCTCACGTCGTAAGCAAAAAGGTGAGTTAAAGGCCAATGTAAAAAGGCCATGGGATTCTAAAGATAGTGATCAGAGAGATCTCTTTAAGAGTGATAGTGAAGGCTATAATAAATCAAAAGTCGCATCTAAGTCTGTGATGCAGCCTTATAAAGAATCAAAAGCACCTACTTCTGATGAGAAATTAAAGTCTCGCGTTGTTGGGCGCGCCAGTGAAATCTTTTCTGACTTAGACTTTTAGGGGCGCGGGTACCAATGGAAGTTTCAGGTACTTAGCTTACTTATAAGTGCTTAAGCTGCCCTATATAAGTCTCTTTAGATCATTTTATCTTGTGAAAACGATTTAAAACGTAAGTTTAAAGAAGATTATGATGTTTTCAATTGGAAATGAGGGGCTAAACTATTGAAAGTTCCATTGGTACCCGCGCCCCTAAGAAAAGACTAAGAAACTTCTTCAAAGAGAGCGATCTGTTGTGCTTCTTCAGGAGTTGATACTTCCGCTTGTGCTAAGGCATATTCAAAATCATCCATACATACTACATGAGTGTGAGAGATAAAGTCTTGAACACCTTTTTGATCTTTCCTAACAAAGTTTAAGGCAAGTGGTAGATACGCTAGTAGGCTAGCAAAGACATATCCAATAGAGCGGCCAAAGCAGTCGAGGGCACTTAATTCTTCTGTCATATCTCGTGAGCTAACAACCTTTAGCTTAAAGAAAGCTTTTCCAAGCGTTTGTCCATTTCCTAAGTAATAAGAAAAAAAGAAATAACTAAAGAACATGATCGCCAGGGATAGGTTTGTTGTGTGGGCTTGAAACGTAAACGTCGAAACTCTCGGTGACGTTGAAATATTTGAAACATAATTATTTATAAAAGATAGCCAAACAAATGAAAGGGCCTTATTGGCAAAGACAATAATGTAGAGGTCACAAATAAATGCATATGCTCTTTTTCTAAGCCTATCATTTCGAAGCTTCTTGGCCGCTTTTGATTGTTTATAATGATCGTAAATTTCTGTCAGTTTCTGGTTTGCGCTCATGCCCTACGTATCGGCATCTAGGCATGGGAATAAAAAAAAAGGACGTGTTGAACACGTCCTTGGAAAATATTGCTTATTCTATAATTATCTAGCTAAAAGTAATTTGGTCGACTAATTGATGAAGCTTATTAAGTGCTTGAATTGGCGTTAAGTTGTTAATATCCATTTTTGTTAGATCATCTTCAACTTGTTTTAAATAGTCAGGTACTTCTTGAGTTACTTCAATATTAAAGAAATCAAGTTGCTCACCACATGCAGTCTCATCTTGTCCTAAAAGGGCCTTTGAAATATTTGTTTCTTTCTCCATGCTCTTTAAAACATTTTGAGAACGTTTTAAAACAGAAGGAGGAAGGCCAGCAAGTTTAGCAACGTAGATACCAAATGACTGCGAAGCTGCTTTTTCTATTAGGCGATATAGGAATTTTACATTTCCTTTATGATTTAAAGTTTCTACTGTTAAGTTCTTTGCTTGTGGATAACTATCAGCAAGATCAATTAATTCATGGTAGTGAGTAGCAAAAAGACATAGAGCTTTTGTTTCTTCAATGAAATGTTCAACTAGTGCCCACGCAATAGAAAGGCCATCATAAGTCGATGTTCCTCGTCCAACTTCATCAAGAATGATAAGAGAGTTCTCTGTTGCGTGCCTTAGAATCTCAGCTGTTTCGGCCATCTCAACCATGAAAGTTGATTGTCCTTTTAAAATATCATCACTTGCACCAAGACGACTAAATAAGAAATCACAGATACTAACTTTTGCATTTTCAGCAGGAACGTATGATCCAATTTGCGTTAGTAATTGAATGATTGCGATTTCACGCATAACTGTTGTCTTACCGGCCATGTTAGGACCAGTGATAAGACCAAAGTATGTTTTTTCATTAAGTTTGAGATCGTGAGGAATAAACTGATCTTTTATAGCAGCTTTAATTAACGGATGCCATGCACCGTGAATATCCATGTCACGGGACTTGTCCGAAATTGTCGGTCTCGAAAATTCTTCATTACGAGCTATCCAAGCAAGTGATTGGAGAGTATCTGTTGTGGACAGAATATTTGCTAGGTTTTGAATAGCATTACTTAGCATTGTGATTTGCTTAATTAGGTTTTTAAAGATTTCTCTTTCTAACTTTTCAAGTTTCTCACGAGCTACCACAACTTCTTTCTCAAATTGAGTTAGTTCTTCTGTTGCATATCTTTCAGAGTTTACGAGAGTTTGCCTACGTACAAAGTTTGCAGGAACTTTATCTGTATGAGTTTTTGAAACTTCAATGAAGTATCCAGCAACATTATTTGATTTAATTCTTAGCTTTTGAATTCCTGTCTCTTCACGGTATCGATTTTCAAGCTCAACAAGGGCCTGGGCCGTATTTTGTGAAACTTTAGCAAGGCGATCACGTGTCTTATTTGCACCTTCCTTAATTAAGTTTCCTTTATCGAGGCTTGCACCAATTTCATCATTGATCGTTAACTTAATTTCATTGCGAAGTTCAAAAAGACTTTCTTTTGCTTCTTTATTTAATTTTCCAAAGACATTAGTAGGAAGCTTCTTAAGAGAGTTTAATAGATCTTCATAGACATCAACAGCACTTGCAATATTAAGAAGATCTCCGGCATTTGCACGATTTGTCGCGGCCTTTGCTAGAATTCTTTCTAAGTCGCGTACGTTGTTTAATGACTCACGCGTATCTTGTAGAAGTTCATCATTTTTTAAGAAGTACTCAATTGTATCAAGACGATTTTTAATTTCTGCCTTACTCGTAAGTGGAGATGTGAAAATCGTTTTAAGTTTTCTTGAACCCATTGAAGTCTTTGTCTTATCCATAAAACCAAGGAGAGACTCTTTATAGGTTTCACGAGACTTTGGCAGAATCTCAAGTCCAGTTAGAGTTGGTATCGTCACTTTCATTGAGCCTGTTTCATCACTTAGGCTAAAAGTATGAAGGTGAGAGAATCCTTCGTGGTTTTGAGTTGAACAAATATAATATGAAAGGGCACCAATTGGTTCTAATACCGTTTCATTTTCTTTGATAACTTGGTCACGTTTATAAGTCGGAATTAATTTTTCAATATAGACACTCGAGTACTTTTCTTTAAAGTATTCTTTTGAAAGGTGAGTAACTAGAGTCCCGTTGTGTTCATTTAAAGTCGCAACGTTTTCATACTTATCCCATTGACCTAGGTATGTAAGAAATTCTTTTGGTGCAAGAACACGAAGCTTTTCAATAAAGTCCTCAAAAGTTTCAAGAATAAAACCTTTGAAGAATCCTGTTGTGAAGTCGATTGTGATAATTTCAAAGCGTCCATTTGTTTCATTACAAGCGACAATGAATTGATCTTCTTTTGAGTCGGTCTTATCGAGATCAAAGGGCATCCCTGGAGAAACAACTTGAGTTACTGCACGCTCAACAATTCCCTTTGCTTCTTTTGGATCTTGGACCTGTTCACATATTGCAACTTTTAATCCTTCTTTTGAAAAGCGATCAATATAAGTTGCGGCTGCATGATGTGGAATACCGGCCATTGGAATTTTGTGCTCTCCAAGTTTTCCTCGGTGAGTAAGAGCAATATTTAAAATCTTAGAAGCGTTAATTGCATCTTCAAAGAAAACTTCATAGAAGTCACCCATGCGAAACATTAGCATGTGGTCGCGATATTGGGTTTTGATCTCGTGATACTGGGCCATCATTGGAGTTAGCTTTACTCCTTCGGCCACGATTTTCTCAATCTCTAAAGTCATATTATTGTTTCCCATATGTGTTGTGTATTCCTGAGCGATTAACTCTACCAAATACGCAACCATTGGAAAAGACTCCAATACTTACAATTGGCATGACGCGGATATTTGTCGTAAAATAGAAGGACGTAAATAGCTGATTATTTACTCAATTTTTAAGGAATTTATTTTGCTAAGCGTTGGACAGAGGTTGTCAATTTGGTTATTTCTCTTTGGCATCTTCGCTTCTACATATATGGGACTCTTTGTTACTTACAATACAACGGGTATTGATGAGAGTATGAATGAGCTTCTTGATCAAGACGTCTACTCATATTTTAAAAATGTGAAGTACTTTAAAATGTCTGATAAGCAAGGACGTTATCATTTAGATGCTGCTGAGGTTTCACAAAATTTAACAACCAATGTTTTGATTCTAACAGAGCCGAGTGGGGTTCTAATAAACGACTATCAGTCGCAGCCGATGTATTACGATGCCTACACAGGTGTAATCAATGTTAATAAGAAGTATCTTTCTTTAAGAGGAAATGTCATCTTAAGAGATCCAAATATTCGTATCGAGTCTGACTCAATGACATATTCTGATAATTCCCAAATGGTAAATTTTCAAGGAAATGCAAAATCATCATCTAAGAATTTCGATGCTGCTTATGAAATTGAAGTTGGCGCAGATAATCTTTCATACAATCTCTCAAATGAGTTAGTTAGATATGATGGAAATGTAAAAGGAAAGGTAAGTCGAACGAGGGCCTATGAAGATGATATCAAATTTGAGGCCAACTCGATTGTCGTCGATAAGAGCAAGCGCAATGCCAATTTGAGTGGAAATGTAAAATTTCTTAAATCTCAACTAGTTGCAAGTGCTCGAAATGGCGAAATCTACCTAGATAATTATAACAAAAAGCTCAAGTATTATGCACTTTATGACGATGTGGTTATTGAGGAAACTGTTTCTCCTAAAGGACAGCCACCTTTCAAAAGGAAGGCTTTCAGTGAGAGACTCGAGGGATTTATGGCAGAAGAAAAAATCGTTCTGCTAGGTCTTCCAAGGGTTTATCAAAAGAAAGACTTATTGAGAGGTAACACAATTGTTCTTAGGCGAGACATCGAAACCATTGAAGTTGATGATGCTAATACGAATTTTAAAATAAGGTAATAGCATGTCAGAAGAAATAGCACAGTTATCAGCTCATGGTTTAAAGAAAGTTTACGGCGGACGAGAAGTCGTTAAAGGCGTAAGCATCGATGTTAAGCAAGGAGAAGTTGTCGGTTTACTCGGCCCAAACGGTGCTGGAAAGACAACATCGTTTTACATGATGGTTGGGCTCGTTAAAGCAGATGAGGGTAGTATTGATCTCTCAGGTGAAGACTTAACGGAGCAGCCAATTCATATTAGGGCCCTAAAAGGTGTTGGATATCTTCCTCAGGAAGCTAGCATCTTTAGAGATTTATCGGTTGAGGCCAATATTTACTCGGTACTTGAAAACCGAGACTTACCAAGGGCCAAGAAGAAGACACTTCTTGATAACTTGATAAGCGACTTTGGTCTTGGACATATCCGTAAGTCTCTCGGTTCAGCTCTTTCCGGTGGGGAAAGAAGAAGAGTTGAGATCGCACGAACACTGGCATTAGAGCCAAAGTTTGTCCTTCTCGATGAACCTTTCGCTGGAGTTGACCCGTTAGCCGTTAATGACATTCAAACTGTTATTAACAGCTTAAAAACGAGGAATATTGGAGTCCTCATTACCGACCACAACGTTAGAGAAACACTTGGAGTAGTTGATCGCGCGTTTATTATGAGTAGTGGAGAATTACTTGTAAGTGGGACACCGGAAGATATTGTAAACGATGAAAGAGCACGGAAGTTCTATCTTGGTGAAGAATTTAAAATGTAGCTAGACCAATAAACTAAAGTAGAGGTCTGGTTACGAAATGAATAAGGAACCACTATGGCCACTAAACTTTCACAAAGTCTAAATCAGTCTCAACAACTCGTGATGACGCCGCAACTTCAGCAGGCGATTAAACTACTCACATTAAGTCACTTAGAAATGACAGATGTTATTGCTAAGGAGATGGTTGAAAATCCGATGCTAGAAGAAGTTTCCCATGGTGAGGGAGATTACAAACTAGATAAGTTAGAGAATCAATCTAAAGAAGCAAAGGCCGACGATTTTAAAGAAGAGGCCATGATGAGTAGTGGTGACGATATCGACTGGCAAAAGTATGTCGATAGTTACAACTCAACTACATATGAACCAAATATGGCAACACCATCTCTTAGTCCAGATGATATGCCTAATTATGAAAATATGGTTTCCAAAGGTGCTTCACTAGCTGAGCACTTAGAGTGGCAGCTACGTATGGAAGACCTTAACGATGTGGAAATTGATTTTGCAATTGAGATCATCGGAAATATTAATGATGATGGTTATCTCTCATGTAAGTTTGATGAACTAATTGAGACTTCAAACCTTGAGCGTGAAGAGTGTTTGGGAATGCTGGAGCTTGTGCAAAGACTTGATCCTGTAGGATGTGGTGCTCAAGACCTTGTTGATTGTCTTCTTGCTCAGGCGCGTATCGCTGAAGAGCGTTCACCTTTACTAGAAAAACTTATTCGTTTTCATTTAACGAATCTTAAAAATAGAGATTATAAGAAAATTACAGCTGATACTGGTGTTGCAGAAGAGCAGATTATTGAAACAGCAAAACTACTTCATAATTTTCATCCAAAGCCAGGAAGACTTGTTGGTGGGGGAGAAACTCATTATGTAACTCCTGATGTTTACGTAGTTGAAATCGGTGGAGAATTCGTTGTTCAGGTTAATGACGACGGTGTACCAAGATTAAGAATTTCTAAAATGTATCAGGATATGCTTAATCAAGCAGAATCCCTACAGAATAAAGAAGCTAAAGAATTTGTGGAAGAAAAACTTAAGTCGGCTTTATGGCTAATTAAGTCTATAAATAAGAGACAGAGAACAATTGACCAAGTGGCAAAATCAATTGTGAAAAAACAGCAGCAGTTCTTTAAAAAAGGACCTAAGCATTTAAAGCCAATGGTTCTAAAAGATGTTGCCAATGAATTAGGAGTTCATGAGTCGACAGTTTCACGTGCTACTTCAAATAAGTATATGCACACACCAATTGGAATGTTTGAATTAAAGTATTTTTTCAACGCTGGAATTGGTGGAGATAAAGGTGGAGTGGATGCCGTAGGTGAAGTTGTTAAGCTTAAAATCAAAGAGCTTGTAGACAATGAGAATCCAAAGAAGCCTCTATCAGATCAGAAGATTGCCGACCTTTTGAGTCAAGAGGAGATGAAAGTAGCAAGACGTACAGTCGCTAAGTACCGAGAAAGTCTTGGCATTTTGTCGTCGTCAAAAAGAAAAGTAAAATAGCTCGATATTTTGGAAAAACAGCCGATAGGTCAGTTCCAAGATACTTTATATCATAGAGGAGAATGTATTTTATGAAAGTTACAGTAAGTTTTAGACACCTTGAGCATACGCCAGCACTTGATGAGAGAATCCACGAAAAGTCAGAGAAGATTGCAAAATATCTGGACGGTAATCTCCATTTGAAGTGGAGCTGTGAAGTAAGAGATGGTCGCGAGCACTATGCTGAAATTGAGGTTCTAGGGCCAGGGTTTGACTTCCATGCTGAAGCTCATTCGGAAAACCTCTACAAAACAATTGACCTAGCAGTTGCTAAAATTGAAAAGCAAGTGCAGAAGAAAAAAGAGAAAATGCGTAATCGCAAAAAGATGCCTCATAAAGATATCGAGATCCTTGATCCAGAGAGTGCTTGGCTTGAGCACGAGCCTGATATTGATGATATGGCATCTTAAACTTATTTCTTAAGTAAAATTAATATCTAAAATAAGGCCTTCTAATAAAAAAGAAGGCCTTTGTCTTTTGTTGCTCTTCTTGCTAAGCTTCTCGCCTTAGAAAGGAGACCTTATGAAATTCTTAATTTCATTTTTATTAATTTTTAATACTTTTGCTTATGAAGAAATCTCTTCACACACTAACTTTTATAAGAAAGTAACTCACTATGCTTTAAAGAATAAAGTCGCTCCAAGTGACATTCTTGTCATCTACGATATTGATAATACTTTACTGCGTTTTAAAACGAGTTTTGCTAGTGATCAGTGGTTTAACTGGCAAAAAGATCAGATAAAAAAAGGATGCCCAAAACACTGTATCGCAAAATCTGTTGGGGGAGTGCTTCAGTACTCGTATAATGCGACTTTCTTGTCACGTATGTTACTTGTCGAAAAAGAGATCCCATCGCTTATCAGAAGCCTTCAGGAAGCTAATTATGGGGTTGTTGCTCTAACATCACGTGGGCCAGTTAATCATCCAGCAACAATTCGTGAACTGAATCGAAATGGCGTTGATTTTGATAAGAGGAATGCACCGAAATGGCCATTTTCTACTAAGCTGAATGGGCGAAAGGTTCGTTATGCAGATGGTGTCTTCTTAACGTCAGGGTTAAACAAAGGTGAGATGCTTACTTATCTTATTAATCGACCTAATTTAAAAAAGAAGTATAAAGCGATTTTCTTCTTAGATGATCGATTAAAGCATGTGAAGCATATGGATAAGTGGTTTAAGGGAAAGCTTGATGTTAATTCATATCGATTAACAACGACAGATAAAATCGTTAAGGCTTTCGAAGAGTCTGATAAGAAAGAAGTAATAAGAGTTGGTGAAGAATTTAAAGCATTGATGAAAGATTTAAATTAAAAAAAAAGCCTTCTTAGAAGGCTTTTTAATATGATCTTGTCGTACAAAAAGTATTCATTCCAATTGTTGTACATTCAGTTTTTCCTGAACTTCTGCTTGTGCGAAAACTACCATCCCAGCTGTCTTGATCATGTTGTCTCATTGTAAGATAAGCAGATAGTGATGTTCTTTCTTGTTCAGAGAGATAAATGCTTTCTCCATTTTCAACTGCTCTTGATAACTCTTTAAAGTCGATATCGGCATCCTCTCTAATTGTGAGCATTCGCATACTTAATTTAACGGGATATCTTCTCTCATCCCAATTCTCTTTTATATGTCTTTTATTTGCTTTCTTATATCGCTTTCCATCTGATGATTTAATTGCGAATAGTCCAAATTTAAAGATTACACCTTTTTCATTTCGCATTTCATAGTTATCCACATGCCAATACTTTAATCCATCGCTTCCAATAATAAGACCTTGGTCTTCATCAAAGTAAGATCCAGCTTGGTCAAAAGGAGCAAGTTTTGTTGGAAAGATACCTGCCTGTGCGCTTGAAATAGAAATTAGCATGATAAGAAATATACCAAAGATTGATTTCATTTATTTCCCCCTATCGAAATATGAACAATCTATATCGTCGGGGGAGTGATGCTGTCTAGAGACAAAATGACACTACTAATTAATTGTAGAACTCGCGCATAAAGTCTTTAATAATCTTTTGTTCAACTGTTCCTTTTGTGCGAAAAGGGGCCGTGATTCTTACATTTAACTCAATTTCTTCCTTTGAATTAAAAGTAATTTGAACTCTTGGCTTTAAAAGAGGGGTTTCAAGGTGAGACTTTGTAAATAGCTTATTAAGAGCTCTTTGGGCCACTTCAAAATACTCTGAACAATAGAAGTCTGCTCTTTCAAGGAGTATTTGCTCTGCTTTTTCCCAATCATCATGAGGATCTAATATTATATTAAAGCTATGAAGAACATAGCTTTTTAAGAATGTTTCATTTGTTACCTTACAGCTTAGAAATACTGAATTTGGGATAATGATGGAGCGTCCCGTAAAATTATGAGAGTTCTTATTTGGCCCAAATTCTAAAAGAGTCGTTGTAAAAAGATCGCGATCGATAACGCTTCCTCTTCTTCCATCGACTTCGATAGCATCACCAATTATGAAGCCACCAGAGAAAGTTTTATAGATTCCACCAATTAAATTAAGGGAGAATTCCTTTGTAATAAGGACGATAGCAACAAGAACAGCAGCGAGTGAAAAGGCCAAGTTTTTAATCTCTGCCGAATATATATACAGTGCAATAAAAGCAAATAAAATTGTTAGAGAGATATTTGTATTAACAACATAACGTCTTTTCTGCTCTGTAGAAACTGACTTTGTCTTCTTTAGTACAAAAGAGACAAAGTGATTAATAAAATAGAAAAGAATAATCAGTAATACTAAATATACTGACTTTTTAATTTCACCATTTGCATTAATAAAAATATTCTCTAATTTCATAAGCTTAATTATAGTCTCAAATCCATAAATCCAGAATAACTATTTGCACAAAATTGCAAATGTTAAAGACATAGTTAATAACATAGTGATAAAATTAATCAACCTGAAAATCATTTATAAGTAATCAAAAATAAAGGACTTTTGTTCATATGCTTAACGTTTCCAATATTTCAAAAATTCAAAGTAGTGAAACTCTCTATTCAGGAGGAAGTTTTCAAATAAATCCAGGTGAAAAAGTTGGTCTCGTCGGTCCAAATGGAGCTGGTAAAACAACACTATTTCGAATGATTATTGGAGAAGAAAAGCCAGATGAAGGACAAGTGTCATTTCCCGATAAATTACGTTGGGCCTATTTTTCACAAAAAGTAGGTGAGCTTGCGGGCCAAACAGCTCTTGAAGTTGTTATGTCTGGAGATGATAAAATTTCAAAATTAGGTGAAAAACTTAAGGTTTTTGAAGATAAATTGGCCGATTGCGCCAATATGAGTGATGACGAAATGAATGATGTCCTCATGAAAATGGGTGATGTTCAATCAGAGTTTGAAAAAAGAGGTGGTTATGACCTCGAAACTCGTGCTGAAGAAGTTCTGACAGGACTGGGGATTATGCCAGAAGATCACGGGAAGATGATTGAAGACTTCTCTGGTGGTTGGAAAATGAGAATCGCCCTTGCGCGAGTTCTTGTGATAAGTCCTGATCTTATTATCATGGATGAGCCGACAAACTATCTTGATATGGAGTCGATTCTTTGGCTTGAAGATTGGCTTAAGACTTTTGAAGGGGGAATCTTTATGACGACCCACGATCGCGACTTCATGAATAATGTTTGTAATAAAATTATTGAGATCGCTCATAAGAGAATTACCACATACTCGGGAAATTATGAGTTCTACGAAAAAGAAAGAGATATTAGAAGAGAGCAATTAATCGCTCAAGCTTCAAGGCAAGCTGATATGTTGGCCAAAGAAGAAGAATTTATTGCAAAGTTTAAGGCCCGCGCCTCTCATGCGGCACAAGTACAATCTCGTGTAAAAAAATTAGATAAAATTGATCGTATTGAAGTTCCTGCTGAAGAAGAAAGCATAAGCTTTCAATTTCCAACACCTCCGCGAGGTGGAGATGATGTTGTTATTATTAAGGACCTTGCAAAGTCTTGGCCTTTAAGTGAAGGAGCGCAACACGATGTCTTTGATGGCCTTTCAGTAACTGTTAAAAGAACAAATAAAATTGCCGTTGTGGGTGTTAATGGCGCAGGTAAGTCAACGTTATTAAAATGTATCACTGGCCATACAGACGCAACAAAAGGAATTGTTAGCATTGGCCCAAGTATTAAACTTGGCTACTTTTCACAATATTCACTAGAGGTATTAAATCCTGAATCATCAGTTTTTGATGAAGTAAGAAAGGATCTACCAACAGCTAGTGATGGATATATTAGAAACCTTCTTGCGGCATTCTTATTTCGCGGGCAAGACGTTGATAAGAAAGTTAAGTATCTTTCTGGAGGAGAGAAGTCGCGACTTGTTCTTGCAACTCTTCTTTCACAAAATAATAATTTTCTGGTTCTCGATGAGCCAACAAACCATTTAGATATTAAATCGAGAGAAGTCCTCTTAGATGCTCTTAAGAGATATGAAGGGACGATAATGTTTGTTTCCCATGATAGACACTTTTTGAGTGAGTTGGCCGAACAGGTTTACGAAGTCGATAAAGGTGAAGTAAGAATTTTTCCTGGGAACTATAAAGAATATTTGGAAAGGATTTAAATATGATTCACTTAGTTAATACTGAAGCACAGTATTTAATTCTATTTACAGTGCTCTTAATATTGCCAAAGCTTTTACTGAGGTTTCAGATCCCAATAGGGATTTCTTCGATTGCATTGGGTGTCGGAGCTGGATTAGGACTGGGGTGGTTTAGAGGAGATGAGCTTCTTCTTATGCTATCTCGTCTTGGTATTACTTCTTTATTTCTCTTTGCTGGTTTTGAAGTTGAAATAGAAGAGCTAAAGCAAAATTGGAAGGAGTTATTTTTAGGAGTAACTCAAATGTTAGCAATTACGCTTTTAGTTGCTTTTGGAATTTCTCTTTACTTTGAAATTGCCTTTAGGCCTGCGACTTTAATTGCTCTTGGTATTATGACGCCATCGACAGGCTTTATTTTAAACTCTCTAAAAAATTATGGATTCTCAGAAGGTCAAGAGTATTGGATTCGTTCAAAGGCCATCTCTAAAGAAATTGCAGCGATCTTATTACTCTTTGTTACATTGCAGTCTGAAAGCCTTGTGAACCTTGGAAGTTCAACAATGGTTCTTATTGCACTAAGTGTTTTCTTACCATTAGCATATAAATTATTCTTCAAGTATATAGCGCCTTATGCAAAAGACTCAGAAGTTGGTTTCCTTATTCTTACAGCTCTTATCTGTGGTGTAATTACAAAGAAGATTGGAACTTATTATCTTGTTGGTGCATTTATCGTAGGATTTATTGCTTCAGAGTTTAAGCACTTTGGAAAATCGGATAAGTCAGAAGAGATCATTAAGAACTTACAAATGTTCTTCTCATTCTTTATCCCATTCTACTTCTTCAAAGCAGGGGTTAGTTTTACAAAAGACCTATTTAGTACTGAAGGATTAATCATTGGTTTAGTTTTCTTAGGAGTTTTTATTCCATTGAGAATTATCAATACATATTCAAATATGAACTTCTTTATGAAGGACTTTTGGCCTGATCGTAAGGAAATTACTATGTCACTTCTTCCAACTCTTATCTTTGGTCTTGTTATGGCCCAAATTTCAAGAGAAAGATTTGATATACCACTAGAGATCGTTTCGGGGCTTGTTATTTATACACTAGTTGCAAGTGTAATCCCTGCGTTTATGTTTAAGAAAGTTCCACCTGAGAACTTCTAAAAATACAATGTTGCGCCTAGGATAACTTGATGGTTTTCCGGGCGCTCACCACTTGGCTCAGTGCTATCATCAAAGACAAACTCAAGACCTAGTTCAACTTGACCATATCGGTAAATATAAGAGGCAAGATAATAGGACATTTCGTAGTCTTCATAATTAACTTCATCAGAATTTTGCCAATTATAGCCGATCATTAATTGATGTCTCTTTGTGATATTCCAACCAATTAATCCCTCAAAGTCATCAGTTCTAATAAAGTTTCCATCCACTAGCTCAAGATCCTTTGCATCAGCATAATTAAATGCTGTAAAAAATTCTTTATAGATGTATCTTGCTCCAACTGAAACCGATGTCTCGCTAATATCTTTTCCTGTGCTATCTGTAATGAGATTAATTGCAGCTGCACCAAGAATGATATTCTTTGTGATATAGCGAATAGAAGCTGCAATACTATGTTCTAAGACGAGCTGGCCAATAACATTGCCAGCAGAGTCGGTTATATCTGTTGACTCATCTCCTGTTAGTTTTGCTTGGGCCCCCAAGTGAATATTTCCTAGCTTATAACGTAGTTGGACTAGATCGACTCCACGAGACGTTCCAATAACTTCACCATTTGAAGTATAAGTTGAAGAGGCAAATGCACCTGTCACCATAAAGATATCTGTTAGGCCAGATATGTCGTACCAGACAGACCAGTTCTTTCCAATCGTTGCCTCAAAGTCTCCCTTGGATAAGGAGAGGTAAGTTAGTCTTGTTGAAAATGGCCGGTCGCTAGTATTATCTACTTGAAAACGACCGGTCGTATTAGGAATTTCCTGAACGCTTTGGCTCGTATTGCTGGTATTGATTCCAAACTCAGCACGAAGACCAGTGGTGAACCCCTCGAGTAGGTCATCTCTCTCATATTTGAACCCAAAACGAGAGGAGTTATTATTTAGCGACTGAACTCCCGCTTGGCCAATAGCGGCCATTGAAAGCTTTCCGTATAGACTAAAATTTCCACCAAGGTCTTTGGCCTGAATTATTTTAGGAGTAAATAGAATGGATATTATAAAAAGATATTTTTGAATATACCCCACAAAACCCTCACTAAAATTAGTCTAATTTAATAGTAAAAGGGTTTTGTGTGGTTTTTTAACTTAAGAAAAGTAAATTCTTAGTGCTGTACGCCACCTACACCGTGAGCGTGACCGTGAGCAACTTCTTCATCAGTTGCCTCTCTAACTTCAGTGATTTCAATATCAAAAGTTAGATCTTGTCCTGCAAGAGGGTGATTACCGTCAAGAGTAACCTCTTCACCTTGTAGTTCGACGATTGTAAATGGAGGTAGACCTTGATCTTGGTTTACTTGGAATACGTCTCCAATATTTAATTGAGCGTCAGCTGGAAATTGTGACTTTTGAACTTTAATAATTAGTTCGTCATTCTTATTTCCGTAAGCATCTGCTGCTGCTACGTCAATTTTTGCTTTTTCTCCAACTGCCATTCCAATAACCTTTTCTTCTAGTCCTGGAATAATTTGTCCAACACCTTCAAGAAAAAGAAGTGGACCATGTTCAGAAGAAGTATCTAAAACTTCATTGTTTGAGTTCGTTAATGTGTAGTTAAATCCGATAACTTTTGGCATAATAAGCCCTCATGTTGTTAGTGTTTATTAATAAAAAAGAGTATAAAGTCTCAGCCTAACAATGTATTTGATAGAAGGCAAATAAAGAATGAGTGAATTAGATAATGTAAAATACATCGAAAAAATCAATGGATTCCTTGAGGAAACAATCCAATTGGTAAAACGTTTACCTGATTTAAACGCCGCAGCACTGGCCGATATTGCAGATAATATTAAGGCTTTGCGCGACGAGTCGCTAAATTGTAAGGAAGATGATTTACCTGGAATTATCCAGCAGATGAATTTATTGAATCAATTGGCCGAGCGTTACGAACAGCACCAAAGTATGCCAAGCCTGGAATCTCCATTCTTTGGTCACTTTAAAATTGAGCAAAATGGAAAGTTAAAAGACTTCCTTATTGGACACGTACCATTTTCACATAAAGAGCTAAAGTTTAAGATTATTGACTGGAAGAAATCACCAATGGCGAGAATCTTCTATCAATATGGACAAGGTGATGACTTTGACTTTGATCTCGATGATCGAGTTATCGAAGGACGTATTTTAGAGAAGGCCATCTTAACTGTTAGAGATGGACAACTGGTACGAGTTGACCGAGAAGGGGACTCATTTGTTTATCGTGATAATAAATGGATGTCCCTAAATGAAACAGTTAAAAAACTTGCTGGAGGAGAAGGGAGTGCAAATCAGTCCCTTGGTAGTGGGCGTACTGGATTTGATGGGCCAGAAGTAATCTCACTCCTAGATAAAACTCAATATGACCTTGTTAATCAAAGTGTGAATAAGCCACTTCTAATTACGGGGGGAGCAGGTAGTGGTAAGACTACAGTTGCTCTTTATAGGATTGCAAAACTTTGTCGTGAAGATGGAATTCGCCAACAAGATGTAATGGTTATTGTTCCAAACCAAGGACTTGTTAAGCTTTCAAAGAAGCTTCTAATTGAGTCTAATCTTGAAAATGTAAGAGTCTCTACTCTTGATGATCTTATTAAAAAGATTATTTTTCAAAATATAAGAAATATACCTAAGAAGATTGAATATAATCCGATGGATTCAATTGCCACTGTAAAAAGAAATCCTAAGCTTCTTAGTTTAATTGATGAATATCTTGAAAAGAAAGAAGAAGGAATTCGAGCAAAACTTAAAGATCGTGACCTTGAATTTTTCGATAATCAAGATGGCCCTCTTTATTTAAAACTTAAGAGAGTTAGTGAGAAGACTCATGATTCGATCTTAAAAGTAGAATTAAGAAAGTTATTAAAGAGCTTTAAAAATGTACGAGAAGAGTTATTAAATATCTTTTCAGACTATAGTCTAATGGAAAAACTTCCTGAGATGACTAATCGTCAAGTAACGTCACATATGCTTAAGGACTTAAAGTTTTATACTGCAAAACAAATTCAGTTAATGGACTCTGATAGTGATTACGTTAGTAAAGAGTCTCGTGATAGTGAAGTCACCGGATTTGTGGATAAGTACGATCTATCACTTTATAATTATTTAATTGTAAAACAATTTGGACATTTAAAGTATTTTGGCCGTGAATTTAAATTCTATAAGCATATCTTTTTAGACGAAGCACAAGAACTTTCACAAAGTGAACTTAAGCTACTTGGTCAAATTAAACATCGTGATGGAAATTTCACAATCGCTGGAGATAGTGTTCAGCAGATTGATCGCACTTTTGAATTCACTTCATGGCACGATGTCTGTCATAACCTTGAATTAGATGTCGATGATATTCAAGTTGAAGAACTCAATGTTTCTTACCGTTCACCAAAAGAGATCGTCTCTTTCGCTCATCATGTACTAGGTCCACTTGCCCCTAAGCAATTACCTGATTCAAAGCGAGATGGTGGACCAATTGTTGAAACATCTGTTCAACATTTGGAACATGCGGCGATGCTAGTGAGTAGTGCTCTTATTGAACTAATGAATCGCGAACCGAAGGCCTCTGTTGCCATTATTTGTGCTAAGGAGAGTGTGGCGCGAGAACTGTATCGAGAAATTGAAGAGGTCGGAAGTGTTCGACTTGTTTTAGATGAGAACTTCTCACTGAAGCCTGGGATTGAAGTCACAACAGTAGAACAAATCCGAGGACTCGAATTTGATTATGTCATCATTCCAGATTGCGATAAGGAAAACTATCCAATTGATAACACTGCTCGTAAACGTCTACATTTAGCAGCGACACGTGCAATCCACCAATTATGGTTACTATATAAGGATAAGTCTCTTATTGCTTAAGTAAGAGACTATAGAGGAAGAAGTTTGAAAAATTTTGGATACGTAATTCTAGGCTATATGTCCTTAGTCGCTCTAAGCTTTATTGATAATGGACGTGGGGCCGTTTATCCAGAACTACTTCGCTTCTTTTCAATTGGGCCTGATAAGGGCTCATTAATCTTTTCTCTAATGTCTATTACCTCTGTTCTAGCATACCTATCAACTTCTCTTTGGCTACCTAGGCTAGGGCCTGTTGTCTCAACTCGAGTTGCTATGATCATGATGGCAATTGGAACATATGGTATTGGTGCAGGAGGAGACTTTCAAAACTTCGACTTAAGTTTAGTCTTTGGAGCCTTAGCTGGTTTTGGATTTGGAATTACTGGTATCACGATGAATTTTATGGTTGATTCGGGAGCACCACCTTTTCAAAAAAGGCGATTCTTATCGGGGCTACATGGAGCTTATGGGCTTTCTTCGCTCCTTGCCCCACAATTATTATCACTATTTCTTTATGTTAATCTTAGTTGGATTCACTATTTTAAATTTTTAGCAATTCCTTGTGCTATTGTTTTGATTTATTCATTTTTTACTCATGATAGTCATCATCAAGATATAAAAGAAAACCACGGTACAATGAAGGATGCATTTTTCATGAATCTCTTAATTGGCCTGTTTGCTGGTTGTTACGTAGCCTCGGAGATTATGGTTTCTTCTAGAATTAAGTATTATCTTGTAGAGGCCCATGGATTTAGTGAATACGTAGCAAATAATTATCTTTCTTATTTCTTTCTCTTTCTTATGATTGGGCGATTAGGATTCGCATTTTTTAGGATTGAATTAGAATCGAAAAAGTTAATTATTATCTCTTTAGTTTCGACATTAATTTGTTTTAGCTTAGGTGAGATACATCAAATATTTTATGCAATGACAGGGCTGTTTATGTCGTTTTGTTTCCCTGTCATTGTCGATTGGATTTCAAATTCATTTCCAAAAAAGAACCATGTCGTCCTTGGTAGTACCATGAGTTATATTGGAGTAGGAATTGCAATCATGCACTTTATCTTTGGTGCAATCGCTGAGCGCTTTGGTGCTGGCAACGCTTTCTACCTCTTTTATCTCTTAAATATTGGCTCTATAGTTTCATTTTTCATAGCGATGAGTCTTGTTAAAAGATATCATCAAAATGAGAGTTTATAAGAGAGATAATAGCTTCTAGGCATCGTTCCATAGTACTCGACGTTTTCGTAATTCTTATCAAGAATATTTAAAACTTTAAAAGAAAAGTTTTTATAATGATAAGTGAAATTACCTACAACATAGGACGGTAGCTCTCCACCAACATCTTTTCTCTTTCCAACGTATTGCCAATTATTAATCAGTCTTTGATTTTTACTTATTTGATAACCAAGAACTAAGCTTCCTAATTGTTTTGGTGTTCTTAATAAATCAGAATCATCTGTTTCATTCTTTGCACGTTGAAAAGTTAGAGATGTCTTTATATTAAAACTATTTTTAAATTCTATTGAATGATTTAATTCAATCCCTTGAATTTGAGATTTTGCTATATTGTCATAACCAAAAGCAGTAGTATCGTAATCAATTTGATTTTTAAGATCATAGTTAAATATAGCGGCCTCAAATTGAGACATTATCGTATTGTAGCTAAAGATAAACTCAGTATTTATACTATCTGTTGGTTTTAAATCATCAACTTGGTTGGCCAGTTGATAAAGTGTAGGAAGTTTAAATCCTTGTGAAATATGTGCCTTTAAAGAGGTCTCATTATTTATTCGATAACCTGCACCTGCGCTACCTATTACGTTTGAATTATTAGACTGTATTGATGAGAAGTCATCAAATCGCAGTCCAAGATCGTAAAACCATTTCTCAAGACTTAAGTTTGCTGCAGTGTAAACTGAGTATAATTCACTTTGAGAATTCTCAACTTCGTCTTCTTGCTTTGTGTACTCAACTCCAGAAAGTAGGCTTAGGTTTTGAGTGTGCTTATACTTAATATCAAGTTTAGCTTGTATTTCATTACCTTTATATAATGGCGTAAAGCTATTCGTAGGGTCTTCTCTCTTAATATGTGAATAACGAATACTTGGAGTTATCGTTAATTTTTCATCTTCAGAAAAATAATTAAACCCTAGGTAATGATTTGATTGAAGGTATTCATTAAGATCGTTTTCAACGACATCGATTGGACCATACGGTGGAGTGGATTCAAAACCATCAATTTCTACTTCTGAGTCAAGAAGTTGACCTTGATAATTAAGTTCTAATTGTTCGTTTAAAAGATAGCTTAAATTAAGATTGAGGTTTAAGTTCTTAAATGAATCATCTTCTGCATTTTCGATTCTATCTTCATTGACAGCAGAGTAGCCATCACTTGAGAGGTAACTCGCACTTAATCCATAATTGAGCTTATCAGAGTTGCCGCTGCTCTGAAGGCCAGCTTTAACTGTATTTAAACTTCCGTATTCAAGATTTAATGAATTGTTCTTATGTCCTTTCTTTGTATTAATCTTTAGAACACCACCAACAGCGTTTGATCCATAGAGTATCGACTGACTTCCTTTTAAGATCTCAATGCTTTCGATATTTTCGAGCAAAAGATTATTCACTTGAAAAGAGTTATTAATATCAGTTGGATCAACAAGCTCGATATTATCGATAATAACTTTAGAAAAACCTGTTGGTAGTCCTCTTAAGTTAAAACTTGCGATTGATCCAAGTCCTCCTGTTTGGGGTATGAATACTGATGACCTACCTTGTAAAAGCTCTTGCAAGGTCGTTGCTCCAGAGTCTTCAATTTCTTGGGCGGTAATGACAGTCACATCGCTAGTTATTTTTTCTTTTGATGTTTCAAGCTTTGAGGCCTTGATAAAAATGTCAGCATGAATTGGTAATGAAACTATAGATAATAGAATAAGTGGCGTTCTTATGATCTTCCTCCGAGATATAAAGTTTAAAAAACAGGGATCGGACTTTAACCGTTGCGGGACAGTCTCTGAATTTCACAGAGTTCACCTTGTCGAATTTTTCAATTCATGAATTTTCACAGGAGGCTCATTGTCTGTCAAGAAGAGCTTGAAGACAATGGGCCATAAGATAGAAATTATATATTGTGATAGTACTGAGAATTGACGACATTTTTATAAGTTTTAGGATCTTTCTCTTTTAAGTCTGAGAGAATAATCATATCTGGTGCATCTAAATCATTTGTATGTGTATGAACTTGATACTTAAATAACCAATTAAATAATTTACGATGCTCTAGATACACGATTGTCTCACAGGCAATTAGTAATATCGGCGCTATTAAAAATGAGTTACATAAGAATAACTCAAAAAATAAGATATTAATTACAAGTGGTGCTGCAATTACGGCCGATAATGGAATGAACAAATTTAATAGAAACATTGTCCCAAGTACAATTTCAAGTGATTTAATCATGTAGTAAAGATAACCAGTTTCTTGCAGAGAATTAATAAAGGAAAGGGCCTCAGGTGTAAATTGTGACTCTGTTAATAGCCCTAGACCTGGAGTAACTCCTCCTAGAAGTAGAACCGTTCCCATAACAATTCGAGCACCAACAAAGAGAAACTTCCTTCTTTTACTTTCTGACTTCATAAAACCTCCAAAAGTGATCACCATTGATTATATGACCCAAGAGGCAAGCAAGTATGGAGGTAATGTTAAAATAAATTCAAGTTAAGAGAAAACTTCTTGAATACTAAACGCTTCTTATCTTACAGATAAAATAACCATCTTTTTCAACAACAATATTTTTTGAAAATGGAATGCGGATTCGAAAAAGTGGATCGTAAATCACAAAAGTATCTAGTCGCTGATTACTCTGTTGAAGATATTGTGAAATATCACTTATTTCTTTACCAAGTAACCTTTGATCCTCTTCGTTTTGTACCGAAGTTAGAATTGTTCTCGACTGGTCTTGTTCCATTAACTCAGTATATGCAATACCTTTAAGAGGAGTTTCAACTTTTAGGGAATTCAGTAGAGGGGTTGTTTCAATGAAGTGGCCATCTCGAGACCCACAATAGAATTCAAATCCCTGTTGGACAAATTTCTCTAAGACCTTTTTACTTAACTCATCTTGATAGAGTCGTACTAATTTTAAACCTAAGTATCGAGCTTGTAGCTGGAGTACTTCTTCGGGGATTCCTGTATGACCTAATTCATTACCTTCTTTATTAAGAAGACAAAGAAGAATAATTTCATCCTTTTTATGTGATTCTAATAGTTTCTTTAATGTTGCAAGAGAGGTTAAACCACCGCTCCAAAATAGTACTTTCTTATTTTTCATCAATTACTCTTAAGTCCAATTAATATGTGAATAATCCCTATAGGTTTATTTTTACCTCACAAACATGGACATGTTCAATGGAATAAAATTTTCTCAATGATTCTTCTGGAGGAGAAATGAATATGGAACCACTTAATAATTCAAATAATCAGACCCTATCTTTTCGAAATCTGTCCTTGGACCCAAAAAATCGAGTAGCCTATGTTGATGAAAGAAAGGTAGAGCTGACAAAAACCGAGTGTAAGATCCTATTTTTTCTTCTCGATGGTGGCAAAAGAGTCTATCCGAGGGAGCAACTAGTTAAATTTATATGGGGAGATGTAGATGTGGCAAATAAAACTGTCAATACCCACCTCACACACCTAAGACATAAAACAAAAGGTGTTGATTTCAGGATTCGTATAAATCGCAACAACCAAATTTGCTTACACGATCTGTAATGTATTGAATTTATAGCCATTTTTCATATCTGTAGGAAATAATATTTCTATGATTAGGATAATTGTTTAGACATTTCCTATCTATAAGTTGTTAATTTTTTCGCCTCCCATTAACCTAATTTATTGAAGGGGGAGGAGTTAAAAATATGACATTTATTATCCAGAATGATTGGGTAGGATTTAGAAACCTGAGGATTAACCACAAAGAGGAGAAGGTTTATGTTGGAGATAATGAGGTAGCTTTAACAAAAACAGAGTATAAGGTTCTCTACTTTTTAATCTCAGGGGGAAAGAGAATTTACAAATTAGAAGAATTAGTAATGGGAGCGTGGGGACCTGTCGTTGTGACCAATAAAACGATAAATACGCATCTCTCTCATATTCGAGCAAAGATCGAGGGAGTCGACTTTAAGCTCAAGATTAATCGTAACGGCCAAGTCTGTATTAATGACTTATAAATAATTCATGCCAAGGCCTTTCTTCTTTAATTTCTTCCAGTTACAGCTATAATTGGCCCTTAACTGGAAGAGCAAATGAAGAAACTAAATTTAGAAAATTCTAATCAAAGAGATATATTGGGGGCCCAATTATGGGAACTCGATATCTCATTTGATAAGAGTATTTTTTCAAATTGTTTAGATCAGCTAAATCAGGAATTAGAAAATAAGAATTTATTAGTTCGACCAAAGGTTTGGCTTAGTGATGATTGGTTTTGTCCTGATTCTATCTCTGGAATTGCGATACCATTTACTCTAATGCACCCACGTTTAATAGCATTAGAAAGACAGTACATCGGTCATGTCGAAGGTGAAACTCGTGACTGGTTTATGAAGCTTATGCGACACGAATGTGGGCATGTTATGGATAATGCCTACTTTTTAAAAGATGAGCAAAGAAGAAAGAGTATCTTTGGTGATCATGATAAACGTTATCCAAATTCATATATTCCTAAAGTTTTCTCTAAGAATTATGTATATCACTTAGAAGATCATTATGCTCAGGCCCATCCTGAGGAAGACTTTGCAGAAACATTTGCAACCTGGCTAACTCCAAGATCAAATTGGAGAAATATATATGAAAACTGGCCAGCTCTAACAAAGCTTAAATACGTTGATTCTCAAATGAAGAGTTTACGCGGTAAGAAGCCAAATGTCGTTTGTTATAAAGAAGTCGACTCGATAGAGGAGAGCACCTTAACTGTAGCAGAGTATCTTCAGCTTAAGAAGAAGAGACTACGTAAGCAGTCTTTAACGAGACGAAGTCTTAAGCATATTGAGTCATACTTAAATGATAATTCAACAACTGGAACAGATTTAAGAGTTGTTCTAAAAAATAATCGCCAGAAGTTAATTAGAAACATCGCCTTGAAGACTAATACATATCAATATAAAATAGATTCTGTTGTTAAAGATTTGGAGAATATCACTTCGGTTAAGAAGCTATATATTCCAAATGAAAGAGGAACTCAAAACTTAGAGAAACTTTTGCTAAGTCATACTAAAAAGTTTTTCACTGAGGGCCGCGACAGGATTATCATGTGAGTAAAAAGAAAGTTCTCGTACTTGTCCATTCAGATCTAATTCCACCTCAAGATATTTCTAAGGAGGAGGAAGCACGGGAAGATTTTGAATATAAGCCTTGGATTACTGAATACAATGTTATTAAGACTTTAAAGAGTCTTGGTCATAACGTAAAAGTCGTAGGTCTTTATTCTGACTTAATGCCTCTTAGAGAGGCCATCGATGAATTCAAACCAAATATTGTTTTTAATCTACTTGAGGAATTCAATGGTAACGTTCTCTTTGATCAAAATGTGGTTTCCTACTTAGAGCTACTTAAGGTTAAGTATACAGGTAATAATCCAAGAGGCTTAATGATTGCACGTGACAAGGCAATGGCCAAGAAGCTTCTTTCATATCACCGAATAAAAACACCACAATTTCAAGTCTTTAAAAATCGTAAAAAAACGAAGCTTTCTAAGAAGTTGAAGTTCCCACTAATCGTTAAGTGCTTATACCAAGATGCTTCATTAGGAATTAGTGGAGCTTCAATTGTAAAAAGTGAAGAGAAGGCACTTGAACGTATTAAGTATCTCATGGATAAATACGAAGAAGAGGTCATTGTTGAAGAATTTATCGAAGGTCGTGAATTCTTTGTGGGAGTTATCGGTAATAAACGATTAACGATTCTACCAATTCTTGAACTTCGTTTTAACAAAGTTGATAAGCCTGAACTTGAACTCTATTCAGAGAAGGCCAAATGGAATATGAAGTATCGCAAATCAAAAGGTATCGATATTGAGTTAGCAGATATTCCTAAAGAAGTTAAAGAGCGAATAATAAAAATCTGTAAGCGAACATATAAAGTTCTTGAGTTAAATGGCTATGCTAGGATTGATTTACGTGTTGATGAAAATGGGATCCCATATATTATTGAGGCCAATCCAAATCCAAATATCGCCATGAAAGATGAGTTTGCGATGGCTGCAGAGTCAGCTGGGATAAGCTATAAAAAGTTAATAACGAAACTAGTTAATTAGTTTGAGTTAGGAAGATTGAGCTTTTCGTACTGAGTCTTTAATTGTCCACAAGCTGCTAAAATATCATCGCCCTTTGTTTCTCGTACCGTACAGGTTAGTCCCGCTGCTTGTAGTGATCTTTGAAACCATTCAATGTGTTCATCACTTGGTCTCTTGAACTTACTTTCTGGGTACTCATTAAAAGGGATAATATTAATTTTTGATTCTTTTTTAGGCAGATTTTCAATGAGGCCATCAATATCTTCTTGAGTATCATTTAGATCTTTAATGAGTAAGTACTCGTACATGATACGTCGAGAGTTTTTAACAGGAATTGTTTTCAATGCCTCAAGTAGGCCATCAACTTGGTAGCGCTTATTAATTGGCATAAGCTCAGAGCGTAGGTTATTTCTAATTGCATGTAGTGAAATGGCAACATTCACATCCGGTAGCTCTTCCCATTGCTTAATCTTGGGTACTAATCCTGATGTTGAGATAGTTACCTTGTGCTTACTAAGGGCAATTCCTAAAGGATCAGTTAAGAGGTAGCAGGCCTTTTTAACATTTTCAAAATTATGAAGAGGCTCACCTTGGCCCATAAAAACAATATTTGAGATTTGATAATCTTTATCTACATTCTCGCGCATCCAGCTTGATACAGTTAAGTATTGACCGACAATTTCAGCTGTCGTCAGATGTCTTGTAAGGCCCTGGGTGGCAGTATGACAAAAGGTGCAGCCAATTGCACAGCCAACTTGTGATGAGATACAAAGAGTTGATCGTAGTCGCTTGTCATTTTCACTTTCGATCAAAACAGCTTCAATTGAATTCTTATCTTTAAGACCTAGGAGAAACTTTCTCGTCCCATCTTTTGACAGGCCTTGCCATAATACTTTGAGTAAAGAAAGGTCATATTCCTTAGCTTTTTCACGTACCACTCTTGGCGCATGCTCCCATGTATCAGGGTTGAAATTTAACTTTTTATAGACCCACTTTCCCATGATTTTTGCTTCATCATATGGGAAACTTTCTAAAGTTAAATTATATAAGCTATCTTTTGTCATAATGCATAATTAACCAATTGCATTGGGCCAGTCAATCTTTAAGGAGGAATAATGCGAATTTTACTACCTATTTTGTTCTTATTCAGCTTTGTAAGCTGTTCATCAGTCACAACGAAAGATGTTGACTACCAAGTAGGAGAACAGAATTTCAAAGGTTATATGGCACTTAATGGAAGCGCTGATGATAAGCGCCCTGGTATTGTTGTTGTTCATGAATGGTGGGGGCATAATGATTATGCCAGAAAGAGGGCCGATCAATTAGCTGATCTTGGCTATAATGCTATTGCTCTTGATATGTATGGTGATGGAAAAACTGCTGAGCATCCAAAAGATGCGATGAAATTCTCAAAGCAGGCTTTTAGCAACCCTAAATTGTTAAAGGCAAAGTTTAATGCTGCGGTAGAACTTTTAAAGAAGCAAGAAAGTGTCGACCCTGAAAGAATAGGTGCAATTGGATATTGCTTTGGTGGGGCAGTAGTTCTTTTTAATGCAACTCAAGGAGCAGATCTAAAAGCAGTGGTTTCATTTCATGGATCTCTAGGTGGAATAAAGACAGTAAAAAAGGGATCAACAGCTAAATTACTTGTAATTAATGGTGCCGATGACCCACTTGTTTCAAAAGAAGATATAAAGAGCTTTAAGAATGTTATTAGAGATTCGAAACTTTCCATGAAGTTTGTGAACCTTCCAGGTGCCACTCATGCCTTTACTAATCCTGCTGCGACAGAAAAAGGAAAGAAGTTTAACTTACCGTTAGCTTATAATGAAAAAGCGGATAAAGAATCTTGGGAGATGATGAGAGAGTTTTTACAAAATACACTTTAAATAAAAAAGGCCGTCTTATTGACGGCCTTTTTACTTATAGACATGAATTTAATTTCTTAAAGTTTAAATCAGTGTGATAACCATTTAGACTTAAATCATCAAAGCTTAGTGCTCTTGTTAGTTCATCATTATAATTAACAGCTTTCCAACTTATTGCTACAGGACTTTCACAATCAAGAGCAACATTTTCAATATCAATGATCGATAAGAATTTATTCTTCATTGGAAGCTTAACCTTACATGCTTGGAAGCTACCAGTGTCTCCAACTGAAGAACATAGAGCTGGTTTTTGAGTTTCAAGTACTAATAGATCTCCATCTTTTCTAAAAATTGTAATATCTTTTGATGAAGATTCAAAAGTTGAACCATTATTTACAAGCGCTTCTTGAATCAAGTTAGTTAGAGCATTTCGCTTGTGAGTATCATGGTGTAGGTTACAGTCAGCTGGAGTTGAAGGGTTGAACTTTGTTTGACATGCAAAGTTTTCAGCAAGAGCAACACCGTCTCTTTCACTTACTTTTGCACCGAAATCAGCATCACCTTCAATCTTTCCATGAAGCATACCAGCTACTTTTCCATCTACAATTACTGGAGCACCTGTTGAGTTCCAGTCGATTGCACAATTAGAAAGAACAAAGTTCTTAGAATCTTTTGTTCCGTTAATTGTAGTAAGTAGTGAATTTGTAATACCTTTACATTCTTTCTTTGCTCGAGTGTACTTTCCTTCTGAGAGTGCGTAATTTGTTGTTCCACCTCTTGAGAATGAAGTTATTTCAAAAGTTTTATTCTTATCTCCAAACTTAACACCATCAAATGTTGTTTCTAGGAATCCAACATTACTTTTTTGTTTTGTATTAACTAGAACAATTTCAGAATATCTTTGGTTCTCAATTGAGTCACATGTGTAAGTGAAGCCTTTTAAATCCTTGAAAGCAATTTGCTTACATGCAGATGCCATCCAGTCTCCAAAAGATTGATCTCTTTCTTGTCTTGGAAGACATTTCTTTGCTGTAGCAACTAAGTTATCACCAACAAAGAACGATGCACATGTTTGAAGTCGCCCACGATTTAATTTACCCATCAGTAAGACTTCATCTATACATCCATCTTTTGAATATCGATCACATACAAAAGGTGCTTCATTTAGAGCTGATGCAATTGAGACTCCACCAAGGCCTTGGCTATTTAATGTTGGGCCAGTGTTGTCGTATAGGGAAGAGCGATCACCACAAGAAGTGAGACCAGCTAAGGTAAATACAAGTGTTGTTAGAAGTAGGGCGTTCTTCATAAATTCTCTCTCAAATATTTGATTAATGTTGGCCAAAATCTAGCATAAGAAAGATGAACTATGTATCAGTATGTGTCTCAATATAATTTTTACAATTTAGATTATTGAATGACTTTAGTGTAAGATATAAACCATGAATATCGTCTTTCTCGATGGTAAGTGCTTGATTTGTAATGGCATCATCAAATTTATTTATCGAATTGATCGTAAGAAACGGATCAAATTCTGTCATCTCCAAGATGAGAAGGCGCTAAATTATCTAGAACAAGATTTCGTTAAGAATTTATCAACTGTCGTTTTCTATCAAGATGGTAAGATTTCAACGAAGTCTGATGCGGCCATTAATATCATGGTGACGCTGGGTCATACATATTTTAAACTCTTTCGTTTTATCCCGCGTTTCATTCGTGATGGAATTTATCAGTTTATAGCAAAGAATCGTTATATTATTGGGGAAGAACTTGATGTCTGTCCTATTCCTGAAGCTGACTTAGCAGAGCGCTTCCTCTAGCTCTTCAGATGTAAGCTGGCCACATGCCGCCAGGATGTCATCTCCTTTAGTCGTTCTTATTTTTGCATGAAAGCCAAGCTCCATTAGGCCAACCTTAAATTCTTCAACAGATTCCATCAGTGGCCTTTTATAAGGGGCACCAGGAAATTCATTAAATGGAATGAGATTGAAGATAACAGGCATTCCTTTTAAAAGCTCTCCAATCTTTTCTAAGTGCTTCTTACTATGATTTAAGTCCTTGATAACAAGGTACTCGAAAGTAAGGTATTGGCGCTTCATAAGTTTAAGGCCTTTTAATTCCTCAATTAGTTTTTCAATAGGGTAAGCCTTGTTTAATGGAATAAGTTCACTTCTTTCATCATTAAATGGTGAGTGGAAGCTAAGAGCAAAGTTGATACTACCTAATTCCTTAAAGCGTTTTATCCCTGGTAAATAGCCTGCTGTTGAAAGAGTGATTTGTCTTGGACCTAGGCCCATACCTTCATTTATCCTCAGGATTGAAATTGCCTGTGCTACTTCTTCAATATTATGAAGTGGTTCACCTTGGCCCATAAAGACAATATTAGGAGCCGCTTGATGGCCATTAAACTTTTCTTTAATGAAGTTATACGCTTGAATATATTGAAGAATGATCTCTTTTTCTTTAAGGGAGCGAGTAAGGCCCTGTGTTCCTGTAAAACAGAATGAGCACTTCATTGAACAGCCAACTTGAGAAGATAGGCATAGAGTGTACTTCTTTTGAAAGGGGACACAAACGGTTTCAACTGTGCGTCCATCGCTAAGCTTAAAAAGTAACTTAATGGTCTTATCATCAATAGACTCTTGAACTTTTGCTATTTCAAGAAAATCAAAAATAAAGTTTTCTTCTAAAAGAGGGTAGAGCTTCTTTGGTAAGCCTTCAATTTCGTGAAACGACTTCTTACTGTGTTTATAAACTTGAGTATAAATTGTTTGAGCATGGACTTTTGTAAACCCATGCTCAATTACAAAGGACTCTAGTTGTGAAAGTGGGAGGCTAAAGAATGACTTTATTAGAGCATCCCCATCTTACGGGCCTGTTCCATCATTTGTTCACGCTGTTCTGGTGTCATATTTTGAACCATCTCTTGCATCTTTTGCATTTCTTCAGGTGACATTTGAGACATCATCTCTTGTGCCTTTGCATACATATCTTCTTGATTCTCAAACTTCTCCATTGAGAAGATGATTTTTTCTGGGCCAATTTCACTACCGATCATCTTTTTTTCACGAAGTTCATCGAGAACTTTATTTAGACTAAGACCTTTTGAATCTGCGATTTCATACATTTTCTCTGTTGGTAGAGAAACCTTCTTTTGAGGGAAACCATTGGCACTTAAATTTTTGATAATTTGATCAATAAAGTTTTCCATGTACTTATCCTTTTTCTAGTCGTTTAGGGCACTATTATTAACATGATGCGCATGAAATTCCAAGATTAAGGCCATTTGAAGCCTTTGTGTTATAATTTATTTATGAAAATAATATCTCTTCTTTTAATTTTATCTCAGTTTCAAATATATGCTCTTCTTTGTTCAAAAGATTACCTTCCGGTTTGTGCCAATGGAGTTACTTATACAAATGCTTGTATGGCAGAGTCTTCAGGAGCAACTGATATAAAGAATGGTGCTTGTGAAGTTGTTGAAAAAAAGAAAAATAAGCCTTCTCATGTTTCTCCGCCTAAACCATCTACTTGTGTATGTCCTATGATTTGGAAACCTGTTTGTGGTGTTGATGGAAAAACTTATGGTAGCTCATGTAATGCTCGATGCAAGGGTGTTCCAATTAAGCATCAAGGGGCCTGTGACAAGATAGAATCTCACTAGATTTTTTTATTTATAAAAGGCCATTATTTAACTTAGAAGGTTAACAGTTGAATTTGCAAGGGTTAACAGTTGAATTAAGGTTAACTACATAAACAAAGATTAAGTTATTGATCTTATTGCCCGATAGTTGCGATAACTAGGGGTGATAAATGAACAAAAGTTTTAAGTTTAAATTAATTTTACTATGTGTCTTTTTATCAATTGTTAGCATTTCGATTAGTACTGTATCCTATTTTGGAATCTCAAAATTGAGCGATGAGTCTCATGAATTTAGTCGCGATATTATACCACGCAGTATTCTTCTCAATGAAATGGATGTTAGTTATCAGAAAACTAGAATTTCTGTTCGAACATTAGGGCTTGAGAATAATACCGCATCAGAAAATGAAGCAGCGATAAACTCAACTCTTGAGATGATTACAAAATACGATAATGCTGCTAAGAAGTTAAAGTCAAAGATCCGCGATGAAAATGAAAAAGAGATTTTTAATAATCTTGAAAAAGAGTGGATAAACTTTAAAGCGGTTGGTGCAAGGGCTATTGAATTAGCAAAAGACGGAAGTGTTAAAGCGCGAAAAGAGTTATTAGAGATCTTTCATGTACATTGTCCTGAGGCAGCTGAAAGTTATCAGGTCGCTTTAGATCTTTACACTAAAAAGATTTCTCTAGAAGTTGTAACTTCTGCGGCAGCATTTAATCAGACTGTAAGCTCTCTTAATTATACACTTCTCGTTGTATCAATTATTGGGGTGATTCTAGGTCTTAGTGCCGGTGTTGTTTACGCTAATAAGATTTCTTTACGTATTAGAGAAACACTTGAGCGTTTAGCAAAGAGCTCAAACTTTATGACTAAAAGTGCAAATAATATTTCACTTACGTCAAATAATCTAACATCTTCTTCTCGAAACCAAGATCTCTCATTGCAGGAGTCTTCTGCGGCAATCGAGCAAGTAAGTTCTATGATTAGGGTGACTTCAAATAATGCTCAAGAGTCTACAGAACTTGCAAAAGAGAGTTTAGATAAGGCTGCTTTTGGACAGAAGATCGTTAAGAAAATGATTGATTCAATGAATGGAATTGATAGCGATATTGTCGAGATGGTTGAAGAGCTGGGGTCAAATACAGAAAAGATGCAGAAGATTATCAATCTAATTGAAAAAATTGAAGAAAGAACACAGGTTATTAATGATATTGTTTTTCAAACAAAGCTACTTTCTTTTAATGCATCAGTAGAAGCGGCGAGAGCTGGAGAGTCTGGTAAAGGCTTCTCAGTGGTTGCCGAAGAAGTTGGTAAGCTTGCTGAGATGAGTGGACACGCTTCTATTGATATCTCCGAAATGGTTAGCTCAAGTGTAAAGGAAGTAAATCGTATGATTACAGAATCTAACGAAACACTTAATTCACTTGTTTCAAAAGTTAGAGATAGTGTTAACTCTGGAACTAGGGTTGCGGGAGAATGTGGTGATATTCTAGAGAGTATTGTTGAAAGTGTTGATGATGTGACAAAGGCCATTAACGAGATTTCAACTGCCACTTTTGAACAAGCAAAAGGTATTGAAGAGCTTCAAAGTTCTATCTCAAGTATTGATCTGTCTTCAAGATCTAATACAGGTATTGCTGAGGAAGCGTCTAAAGTTGCTGGAAAACTTTTAAATGAAGTTGTTCACGTTAATAAATCAATTGATGAAATTGAAACTGCCATACTTGGCGATGAAGCGGCCCCCAAAGCTGCCTAAAATAATCTGGCCTCAAGTTTATGAGTACTCTTCCTTTGTCACGAAGAGGCTGAATCATAGACTTGTAGGCCTTTTTCCCAAAGTATCTTTAAAACAAACCAAAAGATTATCGTTGCTCCTACCATGATCAGAAGGTAGTGCCACTTACTCATATCTAGTAGGAAGCGTACTGGTGCAGAGCCAATTAGCAGAATTGGAATAAAGAAAGAAAAAACTCTCTTTGTCATTGTTCCATAGATTAGATCTGGCCAACGTGATAATTGTTGCATCTGCATTCTAAAGAAATTTATTCCAACACCCTCAACAAGCCAAAACATTGCACAACTTATAACGAATTCAATAACTGCTAGTAATGTTAATGATAGGATAAGTAATGGGGGCACAAGAAGCCATTGTATTAAAGTAAAGCCGTTGGCATTAGCGTAGTAGCAAAATATAGAGATCGCTGGAATCAATGTCGGAAGAGATGATGGGCGTACATAGCGAAAGAAGACACTGAAAATTGAGTTGAGAGGTCGTAGGATTGTATAATCGAGCTGACCAGATTTTAGATCATCACTAAAGCGCCAAAAGTTTTGACTAAAGATAATCATATGAAAGCAATCCATTAAAAGCATATATGTCAAAAATAACATGAATTCATCTCTGTTCCAGCCCTTCACTTGATCAACGTGATCAAAGATAAAGTCTAGTGTGAAATATGCTGAAGCAAAGAAAAAGAGATCCATAAAGATCATGAGAACAAAGCTAGTACGAAAGCTCATTGCTACTGAAGTACTTGTCGAGACAAACTTTGAATAAACGCTTAAGTAGTGTTTACATTCGTTTTTAAAACTCATTACATCCCCGCTGCCGTATAAAGTTTAATTCCACGTTTCCAGACTAATGTACAGATTACGCTAACACCTATAAGCCAAGGACCTAATACGCTAAAGAACGTTGAGTAACTAACTGGCTCACCCATGAAGACTTTAATCGGGTAGTAGGTTAGATAAGGGAATGGTGTGTACATGAGAATTTCTCTAAAGAAGTCTGGATAGAGTTCTAAAGGAATAATTGCTCCGGATAAAAATACTGTGATCATTTGAAGCATAACCCTTAGGATCCATGTCTCTTCAAGCCAGAAGGCCATAACCCCAGTTAGGTATTGTAGAGAAAACCAAAATAGACTTACAAAGAGGCAAACGGCAACTCCATTTAAAAGAGTTATAAAGTCTATATTTGGTAGGATTCCAACAAGAGAAAAGAAGAATATTGCAAAACCTGTGACACATAATTGAATCATTTGAAATCCAATGAATGATGCCGTGTGGAACTCCCAGAAGTTAAAAGGGTAGATGAGATAAGTTGATATTCTTCCCATTCTAATATCAAGTGCTAGGTTTAGAGCAGTGTGGCCTTGTGCAAGTTGTGAGACAACAAAGGCCCATACGTGGTAAGTTAACATTGCACTAAGAGTATAGCCTTTAATAGTATCAAGACCTGTACTTTCAAAAATTGCCGTCCAAAGATTGTATTTAATAAATAGGAAGACAATAGCAGGTCCAATAATTTGTAAAAAGAAGTTTAGGCGATATGCCGTATACTTCACTACGGAAATTTTAATTGTTTGCCACCACTTAATAAGATTAGACATTACTTAAGATCTCCGGATTCGCCATAATCTTTTTCATTACTTTTTCAATAGGAAGCTTTTCTGTATGAAAATCGATAACTGGATACTTAGAAAGAATTGCAGAGGATAATTGTGATAGCTCCTCTTTATCTACTCTCAATTCAACACTTGTATTGTGATCAAAGAAATCACAATCTAGCTTAGTCCAAAACTCTTCATTGCTATCAATTGATTTATCAAAGCTAAAGTAAACAGACTTCTTATCACCAAGAATTCTCTCCAAATTCTTTAGAGGCCCATCGTATGCTTTTTGTCCCTTTGAAATAAGAACAAGGTCCTTACAAAGTGCTTGTACATCGGCCATGTAATGCGATGTTAAAATAATCGATAGGTCATTTTTTGCGTGATACTCTTTTAAGAAGTTTCTCATATTTTCTTGGGCCACAAGATCAAGTCCAATAGTTGGTTCATCGAGAAATAAAACTTCTGGTTCATGTAAAAGAGAGGCCATTAGTTCAAGCTTCATACGCTCACCGAGAGAAAGCTTTCTTACGTGAATATGAAAAAGTTCCGTTACATCAAGAAGCTCTCCCATATAGCCAAGTTTTTTCTTAAACATATCATCTGGTATTTCATAATATTTTTGAAGTAACTTAAATGAGTCCATGGCCGGAATATCCCACCATAGTTGCGACTTTTGCCCCATAACAAGGGCTATTTTCTTACGGAATTCTTTATCTCTTTGCCACGGCTTATAACCTGCAATTGAAACCTCTCCATCAGAGGGAACGATGATACCAGTTAACATCTTCATAAGAGTTGTTTTACCGGCACCGTTTGGACCTAAGAGACCTTTGATCTCACCCTTTTCGACTTTGAAGCTGAAGTCTTTTACTGCATATTTTGTAATGGGGCTTCTATTAAAGAAAGACTTTACACTACCTTTAAAACCTTCTTCTTTCTTGTAACTTACAAATTTCTTTGTGAGGCCATTTGTTTCAATCATATTTAATTACTCGCTTGCGTGTTGATTTGTGTATTCGTACATAACAATACTTGCCGCTATTGAAACATTTAAAGATTCAGTTAGACCGTATTGCTTTATTTTTAACCTTTTTATTCCTGGCATATCTTTCAGTGGCCCAAATTCTTCGTGACCAAAGATAAATGCTGACTTCTGTGGAAGGTCGCATTTATTTAGAAATGTTTCTGCTTTTGAATCTAGAGTGAGAGGAGTGTAACCAAGTTCATTTATTCGCTCAATTGACTCTTCAATCTCATTGAAAAAGAATGTTTTCACTCTTTTAAGAGCGCCCTTTGCAATTGTGACATCGAAGAACTTCGTTCCAACAATGTGGACTTCATAAATACTGTATATTTCACATGACCTAAGGATCTTTCCTATGTTGAAGCCACCCTTTAAGTGGTCCAAGACAATAATAATTTTATGTTGTCCGTGAACAGCTTTTTCTTTGGCTATCTCTAGTTCTTTCTCTAATTTCTTTTCTAAGAATTTTCTTGTTTTCTTGCTCATACTTGGGATAAATTACGAAATAAATCGGAGGTTTGCAATGAGCAATGAGACATCAAATGAAAATCAAATAGCTGTTTTTGGCGCAGGGTGTTTTTGGGGTGTTGAAGAGACCTTCCGAACGTTAGCTGGAGTAGTTGAAACAGAAGTTGGCTATGCTGGTGGTAAGTCGGATCAAACAACATATGAAGAAGTGTGTACTGATACAACTGGCCATGCTGAAGTCATTAAAATTACCTACAATCCTAATGTCATCAAATTTGAAAATCTCTTGGATGTCTTCTTTAAAAACCATAATCCTACGACACTTAATCGTCAGGGAGTAGATGTGGGTAGCCAATATCGAAGTGTAATTTTCTATTTGGATGAGGATCAGAGAGTTCAAGGTGAAAAGGCCATAAAAGAGCTTGATGAAAGTAATCGCTTCCCAAATCCCGTTGTAACTAAATTAGAAGCATTTAAAAATTACGTAAAGGCAGAAGAATATCATCAAAAATATTTGAAGAAGAAGGGTTTAACATCTTGTCTCATCTAAAATTGTTGAGAATATAAGCTCATGTTTTTATTGACAGTGGCGCAAGTTCTAGGCAATCGCGATCATGTTCAATAAATAAATTAACTACGACTCATCCCCAGTTGCAGTAGATAGAGTACTGTAATCACATAAAAGTAAAGATTATCTCAGAATTCGACATTTCTTGCGCATAATAGTTAATAGCTCAACAATCATGAGTGAAGGAAGAGGAGTTTATAAATGAATATTGAAAACTTTAGAGAGACTTTTATTGCCCATGCAAGAGATGAAATTAAATCAATCGTCTCTCAATCAAAAATTAAAGGCGAGTTCAACTGTGACGTCTTTAATGAGAAATTAGTGATTATTTGGTCCGATGCCCAAATAAATGGACTAACTGAAGATGAGTTTTCAACTTTAGTTTCTGAAATTATTCCAACTTACTTTGATAACGTCGTTTTCCCATTCACTGACGATATACCGCTTGCAGCTTAATTGCTGTATTTTACTTTCATAATACTCGGGTATCGTTGACAACAGACGATACCCCGGTATTTTCTATTTCATCAAAAACACCATCTGAATTATCATCTTCTTTTTTAATATTAGTGAAACGCGGTACAAGAGCTACTGAGATTACAATGACAAAAGCTCCTAACATGGCCGTAGGGTCCAGGGTCTCTTTAAAGAATAGGTAGCCAAATAAGGCCGCAAAAATTGATTCACTTAAAAAGACTAAACCTACAATATGAGCAGGGATTGTTTTTTGTGCAACTATTTGTAGAGAAAAAGCAATTAGTGATGAAAAGATAGAGACGATTAAGAATCCCCATAGTGCAGAAGGGAAGCTTAGCGCCTTTGCAGAGTAGAGAACTTCAAGACTTGTTGCTCCTTCATAAATTAGAGCAAAAACTAATCCCATAATCCCCATGAAGATACATTGGAGAAAGTTAAAACGAATTGCATCCACGTTATTTGCATAGCGATCTGTTGCTATAATATGAAGAGAGAAAAAGACTGCTGATACGATGACAAAACCATCACCAATATTAAAATTATTAAAGTCCATACCATTCATCATCATAATCCCAAGCATTGAAGTCATGAGAAGGAGCCAGAAGGTTTTACGAACACGTTGTCCAAGAAAGATAACCGCAATAATTGGCGTAATAACGGCATAAAAGACTGTAAAGAAGCCTGATTTGGCCATTGTTGTTAGTGCAATCCCAACTGTTTGCAGTTGAAGAGCAGTCATTAGTAGCGCTGAGCAAACTAATCCACCGATAACTTCATCTTTGTTATTTGATAACTTTTTAAAATCACCTCTAAAGAGAAGGATTAATAAAGCGAAAAGACCGGCAAAAATATAGCGTAGAGAATTTGACCATACTGGTGAATAGTCAACAAGAGTAAAGCGAGTTCCGGCAAAGCCCATACCCCAAATCGCACATGCAATACTTAGAAGAATTATACCTTTCATGGGGCCAATATAAATTGAATTGAAATAGAAAACAATGGGAAAAGAGCGACAAAAGCCTAACGATATCGTTAGTTTTGAAAGGGCTTAAACTGAAATTGTTTGGTGCCATGAAAAAGTGACGAAATTTTTTTGACAAAAGCAAAGATCATTTATTGTTCATCTTCAGAAGTACTTGAAATTAAACGAGTATCCAAAAAAATTATTAGTATTTAAAAATTGTAGCAAAATAGATTTGTAGAAATGAAGTACACGCTACTTATTTTTTCAGGGGACGTTTAATGCAAAAAGATAATTTTAAGCAAACATTTTTAAATGAAGCAAGAAATGAAGTTCAAGGTATCTATTTAGAAACGACGATTGATGGTGATTTTAATGCCGATTTATTCTCAGAGAAATTAACACCAATTTGGACTGCTGCTTCCTTAAATGGATTAGATGAATTTGAATTTATATCTTTGGTCGAAGATATAATTAATAAAGATGCCCAGGAGATATATTACCCCTTTAGCCTTAACTATCGAGCTGTGGCATAGAATAAAAGTAGAGCTCCCTTATGGGAGCTCTCTTTTTTATTATAATAACTTATCATCAACGAGATTTGGTAGAGTGACTTTTAAAAGAGGCTCTTTTTCCATCGCTCTCTTAATTGCAAAAGTTGCACCTTCATTACGGGCCCAGCTTCTACGGTTAATTCCGTTATTCACATCCCAAAATAGCATTGACTTAATACGGCGATCACAATCTTCGCTTCCATCGAGAACCATTCCAAAACCACCGTTCATAACTTCACCCCAACCGACACCTCCGCCGTTGTGAAGAGAGATCCAAGTTGCTCCTCTAAATGAGTCACCAACGAAGTTTTGTACGGCCATATCAGCTGTGAAGCGAGAACCGTCATAAATATTTGATGTCTCTCTAAAAGGAGAGTCTGTTCCTGAAACATCGTGGTGGTCACGACCTAGAACTACTGGTGCCTTAAGCTTTCCTTCACGAAGGGCCTTATTAAAGGCAAGAGCAATTTCAATTCTTCCATCGCTATCAGCATAAAGGATACGTGCTTTTGAGCCAACCACAAGGTCGTTCTCTTTAGCACCTTTAATCCAAGTAATATTATCTTGCATCTGTTGTGTAATCTCTTTTGGTGACTCTTGCATTAGTCTTTCAAGAACTTCTGTTGCAAGTTGATCTGTTAAATCAAGATCCTCTTGAGTGCTAGAAGTACAAACCCATCTAAATGGACCAAAGCCATAGTCAAAGCACATTGGGCCCATGATATCTTGAACGTATGAAGGGTACTTGAAGTCTTCAGTAGATCCTTCTTTCATAATATCAGCACCTGCGCGAGATGCTTCAAGTAAGAATGCATTTCCGTAGTCAAAGAAGTACATTCCTTTATCTGCAAGTTTATTAACCGCGTTTACGTGTCTTATTAAACTCTTCCTAACTTCAACTTTAAATTGTTCTGGGTTATTTGCCATCATCTCATTTGATTCTTCAAATGAAAGATCAGCAGGGTAGTAACCTCCGGCCCAAGGATTATGAAGAGAAGTTTGGTCAGAGCCAATATCAATATGAAGATCACTGTCAGCAATCTTCTCCCAAAGGTTAATGATATTTCCCTGGTAAGCAAGGGAGACAGCTTCTTTATTATCTTGTGCTTTTTTAATTCTTGCCATTAGCTCATCAAGATCAGTGAAAACTTCATCAACCCATCCTTGCTCATGGCGAGTCTTTACGGCCTTTGGATTGACTTCCGCAACAACACCGATACAACCTGCGATAACCGCGGCTTTCGGTTGCGCTCCAGACATTCCACCAAGTCCTGCAGTAACAAAAACTTTACCAGCTGTTTCAGTAACGGCCTCTTTAGAAATTTTTCTTAGAGCATTTAAAACAGTGATAGTTGTTCCGTGAACAATTCCTTGTGGCCCAATATACATAAATGAACCTGCTGTCATTTGTCCGTATTGAGTTACTCCAAGTGCATTGAATTTTTCCCAGTCATCTGGCTTTGAGTAATTTGGAATCATCATTCCATTAGTCACAACAACTCTTGGTGCATCTTTGTGGGATGGAAATAATCCTGCTGGATGACCAGAGTAGAGAACGAGTGTTTGCTCATCTGTCATTGTCGCAAGATATTGCATTGTTAAAAGATACTGGGCCCAGTTTTGAAAAACGGCACCGTTTCCACCATAAGTGATTAGCTCATGAGGGTGTTGAGCTACAGCATAGTCTAAGTTATTTGAAAGCATTAGCATGATGGCCGCTGCTTGTTTTGACTTGTGAGGGTACTCATCAATCGATCGCGCATGAATTTTATAATCAGGGCGATAGCGATACATATAGATACGACCGTACTTTTCAAGCTCTTCCTTAAACTCTGGAATTAGTTCAGCATGTAAATCACTTGGGAAGTAGCGTAGTGCATTTTTAAGGGCAAGCTTCTCTTCTTCTTGATTAAGTATTTTCTTGCGCTTAGGTGCGTGGTTAATATCTTCTTCATATTTCTTATATTTTGGTAAAACCTTAGGAATACCTTCTAATATTGCCTGTTGAAAAGAATTATTATTCACTCTTAATACCCCTTGTACTTATGTATATTAAAAGGCTTATATCACTTTACTCATTATCTAGAAAGCTAATGGTGTCATTTGACGTGTCTCGTTACGAATCAAATGCCTTAGAGAAAATCGAATTCAAGTGTGATATAATAATTATCTAACGAAAGGGGAATTATGCCAAAATTAGAAATCGGACAAGAAGTAGTATCAATAAACTTTGGTGTTGGTGTTATAACAGAAATTAAAGATATGAGTGGTGCAGAGTTTTATATTATTGAGTCTACTGAAGGTCGCTCAACTACAATGATTCCAACGGTAAAAGAAGATGCTTTTCGCCCTTTAAGTTCTGAAAATGAATTAAGTAAAACTCTTGATCGTATTACTGAAGAGAGTAAGCCTTTAGAGTTTGACTCTAAAAAGGATCGTATTAACTTCTTTAAGTCTAATATTCAAAAACAAGATATCGATACTTTTGTAACTAATATTCAACAGCTACTTCAAATTAGTGACAAAGGCGCAGCAGAGTCGAAATATCTTGAAATGCTACTTGAGAATCTATCGATTGAAGTTGGAGCAGTTTTTAATGAGGATCTCAACCAAGCAAAAGAACGTGTGAACTCTTGCTTGGAAGGTAAGTTTTCTTTATAGTTTTATCTTCCTAGGTAGAGAATTCTATTCATTCTGAATACTTCTTCACCGCCACAGCTACCCATTTTACAAACATTTGCTTCGTAACAATCTTTACGAGCATTGTATTTGTAGTCTTCGTCTCCACGAACTAGGATTCCTTCAACGATTCCTGTTTCTTCGTTGAATACTGCTGAACCTGAGTTCCCAGAGAATGTATCTAGGTTTGTTTCGAAGCTATAGAAGTCGCTATCATCACGTACATAGGCTCCTGCAGCTACTTTTGAAGGCAGACCTGATGGGTGTCCAATAACAAATACTTTTTCACCTTTTCTAATATTTTCAGATTTCTTCGTTCGGTATTCAAGTGGTGCACGATCTTCAACTCTTCTATCTAATTCAATTAGGGCGAAGTCTTCACCTGTGTAACGGCTAAGTTTTTGTACTACAATTCTCTTACAAGAATAAACATTCTTTGCTTCAATTGTTCTAGCATCGTCGCGAGGATCTTTTTTTGAATAATCAAAAACCCAGTAATTATCGTAGCAATCTGTTACTGAAGTTGCACAGTGACCTGCCGTTGCAACATATTGTCTTCCATCTTTTTCAATTAGAAAGCCTGAACAGTCTGCAACGTCGACTTGTTTATTAAATCTTTCGCCTTCACAAAGGTTGATTTTAGAGTCGATGGCCTTGTATGTATCTGAGTCTTGATTTTTTTGTTTCTTTAATTTGTTTTTTGGTATCATTGCTAGAGTTGATCTTTGAAGATCTAGCTTTGTTTGATTCATAACTTCATATTGATCTAGTCGATTATCTTCACCGTAAACAACCTTATCGATAGCAAGAGTGTTAACAGATGATAGAAGTAGAGTAAGAGTGAGTAATACATTGAAGTTAAAATTCATTTTCTTTCCTTATTTTTGTGCGTGCATCCTTCTATCAACGTTATGTGTAAAAAGTACAGGGTAGCGTCATGAGTAATTTGTAACAAGTTCTTACATCCCATGAATACTATTGAGTGAAGTTAATAAGTTATTGATATTACATTTAAAGTTATGGTGAAATTTACCGATAAGTTACCGAGATGAGAGAACTTAGATGAGTTTAAAACACATTATTTCTATATTCATAATTTTGGCCGTGAGTACGTCATGTCAGATGACTGGTGACCAAATTCAAAATGGTCAATCTCAGATGATGGCCGAACGTATCTATAAAGAATCAGATATTCTTGATGCTGTTGATGATGTCATTGGTCCGGATGGAAGGCCAATTAAAGACAGATCATCACAAGAGGCGATGGAAGATCTTACTGATGATTATACAAATTTTCCTTCATCTAGTGAAGTTAATAACTATATTAATGAAAGCTTGTCGTTTACCGGACAGTGTAATATCGATGAAGCAGATAAGGATTATGCATATGGCACTATGTATACGCGAGGCTCGATGGGTGCCAGACGAGTCTTAGCAACGATATATCAAAGTTGTGATGCAATTGATTTTGTTATGGATGAAACGACACCAAGGCTTAGTGGTGTCTCTACTCGTCCTGCAACCTTGACTGATGGAAGTGACTTTAAGCAGAGAGTTATTACTAATAGGCAAGCAATGGTTAATTCTCATGGAATATTAAGTCAGCTGGATAAAGACCCTGAATTTCCTTCGGAAAAATGTATTGATACAACTCAGAGGCCTCCTGTTTATGGCTATGGTTCAAGAAAGGGACTAAGAAGTCGTGAAATCAATCTCTTTACAAGAGGTCAAGGTGTTGCAAAAAATAATGTTCAAGCTTCTGGTATCGATTGTTCTGAGTTTATTTCGGCCGCATTTGCAGCGGAAGGATTAAAGTTTAATAAATCAGATCGTGACTTTAATTCACTGACGACGACATCTCTTCATTACGCTTCAGATAATTCAGATTCGTGTGTAAAGCCTGTGGAGTTTGATCTTCCATATTCGATTCAGTCAGGTGATATTATAAATTTAAAGGGAAGCCATGTTCTTATGGTGGATACAGCAGGGCCTGACCCTCTTGGGATTCGCGGTGCCGCAGAATCAAATAGCTGTAATTCGATAACGATTAATGATTTTGATTTTACATATATTCACAGTGGTGCCCTAAATAATTATGGGCCAGCAAGAGTCTCAGCTAGGATTCATGCAACTAAGCGTTCAACAATGTTCAATAATTTGCTGGCACAAGCAAGAACGGCCTGTACGAGACTAGTGCAGGGAAGAGCTTCTTCACAAAAGATGAGAAGTGGACGTTTTAGTATTCTTCGTCATGATTCTGGCAACCCTGCCTGTTATTATGAAGACTATGGTAAACTCAAGGGTGAAGAATGTATTAATCAGTGCTTTGGAGAAAGGAGGCTAAATGATGGTTACTAAAATACTCATAGCAGCCTTTTTATTTATATCTGTAAGTGCAAGTGATCTTTGTCCAAAGAATAAAGATCCAAAGACAGTTGCAAAGGATTTAATTTCTATCGAAATGAGTGGAATTCGTCTTATTACAGGTGCAAAAAAACAGTGTTTAAAAGAAGAGTTTAAAGAATATCGTTTCAATCATGATCCTGATTATGATGATCCTAAAAACTTAGAATATATTCTAGATTCAAAATCGAATATCAAAATAGAGAAGGTCGAGTTAATTGATAAAGAGATTTTTCAATATCGAGCTTCTTATCAGGTAAATGTGGTTGATACAAAAGGTAATAGTAGTGTTGTTAAAGATACAATTACTTTTATGTTAAATACAACTTCTAAGTCTCAGAAGGTTGGGGGATGTGCAATGGTCATTGAACCACCTGAAAAACTCGTTCTATTAAAATCATGTCAAAAATAAAAAAGGCTCCAAAAAGGAGCCTTTTTTATTTCTTATTTTGCAATTTTTACTAATTCTTCTAGTGCGCCTTTTGCAGCGTCTTCATTTAATGGCTTGCCATAATTTGTAAGTAATTTACGACCTAGGACATTCATACCAATAAATGAAAGTTGATTTAACATAGCTCCTAGAACGTATTGGCCGCCACCTCCGGAGTGAGTTCCGATTAAAGCTGGCTTATTAACAAACGCTTCTCTCCAAGATTCTCCACCCGAACGAGATACCCATGCGATTGCATTGACAAAAGATGGTGAAACAGAGCCATTATATTCAGGTGTCAGAAAAACAAATCCCTTTGCAGCAATAAATTTCTCAGTTAGCTTTTTCCCATCTTCTGGAATTCCATTTTCCTCTTCTTGAGTCGTATAAAGAGGAAGGTTGAAGTCACTTAATTTTACAACTTCAAATGATTCATCCGTATCTTTAGACAGGCTTTCTAGTGTCTCTGCCATTTTTAAATTCATTCCGTCACTTGCAGCAACGATTAAAAAGTCACTCATATTTTCTCCTGATCAGTTATTCAAGTTCCTTGATTAGTAATAATGCTCTTTGTCCTAGTATCACCTTTGAATTGGGAAAAATCATTCGTAAATTTTCTTCCGGGCAAAGGTAAGGTTGTGCATTTTGTGTAAATATATGCTCACCTTTTTTAAAAGGGGTGAAATTAGCACTTTCTTCTTCCTCAAAAGTAAATTTGAAGTCTTCAAATTCTTTATTAATTGATTCAAAGATTGTAAATGCCTTTGGTGCTTTCTTCTTTTCTAACTCATGTCCACTTAATAGTTTTTCGATAGTCTCTTGTGCCGCTTGAAACTTTCCAGGTGGGTTTTGTCCAAAAGGATAAACTTTGCCAAGCTCTACAGTTGCACTAAATGCATTAAAGTTAGTAAATGAAAATGAGCTAAATACGGTTGATTCTTTGTGTGAAAAGAGTGACGCTTCGATTCCCATATTAGCTAAAATTAGATTAAATTCATCGTCACGTTTACGCTCTTCGTTTTTAGGGACAAGAGCAAACCTTTCAATCATACTCTTTTTTAGAGCGCAGTGAAGGTCGAAGTGAAAAAGGTCTTTATCTTTTACCTCTTTATAAAAATCAAAACAGACCTTTTCAATAACTTCTGCTCGTGACTTTTCATAATATTCATCTAAGTTCTTATATGCACCGTTAAAGCATCGGTTGAGGTTGTATTCACTAAACCTTTTACCTATATTCATGGCCTTTGGGTTACCAAATATAAATAGAGTTGGAGCCACTAAGTTTAAAGAGCCTGCAACCAGTTTATTGAGAATTTCATTTGTAAATTCAATTGGGGCCGTTTCATTGCCGTGAATCCCACAGGAAATGATAAAAGCATCTTCTGTTGAAAGAAGCTTAGGAGTTGCCTTAATGATTCCTGTATCAAGAATATCAAAACGAATATCATTTTTTACAAATGAGCTCTTTTCTAGGTGCTCTTCATTTTCTCTTGTTGTTTTTAGAAAGTTAAATTCTGTCACAGGCCATCCTTTTATACGCGCTTTGCACTAAAACCTTTTGACGTCAGTTCATCAACAATTTCACGAATATGCAAATGTCCTCTCGTTTCAAGTGTAAATTCAACTTCTGTTTCTCCAAGAACACTTGTTGTGAAGGCCCTATTGTGGTGAATTTCTAAAATATTAGCTTCTTTGCCACCAATGATACTTGCGATATGTGCAATTGTACCAGGTGTATCGGGAACATTAACAACAATTGAACAAGAGCGTCCAGATGTTACAAGTCCTCTTTCAATAATTCGATCAAGAATATTTAAGTCTATATTTCCACCACTAACCACTAGAACAACTTTTTTTCCTTTAATATCACTTAATTGATCATAGAGGAGAGATGCCACTGATGCGGCTCCAGCGCCTTCTGTTAATATCTTCTCGTATTCTAATAAGGTAACGATAGCATGAGAAATTTCAGTTTCTTTGACTGTTACTATCTCATCAACATATTTTTTTACTATATCAAAGGTATTATCAAGAACAGTTGTTACAGCGATTCCATCGGCAATCGTTTTCTTCTTTTCAATTGTTGTGATGTGGCCTTTTTCTTGAGATTGTTTCATGGCCGGCATTTCAGATGCTTCAACTCCAACAACGTGACACTTTGAACCACTTTCTTTAATTGCAGTGGCGATCCCTGAAATTAATCCTCCGCCACCAATTGGAACGGCAATAATATCGGCATCACTTAGTTCATCTAAGATCTCAAGCCCAATTGTTCCTTGTCCCGCAATAATATCTTTATCATTAAATGGATGAATAAAGACTTGGCCATTTTCTCTTTGGATCTCTAAAGCTTTTTGATAGGCATCATCATAGAAATTACCGTGAAGAATTACTTCAGCACCAAACTTCTTTGTTCCTTGTATCTTTGCAAGTGGAGTCGATTCCGGCATTACAATTGTCGCTTTTATACCGAGCTGTTTCGCCGCAAGAGCAACCCCTTGAGCATGATTTCCTGCTGAAGATGCAATGACGCCTTTTTCTTTTTCTTCTTCTGAAAGTTTTGAGAGGCGATTAAGTGCTCCTCTAACTTTATATGCTCCAGTTAATTGTAAGTTTTCTAGTTTTAAATAAACTTCACAATTGAACTTCTCACTTAAAGTTGTTGAATAGGTTAAAGGTGTCTTAATAATTCGATTTTCTATATTAAGACGGGCCTCTTTAATATCATTTAGGTCTACAATTAATTTATCTGTCATAAGGAAATCTTACTTCTTTTCGTAGTCAACTTCAAAGGTGTTTGCGTCAACTTGACGTGCTCCATGACTTTCTTCACGATTATCCTGGGCCTTTTCAAACTGTTCCTCAAAGCGAGCTCGAGTATTGTAAGCATTTCCACTATAAGATGAGAATCCACCGCCATTTTTGAAGGAGTAAAATTGCATATTTCCTGTTTGAATTGATTTAAGAAAGAACTTTCTCATATACATGGCCCAAAGATGTCTTGTAAGAGGAAGAACCATCGATAGGCCTAGAATATCTGTTAAAAAACCTGGAGTTAAAAGAAGTAGCCCACCACCAAAAACAAGTAGTCCGTGAATAAAGCTTGAAGCTGGAACTCGACCTTGAGAAAGCTCACCTTGGATTTTTGCTAAAAGAGCTGCGCCTTGAGACTTTGCTAGTGCTGCACCTATGATCCCTGTTAGTACAACAACAAGAAATGTATTGGCACCACCAATTTGTCCACCGATCGAAAATAGTAGGTAGATCTCAATGGCCGGAACCACAGTAAATAATAATAGCAATATTGGAAACATGTTACCTCATTTATTAATTGTGTAACATAAAGATGGGAGCAGTTGGGAGAGTGTCAAGGGTAGGGGCCGTTAAGCCCCTGTATCTTGTTGAAATTATATAGATTTTAAATTCTTTTGATCGTAAACCCAACCTGTATGAAGAGTGTTTTTTAAATAATCGCGGTATTCAATTTGAACCCAATCGCCATCAGTTTTTAGGACCTCAACACGAGTATTTGGCGCTACTACTTGAAGCTTTGTTCCCTTGGTACTTGGAATACTTCTAAGGTTTAAATATTTAATAGGTGTGAAGAACTCTTTTTTAGTTATGACTTCTTTGATTGCTTGCTTTGGCGCAGGCTGAATTTCTTTTGAAGGAGTATAAATAAACGCCCCAAGGATAATGGCAATTGATAAGATTCCACTGGCAATGATAATACTTTTGTTGTCTCTTGCCGTTGGAAGGATCTCTTCTTGAGGTTTGTACTCAATTTGTTCTTTGACACTTTTTTGGTTAATGATAATTGATTGAAGAAGTGATTCTAGTCTTTCAAATTTCTCATTTACTTCTTTTGTTTCAAATCTGCGCTCTAATTCTTCTATTTTCTTATATAATTGATCTTTTCCATTAGAATTGTCGGTATTTTCTTCTTCACGATCTATAACAGTTTGAGTCGTGGATTGAAGAAGATTAGAAATAGGGCTCTTTGCAATCTTCTTTTCGTTCTTATCTAAGATGCTAGCAAAATTAAAATTCCCCTTAAATTCTTCCGTTGAAGAATTATTCATCTCTTTCATTTAACTTCCTTGTTTAATTATTCTAGTAACTTATATAAGTGTAGAGAATAGTTTTAAACTTGCAAAGTTTTTAAATACTCTTTGACGTCAGCTTGTGCGCTAAGGAAATATTTTTTTTCGAGAACTAGAGAGTTTGCAATATAGCTTATCTCGTTACTTTCAACGCGATCAACTTCACCATCGGCAGCAGCAATTGCAAATAAGGCTTTTAATACTTTATATCTTTCATTTTGTGAGAGAATATCCACAAGTGGTGTACAATAACTTCTAGTATCGAGACCAGAAAGTTGTTTCATCATTTTTATTGAATATTCAGTGACGTGTTTTGCTTCGTCTTCTGTAAGATTTGTTACATCTCGTAGTATTTTTTCCATTTCGCTTTTTTCGCGTTGGCAAACATTGAAATCAGTATAGGCAATACGAGCAAGTAGTCCAGCGAAACAAGAGAGAATGACGAGGCGCTCTTCATCCATGTGAGGAAAAGTGCTATTGAGGAAGTCGTGAATATCATTAATTGAATCTGTTTTCTTATTTTGTTTAAAGAAGTCGAAGAAGTTCATAAGTGACCTTTTTTAGTGATTTTTCAGTCGTATACTCCTTGAAAAGATTAGCACACATAAGCGATAATAGAAAAGAAAGAAAAATCATTGATGAAGTGGAGAAGATAATTTGAATTTTAAAAAAGACGCTAATATTGACATGAGTATTTTTACTCCCATCTTTAGTACTGAAGAGGATGGGGATATTGCTGTAGCTGATAAAGTTAGAGTAAAAAAGCCATCAAAATATCATGTCGTACTTCATAATGATGATTATACGACGATGGAATTTGTTATTTGGATATTGATGCATATTTTCAATCGAAGCCAAGAAGAGGCGATGAAGATTATGCTTGATGTTCACAATAATGGCCGCGGAGTTTGCGGCACATATTCCTATGAAGTGGCCGAGACTAAGATGAACAAGGTGCTCTCGGAGGCCAAGAAAGAAGGTCATCCACTATTATGTACCGTTGAGCCTGAATAGGCACAGGAGCAAAGAAAATGATGTCAAAAAAACTTGAAACCATCATTAACGAATCGATCCAAAGGGCGAATACTCTTAGGCATGAATATCTGACATTAGAAAATGTTCTTCTCTCCTTATTATCTGATGAAAATGTGAGAGAGATCATCGAATATTGTGGTGGTAATCTTGATGAAATGGAGAGTGAACTCAATGAGTTTATTCACGATGAATCAAACTTTAGTATTCTAACGGAAGATCAAATCGATTCTTTATCAAAACAACAATTTGTTAATGATGAACTGAGAGAATTAGCACGAGAAAATGGGATCACATATCAACCAGAGATCTCCATGTCTCTACAGAGAGTTATTCAAAGAGCTGCTATCCATGTTCAATCAAGTGGGAAAAGCCAGATCTTAGGAGTAAATCTTCTTGTTTCACTATTCCAAGAGAAAGAAAGCTTCGCTCTTTACTCTCTTCAGAAGCAGGGAATTGAAAGATTTGATGTCGTGAAAGCGATTTCTCATGGATTGAGCTCAGATGATGAAGAAGGTGGAGAAGAAATTCCTCGAATTGAATATGTTGAAGGTGAGGATGTCTCATCAAGATCTAAGAAAGGAGACTCATTTCTTGCAAAGTTTACAATTAATTTAAATGAGCAAGCACGTGAGAACAGAATTGATCCTTTAGTTGGAAGAGAAGAAGAGGCATTGAGAATTGTTCAAATTCTATGTCGTCGACGTAAGAATAACCCTCTTCTTGTTGGTGAAGCAGGTGTTGGTAAGACCGCCATTGTTGAAGGCCTAGCTCAGAGAATTGTTGAAGAAGATGTTCCAGAAGTGTTAAAGGGAACAACAATCTTTAATTTAGATATGGCAGCACTCGTTGCTGGTGCAAAATTTAGAGGTGATTTCGAGCAAAGAGTAAAAGGTGTTATTAAAGACCTTGAAAAGCTAGATAAAGATGGCAAAAAAGCGATTCTTTTTATCGATGAAATGCATACGGTTATGGGTGCCGGGGCAACATCTGGCGGAAGTATGGATGCATCAAACTTATTAAAGCCTGCTTTAAGTCGTGGAGTTGTACGTGTAATCGGGTCAACTACATATGCCGAACATCGTAAATTCATTGAAAAAGACCCTGCTTTTAATAGAAGATTCCAAAAAATTGATATTGATGAACCATCAAATGAAGACACAATTGCAATTTTAAAGGGATTAAAGCCGAAGTTTGAAACTTATCATGGTGTAAAGATCTCTGATAATGTCATAAAAGAAGCAGTTGCTCTAACTTCTCGTTACTTAATGGATAGGAAGAACCCTGATAAATCAATCGATGCTATCGATGAAGCAGGTGCTTTAAATCAAATTCGTCCTGAAAAGAAGAAGAAATCTTCAATTACTAAGAAAGATATCGAAGATGTTGTCGCAAAAATGGCAAATATCCCTAAGCTTACAGTTGAAACAACTGAAAAAGATAAGCTAAAAGACCTAAATAAGAACCTTAAAATGCTTATTTTTGGCCAAGATCATGCTGTTGATGAAGTATCACAAGCAATTTACATGGCAAAATCAGGTTTAGGAGATGAAGGAAAGCCTATTTCAAGCTTCCTTTTTGCTGGACCTACTGGTGTTGGTAAGACTGAATTAGCAAAACAACTAGCAAATCAGTTAGGTTGTCATCTAGAACGCTTCGATATGTCTGAATATATGGAAAAACATTCAGTCAGTAAGCTAATTGGTTCGCCTCCAGGTTATGTTGGCCATGATCAAGGTGGACTTTTAACGGATGCTGTTAAGAAAAACCCACATTCTGTGTTACTTCTTGATGAAATAGAGAAAGCACATGTTGATATCTATAATATCCTTCTTCAGGTAATGGATCATGGGTCATTAACAGACTCCCAAGGAAGAACGACTGACTTCACAAACACAGTGATAATCATGACTACGAACGCTGGGGCCAAGGAAATGGACAGTGGAGCAATCGGTCTTGCCAAGACTTCTGCAAAGAATACAGGTAAGCGAGATCAGACCATAAAGAACTTTTTTAGCCCTGAATTTCGTAACCGTTTAGATGGAATTGTCCATTTTGATAAACTTTCTACTGAGTACATTGTTAAGATTGTTGAAAAATTCGTTTCTCAACTAGAAATGAAGTTAGCAGCTAAGAATATTGAGATCGTTTTAACAGAAAAAGCAAAAATCTGGCTTGCTGAAAACGGTTTTGATGAAAAAATGGGGGCAAGACCAATTGCTCGAATCATTGATCAGAAGCTTAAGAAGCCAATTTCAACAGAGGTTTTATTCGGTAAACTTACTCAAGGTGGAAAGATTGAAGTTACAGTTGAAGATGATGAGCTAAAACTTCTTTTTTAATCTTTTTATTCATTAAATACTTCCCAAATACATACTTTTAAAAATTGCGAAACTGCCCTGAAAGGGCAGTTTTTGCTTCTTTTTTGAAAAAAAATGAAAAAAAATTTCAGTTAATTTTTTTGTAAACTCAAAGTTGTAACTAACGTCTATAACTTGTTTTTCAAGTTTTTATGTTTTTTGAAAAAGCCGTGCTGTCGGCTTGTTTCGCTGTTTTCTTTAAAAATAATTTAAAGTAATTTCCAAATTAATCCGAAGTTAAAAAAGAACATAGGGAAATAAAAAAGATACTTATGCTAATCAAAATGTTATTTTTTGTTTGCACACAAATAAAATAATGTTTACCATAAATATAAGTATTGAAAAAACCAGGAGGATGTCAATGGCAGTTAAAAAGAAAACTACTAAAAAGACAACTAAGAAAAAAGTAGCTAAAAAAGCTACAAAAAAGAAAGTAGCTAAAAAGGCTACAAAGAAAAAAGTAGCAAAGAAAAAAGCTACAAAAAAGAAAGTTACTAAGAAAAAAGCTACAAAGAAAAAAGTAACTAAGAAAAAAGCAACAAAGAAAAAAGTAGCAAAGAAAGCAACTAAGAAGAAAGTAGCTAAGAAAAAAGCAACTAAGAAGAAAGTTGCTAAGAAAAAAGCTACTAAGAAGAAAGTAGCTAAGAAAAAAGCAACTAAGAAGAAAGCTACTAAGAAAAAAGCAACAAAGAAGAAAGTAGCAAAGAAAAAAACTACTAAGAAAAAAGTAGCAAAGAAAGCAACTAAGAAGAAAGCTGCTAAAAAAGCTACAAAAAAGAAAGCAACAAAGAAAAAAGTAGCGAAGAAAACGACTAAGAAGAAAGCTACTAAGAAAAAAGTTGCAAAAAAGAAATAAGAACATTTATTCTTAATTCATAAAGGGCCCGCTATTTATAGCGGGCCTTTGCATTTCTGGGTCAATTTTACTTATCTCATTTACATTTCACTCAAAAACATCTAAAAAAAGACCATATTATCGCCAGATTTTATAGCTGATTCGGTAATAAAATTCTAATGATTTCAGTAGTTTATGGGATATTATCTCATAGCTTTTCGCTAGGTTTTATCGTAATTTCAGCTATTTATATACTAATGTTCAGGACTTTTGGCCCGTACTACTAGCGGCGTCTCTGGGCAAATGAGGTTTTTATGGAAAATCAGACTAACGAATTAAATTCTCCAAGTGGTTTAGGTGTAAGTAAGCAAAATCACATAGCAACATCATTCTTAGACGAAAATACTGGAGATCGTATCATTCGATTAGGTGATGTGGATTTTCCACCTCGTAAAGTTTGGATGAAAACTTACGGTTGTCAGATGAATTATCATGACACTGAAAGAATTCTTGCTCATTTAAAAAATCTCAATTTTTCACATACTGAAGATCTAGATGAAGCAAGTTTAGTACTTTTTAATACGTGTGCAGTAAGAGAACTTGCAAATAATAAGTTTTATTCACAATTAGGTGAGTTGAAACACTTAAAAAAGAAGAAAGGTGAAGAATTAGTTGTTGGAGTAGGCGGTTGTGTTGCCCAAACTGAAGGAAAGGATCTTGTAAAAAAATTCAAACACCTGAATTTTGCTTTTGGCCCAGACACTATTGATACAATTAACGATATGGTTTACCGAACTTATGCAGGAGATAATAAGTTTTCCGTTAATACTTGGGACCGCTCTTCTAATTTTTCAATTGAAACAAAGATTAATCACGGAACACCACAGGCATTTGTTAATATTATCAAAGGCTGTGACAAATATTGTACTTATTGTATCGTTCCTTATACACGTGGTCGCGAACGTTCTAGAAAGCAGGCCGAAATTGTTGAGGACGTAAGAAGACTCGTTGAATATCAAGGAATTCAAGAGGTTATGCTTCTTGGTCAGAACGTAAACTCGTTTGGAAAAGAAAATGGAGAGCGTATATCTGATCTAATTATGGAATTAGATCAAATTAATGGCCTAGAAATTCTAAGATATACGACTTCACACCCATATGATGTAAGTGATGATCTTATCGCTGCTCATGGTGAAGCTAAGAAATTATCAAAGCACTTACACCTACCTGTTCAATCAGGTTCAAATACTGTACTTCAAAGAATGAATCGTGAGTACACGAAAGAACATTACCTTGGTCTATTAGAGAAACTTCGTAAGGCCCAGCCAGAAATCGTTCTTTCTACTGATATTATCTGTGGATTTGTAAATGAAACAGATGAAGAACATAAAGAAACACTAGATCTACTTGAGAAAGCTCAATTTGATTTCATCTATTCTTATGTCTACTCTCAAAGAAGTAAGACTCGTGCAGCTAAGATGGAAGACTTCTTAACACAAGAAATTAGAAAATCTCGATTGCATGAAGTTCAGGCTTTCCAACTTTCTATCCAGGAAAAGATCCGCTCTACAATGGTTGGAAAGACGTATCGTGTTCTTGTAGAAGGGGCAAATACAATGAAAGGTGAGACTAAGTGGAAGGGGAGAACGAATTGTAATCGCGTGATTCACTTCAAGGGACCAGAAGATCTTAATCTAAAATGGCACTGGGTTGATGTGAAATGTATCAGTACAACAGCTCTTTCATGTCAGGGTGAACTTCTTCAAGACTTAGGAAGACGCTTACAATAGCCCGAAATAACAAGGGTTTGGAGTTCTTTGCCTAAATGACTATTAGTGAGCTTTAAAGTTGTAAGATATCTATGAGGATATTTTATGATTAAAAAGACGTTAATTAAGTATTTTATTTTAAGCTTTATAACTTCACTTTCCTTTGGAATGACTGAGCTTGATCTCGATTTCAATTATAATAAGAATATTTTGGGCTCAAATAGAGAGTCCTTTGATCGAACAAGAACTTATGCAGGCTCTTTAACTTTCTATTTTCTAACCTATACAGGAATAGAATTTAATATCGCCCATTCCGAGAATGAAATCTATGGAAAGTATGACAATAGTGGTGTTAGTTCAGGCCTTGTTATTCAAAATGAGACAACTAATATCGAAACTCGTAGTTATGGAATAGGGATAAGGCAGGCTTTTTCAAGTCGAAAGTCTTTTATACAACCTCTCTTATCTCTTGGCTGGAGTCATCAAGAATATACTTTAAAATCAAGAACACTTGTTACAGATCTTGATACATCCACTGATTACCTAATTGAATCTCAGGAAGATAAGACAAAATATAGTGCCATGTTTGCTGCCTTTGCGTTAAAATTTAGATTAACACGATTCATTTCATTAAAAGGGTCTGTTAAAACTGTATTTCGTGCCTTTGAATTTGAAGAAGCACGAGATCAACTCTCATATAACGCTGGGATCTCATGGATTTTTTAAGACTTGGACTGCTTCTTACGATTACGACCTCTTTTATATCATGTGCAAAAATAAGCTATTTAACAGAGCAGGGGATAGGACAAGTTGATATCTTATGGAGCGCACGAGATAATAAAGACGTTCTTTTGGATCCCAAAGTAAAGCCTGAGTATAAAGAAAAAATCAAGAAAATCGAAACTTACAAAAAGTATTTTTATAATTACTGGGATAAAAAGCCAACAGAGATCTATTCACAAACAACTCTACTTAAAACTCGTGCCGTAACTTATTTAGTTATAGCTTCAAGACCAAATGAAGTTAAGCCTCGCAAAGAATGTTTTGCTTTTTATGGATGTTTTCCTTATCTGGGGTTTTTCAAAGAAAGCTCAGCTAGAGAATTTGCACGTGAGTTGGAAGAATCGGGTTACGAAACCTATGTGAGAGATGTGCTGGCATACTCAACCTTAGGAAACTTTGATGACCCAATTCTATCTTCATTCTTTGAGTATGGAAGATATAGTTTAACTGAAACTATTTTTCATGAACTATTTCATACAATCTTCTTTGTTAAGAATGAAGTGGACCTCAATGAGAATCTCGCTAATTACTTTGGTAAACAGATGCTTATTGAGTATTACAAAGATGACCCAAAGCTAGATGAATACTTAAAGAATCTGAAACTGAATTCAAAACTTAAGGCTTCAATTACTGAACACGCTAAGAAACTTAAAGAAATTCTTCGTAGCAGTGAAGATTGGCAGGCCAAGAAAGACCAATACCTAAATGAGACGATGCCTCGTGAGCTAGAAGAGCTATGCCTAGAGCTTAACGCCAAGAAGTGCTGGCCAAAGAAAATGAAGTGGAATAGTGCATCTCTTGCAGCATTTATGACTTATGAAAAGAGCCTGTCCTATATTGAAGACTACGCTCAAAAGTTTCAAGGTGATCTTAGAAAGCTATTGGCCGATATTGAAGCAAAGTATCAAAAGTTTGAAGATATCGATACTGAGTTAAGTTTTGAAGAGTATCTATTTAAAAATAATTCCAAATAATGAAATAAATGCTATCTTCTAATTATGAAGCATATATTCTTTATCGATCCAATTGAGAAATTAGTCACAAAAAAAGATTCCACTATTCTTATGGCCTTAACGGCACAAGAAAAAGGAAACGAAGTCTTTGTTTTATTTGAAGATGACTTCTACATTAAAAATGTAGGTCAGGTTAGCTTTGATTGTTATAAAATCACTGGTGACATCAATGAAAACTTCTACATTGAAAACTTCCAAGTAAATGAGAAAGAAAAGGTAACTCTATCTCATGAAGTAATACTTCATATGCGAATTGATCCACCATATGATTCACGCTATCAGCGATATTTATGGATGCTCGACTTTTTAGAAAGTAAGACAGCTGTTCAGGTTAAAAATAATCCAATTGGAATTATGAAACATAATGAAAAGCTAGAAGCTTACTTATTAGAAAATAGTCTTGAGAGCTATGTTGGAACGTCATTAAATGGAGTGAAGAGCTTCGTTGAAAAAATTAGCGCGCAAGGCGTACGAGAATTGATTTTAAAGCCTCTTGATCTTTATCAGGGAATAGGTGTTGAAAAAATCAGTGTAAACGAGCTAGAGGCTAAATTTAAGGCCAAATGCGATGAGTTTAAAGGCCCAGTTGTTGTGCAACAATTTGATGAGTCAGTTTACGCTGGCGAAATTCGCTCAATATTCTATCGTGCAAAAGAGATTGGAACAATCTTGAAGGTTCCACAAGAAGGTGAGTACCTGGCCAATATTGCACAAGGTGCTAAGTATTCTGCTGTGGACTTAGATCCAAAAGTTAAAAACGAGTGTGAAGAAGTTTGTAAGAAGCTTATGAATGACGGAGTAGACTTAGTCGCCTTTGATATTTTAGGAAATCGTTTATCTGAAGTTAATGTGACATGTCCAGGTCTAATGGTGGAGGTTTCTTCTGCTATGAAAAGAAACCTCGTACTTGATTTATTTTAAGAAGTTTAGAATTACATTCTAGGTGCAGATGGTGGAAAGTCTTTTGTGTAATCAGTTGAGAACTGAAGATCAAAAGAAACACAATCATTTTGCCAAACAGAAGACATCTGGCAATATCCAGCAATCGCTGGATCATCACTGCTATAGCCTTGATTTAGATAGTATTGGCATGACCAATCCCATTGAACGTCAAGAACGTCAATAACAACAGGTCCTGCAGTATTTGGAATATAGCTTCCTGAAAATTCTTTAACTTTTGAAACTTTATCAGTGGCAATATCGCCGAAAGTAACAGTTCGGTAACTACAAGTACCGCTTTCACTTCTAATACATAATTTAATTTTAAGTTTTTCATATGGTTGAGGGTTGTAATGACATTTTACCCCATAAGAGTCCATTGTTCCTTGGGCAGGAGCTTGTCTTGGACGAACACGAATATTTAAACGAGAGTCAGTATAGAGAATGAGTTGTCCATCACCAAGGCTTGTTGAAGACCACCAAGCGTTTGATCCATTTACACGAGAGTTACCGTGAAGAGTAATTCCTTCGATTGTATAGAAATCTTGTGTCTGACCACCATCGGCCACTCCACCTTCATTACCATCTCCATAACCATCACCTGGAGTTGTATCTTCATTATTTCCATTATCACCCGAACCTGAGTCGTCTCCCCAGTCTGTGCCACCGTTATTCCAACCATTGTCTGAGCCACCAGATCCACCCCAGCCATTACCTGTGCTTGAGTTGTAATCAGCTCTTTTATTTGTAGGCTGGACGCAACTAACTAAGGTTAGTAACGCGATTGCAGTGATAAAAGTAAACTTTTTCATGTTATCCTCGTTCTTACATTTCCTCACTATTTTATCGGTAATTCATTGAATATACTTTAATCTTCATATAAGTAGCGAAAATTGCTATGGCATTTTTCCTAAAGATTGCTAAAATTAAATTGTGTTAGTTAGAAAAGAAATTATACGTAAATTAGTGGATCAATATTATCAGGTAGCAAACTACCTAATTGAAGATCAGCTTCAGGCCATGCAATTAATTATTGATGTTGCAACAGGGGCCAGTGAAGAAGATGAAAGCTTCCTGTATAAGATTGATAATGATTATTTTGAGAGGCAATTTCTCTTACGTTTAATTTCTCTTGCAACTAAAAGGTCACAGCAGACAAAGACAAAAGGGAAGCTCCTTAATCATGTAAAGAAAAAAGCCTGTATTTATCTTTTCGAAATTCGAGGGGAGAGTGTCGATAATATCGCAATGGTTTTAAATATTTCACATCAAGAAGTCCTGGCCTATATCGATCATATACAAATGAACTTTGCTACGGCACAAGAGAGAGATAATGGACGCCCACTTAACTAATTTAAATAAAGCTCGATCACAGTGTTTCTTTGCTAAAAAGATGACTTATTTTGAAAGTTCAGACTTTGTTCACAATGAAGAGCATTTATCTAATTGTGAAGACTGCCGTTTAAAAATAGCTCAATTTGATCTACAAAAAGAATTAATATTAAAGGACTTTGCAGGTTTTGCGGCGGATGAGGAAATATCTCAGGCCTTAGAAGCAGAGCTTGAAGAAATTATTCCGAATATCACAAGTGATGATTCACAGATGACATTACCAAAAAGAACTTACTCTCTTTCTGTGAAGGATTTTTTTGTATTTTTAATTTTTGGAATACCTCGAAAGATACAGCTTTTTGTTGTAGCTTCTTTAATCCTAGCGGCGTGTATTTACTGATAAAGAGAAGATCGCATAATACTTTCCATCTTCATCTTTTAGGTCTTTTACAATATTAGGAATCTTATTCATTTTACCTAAAGCATTTTCAAAGATCTTATGAATATCATCGTCTTCTGAAGACTCTAGGATCTTTACAATCTCTGCATTTCCTAACTCATCGTAGCGAACGACGGCCTTAAGTTTTTGAGCACTCGCATTACGAAGAGAGTTTTCAACATAAGGTCTCTCGTTGATTCGATTTCGAACTGATATTTGTACAGAGTTAATGTATTGAGTTGCTACACGTTTATAGAATGCGTAAAAAACTTTCTCAAACTCATTGAGTTCATCAGGGCTTATTCCCTTTGGAGGGAGAAAAGTTACTGAGGCACCTTGAATAGTATCAAGCTGCTTAGACCAATTTGCACTTTTAAAGCTTTCTTGTGAGATCTTCTTTTGAATATATTGATTTCTTTGAATTGAGCCTCTTTTTTGCAATTCAAGAACTTCTTTTTCTTTCTTCTTAGAAATTGCTGCACGAGAGCTTTTTACTTGCTGATCAACTTTTTTGAAATCGTTCTTACTGTAGGCGAGTTGACCGAAGAGGTTATTATTATCTTGGGCCTTCTTCACACCAAGCTTTCTTACATCAACCTGTTTGAACTTAACTTTTAAGGGCCTTTCTTGCACTAACTTCTGATCGCTATCATCATTGATGACATAGCCTAGCAAAATAGCATGCAGCAAGAGCGAAAATAGAGTAGCAACATAAAGGTTGATCATATTTCTCCAGTGAAATCTTAATGATTTCTCATAATATTCTAGCATTTTAGTCCGTTGGGGACAAAAATTTCCCTTAAAACTGGTAAAAATTGTCTACTCTTTCATCTGGACTAATGAATAGGTAGAATTAAAGTGTGGTAAAGCCACTGCTGTAAATGAATTACGTAATTTTAAGGACTTATGGATGAGTAAACCTGTTAAATACAAATTTTCAAAGGCAAGAGTCGCAATCTTGGCCGTATCTTCGATCTCAATATTGACCATTGCTTATATGCTAAGCGGTGTTTCAAACAAATATAAGTTGGTATCAACAATCCAAAATGGAATTCAAATATGTAGTACTCGTGTTCAGCAAACGTATACAGCAGCGGTTGCAGGTGACATGAATTCAACTTATATGGACAGCAATTTCACTTCTCAAACAGGAGAGTGCTTTGCCCAAGTTACAGATTTAATGAATGAGTACGGTAAGTTCTCTTCAGCTATTATAAAGAAGTTCAATACAGTAAGTTCAAATGTTCACTGGTTCCATGAGAGTCTTAGAAGTACAGGAAAAGGGTTTTCTGTAACAGATCAGAACTTCTCAAAGAATATTGATGAAAAATACTCTCAATTTGAAGATGCTGCTGATGCAGGATCAATTCTGATTGAAAATCATGTTGAAACAATTTCTTCTTCTTTATCAAATATTAAATTATCACTTGCTCTTATAGCGGCCGTTTTCCTCTTTACTTTTGTTTGGGAAGGAGTATTTAGAAAAATTGTTCTAAGACGCCGTAAGGAATTAGAAGATGAAGCTTTAAGTTTACTAATGCTTAATCAAGATGAGAATTTTGATGAAATCGAAAGTGTAATAATGAATGCGTTAGAGCTTAATGAAATGAAGCATTGCTCAAAGCTTTATTCTGCACAAAAGCAGAGTTTTAGAAAAGAGAAGAGAAAGTCTACAATTTCAGCTAATGAAAATAAGACTTTTGGAATGCTTCTTTCTAATGATGATGCAGATGCAAAAGAAGTGGCCGATGAAATTTGGTCAATGAGTGAAGATAGTAACGCTCAAGAAAGTGAGAAGAATCTTGATGAGTCAAATGTTCCAATGGTTAAAAGTTGTGAAATCTCATCTGTTAATCGCTTTATCGCTTGTAAAGTCCAAGATCAATTCAAAGACCAAGGAATTGAGTTTTCAATCGATACTCAAGAGAGAGAAATTCTTGGTGAACGTGAAACAATTGAACAAATCCAATACAGTATCCTTACAGATGCTGCCAAAAATACTTTAAAAGCTTCTGAGGAGAGTGAAGAAAAAACTCTTCAAAAAGTTGAAGTTCAAGGGAAAACTCTAGGAGCTATCTACTACTTAAGTATTTCATCTTATGGTGATAATAAGAGTGGGGTAGAGCTTGAAACTTCTGTGCAAATTGTAAGAGAACTTTTAAAAGACATCTCTGGGCGTCTTGAACTAGCAAACCTTTACAATGATGATCTTCAACCAGTTGGACGAAAGTATAAGCTTATTTTTAAGACGAAAGATATCAATCAAGTTGCGCTTCAAGAAAAGAAAGAAGAGCCTAAGAGTGAAGAGTCTAATAAAAAGGTTACTCGCATTGAAAAAGGTACAAAGCGCGAAATTATGCAACGCCTGATGTAGTTTTAGAACTCGCGTTTTTTAAGACTTTTAATCGAAACTAATTTTCCAATTTCATTTAAGATACTGAGGTAATTTTCATTTGAGTAGTCATCAGTGACTACCAAGTGAAATACCTCTTTGTACTCTGGTCTCTTTGTAGCAAAGAAGTAGTCAAAGATAATATCTGCAAGCATATGAGAGACTTTTCTTGCTGTTTTATGAAGTTGATAAATATCTAGGCCTTTAAGCTCATCATTAATAATTACTTTCTTATTACAAAGCTTTTTACAGGCTTTAAATACTTGCTGATCACTCTTTTTGATATTTCGATTGGCGCGGGCCATGTACTGAAAGTCTTTATACATATTACATTTTCTATATGGATTAAAAAGCTTAGAGCAGAAGTAGGCACTGATGTAATTATGGATTAAATAAACAAATAGTCCGGTACGATCGCGTTTATTAAAGAACTCTAAGATTTCCTTATCAGGTACTTTAAGCTTTGCCTGATAAATATGAATTCCAGCTAAGTAAGAGATACGATTAACAGAATAGCTAGAGCAATAATAGGCTTTTTTTCCTGGAAGTTTGAACGTTTTACCGTGTTCAATAAGCTTTTTGTAAAAAGACTGGGCCTTCTTTGATTTTACCTTTGAAATTGTTGTTTTAACTCTTTTTAGGTTTTGTTGATCAAAGATACGAAAGTCTTCAAGTTCTCCAATTGCAATATCGAGATCGAGAGTATTGTTGATCTCATGACAAAAGTAGGCGAAGTTATCAACGATATTATCTGAAAACTTAAGTGTTCCTGTTTCGATGATATATTCGTGAATATCAAAATTGGGATCATCAGCTAAGTGCTCATACCAATAGATTTGCGACTCATACTTTAGCCATGGAGGAGAGTTTACGAGAACAAACTCTCTTAAGTTATATTTTACAATTTGATCTGACCTGAGTTTTCCTTTTTTAACAAGTTGCCAGTAAACTTCGTCAGTATTTTGATGAATAATAGTTTGAACGACGTTCTTTTTATTGAGATCAAAAACTTTTTGAGGAAGTTTATTTGGTACGATATGTAGCTCTCCAAATAAGATGAGGAGCTTATGATCAGGGTTTTCCTTGTGGTATCGGGTAATGGTCTTGGCCGCTTGGTTGTCTCTTTGGTTGAGATTTCCTTTTGTATTAAGGGCGATAATTGGAATATTGTGTTTCTTAGCAATTTCAAAAAAGATCTTGTAATAGGTCCATGGAAAGCGCCAAGAGTTCTTATAGTTAATAGACTCGAGAAACTCTAATTCCGTAATAGCACCTCTTAAAAACGAATCGATAAAGAATTGATGATTGATATGGATAAATTCCACACCAATAGCAAATTGGTAATCATTCTTTGCTAGGATACGAATGATTCTCTCAAGGTTACGTGTACTCTGATCAAAGGTGTGAAAGTCTCCAAGATAAATAATGTCTGAAGTATCAATTGATTGGTAGAGTTGATTGATTGTAGATGACTCAAACTCACGGCGAGCATAGCGTTGTTGATCAGTTCGATACTTCTTTAATAGCTTTGAGGGCTCTCCTTCAAGAGAGTTAGCTTTATTTTTAAAATATCGATAGATATTCCAATGAGTTTCATCGACCCTAAGTTGCATAAGTCTATGATATCACTAGTTATTTATTTGACCAATAATTATATTATTTAGAGTCGTGCTAATGAGTTGATATGTCTCGTTCACTTCCTTGGCCACTTGGTCCTGAGCACTTAAGACAGCATTTAATTCTTGTGCACTTGGTACTTCAAGAGACTGAAGTATTGTTGAGATTGCAGTACCTTTGGCACTTGAAAGAATGAATTGAATGAACTTGAGAAGTTGTTGATCACCATGCAACTTGATGATTTCAACGTCATTTGAAACTAGCTTTAAGAAAGTAGTATGTTCACTTTTTTCCAGAATTGCACTTGTCAGAGGTAAGTGTACCTGGCTTCTGTCACTCATAAGTGTTTCAAGGTATACATCTTGATTATTTGGGTAAATTTGAAATTTTGGTAATTCAACAATTCTTTGAATCAGCGATGGGTTCGTGAAGTCATAATTTGCTTGAATCTTTCCACTTGAGATCTGATCACTATAATTTCCAATGATAATCTTTAAGTGAGAAAGGATACAGCTTGTATGCCATGGCCATTTTTTCGATAGAAGATTGATCGTATCAATCTTGTTACTAAAGAGCTGTTTATATGTAGCGAAGCTTAAGCTTATAATTGAATCTCTTGAAAGAGTAATGTCTTGAAGTGATTCAATATGGTAGTCCGGTAGAAACTCAGTGCGTTCTAGGAATTTTGGAATCAGCATTGCATTGAGTTTCGCTTTTGTTTTCTTTAGTCCACCATTAAAAGTCAGCTGAGTAATTTGCTTACCAATTGTAGTCTTAAAGAACTCCCTAAATAAGTTGATATTTAAGTTTGAGATCTTTGGTAGAAGACCGAAATACTGGAAGTAAGCATAACCGTATTCTTCAACTTTTGCTTTTAAAGAGTCAATTGAAGTTAGCTCAAGTTTTATGTCATTCTCATTAGTGAAGTCTACAATTAGTAGGTAAGGGTAGCGCTCTTGAGGATTCATATTGAAACCAAGTAGGTCATAACCTTCTTCATCTCTTGAGTTTGATCGGTAATTAGATAGAGATTCAACACTGAAGAATTGATCAAATGGAATACAACTCTTAGTTAAATTCTTAAAATATTGTGGGTGAGTAATCTTGTCACTCTCACTATTATTACTTAATAGCTTTCCGTTAAGAATCGCATCTTGATGGAATTCAAATGATAATCCACATTTTGTTTCATTAGAAAATAGTGGAGCATCAATTGATTTCTTATTTGCAAATAATTTATCTAATTCTTCAACGAAGAAGTCGAATTTCGAGAAGTGAGTCAGATCACCGTTCATGTTAACTGTCAGGCAAGACTCTTTTAAAAGTGCTGAGTTAACATCTGGGTTTCCAAAGATATCAAGTTTGTTTTCAACAATTCTCTTAGAGAAGATATATAGGTAGCGAGGAATTTCTCCTTTACCTTTTAACCCTTCAAAGTTGATACGCATACGTAATTTGTATTGCTTTAACAGGGCCTCGTTCTTATTTGCATGAGAAGGAACAAATAGCTTCTGATTTGAGAAAACATACATATATCCACTATTAGATAGATGCTCACCATTTTGCATAATATTTGTAATTAGAAAGTGGTGTGGGTTCTTCTTTGGAATATTAACAAGGTTTACAAGAATTCTGTCGTAGATACTTTGTTCAACTTCTGTTGAATCGAGCAGAGAGAATTGTCCGCTAGCAGAGACTCTCGACTTATTAGACTTCTGTTTAAATAAAGAAACAATAAGAGAAATAGGATCCTTTTGCTGTTTCGGTGCTAAGTAAACAAGGAAAGTCATATATTGAATTTCTTGGAAGATCTTTAAGTATTGACCAGTAACGTAGTTATCACCACGGAATTCTGGGCAAATAACTTCTTGCCACATTTCATTTGAGTTATTCTCCTGAGCAATCCAGTGAGAAATTGTCAGTGAGTTTAAAAAGTCTCCAGTAAAGAGAGAACTTAGGCAATGTGGAGCATCATTGAAGCTAAAGTAACCATTGTGGTTTTCAATCCACTTTGGAAAATTAACAAGAAGATTATTAATCATTAAACCAAAGTTTCGGTTACTGAAAGCATGTGAATATTTATCTGTTTCGTTGTTAAATAGAACAACTTCTAATTCATTTGGAATTTCGTGATTTAAAACCTTAAAAAACTCTATTGGGTTTAAGTCTTTAAAGATTGAATTGAGCTCAACAATGCTGTCTCCAAAGTTTTCATTTGGCCTAAACCAGCTATATTCATTCGTCCCAAGGGCACGACTTGATAACTCTCTAGAGCTTGATACCTTAAAGATCTTACTTAAAGTTGAGTTTGGATTTAAGATTTCTTTCTTAGTTAATGTTTTAGAATAGAATGCACTCAGTTGGCTGATAAAGCGCACTTTTAAAATATAAACGCTAATAGAACGTAGGCAGTAGACCTTAAGAAACTCTTGAGTTAGCTCATAACTAGGAGCATTCTTATTATCGAGGTTCTCCCAGAACTGATTGAAGTCTGAAATACCCTCTGGATGAACTTTATTATACTTAGTGTAGTCTACGAATTCTTGGTAAAGAGACTGTCTAAGACTTCTATTACGTGAACGAAATGATTTAACCTGTGCTTTTGCTTCATCAAATAATTCAAAAACAATCTTTTTGAATTTTACACTTCCCTTAGTGAGTAAGCTTTCGCCTCTCCATTTTGGTAGGATATGCTCTGAAACAAGAAATTCACCGGCATTGATGCTTGGAAGTGAAGACTGAGCAGTGCTGGTTGCACCACTAGGCTGCTCTGAAGGAAAACTTTCCTTTTGAGCTACGCTTGGACCTTGGGTCTCAGCAATATTATTTATCAGCCAATTCTTAGCCGAAAATGATTCGTTCTTCACAGTGTTGTTGATTCCAAATTTTTTTTAATTCCCAGTAAAACCAAATTTTAAGCCAGACTAATTCCTTAACTTATCCATCGGAAAGTTAATTTTCTAAACTGTTAAGGGAAAGTCATGTGTTGCGTCCTTAAAATCGGTAGTAAAATATAACGATGGCCACTCATCTTGTCATGTAAAAAAACAATTTTCCGTTAAGAAAAGCTTTGTAAGTACTTGAAACTATGTATGCGATATTTCTTAAAGTTTCTGTCATCTATGACGAAGAGAGTCAGTGACAATGATTCAGTAAATGGAGTTCATATGAGTGGAAATAGTTCACAAAATGCAGCTGCAAAAAGTGCAGAAAAAGGTTTTTCAGAAAACGAGTTAGACGACATCATGGCAGAGTTTGCTAGTCTTGATGCTGAGCTTACAACAAGTGGGCCATTAGCAGAGGAAGAGCAAGTTAAAGAAGAAGTGCCAGTTGTTGAAGAGGTTAAGGCCGAAGAAGTGGAGACTCCTGAAGTTGAAGCCGCACCAGAAGAACCAGCTGCTGAAGCTGAACCTGTTGCTGAAGAAATTAACCCTCTCGATGAACTAGAAGCTGCAACACAAGCTCCTGTAGAAGAAGAACTTCATGTTGAAGATTTTCCTGCCGCAGAGGAGTTTGAAGAAATTAGTGCTGAAGCAACTCCAGCTCCAGAAGAAAAAACAGAAATTATTTCAGAAACAGATCTTATGGAAGCTTCATCTGAAGACGAGGCCAATCCAACTCCTTCAATTGCTGAGGCATTTGGAGAAGGCTTTGATGAAGCAGAGATGGATGCCATTATGAAAGATCTTGAAGATATTGATGCTTCAGCAGGACCTGCTCTTGAGATGGAAGAAGAGGTTGAACCAGAAGCTCATGAAGAAAATGTTGTTGCTATGAAAAAGCCTGAAGAAGTGGTTGAAGTACAGCCGACAACAGTTGCAACTCCAGCAGCTGGAACAGGTGAAGTGGCTTTCAGTGCAGCGGGTAATATGAATTTCAACGTTAATCTAACAATTGCTGGCTCTCAAGCGACACTTAGTGTACAAGATGGTTGCTTTAAATTAACGATGAATGGAGTTGATATCTCAATTACAGAGGAAGGCTGTAAGGCCTTTATTGAAGGTGGAGTAAACTTTAATATTCCACTTCCAACTGATAAGAAGGATGTCGCTTAAGACTTAAAAAAGGTTTTCAATGGCCATAAATATATTGGGTGGGCATGCGAAAGGGCATGCCCTTTTTGTTCCCCCTGTTTCAATTACACGTGCAACAACAGTTATGCTAAGACGTAAGTTTTTTGATGCACACCAAGATTTAACAAATTGCCTATTTATTGATCTTTTTGCTGGTAGTGGAGCTATGGGCTTTGAAGCTTGCTCTCGTGGAGCGCAAAGAGTGATCTTAGTAGAAGATAATCCAAAAGCAATTTCAGTTATTAAGAAGAACAAAGCTTCAATGAATAAGAAAGTTGATACTTCAAATATTGAAGTTATTAAGCAAAAAGCTCAGGTATATATTAAGAATATCGTCACATCAATTAAGACTGACTTATATGATGAAGTACATCTCTTCATCGATCCACCTTATGAAATGAAGGCCATCTACTTCGAGATTTTAAAGATTTTAAGAGAATCTGATTTTCAAGGTGAAGTATGGTTGGAGTCAGATCGTCAAAAAGGAGTAGTGGAGGATGATCTCAAGAAGCATTCCTTTACTTTCTCTAAAGTTTACAAGCAAGGAACGAGTTATATTGCAAGAATTGCAATGTAGCTAGCTACCATATAAAATTAAGTCATATAAATTAAAAGAAATAGGAACTCAATGAAAAGAGCAATTTATCCAGGTACGTTTGATCCTTTTACAAATGGACACAAAGATATCTTAATGAGGTCATTAAGTGTTTTTGACGAAGTCATTATTCTTGTTGCCCACAATCGAAACAAGAAGCCTTTCTTCACTGCAGACGAAAGAGTTGCGATGTTAGAGGAGACTTTTAAAGATGAGCCAAGAGTAAAAGCTGATAAATGGGAAGGCCTTATTGTTGACTATGCTAAAGAAAATGAAATCAGCTCAATAATTCGTGGCCTAAGACCAACAGGTGACTTTGAAGCTGAATTTCAAATGGCATCAATGAATAAGAGACTCTATCCTGAAATCGAAACAGTTTTCTTTATCACGGAAAGGGATAATTATTACGTATCAAGTTCTTTAGTAAAAGAGATCCATAAACATGGTAAACTCATTAAAGAATTTGTACCTGATACTATTTTTAATTGGATTAATAAAAAAGGAAAAGTTTAATGACAAATGTCTCAAAACGTTCTGAAGATATCAACGAAAGTATTACTTTAAAACTTAATGCAAAGGCCGTTGCTTTAGCAAAGGAAGGGCAAAAAGTTTATAACTTAACAGCGGGGCAACTTCCATATCGTCCACCTAAAGAGCTAGTAGAAGCGATTCGTGGAGAGTTGGACTTTTTAAAAAGTTTTCAATATAGCCCTGTTGCAGGTGATGGTGAGTTACTTGAGAAGTTAATTGATTATGTGGAAACATCGAGATCAATTAGTTTTGAAGACTACGATCATCGCTTTGCTGCTACTGTTGGAAATGGTGGAAAGCATGTTCTGGCAAATATCTTTGCTGCCCTTGTAAATCCTGGAGATGAAGTTATTGTTTTCGCTCCTTATTGGATCTCTTATCCTCAAATGATTAAGTTGAATGGGGGAGTCATCAAAGTTGTAGAGGCTTCTATTTATAATGCTTTTGAGCCAGACCTTGAAAAGCTAAAAGAACTATTAAGTGATAAAACAAAGGCCATCATTTTAAATAGTCCAAATAATCCATCTGGCGTTTTTTATAATGAAAAATGGATGAAAAGCTTCGCTGAAATTATTAAGCCATTTGAAAATACTTATGTAATTTCAGATGAGATTTACTACGAATTAAATTACTACGATCCAAGACCTACTTATTTTTATCAATACGATCGTGAGCTCTTATCTCGTACAATAATCGTGGACGGGATATCTAAAAGCTTAGCTTCAACTGGCTTAAGACTTGGTTATTGTATTGCTCATGAAGATATTATTAGTGCTATTAAAAAGATTCAGGGGCATACTGCGTCTGGTTCTTGTTCATTAATTCAAAGAGCATTACTGCGTTATAATTTAAATCAAATTGATGAATACCTCTCTCCTGTAAAGAAGCATCTTCGAGAAAATTCATTAATTCTTAGAGAAGTTCTTAGAGAGAATCAACTTGAAAAATGTTGGTATCAGGTGACATCAGCTTTTTATTTTCTAATGGATTTTTCAAGCGCACCAATTATTGAAAAATTTAAAAAGAGTGAAGACGATCAAACTGATTATTCTGTTCAGATTTGTGAACAATTACTTGAGGAAAAAGGTGTGGCGATGGTGCCAAGTGGTGATTTCGGTCTACCAAATTGTGCCAGAATGTCACTTGTACTACCAAAAGATGACTTTAGGGACGCAATTATTGCATTGTCTGAGTTCTTGACTCGGGAATAGTGCTGATACTTCGGTATCTCGTTCCCACTACCAATTAAAGCTATTCTTAAGAGATAATTAAGCTGTGAATAAACTAATCGTTCTAGCTACTTATCTCTTATTTCTACTTTCAGTCTCTTCTTGTGGAGTCGATGATGAACTCGAGCTTCAAAGAGACTATCTCTATGTTGAAGATCATCTTACTTCAGGTAATTGTGATAAGGCCTTAAGCGCAATGCTTTCAATGAAAGAGCAGAGTGGGGATGCTACTTATTATAAACTCCTGGCCTCTTCTTATGCGTGTAAAGCAGGATTTACAGTTACAGGTTTCTTTGCAAATGAAATTATAAAAATCGTAGCAGGGGCCGAAATCTTAAGTGGTTTATCGAGTTTTACTATTGCTCAAGAGATGACTAATATCGATAGCCTCGACTATTACTATATCACTAAGGCCGTGGACACTCTTGTTTATTCAGGTGGTGTTGGGCCCGTTACAAAAAACCCTTCAGCAACTCTAAGGATTCAAACATTTGGTTCTTATGGAGCTGCCGATATCAATTCCCTTTTGATGTATTTACTCTTTGTTAAAAACGGTATGAATATGGCCTTCTATGGTAATTCAGATGCAACTGGTGCTAAAGGTGCAGGTACTGTTGGAACGAATGTCTGTCTTTATCAATATGCTGATATGGGAGATGCAGACCTAGATTCATATGTATCTTCAATTTCTGGAAGCATGGGAGTCTGTGATGACACTGCAGACGAGGGGAGTGCTGAGCTTAAAAATGGCGACGGAAGTATTAAGCTAGATCGCGCATGTGGCCTTATGACAGATTTTAATAATCTTATTGATGTTCTCTCTAATCTTACCATCGGTAATGTTAGTGATGCCGACCTCGTTACTCTCTTAAGTGATGTCTCGACAGTTCAAGATGCTTTTACAGCTGGTCCTGTTGCTACATATGGTCTTTCTAATAATTTAATAACAGTTAAAAATACAGATGAATGCGTAACTGAATTCACAGGAAGTGAAGAACAAGTTGGCTTTTATATGGCCTCATTTTTTGAAACGCTACACTCAAGGTAATCATTGAAAAACTTCGCAAGGCTCATATTTATTATTTGCTTAGGGTTATCGACGATATCAACGCAGGCCTTTGAGAAATTCCAATTAGGTCAATCTCCAAAAGCAAGACTAATGGGAAATGCTTGGATGGGATTAGCAAACCAAGATACTTTTACAATTTTTTATAATCCAGCAAGTCTTGGTGGTAATTACGATATTGATTTATCACCTGTAAACTTAACTGTTGCCGGGCCTAATGCCCTTGATGATCTCGATCGTTTTTCTAATTTACCAAATGATGCGGATGCCATTGCTGATCGACTCTTAGGATTTCCTCTATATTTAGAGTTATCGAATTTTTCAACGATCAAAGCACATCACTTTTCGTTTTCTTACTTCACACAAAACCGTGCCAATATTGTTTTAAAGAATCGTGTAAACCCTGCATTTGATGTTGATTATAGCTATGACCGTGGCTTTATTACAGGATTTGCTTTCAATTTAATTGGTGGAAGTCGAAATAAACAAAAACAAAAAATTATGACAGGAGAGAGACTCTCAATTGGTTATTCTTTTAAATATTTAAGTCGTGAAGGTACAAAAGATAAATTTGATCTATTCTCTACAAATATAATCAGTAAAGTTGAAGCTGGTTTCGCTTCTATCGAAGATATTAAAAATACTTTCGGATACTCAAAAGGAGCAGGTACAGGTCATGATATCGGAATTGAGTATGCCAATGGTTGGGGAAATACTGAGTTTGTAGCATCACTAGCAATTCTCGATATTGCAGATACTCACTTTGAAAAAGAATACGGAGACAATGGCGTTCCAAAGATTAACATGGCCATTAATTCTGGTTTTGCCTTTAAGCAAGACTTTAAGGTTTTTGATTATGCTCTTGCCTTAGATATCAAACCATTAAATCAGGGACTCGACTTTGGCCGCATGATGCATCTAGGTGCTCAAGTCAATATTCCATTCTTTGGCTTTTTTGCAGGAGTCGGTGAAGGTTATCTAAATTATGGTGCTGAGCTTAGAATGTGGCCTGTCACACTTACACTTGGTTACAATAGTGTTGAGATCGGTGCTGATTACAAGCAAACAGAAGGTGATAGGCTATTTGTTTTCCTATCTCTTTTTGATGTTTCAATGGATATCTTTTAATTACAATACTCTTAGCACTTTGCTGCGCATTCCCAATTCCCCTTTTTCTTTGACATCCCTTTCGGCGATAACTTAAAATTTAGGTAAGAGAGGATTCCTCCCATCAATTCTTAATGTCATGGAGGGCATTTTGACTAGAAAAACCTTTGTTCTTGATACTAACGTATTACTATTTGATCCTAATGCTATTAATAAATTTGGTCCAAACGACGTCTTTATTCCACTTGTTGTAGTTGAAGAAGTTGATCGTTTCAAGAAAGACCAAAATGAGAATGGCCGTAACGCACGTTACTTTTCTCGTATCATCGATGAACTTCGTCAAAAAGGTTCTCTTGTTGATGGTGTTGAATTAGATAATGGCGGAACACTAATCATTTCAGTTGATCGAGCTGTTGATAATCAAGAGGAAACGATTGATTTATCAATTAATGACAACTTAATTTTGGCCTCTGCAATCTTTCTAAAAGAGCAAGGTGATGATGTTACGTTAATTACAAAAGATATCAACTTAAGAATTAAATCAGATATCCTGGGAATCACAGCTGAAGATTACGGGATGAAAGATATGAAGATAGAGGAGATCTATAGCGGTTATCGTTATCTACCTCTACCTAAAGATAAGTTAGAAGAATATGAAAAGAATCGCTTCCTACAATTAGAAAACTGGGAAGAATTAGAAATTTTTCCAAATGAGTATTTAATTGTTCATGAAGAAGGAAATGATCGTAGAAGACTTCTAGGACGTTTTTCTAAAAGCAAGCTAGGAATTGTTCCTCTAATCCCAATGAGAGAAGGGATCTGGGGTATTTATCCAAAGAATATGGAGCAACAATTTGCTCTTGATGCTCTACTAAATGATGATATTAAATTAGTCTCACTTGTTGGGAAGGCCGGTACAGGTAAGACTCTTCTTGCCATTGCAGCAGGTCTTGAAATGACGATTAATCAAGAAAAGTATTCAAGACTACTTGTTTCTCGTCCAATTCAACCAATGGGAAGAGACCTTGGTTATTTACCAGGTGATGTAAATGATAAGCTCGGTCCTTGGATGCAACCGATTTTTGATAATATGGACTTCCTCTTTGATCAAAGAAGAGCTGGAACAAATTCGTCATATGTTGATCTAATGGATCATGGACTTCTTCACATTGAACCACTGACATATATTCGAGGTCGTTCAATTCCTGGACAATACTTAATTGTTGATGAGGCCCAGAACCTTTCACCACACGAAGTTAAGACAATTGTTACTCGTGCCGGTGAAGGAACGAAGATCATCCTCACAGGTGACCCGTACCAAATTGATAGTCCATACCTTGATGAGGTAAACAACGGTCTTAGTTATGTTGTTGAAAGACTAAAGACGGAAGATATTATTTCTCATACGCAGCTGACTGTTGGTGAGCGTTCTGCGCTTTCTGAAACAGCTTCGAAGTTACTTTAGGAGTTAGAAACCAGTGTCACGTTCAAATCGTCAATATTTAAGAGCGCCTGTTAATCAAGAGATGCTCTATCTTTGTGACGATTATGTACTAAAGGCAAAGTGTTCTAATATTTCTGAAGGTGGAATGTTAATTTCTGATATGGGGCGCGTCCCTGAAAAGTCGCGCTTCCATACGATGATATCTCTTATTCAATATCCTGAATTTTCAAAACTTAGCACACAGAAACTATTAAGTATTGATCACAGTGCTTTTGATATTGAAGTATTGCGATGTGAAGTTGATGTTGTTCGCTCTTTTGAAGGACTGTCAGAAGTTGAAAAAATTCTCCTACCTTCAATTGGTGCGAAGTTCAGTGAAGTGAGTTCTGGAAATATGGCCTTGATTAAAGCCTACGTTCAAACTTTTTCAAAAAATATGATTTATCTCTTAACGCAATTTGAGAACTCATCAAAGAAGAAGGGGAATATTGTTCAACTTAGAAAGACTGCCGCTTTACTCGGTTACGACTCATCACTAAAGATTCCACTTCTTCGAGCAAAAGTCTTACACGATTACCAATCACTAGAATCATTATAATTTAGAATAATAAGGCCCAGATTACTGGGCCTTAATAAAACGAGAAGGATATAGGTTTCAAACAAAGCTTATAGTTTTGCCTTGATTGAAAACTTTAAGTCTTTAATTGTTGCTAATAAATATTTATCAATAGGTGTTTCATTATCAAGAATTCGGCTTTTAAATTCTGCCGTAAGCTGATCTACTTTTACTAGAAGTTCGTCATTGATAGCATTTTCTTGATTAATTTCACTAACGAGACTATGTGTTTCATTAATAAGTGCAGAAAAATCTAGTTTCGAAAAATAATCTCTTTGAACAGTATTTTCACATCTCATTGCTTTTTCAGCTTTAAACGCATTGAAATTTACTACTTTCTCTTGTGGGATAGAATTTAACATTTCGCTTGTACTCCAAAAAAATAAATACCGTTCAACTTTTTTCACATTTTTTGTGAACAAGCGGGATTATGGAGTAACAAGCCTGAGCTGACAATAAATATCCTCAGGCCTTGTAATTTTTTCTATAATTTGTGATTTTAATTAGTTACACGTTTCTTTTTCCATTTTTTAATGGCGAAACCGAGAATGACGGCAAGGGCAACCGAGCCAATCACGTAATTAGATTTTTTGATATATTCAATGGCCGCTTCTCCAAATTTGTAATAAACCGTGAAGTAGACGACACAAGAAATCGTTGCGGCTATTAAGTCCGAAAGGGCAAATTTCCATGCATTCATTTTACCAAGCCCTGCAGATAGGAATAGAGCATTCCTAAAACCAAATGGTACAAATCGACCAAAGATTAATGTGAAGACACCATACTTCTTAAAGAAGGCATTTACTGTATCAAGCCTTTCTTGCGTCACCATCGAAGCAAAGAACTTTATTCCAAAGATCTTTGGACCGAGATAGCGTCCAATGAATCCATAACAAATTAAATCAGAAAAATATGCTCCTAGAAAAACAGCAAAGAAAAGAGGGTAGAGATACTCTGGATTTTTTGCAGCTAAAATCGCCGAAGTAAATAACATCACATCTTCAGATATTGGGATATTAAAACCAGCAAGTAGTAGTAGCCCAAAGATAATATATGGAGCTAAGCTTACATTAGTATTTATATAGAGCATGATTTGATCGATAAATTCCATTATTTCTCCTGTAAATAAACACTTAAAAGAATATCCTAAATTCTATTAAATCGCATTAATTTATCAGCTGTTTTTTCCTAGCTTAAAACTTTTAAGTCTTTTGTTACTATGCTTTTGTGAAGTATTTTAGATCACTTGTAATATTCTTTATTGGCCTAAATATAAATCAGGTCCACGGAAAAAACTTAGATTACTTTCTAAAGTCTAATGGTGATGAGTTCAACTATTTTATACAAACGGCCGCTTCACTGGGTATTCAAAAAGAAAAAGTTTCTAATATTATGACTTCTACTGAGCAGAATTCACCAATGACAATTACGGCCGGTTTTGCTTTTTTCCCTAGTTCAATTGAAAAGCTATCTCTACTTGCAACGGGAAGTCTATCTTATATTGTGCCATCCGATATTAAGGAAGAAGGAGGAAGTACCTTCTCAAATAATACGAAACTAGATCCTGAAACTGGTTTTAGCTTCCATGCACATAAATCTTATACTTATCGAAATGTAACGGGATTCTTTGGAGGCCTTGATCATGAAGTCTTCTATCTCTATAACACACCTGATTTTCTAGGAAGTGGAAAGGAGTTAAAATCAGTTACTCAGAAAATTACTTATGGGACATTGGGCTTGGCCTTTGCACAAAAGTTTTTCACACCATTTGTATTTAAAATGAGTGCATCTCAATCATTTAGTTCAAAGACAGGCTTAAAAGGACAACGTTATTTAATCGATTATTCACAAAAGTATAGTGAGAATATGTGGTACCACATTTTCGTAAAAAGACATGAATTACAAGATGATTTGAGAGAATTAAAGATAACCCGACTCGGTGTTGGAGTCGGGTTCTATTATTGAATAAGACTATAGCTTATTAAAGTATTCTTGTGACCCTTGTGGATCTGGCTTCATTGTGTCAGCACCTTTTGTCCAACCTGCCGGACAAACTTCTCCGTGCTTAGCTGTAAATTGGTAACCATCTACAAGTCTTGCAACTTCTTCTACATTTCTACCAACTGATAGATTGTTGATTGAAACGTGTTGAACAATATTGTTATCATCGATGATATAAGTTGCTCTAAATGCAACATCACCAGATGGCATTAGCGCTCCATATGATCTAGAAACTTCTTTTGTAAGGTCTTCTAGAATTGGGAAATTAATGTCACCAAGTCCACCTTCATTTCTTGATTGCTTCGTCCAAGCTAGGTGAGAGAAAGCTGAATCAACTGAACAAGCGATAACTTCACAGTTAAGGTCTTTAAAAAGTTGAATCTTATCTGAGAATGCAGTGATTTCTGTTGGGCAAACAAATGTGAAATCTAGTGGGTAGAAGAAAAGAACTTTCCACTTTCCTTTGAAGTCAGAAAGAGAGATCTCTTTGATTTCTCCATTTACTACTGCATTTCCTTTGAATTCTGGTGCCGCTTTTGAAACTAGCGAAGTTGGATAAACTGTTTCAGTCATTACTTTCTCCTGTGTGTTTAAGTACTTAAAAATTTATTCATTTTTTCTTGAATCGATTTAACCGTAGCCTTATGAGAAGTTCAAGACCTGTTATGTTAATTTTGATACTTTTGGCGGTGAAGCTTAAATAATTTCCATTGCTTAGGGACGTATTAATTATTACTTAACTTGCACTTTTATCTAAAGAAAATGACTCGGCTCACCGAAATGTTGAATGAAATCGAAAAATTCATTTTCTAGGGAGAAAAAATGACAGATCCAAAGGCACATATTCCTAATCCAATTGTTATTGAACAAACAGCAAGAGGAGAGAGACAATACGATATTTACTCAAGACTATTACTTGATCGAATTGTTTTTCTAGGAACGCAGGTTAATGACACTGTTGCCAACTTATTAATTGCTCAGATTATGTTCCTTGAGCAAAGTAACCCAGAAGATCCAATTCACTTCTATATTAATTCACCAGGTGGAAGCGTTTATGCAGGCCTAGGTATCTACGATATTATGCAACACGTATCATGCCCAGTTTATACTTACTGTGTTGGTCTTGCTGCATCGATGGGATCACTGCTTCTAACAGCAGGGGAAAAAGGACACCGTTATAGTCTTCCTCACTCAAGAATCATGATTCACCAACCATTAGGTGGTGCACAAGGTCAGTGTTCTGATATTCAGATTCAAGCAAATGAAATTCAAACATTAAAAGATCAGTTAAATAATATTTACATAAAGCACTCATCTGTTGATATGACGATGGAAAAAATTGTTGCTGCAACTGATCGTGATAATTACTTGTCGCCAACTGATGCAATTGAGCTAGGAATTATCGATAGCGTTATTGAATCAAACAAGAAATAGAACTATAGTTGAATACTGTATATAAACGAAAGGAACTTTAATGAGTAAAAAAGAAGGATCATATAACAGCGCTCTGTCTTGTAACTTCTGCGGAAAATCTCAAAAAGAGGTAAAGAAGTTAATTGCAGGACCAGGTGTTTATATATGCGACGAATGTATCGAGCTATGTAATGAAATTATCTACGAGGATACAGTTAAGTCTGTATCAAAAGCAGCTCTTGATAATGTTCCAAAGCCACACGAAATCAAGAAGCACCTTGATGAGTATGTAATTGGACAGGATCGTGCTAAAAAGATTATTTCAGTTGCAGTTCATAACCACTATAAAAGAATTGCCCACGGTGATTCTAAGAGAAAAGATGATGCTGTTGAATTAGCAAAGTCGAATATCTTACTTGCTGGGCCAACTGGTTCAGGTAAGACTCTTATTGCACAATCACTAGCAAAGTTTCTAAATGTTCCATTTGCTATTGCTGATGCAACTTCTCTAACTGAAGCTGGTTACGTAGGTGAGGACGTTGAGAATATTATTCTTAACCTTCTTCAAGCATGTGACTACGATGTAGAAAGAGCTGAGCGTGGAATTGTTTATATTGATGAGATTGATAAAATTGCAAGAAAGTCTGAAAACCCATCAATCACTAGAGACGTATCTGGTGAGGGTGTTCAACAGGCACTACTTAAGCTAGTTGAAGGTACAGTTGCTTCAGTTCCACCAAAAGGTGGCCGTAAGCACCCTCAACAAGAGTTTATCCAGGTAAACACAAAGAATATTCTCTTTGTAGTTGCTGGAGCATTTGTTGGACTTGATAAGATCATTGAAAAGCGTATGACTAAGAGACCAATGGGTCTAGTTGCTAAGCAAACTGTTGACGCAGAAGAGTCTGTAATTCAAAAGCTAGGTGGAATTGAAGCAGAAGATCTAACGAAGTTTGGATTAATTCCTGAGTTCATTGGACGTCTTCCTGTTAATGCTCTACTTGAAGAGCTTGATGAAGCAGCACTTGTTTCAATTCTTACTGAACCAAGGAATGCAGTAACAAAACAATATCAAAAGCTTTTTGAATTTGATGGTATCGAACTTGAATTTGAAGAAGCAGCACTTCATGCAATTGCTAAGACTGCACTAGAGAGAAAAACAGGTGCTCGTGGTCTAAGAGCAATCATTGAGCAAACAATGCTTGAAGTTATGTATGATGTACCAGCAAATGATAAAGCTAATAAAGTTATTATCACTGAAGCCTCTATTAGAGGAATTGAGTCTCCAAGAGTTGAAGAAGGTCCGCGCAAGGAATTCTCATCAACTGCGAACTCAGCTCTTGAGGCCAAGAAAGATATTGAATCAGCTTAATTAAATTGAATACATTTTCTTAATAATAAGGCACGACATAGTTCGTGCCTTTTTATTTTCATCTTAGATGTAAATTCTGTTTCGTAACTATCTTTATTTAATTTCCATAAATTCAGTCGCTTATCGCTTTATTGTTAATAAATTAGTTAAGAAACTTAAAGAATTTCTAAAGGTTGACACTTAGCTAACCGAAAAATTATTTAGATCTATTTTATGTTTAGGGGATAAGAGATGTTTAGAGGGAATGTGTTAACAAAATTAACAAAGTTTATGGCCATAGGCTTAAAAGAAAAACTTTATTTCATTTCAATTGGAATGGTTTTATTTATATCATTTGCGGTTTTTGTCCCTTTTCAAAAAGGAATTGAAGATCAAAAGGCAAGTAAGCGAGATGGATTTGCTCTTTATTATAATAATTTAACAAATTCAATTTCTGAACAATTCTTCACTAATTATAATAACGTTCAATCTTTTGCTCGAAACAAAGATCTTAAAGATAAAGACCCTGGAGCATCAACGTTTCTTTTAAATGAGCTTGTCACTCTCTACCCTGATACAGATATGTTATTTCTAATTGGTTTAGATGGGAAACTGATTGCTCATTCCGAAATTACGGCCGCTGGGGAAAAATTGAACACAGAATTTCTTAAGTCTTATAACTTTAAAAATGATAATTGGTTTCAAAAAACATCAAAAGGTGAGTACACAGAAAATTACGATAAGAAAATCTTTGGTGCTTTTGCTGGAAAAGTTCACGAGAGTGAAATGATATCGAAAGTGTATGGCGAAAAGAGAATGGGGCAATACTTCTCAACTCGTATTGAAGATGAATATGGTGACCCAATTGCCGTTTTAGGTGCATTTGTGGGAAGCCGCTGGTTTGAAAGTGAAATGAAGAACCTTTTTCATACTTTAAACTCAAATGGAATGGACTCTTCTGAGATTCACTTAATTAATAGCGAAGGAAAAGTCATCACTTCTTATGACAAAGAACTTGCAAAGAAAGACAAGAATCTTCATGACTTTGAAAATTATAATTTAGCAAAAACATTGATTGCTTCAGATGATGAGATGGCAGTCAAATTGAAGAAAGGTAAGGTCGACACTATTCTTCATCCTCATATTCTAGGGGACAGTAAGGAAACATATCTTTACTCATTTGGTGAGATTCACCATCGCCGCTTCCTTGATATGATGAAGTGGAGATTGGTTATAGGAATGACGGAAAAACAAGCCTATGGTGAAATTATAACACTTCAAAACTTATTCTACTTCACATTAGCTGGTGTTCTAATTCTTTGTGTTGCTATCTCTTTTGCAACAGTTAGAAATCTTTATAAGCAACTTCTTGGAGTTGTTGCAAGCTTAGAAAACTCTGCAAAATCAACGGTTAAATTTGTTGAAAACTTAAATGGGGTTTCTCATCGTGTAAGTGAGCTGACTTCAAATCAAGCGCAGGCAATACATGAGACTGCATCTACCCTTGATGAATTATCAAGCATGGTAAAAATGAATGCACAGAATGCAGCGACGTCGGTTGATGTTTCAACGGATAATGAAAGAGTTGCACAGGATGGAAAACATAAAGTAGAGGAAGTTAAGTCTTCAATGAATAATATTAAACAAGCAAATGATGACGTCCTTAGAACGACAAATGACGGAAGTGAAAAAATCTCAGAGATTGTTAATCTGATCAATGAGATTAATGAGAAAACACAAGTTATTAATGACATTGTTTTTCAAACAAAGCTTCTTTCATTCAATGCTTCAGTTGAAGCGGCCAGAGCAGGTGAGCATGGTAAGGGCTTTGCTGTTGTTGCAGAAGAAGTTGGAAATCTTGCTGCAATGTCTGGAACTGCATCTGAAGAGATTAATGCAATCCTAACGAAGTCTGTTGCCCATGTTGAAAAAATCGTAAAAGAAAATAAAGAGTCTGTAGAATCGATGATTGAGCAGTCTCGTGTCAAAATTGATGATGGAATTAAAGTTTCAGAAGAGTGTACAGGGGCCCTTGAAGAGATTGTTCATGGTGTAATGAATGTATCTTCAATGTCTCAAGAAATATCAGCAGCGACATCTGAACAAGAAACTGGTGTTACAAATATTTCACAAGCAATGAATCAGATGCAAGAAGCATCATCTGATAATCAAGAAATTGCATCAAAGATGCTTCAATATGCGGAAGATTTAAATAATGAAACTAATAATCTTCAAAATGTTCTATCAATACTCCAAAATGAGATAATTGGCGGAAGAACAAAAAATGATGCATCGACATCTAAGGTAAAAAAAACTGAAGATGCAAAAGTCGTAAAATTTCCAAAAGAATCAAATCATAAGAAGGCATCGTAGTTATTACGGTGCCTTATATTCCTGACTTAAATGGTTTCTTGGTCGTTGAGCTGTATGGTTTAAGTAAATTTAAATATTTAGATAGATTTACTTTAGCTTTTCTTTAGAAAAGTACAGATTCCCTCTTTATTTTTTTCGTATACCTCACTAAAATAATTTTTATTAGTAGTTTAAGCATTTAACTATGTTCTCATATCAAGGAGGAGCCATGAGAATTTCTAGGATATTTCCTATTTTATTAGGAGTTTCACTAATGTCTCCTTTTGCATTCGCGGGTGCAAAAGATGACTTCATCAATGCTGTTGTAAAGCAGTGTAAAAAATCAAAAGCAGAAGCAGAAAAGATGGCAACACCAGGTCGTTCTGGAACCGTTATTAAGTTTAAGACTTGTTCTGGTGCAACAGTAGACGTTGGAAGCGGATGTACACTTCAGTGTAAAGATGCATCTTCATCAATCGGTGGATAATTAATTTAAGGAGACTAAAAAATGAAATTAAATACAATGAAAAAATCAATTATCGCACTTGCAGTTCTTTCATCGACTGCTTACGGTGCATCTCTAGAAGACAGAGTAGAGGATCTTGAGCTATCAAGGGATTTAAATACGTGGAACTTTAATGGAGAGCTAGAGGCTCGCTATGATTATTTTGATGTAGAGAATACAACACAAAACAGTAACTATAGTGAATCTCAAAACTCTCTGTGGTTTAGATTTGATATGCATTCAAAAAGAAGTAATAAATTAGACTTCTATGGACGTCTTTCAATGTCTAAATACTTTAATGATTTTACAAGTCGTGCTGGTAATACTTCTGCTGTTTCTAATTCAGGTGGTGCTGGTCGTGATAAGTCTGGTTCAGAAGTTTATGTTGAAAGAGCATTTATTAATTATAAGATTGATGATAAATTCACGTTTTCTATTGGACGTCTACCAACTATCGAAGGTCCTTCGTACCATCTACAGAAGGGGACTGCTAGATCTGGAACTTATCCGCAATTAGCATATGGAGCTGAGCTTGATGGTATGGCCCTAACATATGGTACAAGAGCAATGGGTGGTACTCTCGCTGTAAGAGCAATTTATACTCCACTTAATCAAGTTAATGGTGCAGCTACAGCTATTGATAGTCGATACCTTGGAGCTGGTGGAATTAAAATTGGATCAACTGAGCAAATGTACTCAGCAATGATCGACTACGAAAAGCTAAACCTTGGTTGGGCAAAGCGTATGAATTTTATTGCTCAATATGTAGGATTCCAAGACTTCTTCCTTGACCAAGTATCTAGTGGAACACCAGTTTCAAATTTAAACTTTGATTACGATGCATATGTGGCATATTTTGAATTCAATGGTATTGGAAACACTGGTTTAGATATTGGTTTTACTTATAAGCATACTACGACTGATTCAAGAGGTGGTATCCCAACTGTTGGTGGTGTTTTCACTGATGGAACAGATGGAAGTAATGATGGTAGTGTTTATATGTTAGACGCTCGTTACACTTTTGGTTCTTTCAAGCTTGGTTACGAGTTTTTAAAGGCTGATGATTATGCATTCCAAGTTGGACTTGCAGATGTAGACGCAATTGGATTCTATTCAACACCAGCTTCTACAGGTCATCATGTATTTGGATCATATGATGTAAATAGTGATATGAGACTAATTCTTGGATATATGATGCAGGATCGCGATAAGCTTTATATTAATGGAGTTCTTAGTGCAGGATCTGACGTAGAAAAGAAGGTAAATGCAGGATATGCGAGACTCATTACAAACTTCTAATTAGTTAAGATATTTCTTAACTTACTCCATAGGGGCCAGACTTAATGTCTGGCCTTTTTTTTTGCTTATTTCTTTAGACACTCTCACGAAATCTTGTCTCAAGAATTTTCGAGAAGAATGTAAAGTTCAAAGATATTATTTCTAGAGATGTTCAATTTACGATTATAAAAAATTCATACAGCCTAAATGTTAGAATATTTTAGCTAAACAGTGTTCACCGCTCAGGTAAGGAAAATGCCTTTAAAAACCATAGGTTAGGCTATTAATACACTGTGAATTTATTGAGGGGCATAAGATTCCGGCGAAAAAAACTTTCCAAAACGTGAGGGGATATTGATACAATTTATTAAAGGAACAGAATTTAGACATGAGGTCTTTTTCCTATCCTTTCCCAGTATGAAATTATGACAAGTATTAATAGTGCAGGAGGTGCTATGTCAGACAAGAAGTCAACTGAGTCGAAGAACTTACCACTACTTCCACTAAGAGACATGATTATTTTTCCACATATGGTTGTTCCACTATTTGTAGGAAGAGAGAAGTCAATCAATGCTCTAGAGGAAGCTTCAAAAAATGGTAATGAGCTTTTTCTCGTCACACAAAAAGATGCTAGTATTTTAAATCCAGATCGTGAAGATGTTTACAATGTAGGAACTGTTGTAAATATTATTCAGATGCTTCGCCTACCAGATAATACAGTTAAGGTACTTATCGAAGGGAAGTATAGAGCAACGATCGATGAGTTTGAAGCAAGAAGTGAAGGTTATTGGGCCGACGTTTCTAAATGCGTTCCAGAAGTTCCAGAACAAGTTAAGATCGAAGCGACAGTACGTTCAATCAAAAACGTATTTGAACAATATGTGAAACTTAATAAGAGAATTCCACCTGAATTACTTATGAGTATTTCATCAATCACTGATCCATCAAGATTAGCTGATATTATTGTTGCTCACTTATCGATGAAGATCCCAGAAAAGCAAGAGATTCTTGAAGCTGTGGATATTGAGCAACGTCTTCAACTTCTATTAGAGAAGATGCAAGGTGAAATTGAGATTATTAACGTAGAGAGAAGAATAAGAACTCGCGTTAAGTCGCAAATGGAAAAGTCTCAAAAAGAGTACTACCTTAATGAGCAGATGAATGCGATTCAAAAAGAGCTTGGACAAAAAGATGAGAAGTCTGAAGTTCAAGAAATGGAAGAGCGTCTGGCAAAGAAGAAAATGCCTGAAGAAGCTGTTAAGCGTGTTACAAAAGAAATTAAGAAACTTAAGTCAATGTCTCCAATGTCTGCAGAATCTGCAGTTGTTAGAAACTACATTGACTGGATGCTTTCTCTACCATGGGGAGAGTACACAGAAGATAATAATGATGTTGAACATGCAAGAGAAGTTCTTGATGATCACCACTTCGGAATGAAAGATGTAAAAGAGAGAATTCTTGAGTATCTTGCAGTAAGAAGTCTTGTTGGTTCTGAAGGTAAGGGAACAATCCTTTGTCTAGCAGGTCCTCCAGGTGTTGGTAAAACATCGATTTGTCAGTCACTTGCTGAGTCTCTTGGACGTAAGTTTGAAAGAGTTTCACTTGGTGGTGTTAGAGATGAATCTGAAATCCGTGGTCACCGTCGTACATATGTAGGTGCAATGCCAGGTAAGATCATCAGTGCAGTTAAGAAAGCAGGGACTTCAAACCCAGTTATTCTATTAGATGAAATTGATAAGATGACTTCTGATATGAGAGGGGATCCAGCAGCAGCAATGCTAGAGGTTCTAGACCCAGCTCAGAATAAGAACTTTGGAGATCACTACATAGAAGTAGAGTACGATCTATCAAAAGTAATGTTTGTTATGACTGCAAATGACCTTGGACAAATTCCAGGTCCACTTAGAGATAGAATGGAGATTATTAACCTAGCTGGTTATACTCCGATTGAGAAAACTCAGATCGCTAAGAAGTACCTTGCACCACGTGCATGGAAAGATAATGGACTTGATGCTTACGAATACTCAATGAGTGAAAATACAATCATGGACGTTGTTCGTGGTTACACTAAAGAAGCTGGTGTTCGTGGTTTAGAGAGACAGTTCAACACAATTGCAAGAAAGATTGCAACTGATGTTGTCACAAAAGATATTGAAAAAGGTAAGAAGTTCACAATCACTTCTAAACAACTTAAGAAGTTCCTTGGTCCTGTTAAATTCGATGATAATGTAATCGAAGAGCAGCCAGAAGTAGGTCTAGTAAATGGTCTTGCTTATACTTCAGTTGGTGGTTGTATGCTCCATATCGAAGTTATTGCAGTTCCAGGTAAAGGTGGTATCCAAATCACTGGTAAACTTGGAGAGGTTATGACTGAGTCGGCAAAAGCAGCAATGAGCTATGTTCGTTCAATTGCAGGTCGTCTTGGAATTGATAAAGAATGGTTTGAAACACATGATATTCATATCCATGCACCTGAGGGAGCGACTCCAAAAGACGGTCCATCAGCAGGTATCACAATGGTTACGGCCATTACATCAGCAATCTCTGGAATTCCTGTAAGGCAAGATGTTGCCATGACAGGTGAGGTGACAATTAGAGGACGTGTTCTTCCAATTGGTGGCCTAAAAGAGAAGATGCTGGCAGCAAAACAAGCAGGAGTAAAAACAGTTGTTATTCCTGAGAAGAATAGAAAAGATCTTCTTGAGATCCCACCGGAAATCAAGCAAGGACTATCTGTTCATCCAGTAACTCATGTTGAAGATGTTCTTAAGATTGCTCTACAATTAACAGAGCCAGAGAAGTTCATGTCACATGTAGGACTGAAGGTTATCGATTCTGGGAGCGGGATGGAAGTAGCTAACTAAGCTATTATCCTCCTAAAAAATTAATACTTGTTAAAAGAAGGCCTCGCTATAGCGAGGCTTTTTTATTGTTATTTTCCTGAGTCTCCGTAGTTTGGTAAAACTCGTGCGGATGGATCATCTACCTGACAGTTTTCCCATTCTTTATTTGGCATCCAAAAATCTTTAATTAAATGTGCTTTATCTGGAAAATGTGTTTCAAAGATTTCTCGATACATTAACGACTCTTTTGTAAAAGGTGTACCATGCTCATATTTCTCACGTGCCTGAGCAACGTCTGAATCGCTGTACTTATCTTCAGCAAGCGCCTTTAACCAATCAACCATATCGTGTCCTACAGCATCTGAGAATGCCGCTTTTTCACGCCAAAGAATCTCATCCGGTAAGTACTCACTATGATCAAAAGCTTTTCTAAGAAGGTATTTACCCTCACCAGACCAATTCATCTTTTGCTCTGGTGCAATACCCATAACATATTCAATAAAGGCCTTATCACTAAAAGGTACTCGCGCTTCAAGTGAATGAGAACTAATCGAGCGATCAGCTCTTAGAACATCATAGAGATATAATTCATGAACACGCTTTTGTGCTTCTTTTTGAAATTCAATTGCACTTGGTGCAAAGTCTGTATACTTATATCCAAAGAGCTCATCACTAACTTCGCCTGTTAGGACAACCTTCACATCAGTTTTCTCACGGATGTACTTACAAACCAGAGACATACCCATTGAGGCCCTAATCGTTGTGATATCCCATGTTTCAAGCTTATGAACTAGCTCTGAGAGATGGGCAAACGCTTCTTCTTTTGTAAAGATAATTTCATGATGCTCGCTTCCTAGAAAGTCTGCAACAATTCGCGCATATTTTAAATCAATTGGGTTTGTATCAATACCCACAGCAAATGTTTTAATTGGTTTATCACTTAACTTTGCAGCTATAGCGCAAACTAGTGATGAATCAAGTCCACCTGAGAGTAGAAAACCAACTGGAGCATCTGCATCAAGACGTTTTTTAACACCTTCTACAAGGTGATCATGGATTCCCTTATAAACCGCTTCAAGATCTTCTTCTTTTCTTGTTTTAATTTCTCTCACATCAAAATATGAAACAAATTTACCATCAGCGTAGTAGTGACCTGGTGGAAATGGTTTAATATCACTACATAGTTCTTGTAGGGCCTTTACTTCAGAGGCAAAGGCAATCTTTCCGTCCTCAACACCATAACCATAAAAGAGGGGACGGATACCAATAGGGTCTCGGCCTGCAAAGAACTTACCATCTTGTTCGATAACAAAAGCAAATTCACCATCGAGTGATAGAAGTAACTTCTCAATACCATATTCTTCAAAAATAGGGATGATCACTTCACAATCAGAGTCTGACTGAAAGTCATAGCGTTCAATATAGTCTGTTTTTAAAAGACGATGATTATAAATTTCTCCATTACAAACAAGGTGTGTTTTAGCTTTTGAGATAAAAGGCTGAGAACCAGCATCTGTCAGGTCCATAATGGCAAGTCGGTGAAATCCCATTAGGCCATCTTTCAAAGAGTGAATTGCTCTTTGATCTGGACCGCGGTGTGCGATTAAATCGAACTTAACTTCAAACTCTTCTTTATCAACTATTCCGGTAAAAACACTAAATCCACACATGAAAACCTCCATATTTTTATTAATAATCGGTAATTTTTATCAATTTCTCAATTATGAACATCTAAAACTATCAATTATTTAATAAATAGAGTAATCTAATGAGGATATAGTATATTTGAGGGGTAAAATGGCCGAAAAATACGAAATTGATAGTACTGATAAGAAGATAATTAAGCTTTTGGAAAAAGATGCCCGCATGCCCTTCCTTGAAATGGCCAGAAAAATAGGGGTTTCAGGTGGTACTATTCATCAAAGAGTGGAAAAGCTTAAGGAAGCTGGCATTATCATAGGAAGCTCTATAAAGGTTGATTATGCTAAGCTTGGTCATGGTGTTGTGGTTCTTCTTGGCCTTCACTTAGTTAATGCACGAGATATTCACAAAGTAATTGATAAGCTCGAGAAAATGGATGAAATCGTTGAAGCCTATTATACGACAGGTGATTATGCATTAATTGTAAAAATCATGGTTAAGGATATAAATCACTTTCATGAATTTCTTATTGGAAAGATTCAGATGATTAAAGAGATTCAATCGACAGAGTCTTTCATTAGCTTAAAACAAGTAATTGATAAGAGCCTAAACGTTTAAGAGATAAAACTAGTCGTCTTCTTTATCGCTATTAGGATAAGCATAATAGCAAAAATCTTTTTCATAAGCACTTGATTGGCCACACTTGAAATCTTTGCTCCAAGCTTTGTGAAAAAGAAGCTTGCAATTGAAATTCCAAAAAATGCTGGTAAGTAGACATAACCAAGAGAGTATTCTGGAGTTAGCTTATCAAAACCGTTATAGATGTAAAATGCGCTACCAGTGAGCGCGATTGGAATACCAATTGATGCGGATGTTCCTACAGCATTTTTCATAGGATAACCACGCCATGTTAAAAAAGGGACACTAATTGTTCCACCCCCAATCCCAAGAATTGATGATTTAAGGCCAATGATAAATCCAGTTATTCCATAGAGAAATTTAGATGTCTCTTTTGGTTCATCAACTTTTACTTTGTACAAAATCATTTTTAATGAAACTAAATAAAGATAAGTGATAAACAAAGCCTCAAGAGTTGAAGCTTTTACCTGATTTACTAAATATGCACCGACACAAATACCGACTAAAATAGGTGGGATAAGCTTCTTAGAAACCTCAACGATTAGGTTACCCATATTATAATGTCTTAGTGTTGAAGAAGCTGCTGTTACAACAATTGTTGCTAGAGAAGTACCAAGGGCCATAAACATCGTAATATCTGATGAAAATCCTTGTTCTTTAAAAATGAGTAAGAGAGTTGGGACAATAATTACACCGCCACCGATTCCAAATAAACCTGAAAGTGTTCCAACAAAAGCGCCAACGGCCAAATATAAGAGAAAAATCATCTTATTAATATGCACTTAGAAAGAGGGGAAGACAAGAGTTAAAGATAGACTAAAAAGCTCAGGTTGTGACACAAAACTATTGAATATATGATTAAAAAAATTGGTGATAAATGACTTAGCACCGCGCCAATGCAAATCTTGCCACATGCTTATTTAAAGACAATTTAGTGAGAAAATATAGGGCAGTGAGGACCCTATGAATCTATTTAATTTAAAGAATAAAAAAGTAAAAGAAAACCCTGAAGAAATCAAAGCAATGACTGCTCAGGCAGCTGAGAAAATTGTTGAAGATCAACGATTACTTGAGGAAGCAATTAGTGAAAATAATTCACTAAAAAGAGATATTGAAGTACAGCGTATAAAGCTTCAAAAAACAGAAAATAATTTACGTCGACTACAGTCTGATCTAACAGATGAGATAGCGGATAAAGAAATTCTTGAACAAAGAATAGATAAGATAAAATCTCTAAATAAGTCTCAAGAGTCATCACTAAAAGAATTAATCGATCAAAAGCAGCTTGTTATAAAAAGTATTACGAGTTTAAAGGAAGAGGTAACAGGCCTTTCGAAAACACATGGTGATAAATTAGAAAGTATTAATAAGATCAAGCTTGAACTTGCAACATTAAAAGGTGAAGAGGGTACTTTAAAGAGTAAGCTAGACGTTCTTAGTGGCAATAAAATTTGTAATGCAGAAGTGAAAGAAGGTGTAAGCAACCAGATTAAGGATACTAAGAAACGAATTAAGAAAATACTTTCACAAATAGAAAGCGATAATATCGAAATTCAAAAAGTAGAAGATCAAATTGAATTATTAAATACTGAAAGAATTAAACTTGATAGTGAAATATCTTCATTAATCGAGAAGAGCCAGAAAGTTAAGGCCAAGAAAAATGAAGAGGCAACTCTTTATGAAAGAATGAAGTACGACCTAGAGGCGTCGTATGAGCACAAAAATGAACTTGAGAAGAAACTTGCTCATCAAGTAAGTGAGTTGCAAGATGTTAATTCAAAGCAAGAAACTGTTAAGCAGAGCATACTCAAGATTAAAGCTCGAATTAATCGACTCGAATCAGAGGCTTCACAGCTTAAAACTCAAGAAGAAAGTGAGAAATCACAACTTAAAGAGTTAAATTACCACCTAGATTCACAAGAAAAAAAGAAGCTTGAGCTAGAGTCTGACTTGGAACTGCTAAAGTCAGAATCAGGACGCTTCAAGAAATTAATTGAAGAAAACCTAGTTCAGCAAAAAGAGTTAGAAACAAAGATTACATCATTAAGGGAAAGAGAGGGAAGCTCTCTCTTAGAACTTGATGAGCTAGATCGAACTTATAAGAAAACAAAGAGAGAATATGAATTAATTCTTGCAGAAAGTATTGACAGTGAAAAAAGAATTCGTGCTCTAAATAGTGAAAGTGAAAGATTAACAATTTCGCTTAAAGAGCTTGAAACAAAGAAGAATCAGGCTACTGCAAATTGTTTAAATCGTGAAAAACAAATTGAAGCTCTCGAAAGAAAGATACAAGACGAATCTAATGAGATTAAGAATTTAAGACTAGAGATTAACGAAGAGAAAGGCCGTGAAGTAGAATTGAGACAAGAAATTTTTGATCTTGATGTCGAAAAACGTCGTTTGTTATCTGAAAAAGAGAGTCTTTCTCAAACAGCTCTTAAATTAGAAAAAAGTATCGATCTTCTAAATCTTAAAGTTGAAAAGTCTAAGAGAAATAGAGATGTTCTTAATGAAGAAATTCAAGAACAAGATAATTTAATGAATATTCTTCTAGCAGATGAAGAGAAAATCACTAAATCAAATAATGAAATCCTTTTACAAATTGGAAGTTTAAAGGGACGTATTGAGATCGGTGAAGGGCGAATTGAAACTAAGGGGCAAGAGATTGAAGAATTGGCCCAAGAAAATACAAAACTTAATAGAATTGCAGATGAATTGTGTACTAAGTTAGATCAAACAGTACAACAATTGGAAGGTGTTGAAGAGAAAGTTGCTCATTTTGAAAGAAAAATCTCTCAAGTAGAAGAAGAGATTAGCAATAATAAAGAAGTAACGAGTGAAAATATCGAGATTATCTCGCAACTAGAGAATAAAGTAGTCGATTTAAAAGATGTACTTTCACGTAAAGAAAATACTCTATCATCGCTTAAGTCCAATACAAAGCGAGTTGAGAGAATAAAGAATAAAAAATCGAAAGCAAAAGAATCTATAGAAACAGAAATTTCTAAATTAGATGTAGCAATCCAAAGAGAAAGCGATACATATGAGAGACATCTGACACATAAGAGAAATCTTGATGGGCAACTGAAGCTGCTGGAAGTAGAAGTTGAGGACAAGAGAAGTAAAGAGCAGGTTTTAAAAACAGAAGTTGAAGTTATTGAAAAGATGATTAACTCAACAGAACAAAAGCTAGATGAACTTGATAGTGTAAAAAGAAATCAAGAAAGTAATTTACAAGAATTTACTTTAAAAAGAGATACGCTTCTTGCAAAGCATAAAGACTTAAACAATCAACAAGTTATTAGTAATGAAGAATTAACTAAGATTGAAAATGATTGTTACAATATTAGAGCTGCAATGGCGACAATCGAAGCAGAAATCGAGGAAGCCGAAAATCAATTAGAGTCAAACCTTACGAGAAAGGTACAACTTAATCAAGAAATCAAAAAACTTGCTGTTGATACTAGAGAAGCAAAAAAAGAAATCGTAAAACTTAATACAGAAATTGAAAAAAGCAGTATTGAATTAAGTGAAGTTGAAAATAAGCATCAAGAAAAGCTTGAGCTTTTAAATGTTGAATTAGACGAAAAGAAAATAGTCGAGAAAGAGTTTAAGCAAAAGAAGAAAAAGCTTAATGAAGCATTGGCCGCTTCTCAAAAGACTGAAGATGAATTGAATCTTGTTCTTCTAAATAAGGAAACATTAGAAGAGGGAATTGATAAGGCCACAAGACAAAAAGGTGAGCTTCTCATTCAAAGAGATGAGCTTTTAGGACGTCTTAATAAACAAAGAGAAGAAAACAAAGCAACACGTCAACTTCTAGAAGGTGTTTCTATTGAAATTAATGAATTAAGAAAGGAATGTTCTTTAATTAATGACGAATTCCAAGAAGAAAAAAATAAGACAAAGACAATCGTAAACTCTCTAGAGATGTTAAGAGGTCAGGCCAGAAGTTTAAAGGCCCAGAGAGCTCAAAGTCGCTTTGAGATCAAATCTGTTAAAGAGCAAGCCGCTCCTATTATGGCAGAGGTGGAAAATACTCAAAAACAAATAAAGATTGAAGAAGTTCAAAGTGATTTAGAGATAGCTCTTTCAAAAATAGAATTTGATGCAAGTCTATATATCAATGAGAGTGCTGTTGATAGAATCAAGACGGCCAAATATCAAAAAGGTTTAATCTCTTATATCGAATCTTTACCATTTGTATTTTCTCGAATTGAATTTGTTAAAATCACTCTAATTCAATCTGGGGATCTTTCAGTTACAGTAACTGGAAACCTAAGATGTGATGAAGAGCTTACTAAAGAACTTCTTAAAGATAATATAAAAGGGAAGTTTACAGATGGCATCCGTTTTAAGATTAGTGATAACTCAATTCGTTTAGTAGTTGTTGATAATAGAAAAAACCTAGGCGTTAGTATATAAGCGCCTAGGATTAATTTTTCTAATTACAATATGGGATGTCGTATTTTTTAGTGAAGATTTCGACGTATTTTCTATCACCGTTTCTATTATTTCGCGTAATATCTTTTCTTAAAGTAATACTTGGACTTAGGCTTTGTCTACGTACTTTCTTTATAACTTTACAGCGATTATCTTTACGGCCATAACACCTTCTTTCTTCACTTTCAGACTCAATCGGATATGAATAGTATTTTGATCCAGCTAAAACATCTTTAAATCGATCATTTTCTCTACTTCCACCAAGCCATACTCTTTTGTATACAGGCATTTTCTTAATTGATCTTAGTTTGTCGTTTTCAATACAAACGTTAAATACCGATACTATTTTACCAACAAAGGCAATATCACCTTGAAGATCAAGGTTATAGTCATTTCTTACACGATCTCTAATGATATTCCAGTTCTTATCTTTTAGTTCATCGAGATCGTCAACTCCACCAACTACACCGCCAGTTCCTGCGTCAATGCGGTCATTTTTAAGTTCTAGGAATCCATTAATTCCGCCAGTTCCTGCGACGGTATTTAGGCTAAGTCCAATTAATATTATAAATACTAGATTCTTCATTTTAATCCTTTCTCATTGTGTCTGTGGCCATAAAAGTGAATGTCTTGATTTCACCAAGCATTCCTTCTTCCTTAGTCACATTAATTTTTTTATAAAAAGCTTCTTGGTCAATTTTTAGCCACTTTCGATAACCTTCGGGACTTAAGCCTTCTGCATAAAATGCGATTAGGTTTTTTTCAGCAAGATCAACATCTTCTGTTTTCGAATATTTTTCAACTAAGTTTAAACCAAGCCTTTTTACAAGTTTAGGAGAAAACTCTATCTGTTTATCACCAATTGTGTATGTATTCTTTTTTGTAAGTTTTAAAACTCCAAGGTCTAGCATTTTATCTGCTGTTTCAACGCCGCTCATACCATAGCGATATTGAATATATTCGCTTGTAATTGGTGACATTGAGGCAAGACAGTAAATCTCTGCAAAAACTTTATCATAGAGCATTTCTTGATTTGCTTCTTCGCTATATTGAAGATTACCCTTTGTTGATATAGGAGATCTTTTTTCAATTTCCTTTGCAACTCTTTCTGGAATATTCTTTAACATAAGGCCGCCATTAGGACTTTCAGCTAGACAGCTATAAAGTCTTACTAGTGTTTGATAACCAGGTCGGTTTTCTTGGGCCAATAATCGTTTTAATGTTCTTTGATGGATTCCAGATTTCTCTGATAGTTTTCTTAGACCTATTGATTCATCACGAAATTGTTTGAGATGTGTCGTGATATCGAGTGCAACTTGTCCTTTTAGATCAAGGGTCGTTGTATCTTTTAAGTTGTTGATATCATTTGTAGTCATTTCTCTCATTATGCTTCAATTTATACGGTAATTGGGCCAGTTTCGTAATTAAAAACATTTAAGTAGTAAAAATTACAAAGGCCAAGAACGTGTCTTGGCCTTTTTATATTAGCAAGTGCCCCTTAGGGAAAAGGCACTTGCCTAGATCCTTACTCGTAATTAGTTACAAGCTGGGATTTCGTATGATTTTGTGAAAAGCTCTACTAGCTTGTCATCACGATCTCCACCACGACGAACTAACTTAGAAATTGTGATGTCTTTAACAACTGATTGAGTTTCAACTTCTGTATAAGTTTTACATCTGTTGTCGTTTTTTCCGTAACAAATTTCTTTAGTTACAACTCTTGAGATTGGGAAAGAAAGAATTTCGTAACCAACGATTACTTTCTTGAAGTTATCATTATCTCCACCTCTGTTAGTTCTAACGTACTTGTAGATTGGGAATGGCTTAGTTGTATTGAAGTTTTCACCGTTAACACATACGTTAAAAGCTGTAGTTCTAGTTGTTCCCATGAATACTGAGTACCCTGAAGACATAACTAGGTTTACGTCATTTTTAACTTCTTCTCTAATGTGATCCCAAGTGTCGTTTGCAGATAGTGCAAAAGATGAAACGCTTAGTAATGCAGCAGCAAGTGCGATTAATTTTTTCATAAATTCCTCCGGTTGTTATTAAATTGTTTGAAATGTTGTTTAAACAATTTGTTTCTTATTTAGTTGTTTTGATGAGATGAAATTAATTTGATTGAATTAAAGTGACAATTTTTCCACTCGATTAATGGGATTTTTATCGACATTGTCATAAGAATCTTGGTTTTTTAGGACAAATGAAGATTTTTGAAGATTTTGTCCATATTTTGCAAAAAAAAAGCCGCTATTACTAGCGGCTTAATTTATTTTGAATTGTTCATCTACTGACAATAAGGAATGATAAATTCTTTATTAAAAGAGTCCTGAATTACTTCTCTAAGCCTATCACTATTGCTTTTATAGACTTTTACTTTTTTAACTTTCACCTTTTTTATGGTTTCAGTTGTAACTTCTTTCGTTACTTCTCGACATCTCTTGCCATTGTTTGCACAAACTCTATCCCATGTTGTGTAGGTGATAGGGAAGCTTAACTTTTCAGTTCCAACTTTGACATATTTATATCCGTCTTCATCTGCTCCAAAATGTGTTTTGCCAACTTTAACTCTCTCGTACTTAGGAAATTCTCTTGTTGTTCTGAGAATATCTCCATCAAGACATGTATCAAATGCACTTACTGGCCTTGAGACAAAGACAGTTGTGCCTTCTATTTTGATGTCATCACTTAGTTTTTTAGCATTTAGAATCTTATCCCATGATGTATTTGGTCCTAGTTTTGCAAAGTCATCTTTCGTTGGCTTTGGTCCACCTGAAACTCCTCCTACGCCTGCATAGATAGAAAGGGATGCTAAAATTATTATTAGTTCTTTCATATTATTTCTCATTCAAAGTATCTGTTACCATAAATGTAAAAGATCTCTTTGTTCCTTTTGATTTACTCTCATTTGCAATTTTTATCTTTTCTTCAAAAGCCTTAGCGTCGACTTCAAGCCAACGGTTATAAGCTTCATCACTCAAACCTTCTGCGTAGAAGCCGATGATATTATTTCCATAGTCTTCTGCATCTTGTGGTTTACTATACTTTTCAATTAGTGACATTCCTAAGCGCTTAAGTGTTTTTGCGCTGAAATTCGTTTGATTCTCTCCAAGGGTATACAGTCCCGCCTTTGTCTGTCGGAGCGCTTTCATATCAAGCATCTTTTCTAAAGTTAGCATTCCACTCATACCGTAGCGATATTGAATTAGCTCATTGGTTATTGGTGAACATGCCGCTAAGATATAAATCTCAGCAAAAGTTCGATCATATAACATTTGAGTTTCAATATTCTCGTGAAACTGAATACCTTCACTTGCTCTATTTGGATTACACTTATTAATCTCGTTCTTAATCACTTTAGGAACTAGAGATAATAAAAGTGTGTCATTATTAGTGTTATAAATAGCTCGGTAAAGCTTTAGAAGTGTTTGGTATGTAGGCTTATTTTCCTTGGCCAGTAATCGATAAATTGTCCTTTCACTAACTCCACTTTTATCAGAGATAAGTCTTACGCCAATTTTTATATTGCGATAGCTTTTCAGATTATCAGTCAAATCATTAACGACTTGATCGATAAGCCCAAGAGGTTCTTGGCCGATATGTGGGGAGTTGGTTTTATCCATAGAACTTGGAATAGCATGAACAGATTGTTAGATCTACTCATGCTATAAAAAGTATAGCTTAAGCGCCTTAGGGAAAACGCTTAAGCTATTGAATTTATTAGTTACAAGCTGGGATTACGTATTCTTTCTTGAAAAGTGTCTTTTCAATTGTACGATCATTTGAACCAACGTTTCTTCTAACAACTTCTTTTACAGATACGTTCTTAGTTAGGTCTTGGTTAACTGTGTAAGGAACTCTCTTACAGTTTTTGTCATCGTTTCTACAAACTTCTTTATATGAAGTGTAAGTTGTTGGGAAAGAAAGGATTTCGTATCCAACGATTACTGATGCATATCCATCTTCGTCAGCTTCTGGGTGAGATTTTCCAACTTTAACGATTTCATAAATTGGGAATTCTCTAGTTGTAACAAATTGGTCACCGTCTAGACATACGTCAAATGCGCTAACTGGACGACCAACAAATACAGTTGTTCCAGCAAATGAAAGATCCCAATCAGCAGATACTTCAGACTTGATTGTATCCCAAGAATCGTTTGCAGATAGTGCAAAAGTTGAAACGCTTAGTAGTGCAGCAGCAAGTGCGATAATTTTTTTCATAAATTCCTCCGGTTTATTAGACATTCAATTTGTTGAAGCCTTTAATTAATTAAGTTGTTTTGATGTGGAGGTTATATTTTTTACGAATTGTTATGTCTAAAAAACACAAAGTATATTGAATTTTTCTTGGACAATGGCAGTAAAGAGTTCGAAATTCACTGTCATGAGTATTTATATGTCACCAATTAAAAATAATAATCTTCAATGATTGGCTTTATAGTTTTCAAATTGAGGTACTCGACTCGTCCCATCGTGGGACTCGCGGGTTGAATTGCATCATTTGCTCCTGCAAATGCTGCAAACAAAAAAAAAGAACTCTAAAGAGTTCCGAATAATTTATTTTGAATTTCTTTGGAGGTTTTCCACTGAAAAAAAGTGGTGGGCGATGACAGGATCGAACTGCCGACATCTACCTTGTAAGGGTAGCGCTCTCCCAGCTGAGCTAATCGCCCTCCGATTTGAAGTGGAGTTAGAATAAGGATTTCACCCTTAGTTGTCAATATAGAAATTTAAAAAATATAATATTTTTTTGATAAAATAAAGGCCTCTTATTTAGAGGCCTTCTATTTCTTATGCTTTTGGGTGTTCTTTTCTGATATATCCGACAGCATTATGGCTGTGTAAGCTTTCTAGGTGCTCAACCTTGGCCTGCCAGTCTAGGATTTCTTTTTCAGAGTTTAGAACCTCTGAGATTCTTCTTGTAGAGTGCTCAACAAACATTGGATTATCACCGTTTAAGATTGCAAATGCCTGCTCATCAAGTCTCTTAACAAGAGATTGAGTCTCTGTAGGAAGTGCGATTCTCATTAGTTCAATTAAGTCCTCAACATGAAATTTCGACTCTGCTTTGTATTTAACAGTAATCGTAGCAACTGATCTTTGTGAGTGAGCAGAAGCGATACCACTTCCTTCCGTTGTTTCACCATTTCTGTATTGCTCTTCATATTGCTTAGACATTGAAAGAGAACATGGGCATGTCGATGAGTATTCATACTTAAGTGTTAAATTGATGTATGGAATACCATCACGACCTTCAATTCCTTCCATTGATACATTGTAGTATTGCCAACCCCAGTTTCCTGATTTTAGTGACTGTTGCTTAACTGGATAGTTAAAGTCTAGCGTTAGGTGGGCCTGTGGAATCAATGGTTCTGTATCATAGTCACGAAGATCTGTACGGTATCTTCTAAGTACTGTTGCGAAGAATTCGTTATTAACGTTCTTCTCAAGTCCTTCTGCTTGAAGGATGTTACAGAAGCGAGACATGTTTGCACCTGTCTTGTGTGCTTCTAAGAAAACAAACATTGAAGCTTGTGCGTCAGTTGAGCGCACACTTCCATCTCTGTGTTCAAAATTTAGTGGAATACGAAATCTCTCAATCCCAACTTTTGGAATTGCGATATGCACGTCATTCGCCGTTTTTTGGAAATCATTAAGTCCAGTATCATCTTTGATCTGGCAGTTTAAGATATCTTCGCTGCTATTTCTAAGCGCTTCGATGTTTTTCATAGTGTGTCCTTTTGTTCCTTATGCAGAGGTAGGTGTGGTCCAACCTTACGTTTTATTAATAATAGCACGTTTTAACGTGTTCAAGGACTTTTGGCAAACGAACTCCGTAGTAATTATAAGGCTATACAGTGTATTACCAATTAGTTAATGAACATAAGTTGTTGTTTTTTATGAAATAACCTCATTTAATATGCGAAATTTCAGTAAATACGGTAAAATAGAAGGTGACGAGGAGCTTGATATGAAGGAAAGGTCCGTAAAAGTCGAAAATTTCGTACGTTACTTTGGCGAAATTGAAGACGTAAAAAAGCAAATTGAATGTTGCCCTAAATGTGGGGCCAAATTCACTGTGACTCATTTAGCCGATCACGATAACCTCTATATTCATGAAGAGGTGACATGTGAAAACTGCACATATGGAACAGAGGAAACACTTCATATTTTAAATTAAGGAAGAATAGTGAAGCCAACATTAATTATTGCTGTCATCGCCAGCCTGGGAGCTGGTTTCTTTATTGGAAGATCTCAAATACCAAAGCCTGAAGTTCAAATCAAAGAAGTTGAAGTTATCAAAGAAAAGAAAGTCGAAGTGATCAAGGAAGTTCCAGTTATTGATAAGGCGGGGGATGAGGCCCTTGCGCAAGCCTTTACTTTATTCTTAGCGGCCCTTGGACTTGAAAAAGTTAAGGTTCAAGAAGATGAAGTAAAAGAGATCATGAAAGATCCAACGGACTTCATTGCAAGAAATTCAATAAGAGAAAAATTAGCGCCAAAGCAAAATACTGATAAAGATAATGAATCAAGATGGGGCATGCCTAGTAAGACTTCTGATGTGAGCGCACCTCAAGAGCCTAAAGTATATGAGATGGTGAAGTATTCTCCAATTCCAGCGATAACTGAACCAACTGTCTTTTTAGCAAAATCAAAAGTGATTAATGATGCAAAAGAGCTACGAAAAATTAATGGTTCTTATGCGGGGCAAATTAATTTTTTTGATGGTAAATACAAAGGTCAGCGCCACCGTATAGTTTTAAATGTCGACTACTTTTCATCAGATGATGGGAAGGGAACTGACGGGCAATCAGAAATTCTCTTATATGATGAAAATGGAAAGAATTATTCCCACTCGCGAGGTACAGGTGGTAATCGTAATATCTTAAATGGCGAGGATGGCTCATTTGTTATTCGAATCGTCGATAATACCTTCATTCACTTTGTGACAAAGTTTGGAATGAAGATGGCAAATTACTACGATGATGGAAAGCTTGTAGGAACTGCCAAATTATTTGAGAATTAATAGCGCCATTTATTTGCAATCTTAACAAGACTAAGCATAACCGGAACTTCAATAAGAACTCCCACAACAGTTGTTAGGGCCGCTCCTGAGTTGAGTCCAAAAAGAGCAATAGCAACGGCCACAGCAAGTTCAAAAAAGTTACTGGCACCAATCATTGAACCAGGGGACAAGATATTATGTGGTAAGCACATCTTGCGACCAATTCCCCAACTCACAAAGAAGATAAAGTAAGTCTGAATTGTAAGAGGAATTGCTATCAGAAGAATGTGAAGCGGGTTCGCTAAGATTTTTTCCCCTTGAAAGGCAAAGAGTAGAACAAGGGTTGTTAAAAGAGCAACAATTGAAACTGGTTTAAGGCGTGCCATAAAGACCTCTTGAAACCATTTCATCCCAAAATTCTTAATTAAGACTTTATTTGCGATATAGCCTGCAAGTAGAGGAATTACGACAAAGATCACGACTGAACTTATTAGTGTGTCGTAAGGAATAGAAATACTTGTGACTCCAAGTAGGAATTGAACGATAGGAATGAAAGCAACAAGAAGAATTAAATCATTAATGGCCACTTGAACAAGTGTGTACTCAGGATCACCTTTTGTTAAGTAAGACCAAACAAAGACCATGGCGGTACAAGGAGCAGCACCTAAGAGAATTGCTCCCGCAATATATTCTTGTGCAAGCTCTGGACTTAAGTAAGCAGCATAAATTTTTGAGAAGAATAACCATGCAAAGAAGGCCATTGTAAAAGGCTTAATTAGCCAGTTGATGACAATTGTTAAGCTTAGACCTTTGGGATTTTTTCCAACATCAGCAATGGAATTAAAATCAATTTGTACCATCATTGGAAATATCATCAGCCAAACAAGAATAGCAACAGGGATATTAACAGTCGCTATATTCATCTCACTTAAAATTGAAATTGATGAACCAAGGACCTTTCCTAGAATAATACCTGCGACGATACAGATAGTTACCCAAATACTTAAATAGCGCTCAAAAAATCCCATCTTATATTCTCTCTTCTAAATTAATAATCACTTCTTTTATTTCGTCGCGAACGCGTCGGTAAATCTTAAGAATCTCTTCTTCGTCACTAAGGTCTTTAGTGAGGCGAGGAGGATCATCGAAACCGATGTGTATGATCTTGCCACCAGGAAAGTAGGGACAGTTTTCATTTGCGTCACTACATACTGTGATGACAATATCCATTTTCTCTTTTATTTCATCCGTTGTTTTTGATTCATGATTTGAAATATCAACGCCTGCTTCTTTCATGACAGCTACGGCATAAGGATTAAGGCCATGCTTCTTTGTTCCAGCGGAGTAGAAGTTATACTTGTTGCCATTGAGCGCTTTGCCCCAACCTTCGGCCATCTGAGAGCGACACGAATTCCCCGTACATAGGAATAAGATATTCTTTTTCATTACATACCTTTTATAAATCAAATAAAGTGAACTTAATATTACAAATTCAATTGTAATTATAGTAGTTCTAAATTGTTAAGATTTGGTTGGTGTGGAAATAATTCAGAAAAAATAGATGAATTCGGGTCTTAAATTATGCTAAAATTCATAAGGTGGGGCGAAGCAGTAACTTCACCCCCAAAGATTACTTTGACCAACTTAAAATTAGAATTACAAACTCTAAAATAAGTATGATTAAAGAAATCACCCTTATGAAGTCCTCCATAACTTCTCCTATATTGCTATAGCCTCCTTTACTGGAGGTAGAGAAATAAAGGTGGACTTCATTCTTTTAAATTATTAATTTAATTCTGAATAATTTAGATTTAACTTTTAAAAATTTATTTCATAATTGAAGATCAATCAATGGATTGATTCTTTTGAGTTGTTTTATGAGTTCTTCTTTTTTTACTGGCGAAATTAAAACCCATTTTTCATCACTTACAATCTTTATGCGATCAAGTGAAAGTGCGGGAGCAGCTAAAAAGTTCTTAGACTTCTTAATTAATTTAATTGAAGCAATTGGCATTCGAGTCTTGATAAAAAGATTTGAAACAATTAGCTCATCATCTTTAATTTCATAAATTATTCCAAAATATATTAAACTTAAAACGATTCCATAGATAAAAATAAAAATTAAAGAACCTTGATCTATTATTGAACTAGCAAGATAGAACGACACTAGTCTAAATATCGCATTAGCTATTGGCAGCAGAAGAACGATGGAAACAATAGGGTCGAGCTTGCTTCGATAGCGCATCCTACTTCCCTCGAACGATCGGCTGGGCCTGAACTTTAATGGCCTTGCCGTGATCCATGGCAACTTGTCCGCTTACAATCGTGTATGTTGGCGTTCCTTGAACTTCCATTCCATCAAATGGTGTCCAACCAACTTTAGAAGCCTGATCCTCATTCTTAATTGTGAACTTCTTCTTCATATCAAGAATTGTGAGATCTCCATCCATCCCTTCTTTGATAAAGCCCTTATTGAGCTTAAAGAGTTTTGCTGGATTTTCTGCTAGGTAAGTGATGATATCTTCAAGTTTAAGTCGTCCAGCTTGAACATGAGTTAGCATCACTGGTAGCATCGTTTGCACACCTGGCATTCCTGAAGGTGATTTAGGATATGGCTGATCTTTTTCTTCAAGAGTGTGAGGAGCGTGATCACTTCCAAAGACATCAATCACACCATTTTTTAAACCTTCCCATAGGCCATCTGTATGGTCCTTTGTGCGAATTGGTGGATTCATTTGAGCAAGCGTTCCAATCTTGTCATAAATATCTGGTGCAAAGAGAGTCAGGTGTTGAGGAGTGACCTCAATTGTACAATGCTCTTTTTGATCTTTTAAAAATTCAATTTCATCTTTTGTTGTGAGGTGGAGAATATGAACCTTGCGACCAGCTTTCTTGGCCACCTCGATAATCATTTTTGTTGACTCTAAAGCAGTCTGGGCATCACGCCACTTATAATGTGCGTGAACATCTCCATTGGCATTGTCACGAATGGCAACGTTAGCGTGAAGTCTTTCTTCACTTTCACTATGAACTGAAATATGACAATCAAGAGTTTTAAAGATCTCAACTAATTTATCTGTATCATAAAGGAGTAGGTCCCCAGTTGAGCTTCCTAGGAAGATCTTTACCCCAGAGCACCCAACCATGTCTTGTGATTTGATAAGCTCATCAAGGTTCTTTCCACTTGCTCCAATGAAGAAGCCGAAGTTGGCATATGAAGTCTCGCGGGCGATATCAACTTTGACCTGCGTTGCTTCAACTGTTGTTGTTGCCGGCTTTGTATTTGGCATTTCAAAGAAGGTACAAATACCACCTAAGACAGCAGCTTTTGAGCCGTGAACGATATCTTCTTTGTGAGTGAGACCAGGTTCGCGAAAGTGGACCTGTGAGTCGATAAGTCCTGGTAGGATATCGAGTCCCTGCGCGTCAATGACTTTATCTGCTTTTGAAAGCTCTTCATCACTAAATTTAGCTAATTTAACTATCTTGGCGTCCTTTATTCCGATATCTTCTTGCCAGCTTTTTTGTGATGAGTGTAGAGTTCCGTTTTTGATGATTAAGTCGAATTCCATGACAGTTTTCCCTTTTTCGGTTATTCTATCTGCATAAAAATAGAGGAGTTGATAGTGTCACTAGTAGTTTACAATACTTTAACAAAGAAGAAAGAAACTTTTAAGCCGTTAGAAGAAGGCAAAGTTAAGCTCTACCTTTGTGGTCCAACGGTTTACGGGCCGCTTCATATTGGAAACTTTAGAGGGCCAATCTTCTTTAATTTTGCCCGCAATTGGATGGAGCATATCGGTTACGATGTAAACTTCGTTTATAATTACACTGATGTTGATGACAAGATCATTAATAAGGCAAATGAAGAAGGCGTTGATTCACTTGAGATCTCAGAGCGCTATATTAAATATTTCCAAGAAGACTTTGGCCGTCTAGGACTACGTCCTCATACTCATAACCCGAAGGTTACAGATTATATTCCTCAAATTATTGAGTACGTTCAAGGCATAATCGATAATGGTATGGCCTATGTTGTTGACGGAGAAGTTTTCTACGAGACAACAAAGCTAGATTCATATGGAGAGTTATCGGGCGTAAATCTAGACGAATTAAATTCGGGAGAGCGAGTCGAAGTCGACGAGCGCAAAAAAGATCCAAAGGATTTTGTTCTTTGGAAGCCTGCCAAAGAAGGTGAACCATCATGGGATTCTCCATGGGGCAAAGGTCGTCCAGGTTGGCACATTGAATGTTCTGCCATGATCAAATCTATCCTTGGTAAATCAATTGATATCCACGGTGGTGGAATCGATTTAATTTTCCCACACCATGAAAACGAGATTGCTCAAGGTGTTGGATGTAATTCATGTAAGTATGTAAATTATTGGATGCATAATAACTTCATCAATATGAGTGGAGAGAAGATGAGTAAGTCCCTTGGGAATATCATCACTGCTCGCGCATTCATGGATGAGTATCATCCAGAAGTTTTAAAATATATTATGCTTTCAACTCACTATCGCTCAATGCTTGATGTGACTGATGAGAAGATTGATCAAGCCTTTAGCGGATCAATTAGAGTTTATCGTGCACTTCAAGTTGCAAAGCATGCAGCAACTTTTGCGACAAATGATTCAGCTAAAGTTAATAAGAAGTTAGCAGAAGAATTGTCACGTCTTGATAAGAAAATTGAAAAGGCTTGTAATGATGATTTCAATACTAGTGAGATGATGTCAGCAATTTATGAAGCCGTTAAAACTTTCAATGCCCTTAATCTTGAAAAGAAGGCAAAGGATGTAAATTCTGCTCCAACTGCAATTGCCTTTTCTGAATGGATAGCAAAGTATGGCCGTATGAGTGCTTTATTTGCAATGGACCCTGAGCAGTTCTTAAATGAGATTAAAGAAGTTCAAATCAGAAGAAAGGGGATTGCCCTAGAAAAGGTTGAAGAGCTTCTTGCTAAACGTGCTGATGCTCGTGCTGCTAAGGACTGGGATGCCGCTGATTCTGCTCGTGATGAGTTAAATGCTCTTGGAATTGATTTCCAAGAAAGTGGTGACGAGGTCACTTGGTCTGTTCGTGTTTAAAGCTTGAACACCGTATGTAATACTTCCAAATCTTTAATCTAGACTCTCTTCTTGTGATATTTTTTAAATATACATACATATGACAAGAGGAGAGAACCCATGAAAAAACTAATAATTTCAGCTACTTTGATGATTGTTTCAGCTTCATCATTTGCACAAATTAATTCAAAAGAATTTGTTAATTGCTTTGTTAAGGCAACAAATGAAGTGATTGTTGAACTTCAAAATGGAGATTCAAAAAGTAAGAAGAAGAGACTTTGTGAGGAGCTTTCTCAAGAAACAGTTGATCGATTAATTGAAAAGTTTACGGTTGTTGAAGGTGGGGTATTAAAGTATTACTCTGCAAACTCAATGGGCCAAGAGCGAATGATTGATATTTACGATTATATTAAAAATGATATGGACTGCTACGGTCTTCCTCTTGAAGGTCAAAAAGGTTCATTAGTAGGAGCAATCGCAAATTCATTTGCTTATAATAAGAATCTCGATTTAGCAGATGCTGCTCTTGATAGAATGACTGGAATTGATCTTTGGGGATCATTCTTTGGTAAGTCTAGAATATATGACACGCTAGATGAATTAGATTTATCTTATTGCAAATAATAAGAATATAAGAAAAGGAAGCTTTAAGCTTCCTTTTTTATTTTTTTTCAACTGGTTTATAGAAGACAAGAATTATACCTGCAATAATTAGAGGTATACTCAAAAGTTGTCCCATATTTAGAATCATCCCTTGTTCAAAGGCAACTTGATTCTCTTTAAAGAATTCAACAATAAATCGCCAAGTGAACCCACCAATAAAAATAAGTCCAAGAAAGCGTCCCGCTTGCCATTTCTTATGAAACTTTGAATAGAGAAAGTAAATAACACCTGAGATAGCAAAGAAGCCTAAGGCCTCGTATAATTGAGCTGGATGGCGTGCAATATTATCGGCACGGACAAATTTAAATGCCCATGGAAGATTAGATGGATGGCCAAGGATTTCTGAGTTAAAGAGATTTCCAAGGCGAATAAAACCACCTGTCATTAATGAAGGTGCAGCGACAAGATCAAGAAGCCAAAGTAGTGGAACATCCTTTACTCTTTTCTTAAAGATATAGATAGAGATAATAACACCTAGGAAACCACCGTGGCTGGCAAGTCCACCTTTCCAAACATAGAGGATCTCGAGAGGGTTACTTAAGTAGTAGCCGGGCTCATAGAATAAGCAGTGGCCTAGTCTGGCCCCGATAATACAACCAGCTATCATATAATTTAAGAGGGAGCTAACTTGATCTGTTGTAAACCCTTTCTCTTTAATTAGATAGCGACGACAGTATCGCTCGCCAATAAAGAAGCCAAGGATAAACATAAGTGAGTAATAACGAACCGCGACAGGTCCAATCCTAAATATTTCTGGATCAACATTCCATGTAATCATATACTTATTGTATGGTTTTAGTGTAGCTTTTACACTTACTTTTTAAAAATTATTCTTATGCAAGACGTTAACAAGCTGAACGCTCAACATTATTGCCAAGTCGCGGTCAACTATCCAAAGCTTCCAAGTATCTTAACCTATAAAACCTTAGGAGAGGAGATTCCTGTCGGCTCTCTTGTGGAAGTACCTTTGGGGAGACGAAAGGCCAAAGGTGTCGTGACAGAATTTAATATCTCTAATGAAGATCTTGAAGCAACTCTTGCAAAGTATAAACTAAAACCTGTTAATGAAGTATTAGCTCCAGAGTTTAGCTTATCAAAAAGTGAAATGAAGCTTTATTCTTGGATGTCTCGCTATTATCACTATAATCTTGGACAGCTTGTTTGGGATTGTTTACCTAAGATTTTAAAGAGACCACGAGAAGTAGAGACAGAGTTTGGACTTAATCAAGACTTTGAACATGAATTAAGTCCTGACCAGAAACCAATTTATGAAAATATAAGTGCAAGGCTTGAATCTGGCTTTGATCGTTTCCTTATTCATGGAGTAACGGGCTCTGGTAAGACGCTTATTTATCTTCATCTAATTAAAGAAGTATTAAAGAAAGGAAAGAGTGTTCTCTTTCTTCTTCCTGAAATTAATTTAACTCCTCAGTTTATGGAGACTTTTAAAAAGTATCTAGACTGCCCTGTACTTCCATATCATTCAGGAGTAACTCCTTCACATAAGAATTCAATTTGGAAGTTTTTAAAGAAGTCCGATCGTCCTGTTCTTCTAATGGGGGTACGCTCAAGTGTTTTTCTTCCTGTTGAAAATTTAGGTCTTGTTATTGTTGATGAAGAGCATGACAGCTCATTTAAACAAACAGATCGTTGTCCTTATAACGGAAGAGATGTGGCCATTAAAAAGGCCCAGCTATTTAATGCACCAGTTGTTCTTGGTAGTGCCACTCCAAGCTTAGAAAATTATTTTACGTTCACCCAACTTAAGCCCGATAATTATTTTAAGTTGGAAAAGAGGGTCGCTGGCGGTTTCCCTGAAATCGAATTATTAGATTCACGCTCTCACGGGCAGAAAAAAGATATGGATGCTCTATCGATTTGGCCTTTTGAGAAGAAGTCGATGGATATGATTAGCGAAGCTTTAGATCGTGATGAACAAGTCCTTGTCTTTGTTAATCGCCTTGGTTTTTCAAATTACCTCCAATGTCGTAGTTGTGGTTATAAATTCGAAGATCCAAATACAGGGGTTCCGCTTAGATACTTTAAAAATAAAAATATTCTTTCTAGCTCCCATTCTGATTATCAGATTCCTCGTCCTGAAATTTGTCCAGAGTGTGGAAATATGAACCTTCTCCAAAAAGGCTTTGGAACAGAGAGGTTGCAAGAAGTTCTTCAAGACTTTTATCCTCAAAAGAAGATAGAACGCTTTGATCGTGACGAAATCACAAATCTTGAAAAGCTAGAAGATAAATTGGACCGTTTTCATAAAGGCGAAATTGACATCTTTGTCGGTACACAGATGCTATCGAAAGGTCACAATTTTAAAAAAGTAAATCTCGTTCTAATACTTGGAACAGATTCAATGTTAAACTTTCCAGACTTTAGGGCCATGGAAAAAGCATATCAAATGATTGTTCAAATTCTTGGAAGAGCAGGACGTTATTCAAATCATGCTAAGGTTGCGATTCAAACGATGCTTCCTGATAATACAATGTTTGATTTTATTAAGTCACATAGCTTCAATGGCTTTTATGATTATGAATTAAATACGAGAGAATTTGGTCTCTTTCCACCATATACGAAAATGGCAAATATCCATGTTTCAGGTCGAAATCGTGAAAAGATTATTTCTGATCTAACTCATGAAATTAATAGACTACGTATGCTAATAGATAAGATGGGAATCGATGCGCAGGTTTGGGGACCGACTCCAGCAATGATTGAACGACGTGCAAATTTATTTACTTGGAGTATGACTCTTATGTGTAAAAATGGGGGAGAGTTAAACCAAGTGTTGCAAGTTTTTAGGTCTCAAAATAAAATCGATTATTCTTTTTCAGTTAAAATTGATGTCGACCCAATGGATACGTAAGTCTTATGATAACCAAAATTCTCACTAGTTTTATTTTTATTGTTGCACCTCTTGTGTACTCACCGGGGCCTGCCAACATAACCCTTGCTGGACTTGGCGGCACCTTTAGTTTCAAAAAGACGCTACCTTTCATCTTAGGACTATGGCTTTCAACGATCTCTGGACTACTAATTTGTCTATATGGAGCGACTGACTTTATCATGAAGCATAAGACGCTCATGACATATCTTCCAATATTTGGAGCTCTCTATTTATTCTATATGGCCTATAAGAGCCTAACGAGTATTAAAAAAATTTCAATTGAAGATAATCAAGAAGAAGATGAAAGTTTAAAAGGTCCATCATTTATTGAAGGTGTTATCTTTCAGGCCTTAAATCCTAAATTTTTAGTATTTACGATAAGTGTATATTCACCCTTCATAGATGAAGGAACACTTTTCCTTTCATTGTTTAGTGTGATTTTATTTATAGGCGGGGCCAGTGCACACTTGGCGTGGTTCTTTTTAGGTAATCGTTTATCACATATTTTAGGTGGCAAAACAGCGCAATACTTCTTTGGTTTCCTTCTGATTGGTGTTGGAATTTGGATGGTATCTTCTAGTTTCAAATAAATTCATATAGTTATATTTTCTCATTGAGTTAAAATATCAATTGTTTATTTAAGATATTGTAATCGTGCTTTTCTCCTAGTAAATTATCTCACATGAAGCCAACCATTAAACGCTCTTCTTATTTAATCCCAATGATTGTTGGAGTTGTCCTTTGTCTTTGTTTTTCAGGTTTAGCTTTTATTGTTTTCGACAGGTACATCAAACAAAATGATATAGACTTTAAAGAACACCGTAAGTCGATCTCAAAGCAGATTGTTGAATCTCTTAAAGTTCCAGTATGGAACTTGAATTCTCAGTATATAGGTAATATCTCTCAAGCATTTATTTATGATGATGAGGAATCAGTTGTTTCTATTAAAATAGAAGATGAAGAAGGTAACTTGCTATCTGAAGTCAATAGGGAGCACCCAGTTGGCAATGGAGTTTTACCTCATCAAATTATGACTGAAGAGTTTGATATTATTTATCGAGATCGACTTATAGGAAAGGCCATTATCGATTTTAGCAATATCTCAATTGTTCGTGATAGTGGAAAGATATTTTCATTTTTAGGACTATGGTTTAGTTTAACTCTTTTTTTCACTTTGCTTATTGTTGCAATCGTTTGTTATTACTTACTAATCAAACCACTAAATTACTTTGTTTCAACTCTAAAGAGAAATGCTAATGGAGAGTATGGAATTGTAAAGGAAGACTTTTATCTTTCTGAATTATCGATACTTGCAAAAACTCTTAATTACGCCACAAAAGAGATCAAATTTAGAGATGAGAAATTACAGCAATATAATGATGAATTAGGTGAAAGAATCGCTGAGAAGTCGAGAGAGCTTTATATTCAAAAAGAGAGAAGTCTCGTTTCAGAAAGGTTAGCAAGTCTTGGACAAATGGCCGCAGGGATTGCTCATGAAATCAATAATCCACTTTTTATAATCTCCGGGAATATTGCAAGGCTTAAAAGACAATTAGGTGATGACAGTAGCAAAGCGAATGATTTTTTAAGTAAAATTGATAATGCTACGACACGAATAAGCGAGATTGTAACGAGTATGAAAACTCTTTCTCGATCTGATTCATTGAATGAAAAAGAGTTTGTTGAAGTAAAAGAATTAGAGTCGATTGTTGGTACGATTTGTAACAGTCGACTTACAGAAAAGAATATTGAAATGTCATTTCATTATGAAGATGGCCATCGAGTTTACGCTAATAAAACACAATTATATCAAGTTCTTGTGAATCTAATAAATAACTCTATTGATGCAGTTGAAAATCTAGATGAAAGATTTATTCACGTTAAGTTTTTTAATACTGAAAGTAAGCAGATTGTTGAAGTTGTTGATAGTGGAGATGGTATTCCACAAGAGATCGTTCATCGTATAATGGATCCATTCTTTACTACTAAAGATGTAAATAAGGGAACAGGACTTGGACTCAGTTTATCTCATGAGATGATGGTTAAAAATGGTGGAGAGCTTATCTATGACGACTCTTCAAAGAAAACAACTTTTACCTTAACTCTTCCTCTTTCCACAGGAGTGAATTAAGTAAATGAGATCGATTAAGAGTTTAATTCTTATTCTTATATTGTCATTTTCAAGCTTGAATCTTGAAGCATCGAAAACTGAGGTAAAAGTAGGAATGTATATTATTCCACCTTTTTATTCTCGTACAGATCAAGTTGCGTCAGGAATTCTTGTGGATTTAATTAAGTACCTCAATGAAAATCAAAATAAGTTTCAATTTAAGATCGTTGAAACATCTCCTCGAAGAAGGTATCGAGATCTTGAAAATGGTATTTATGATATTATATTTTTCGAAAATTCGATCTGGGGATGGAGCAATAGAAATATAAAGTTAAATGAAACAAAAGTTTTTGCTACCGGTAAGGACTACTATATCGCTAAAAAAGATCCAAGGCTAAAAAATCAACAAGTAATATTCGCTAATCTTCGTGAAAAAGTTATTCTACTAAAGAGTGGATTCCATTATGGTTTTCTGAAGTTTAAATCATATGATGTTAAGGATAAGAATCTCATTTACACAAACTCTCTTGAAGGAAATATAAAGAATATTCTTAGAGGTAAGGGAGATATTACAGTCATTAACGACTCATTTCTAAAAATGTATTTAAAGACACATCCAAAAGATAAAGATAAACTTGTGGTTAGTGAAAAAATAGATCAAGTTCATAACTTTAAAGTTCTGGCACGTCCCAATAGTCCTATTTCAATAGATGAGATCGAAAAATTATTTCCATTATTGAAAAACAGTACATACTTAAGAGAAGTTCTACATTTGAAGTAAGAGGAGCTCGCTAAATCGTTCTTTAGCTCTACGCCAACCTTTAGCTTCTTCTCTGAGTCTTTCTGTCCTATTGGTATTCTTACCATCGACTAACTTTCTTTTTTGCAAATTATTAATCATTATACAAAATGTTCTCTTTGTTTTTTCAAAACTTTGGCCACAGATATTATAGACATAATCGATGCTGCCTGTTTTATAGCGGAATTTCTCAAAGCCATCATCGTTAAGATATTTACGATGGAGAGAACCGCTATGCCCTGTGATTGAAAGTAAGTTGATGAAGTAATGACTACCAAATTTTTGATTTGCATTCTCTTGGATAAAGTTTACGATTTCTTTTGGTGTTATTCTTGTTTCTGTTGTCAGTCCTGAACTGTTTTCGATTTTACCTTTTGTTTTAATTTTAAGATCTTTAATCATTTTCTTTGCAGCATCTGCTAAGTTTTCTTTATTTGTTGCCTTCAAAGTTAAAGTCTCAATGAAAAGGTTATTAGAGTACTCCATGGCCAACTTAACAAGATCAAGAGAAGATGGTGACTTTATTGTATTAAGTCTTTTTGTCTCGCTTTGTTCTTTATTTGTAATCTTAATTCCTGAAGTGCTTATACCTCTTTGCTCAAGTTGCTTTTTAAAATAGTAAGCATTAAATGCTAAAGAGTTTCTTATGGGTACTTCAACAAAGTAATCTTTTGTATTCGTATATTGCCACTTTTCAATATCTTGATTGTTCTTATTCTGATTTTTAAAGCCAACACCTGGGCCAAGTGATTTCTGTGAACTTATTGTTTGAAAGCCATCATGTTTTGGGAAAATTGATTTCTGTGTTGAGCGTCCAATTGATTTAAAACGATTAAAATTTAGATTAAAGCCTGAAATACTTTGATTGTATGGTTGATCATCTAGACCTACGGTTCCAATACGTTCAATATTAACGAAATTGTTAACCACCACAAGGTTACCATCTACTTTTTTTATTCCTTCTTGTGCAACAGATTCAATCAAGTCAAAGATTTGTGGTGTTAATAGGTATGGGTCTCCAGAAGTATTCAAAATGAGATCACCCTTTAAAGTGCCATTTTCAATATCGCCACGATAGCTAATCGACGTACTAAAATGAAAATTTGTTCCAAGTTTATCGAGAATATAATATGCCGAGAAAATCTTAAAAATAGAGGCTGGTATTAAATTTTGATTTTCATTAGATGAAATTACTTTTCCATTTTCATCTGCAATGTAATAGCTCAGCGTGTCGCCTTTTTGTAGAAATTCTTTTTCTAAATCTTTGATTGTGTTTGCACTAGTATTAAGGGCCAAGGCCAGAAGTAATATCTTGATCATTAATGTTTATCCTTGTGACTGCATTCTGGAAGTACGGGATCGTAACCTCCCTTTGACCATGGATGACAAGTTGCGATACGCTTTATTGTCTTCCAAGTTGCGATATGGAGTGGTAGTTTTTGAAAAGCCTCTATTCCATATTGTGAACATGTCGGTGTATAGCGACAATTACTACCGAGAAATGGAGAGATTGCCATTTGATAAAAACGGATTAATTTGATGAATACGTATCTCATTATGCGTTATTTTAGCATTTTCATTCATAATTTGCTAAATTTTTGTGATCAAATTAATAGGAATAGAAAATGTTAAAACAAGAAAGAGCAGACTATATTGTAGAGGCCTTAGAAGAGCTTTATCCTGAGACACCTGTACCACTTGACCATACGAATGAGTTCACTTTGCTCATTGCAGTTCTTTTATCTGCGCAATGTACTGATGAAAGAGTTAATCAAGTGACTCCGGCCCTGTTTGCTAAAGCTGATAATGCTCGAGATATGATGAAATTATCTCAAGATGAAATTAAAGAGATCATCAAGCCTTGTGGACTTTCACCGAGAAAATCTAAGGCGATTTACGACCTTTCAAGAATTCTTGTAAGTGAGCATGGAGGCGAAGTACCTGCTAGTTTTGAAGAGCTTGAAAAGCTACCTGGAGTAGGTCATAAAACTGCATCTGTTGTTATGGCACAAGCTTTTGATGTCCCAGCTTTTCCTGTTGATACTCATATTCATAGACTAGCTCAAAGATGGGGTCTAACAAAAGGAAAGAATGTCGTTCAAACAGAAGAAGATTGTAAGAAGCTTTTTCCTCGAAAGCTTTGGAATAAACTTCATCTTCAAATTATTTTCTATGGCCGAGAGTATTGTAAAGCAAGGTCATGTTTTGGCCTAGAGTGCCCAATCTGTCGTCACGTATATCCAAACCGTAAATCAAAAGTAGAGACAAAGAAATGAGAGTAACTCGAATTAATGATTTTGATATTCTATTACATGAAGGAAGCACAAAGAAGTCTGTAGTTGTACTGCATGGTTACGGTGCTAGCTTTCAGGACCTCGCTCCTTTATATCAATACCTAGATCCAAAAGAAGAGCTAAACTGGTACTTTGTTGATGGGCCTTTAAAAGTTGATATTGGTATGGGGATGAAAGGAAGTGCATGGTTTCCAATTGATATGATGGGACTGCAACAGGCAATGATGGCCCAAAGAGTAGAGGACTTCTTCTCTCAAGTGGTACCAGATGGAATTGAAGATATGCGAGACCGATTAATCCATCTTATAAAAGAAATTAAAAAGAATAGTGAAGAATTATACTTAGGTGGATTCTCACAAGGCTCAATGATGAGCTTAGCTATTGCATACAAAGAGCCAGCTCTTGTGGACCGCCTCTTTTTACTTTCTTCTACATTATTTGATGAAACACATATCGCTGAAAATACTAAACATATAAGACATATTCCTATTTTCCAATCTCATGGTACAGGTGATCCTGTTTTACCGTATTTTTTAAGTGAAAAGCTAAAAACCTATTTGGAAAAAGTTGATCAATATGAATTTCATCATTTTGAAGGTGGCCATGAAATTCCGATGCCTATTTTAAATAAATTGCAACGCTTCTTAGAAGAAGGAAGAGAATAATATGATTAGTGGAAATATTAGAAAAATGAAATCAGAGCTAGGGGATGTCGTTCAATACCATCTACCAATGGGAGATGAGCTTGTTGATATGAATGCTCTAATTGAAAAGAAAATCAAACTAAGTTTTGATGGTCAGATTAATTCAATTTACTCTGGTGAATTAATAAAGAAGTCATATTCTCAAGGTTATTCTTATAAAGAAATGATCACTCTTGCTCAATGTGACTCATGTATTGTGAAGCCTGAAAAGTGTCATTATCACAGAGGAACATGTCGTGAACCAGAATGGGGGGAAAAGCATTGTATGATCCCACACTATGTTTATCTGGCCGTATCTAGTCATGTCAAAGTCGGTATAACTCGACACACTCAAATTCCTACTCGTTGGATAGATCAAGGAGCTAGTTATGCTCTACCGATTTTACAGGTTCCAGACCGAAAGACATCAGGTGAAATTGAAGTCGAAATTGCAAAAAGTTTTTCTGATAAAACAAATTGGCGAAAGATGCTAATGAATGAGGTTGCAGACGAAGACTTAGAAATGATTAGAGATCAAATCTATGATGACTTTGCGGATTTAATCGATGATTTTGGTCTTGATGATTTAGAAGAAGAAGTAACACATATAAATTATCCTGTTGTGGAATATCCAACTAAAGTTAAGTCTCTTGGTTTTGATAAAAATCCTGTCATTGAAGGAACTTTAATGGGGATTAAAGGACAATATCTAATTTTAGATACAGGTTGTGTAAACATGCGAAAGCATGGTGGATACTTTTTAAATCTTGAGTATTAAATATCAAGTTCTAATTCTAATTCAGACTCTTTTGCGTGTTTGATTATAAGGTCTTTTAAGCCTTTCGTAGAAATAATATGGTCTGTTAGTGAAAACTTATGCGAAAGAGGTATTGCACAGCCGTTATCACATTTTGCATCAGTCGTTACAACGTGAACAGTTTGGACAGGCTTTTTATTATTGAAACTGGCCATCCATTGAAAATGCTCATGAATCTTATCTGAGATATTTTGTAAGATCTCATCTTTTCTATCAAGATTAAATAGAAAACGACCTGTATCTTTTTGGCGGCCGTTAACTAAAATATTCATGACGCCTTTTTCTTTTAAATGTACACTATTGCTTAAACACTTTGGACAAAACATTACTTTTCCTTAAATTTAAGTATAATTATAAGAGCTAAATAAAAAATAATAAAGGGTAAAATATGGAACCGATCAAAAGAGCTATTCCAATGCGTGATGGTGTCAAAATCTATACGGAAGTTGTCGAGCACGGTGCTAAGTATTGGTTGATTGCTAGTCATGGGATAGGTGAGCACTTAGGTCGTCATAAATACCTTCAAGAAGTCTTTGGTTTTGATGTCAATGTTTTCCAATATGACCTAAGGGGGCATGGCCGTAGTGGTGGTGAAAAAGCCTATATTGATCCTTTTGATCAGTTCATGGAAGATCTTAAAGACATTATTCAATACTTAAAAACAAATTATAAAATGGAAGGCTATATTCTTTATGGGCATTCGATGGGGGCCCTTATTACTTGCGGCTTTGTTCAAAACTATTTGGGTGATGATATTGAAAACCTTAGGGCGATGATCGTTAATGCACCACCTGTGGGAGTTGGTGGCCCACTTGGAAAATTTGTCAATAAAGTGAAATCTGGGTTTTTTAATAAATTAGCTAATATCAAAATGTCAGTACCACTTGGTGGACTAGTTGATCTCAATACTTTATCTCATCGAAATCAAGTTATTGAAGAGTTTAATAATGACCCTTTAAATCATAAGAAGCTCCATACGAAATTATTACTAGAAATGGTCGCTAGTAGTAAGAAAGTCTTTTCAAGACGTATTAACGATAAAGTTGAGAAGTATATTTCATATGGAACGGGTGATACTCTTATCAGTGTGCCAGAACTTGAAAAATATTTAAAAGAAGTAGATCCTAGCTTTACAGTAAGAACAATTGAAGGCGCTCGTCACGAACAATATCAAGAAATCGAAAAGTATCGAGTTCCATACTTTAATTACTTAAGGGACTTGGTTAAAAGTTTAATTTTTTAAAGCTTGTCGATATATTCAATAAAATTTTTAAATACTTTATGACCACCATCAAAACCAGCTTTTAATTTCTCATTAGAGAGTTCTTGCTCAATATGATGATTAATAAAGTCTTGAGAAGCTTCAGGATGTCCTTGAAAACTAAAGAAGGGCAGATCCTTATGTGCAATGCCATCATAAAAACAATCTTTAGACTGGGCCAAGTGAACAAAGTTTTCAGGAAGCTCTTTTACTTCGTAATGATGTGTAATAAATAATTCAAATTTCTCACCTTTAACAAATCCAAATTGATCTTCAAGTATTTCAAGCTCTCTTGTTCCTTCAAATAATTTATTATCTGGTGTTACCATATCAACCTGTGCTCCAAATATGTCTGCAATAAGTTGGTGGCCGAAGCAAATCCCTAAAACAGGAATTCCATTTTCCATTTTTGATTTCATTCTTTTAGCAAGATCAATCTGCCACTCAAGTCGTTGATATACATTTGAATCAGAACCAAAGATGATATATCCACTTGCTTCTTTTATCTTATCAAGAGATTCACACCCAAATTTTGAAACCCAGTGGTAAGTAAAGGGCCTATTAAAGTTTTGTATTATTTGGTTCATACAATTGTATGAAGGATTCTCAATAGAGCAGTCGATAATAGCAATTGGCGATTTCATTTTTATCAATTTCCTATGGTTTTAACTTACAGGATTGTATGGTCAAAATTATTAAGTGTCAGCGAAAATTGAAAGTTTAATTATTGTAAAAACTAAACAGGCCCGTAATTTTGGCGATTTTATCAATCATAAGAAACTAAACTCGATTCGTTTTATTGAAAAGGCCTTAGTTTATATGGTTAACTTAATTTTTTGTGCTTATGTGATTTCAAGCATTTCAATATCCATTTTGACATTAAGTTAAATAATCTTTGAAAACTTGAGTTAAGTCATTAATTTTAGGTGGATTCTAACTAAAATCAAGTTAAAGTTCTGCTAAAATTAACCCGATAATTAAATAAGGATTTTTGTGAGGTAAATTTTGTCTACAGCAAAGAAATTAGATTCTGAAATACAAGAAGAAACAAATAACGTGGCCGAAGAAGCTGCGGCAAATGTTCTTGAGTTTTCAATTACTAGACAGATTCAAGATGTTGATCTTTCAAAGTTAGGTGAGAGTCCTGAGGACTCGACGGGAAGTCTTACCAATATTAATAGTGGAGCTCAACCTGTTGGAGAGGTTACTCATACTCAAATTCTAAATTTAGCAAAAGCAAATAACGAGGTGGATGTTTTAGAGGCACAAGTTAAACTTATTGCACTCTTTGTTTCAGAGGCCCGTATTCTAGAAGCTGAATTAAATAAGTATATTCATGCTATCCATAAACAAAGCCCACAATCAAAGAAGTATCTTCTTCAGATGAAAAAGGTTGTGAAGGACTTTTCAAATATTGAAAAGATCTTGGATAAGGCAAAATCAGTTAAGTAATCTAAAAATAGATTAGTTTACTTTCTTTGAAGTCTCTTTCTTATCTTTACCATCATTTTGCTTTGAACCCTTTCCATCTTTACCTGGGCCTTGGTCCTCAACTGGAATACTCTTTAACTGACTTGCATAAGTCGTCGTTGAAAAAACTAGGCAAGAGAGCACTGTAAGAGCAATAAAAATCTTCATATTAAACCTCAATGAATAAAATAATTATCTTAAGAATATTTGGCTTATAAAATAAAGACAAATAGTTAAATGCAATGAGTAATTTAATTTTGTATATGTCAGAAAACAGAGGGAATCTTACAGGAAACTAGATTTAAATTGAAGTGAGGTAAGCCTGATTGGTGTCAAACTTACCCCCTTTATAAAATACTTATTTAATAAAAGTTTCTAAGAACTTAACTCTAGTTAGTGCTGGTGGGTGAGAGTGATAGAAAGCACTGTAGAGAGGATCTGGTGTTAATGTACTAGCATTGTCCTTATACATCTTTACAAGAGCATTAATAAGCTCTTGAGGGTTCGAATTCTGAGAAGCAAACTCATCTGCTTCAAATTCATATTTTCTTGATGCCCAAGAAGAGATTGGAGTAATAAAGAAAGTGTAAACACCACTAACAAGTATAAATAGAGTTAGTGCCATGTAAGTTTCACTTGAGTGAACTCCATGCATTTCAAAAAACCAAGTTGTTTGCATAAGTTGACCTAGTATAAAGAGGCCAATAAAGCTGAAGACAAATGCTTTAATCATCATTTTTAGTATGTGCTTACGCTTAAAGTGGCCTAGCTCGTGGGCCAATACTGCCTCAACTTCAGTAGCATTTAAGCTATTAATTAAAGTATCAAAGAAGACAATTCTCTTGTTCTTACCAAAGCCTGTGAAGTATGCATTTCCATGGCCACTTCTACGTGAAGCATCCATAACAAATAGTCCCTTACTTTCAAAGTCGACTCTTTTTAGTAGTGCAAGAATTCTATCTTTTATTTCACCATCTTCTAGTTCAGTAAATTTATTAAAAATTGGAGCAATAAAGGTTGGGTAGATCCACATTAGTAGAAGTTGAAAAATTGATAGGAATGCCCAAGCATAGGCCCACCAATACTCACCAAGAGATTCCATAATCCATAGGATCCCATAGATAAGTGGAGTTCCTATAATGAGGCCAAGAATTGATCCTTTTAGCATATCTGTGATGAATGTCTTTATTGTCGTCTTATTAAACCCATACTTCTCTTCAATGACAAAAGTCGTATAAAGAGATTCTGGCAGTGACAGGATCGAATTAATGAAACTAAAGGCCAATAAAAAAACCGTTCCGGTTAGTAGGGGAGATAATTCAAATGACGTAATCGTTTTATTAAGTGCATCTAATCCACCAAGTAATGTCCAACCGATAAGGATAATATAGCCAATAAAATTAAATAATTGACCTTTGTTTAACTTCTCCATTGAATAGCGGGCAGCTTTTTGGTGATCTTCTAAAGTGATCTTATCTGCAAACTCTTCTGGTACCTGATTAAAGTTTTTACCAATATGCTTAATATTTCTTTTATCAAGATATGCTTCAACAAGTCCTTTTAGACATACTGCAGAAATGAATATTTTTGATGCCATCGAAAGATTGACCATATGCTTCCTTTTTTTTAACTTCTATAATTGTTATGACCTATATATCATGACAAAAAAAAAGGTATTTGCCTATGAATGTTCATCAAATTTATACGGATTCTCCGCTTCGAAACTACAATTACATTGTCGAGCTTGGCAATGGGGAAGTTGCTGTTGTGGATCCAATTTATCCAAAGTTAGTAAATGAGTGGTTGGTTGAGAACAACCGCGTTTTAGCTGTCGTTCTTTTGTCCCATGGCCATCATGATCATGTTGCTGGTGTTGATGAGTTAGTTCAACAACATGGTGCTCAAATCTGGGGACATAAAGATAGCTACAAGAAAATAGATCGCATTCTAGAAGACGGTGAGAAGATATCCACTGCACTTGGAGAGATGGAAGTTATCGAAACTCCTGGCCATACGATGGATCATCTATGTTTTCTATTTTATGAATCGGGTAAGCAGGTTGAAATAATCACAATGGATACTGTTTTCAATGCCGGAATTGGAAATTGTAAAAATGGTGGAAACCTCGATGTATTTGTAGAAACAATCTTAGATTTGAATGAGAAGGTTGAAGATCAAGTGATTCTATGGCCTGGTCATGACTATATCGAAAATAACTTACGCTTCACTCTTAGCATTGAACCTGAAAATGAAGATGCAAAAGAGCTTCTTGAACAAGTTCACAAAGAAGGAAGTGTTAAGTTTCGAACAAATTTTGCAACTGAGCGGAAAGTGAATTTGTTTTTGATGACGAAAGATGTAGAAGAGATTAAGAAATTGAGAAACAAACGAGATAAATGGTAAAAATTAAATAGGAGAGTTGATATGAGTTTTCCAAAAATTGGAAATATGGCGCCAGCATTTACACTTAAAAATCAAGACGAAGAAAAAGTAAGCTTAAAAGACTTTAAGGGTGAGAAAAATGTTGTTCTTTACTTCTACCCAAAGGCCATGACTCCTGGTTGTACGACTCAGGCTTGTGGAATTAGAGATTATAAGAAGAAATTTGCAAATGCTGATACTGTGGTTCTAGGAGTATCTCCAGATGAGCCTAAAAGGCTTGTACGCTTTATAGAAAAGCAAAAACTTAATTTTGACCTTCTTTCAGATCCTGATCACAAGATTATGGATAAGTATGGTGTTTGGGGCCTTAAGAAATTTATGGGTAAAGAATACATGGGTGTGATGAGAACAACTTTTATCATTGGCAAAGACGGTCGTCTGAAATATGTAATGGATAAAGTTAAAACAAAGTCACATCATGACGATGTCCTTGATTGGATTAAAGAAAATCTATAGACCCTGGGAATTGTATGAAAATTTTAATTTTATTCTTACTTGTAAGCTCAAGCTTCGCTTCAACAATAGAGATTATGTCTTATAACGTTGAGAATCTTTTTGATGCTCAAAAAGATGAAGGCAAGAACGACTGGGCCTATCTTCCAAAGAATACAAAAGGGAAGAAAGAAGCCTGTGCAAAAGTTAAATCAAAATATCGCCGTAATGAATGTTTTGATGCTGACTGGACTCAGGAAAAAGTTGATATGAAACTCTCTCAAATTAAAGATGTTATCTTAAAAGAGAGAAAGAAACTTCCAGGAATTCTTGTTCTTTCGGAAATTGAAAATGCAAATGTTATTGGCCAACTTGCAAAGGTCTTAGGATATAAGAAGTACTACACATCGAATTCTCCTGATTACCGTGGAGTTGATCTTGCTGTTCTTTTTAATGAATCATCGGATTTAAAATATGTTGGAAGTAAAGAGCATGTTTTAAAAGATGAATATTTTAAGAAGAGACCTTCTAGAAATATTTTTGAAACTCAATTTAAACTAAAGGGAAAGGATCTTTATATCTTTGCTAATCACTGGCCAAGTTTAGGTAATCCTGATCACGCTAGAGTTGTAGCTGCTAAGACATTGAAGACTCGTATTGATGAAATCCTAAAGAAGAATACTAAGGCTTCTGTTGTTGCTGTGGGTGACTTCAATACAATTCCAGAGTTAAAAGCTGCTGATAATAAGCACCCAATGAGGGATGTTCTTTTAAAAGATAAGACAATCGTTGATGTCGAAAAGACTTTCAGAGCTGATAAATCACTTAGTAGTAAGAAAAAGCTTCCTCCGGGGACATATTTTTATAAAAGAGGTGGGCAGTGGAATCACCTTGATAGAGTCTTCGTTCCAAAAACGATGTTAGATGAGAAGGCCCCTATTAGTTTAGTTCTAGGATCTTATCAGATTTATGCACCTGACTTTATCAGAGAGCCTCAACCTGCAACTGTAGTAGAGGAAGATATTGAAGAAATGAGAGATCGTGGATTTAAGCTTTATGAACAAAAGAAAATTGAAACGCCTCCAAATCGTTATGATCACCTTGCTAAGAAAAAACAAAAAGCAGGGTTCTCAGATCACTTCCCAATTGTATTTGAATTAAAATATTAGAATAAAAAAAAGGGCCATGATCGGCCCTTTCTTATTTTATTTACCATAAACACTTAAGAAATATTGATATGTACATTCTCTTGTTACACCGTTTTTAGTGTATTGATCTTCATAGTGATCTCTACATTTTTTCATGAAGTTACGAGCAGAATTATCTTCTTTTCTTTTTCCACGAAACTCAAATTGAAACCCAGCATAATTTGGAGTAACAATTGGATGAATCGACATATCCCACTTTTCGTTTCTATTTATTTCAAATTCTTCAGCGTAAAATATCTTACCTGTTAAATGTCCTACTAGGGCTCCAATGGCAACATCACTTGCCCAGTGAGCCTTGTCGTGAACTCTCGACCAACCCCCAACAGCTGCCGCAGTGTAGGCTAGTACAGGAATAATCGTTGATTTATCTTTGTAGTGTTCAGCAATTACAGTTGCAAAGGCAAAGGCCGTTGTCGTGTGACCTGAAGGAAATGAAACATTATCATTATCCCAATTAAATCCTGTGAAATCTGTATGGTCATCAGTTTTATTAGGGCGTTTACGACTAAAAGTCATTTTCCCTGCTCTGGTAATTAGGCCAGATATTGCAGTTGCCTTAAGTGCTACTTTTGCAACTCGAGTTACTTCATCATTATCAATTACTACACCTAATACATATCCAGCAGCAGAGATACCAATTGGCATACTTCCAGCTTTTTCTCCCCAAAAGGCAATCTCTTCAGTGATTTCTGTGCGATTGTCTTGAGCAAATTGGATTAGTTCTTCATCATTATTAAAAAGTAAGATAGCTGTACTTGCAGCAGCACCAATTGTTAATAATTCTGAATTTGTGAGACCTACCGGTAACGTTTGATATTCGGGACGGAAAGTAAACTCACCATATCGGTTTATAACTCCATCTTCTTCATATCGTGGTTGAATGACACTATCTTTACCCATTCCTGGACAGATTCCATCTCTAAGAAACTCTTCAACAGTACATGTTGCATAGGAATTCATTAAAATTGAAAGGCAGGTGATGGCCTTTAGTATCGACTTAATACTCATTCTCTCTCTCCAGTAATAGGCTTAATATAAAATGAGTATAGACCTAAACTAAGTATTAAACTGTTTAGTATGTAGTATTTCTACCTATAGTTAATTTTTAGACGATTTTATTTAATCCGTGATTTCAGTAGGTTATGGGATGTTTAGAAGACGTGCCATTTCATAATAAGCTTGCGCAGACTTGAAGCGGTCAAATTTATAAAATCTCTTCTGAAAGCTTCTCTCATGTCTTTTTCTTTCTAGTAGAACAGCTGTACCAACTTCGGCAAACATTTCAGTAGGAGAGACTGTGGAGTAGTCAGAAGGAAAGTTATCGTACTTCATCAATGGATTTTTATCTGTATTAATAAGAGTTGCTTCAACTAGATTATATGAAGTTTCTTGTTGATCACAATTATGCTGATAAGTTAGTTCGCCATCTTTATTATTCCATCCGACCTCATTTACAAAGTGATTGTAGAGCTCAGGCATTTCTTGAGCGATAAAGTGGAAGTACTCATGTGTAAGAGTTAGACTAAATTCATTAAAATCTTTTAAATGGTTCTTGTAGAGAATCAATTGTTTCCATTCTTTTTCATAAAGGCCACGGGTCATAAATTGATCTTTACTTTGTGTTTCAAGCACAATGAATTTCAGATTATCAGTAGTCGGAGTTAGCTCTAGTTGAAGCAACTCTTTTATGGCCGTCAATTCTTTCAGGTTTGTCTTGGCAGCGGGAATGATCAATATATTATAAGTAACAAATACATCTCGTTGAATAATTGCTGCATAACCTCTTTCTTGCTCGTCAATATTTAAACTGTAGTTAAAGTCTATGAAGTCTGCAATTCCATCTTTATCTTGGTCTTCACCTTGTTCAGTTGATAATGTTGGAAACTCATCAGCAATATTATCGACACCGTCTCCATCAATATCATTGTCAATACTATCTGGAGTACCATCTAAGTCTTGATCAAGGAAAAGGAAGAAGTCGTTATTTCTTACTACTTCCATCTCAAGTATTTTTGAGTCTATTTTATATTTTAGTCTTAAGTTAATATTTTTATAAACTTCTTTAGAGATTCTATCAAAAGAATCAAGTGCAATTGAATAATTAGAGGATGCAATAAATATAAAAAAACTCATTAAGGCATAGTTTATATACCTTAATGGAGTCTTCTTATAATTTAGTGATTTTTTAATCTTCATTTATGCCCTTTATATCCTAGTGATAGTGAGCTGCCCAAATATCTGCCCAAGCTTCAATAAATCCACCATGACCACCAACAAGTGCATATGATAGGATTGCAGCAGGGAAGTAAAAAGGTCCAAGTAAAGCTGATTGTTTGGCATGACCTGCTTCATGTCCTGAAGCGAACCTATGACCAGTACAGAAGTCTAACTCAAAAAGACCAGCAGACATCTTACTTGGTATATATCCAAGCCCACAAACATCAGCATAGATTTGCATTTTAGAGGCTGAAATTGCTAAGCGTGGAAGATCGAAGTTAATCATTCTCATGTAGCGATATGGTGTTACTGTTTCTAAGAAACTTAGGAAAAGGTTTACACCACGGCTAACTGGAACAAGTAGAACTTTCGTTGCAACAAATGCTCCACCAATCATCGTATTGATCAGACCCCATGACAGATTTGAAGCAATAACAAATAAGTGCATTAGTGGGTGATCTGGATTTGCCGGATCAAAGAGTAATGACTTCTTACCAAATGTTGAATCAAAAGAAGCTAGGGCCTTATCAAACTCTTCTTGCTGCTCTTTTGTTAAGGCTTCTTTTTTATACTCATTGAATTTCTGTATCTTTTCAGAGTTTTCTTGTTTTCCAGAATTTAAGAGATTATTAATATTTTCACTAATTGCCTCTGGAAGAATATTATGATCTCTCATGGCCTTAAGTTTCTTTAGTGTTTTCTCAGCATCTTTATCAATAATTTTCATCATACCGATATAGGCCATATGTTGCTGAAGAACTTCTAGCTTGAATTCTTCATCATTTTCACTAAATCGCTTCATATTTTTACTTGAAAGTTTTTCGATATAGTTAATAGATCGCTTAGCATAGCCTTCACTTAGGTTTCTTAGGTATGTTAGAGAATAAAGAGCAAGGACTTCATTTTGTGCAATCTGCTCAGGAGAATTCTCAAGTCTGTTAAATTGATTTTTTTTGTATGAATTCTTTCCTGCTTCATAGGTAATAGCATGAATATCCATCGTAAGCTTCTTAACATCAGACATCCACTTTTTGATCTTGGCCTTGCTTTCTTCGTATTTTTCAACGGTTCTTACTCGACGAGTGCGATCATTTGCGCCAAAAGTGCGTTTCGAATCTGTCCATGTTTCAAGTTTTGGAGCTTTATTGATAAGATGAGCAATTCTTTCAGCTTTAAACTGAAGATCATTTGCCATGACTAATTTTCCATCATTTAGTGATGATTTAGGTGCAACTTGAAGTGTTGCTTTAAAATCTTCAAAATGATTGTTTATACCTTTGTTTGTAACAACCTTACATGATGCCATCTGTAGGCAGGCCAGAATACATAAAGAAGTACTAATGGCCTTCTTTAGTTTAGGGGATGGGGACATAATCTCTCCTTTATATTTATAAAGCTTTGCGAGTTATATCACTTTCATTAAATTTTATTAGAATACTTGAAAATTTGTTAAAGCTGTTCAGATTTTAGTCAATAAACTCGAGCTCGATTTCTTTTCCAAGTTTATTAAGTAGTTGGACAACTTCTTCTTTAAGGCTAGGGTGTGCTTGAACAATAATATCACGGTGACCTTCGTGTTTATCGCCTTCAATAGTTGAGTAAAAACATAGTCCTTCGTTGGCCTCTAGTTGAAAATAAAAATAGGCTGATTCTTTCTTTGGAACTCTTACTATTGTTTTAAATATTTCACTCATAAAATACTCGACTACTTTGTTTTTATCGTTGGAAGACTTTGCCTATCCACGAAATTTCATTGACTTAAACGCTTTGTAACCTAAAATATTATTAAAGGCCACTCTTTTATCAAGTCATGGAGGACACATAGTGAAAGATTTCAGGATGAGATTGCCACTAGTTTCTATTTTTATTTTATCTCTTTCAACTACATCTTGTTCATGGATGGGAAAGAGAAAAACATTGTTTGAGGAAGAGGGGACAGCTGATACTCAACAAGCAAAGAGTCAGATGGTGCCAAAGGCTCAGTATGATCAACTTCTTGAAAAGTATGACAAGCTATTAAAAGAAACTAAAGCTCCAAGTTTGGCCGAGCAATACAAATCGAGTTCTAAACCATCAGCTTCGCAAGAAGAGGTGCAACTTGAGATGATTGATGATCTTGAAAAAGCACGTCGAAACGAGTTAGCAGAAACGGTTGATGTTTTTGCAAATGAAGTTGCAGCAAAGAAGCAAAACCAACAAAATGATGATCTTCAATTACAAAAAGAATTAAATTTATTAAAGCAAGCCGAAGGTCTTTTGGCCCAGAATCGATTAGATCAAGCACTTACTATCCTAAAGGATTTAGAAAGTTCAAAACATGGCCAAATAAAAGTAAGAGCAAAATTTTATTTAGCAGAGATGCTTTTTTCTCAAAATGAATTCGATTTAGCAATGCAGCTATATGAAGAGATTTTAAGGCAACATGCTTTTTCTGGTCTTGTTATTAAAAGTTTAGGTCGCTTAATTGCATGTACTGATAAATTAAAGTTAAAAAAGAAGAATGAAAAATATCATTCAATTCTTCATGACTTCTTTGGCGAAGCATAAGGGTAGATTTGAAAAAGAGAAATCTAAAATTTCTATTTTGTATCGTAGCTATCATATTGAAAGTGAATCTTTCATATGCTCAAGACGATCTTCAAGATCTCGAATTATTAGATGACAAAGATCTTCTAATGCTACTTGAAGAAGAGGCCGATCAACCTCAGCAAACAGATGTTTCAGATGAAGTCTTAGAAGATGAATTAAAGTCTTTGAAAAATAATCAAAAAGTTAATCTTCCAGGTGAGGAAGTCTTAACAGAAGAAAATAAAAAGAAAATTAATGAGAATAATGCATCAGGAGCTGATTCAATTGATGAAATTGATATTTTGGCCGAAGATGTAAAGTCAGATGTTGAGGTTGTAGAGCCTAGTAAGGCCAATAAGATAAATACCTCTGATAAAAAAGTCTCTCTAGATAAGAACTTATTTAATGTTGGTAAAGAAGAAAAAGAACTTCTTGAGCTAGCTAAATTTGTTGAGAAGAAAATTCCAGCAGATGAGTGGAATGAGTTAGCGACGGCCGCAAAAGTAGATAAGTATGTTGTCCAAGAAGGTGATTGGCTTTGGAAAATTTCAAAGAACCTTTTTGGATCAGGATTCTATTATTCTAAAATTTGGTCAATGAACCCACAGATTACAAACCCTCATGAAATTGAACCAGGACAAATCCTTGTTTTCTCAACAGGTAGTGAAGAATCATTTCCAAAAGTTTCTTTTGGTAGTTTTGATTCTCAAACACCTGAGGATACTAAGGTTGCAGGTGTAAAGGTTGCAAGCTCTGGGGCCTTTTCAAATTATGGTGAGGATATAAAGTCTGACTGGTTAGTTGAGAGAAGAAAGTTAATCGATAAGGGTGCATTCTTTCAGTCATTAACTGAGTCGACATATCAAGATGTTCTTTCGATGACTGAGATTGAGCTTAATACTGATTATAAAAAGTATGCTCCTCCTGTTACAAAAGTTCTTATAGAAGAGCCAACTGAGGAATATGATGAGAATGGAATCTCATCTATTGAAAGGCAAGAAATTAATGTCTCGCAAGGGTTCTATTTAAATACTTTTCTTTCAACAAATCATATTCAAGATCTAGGTTATATATCAGATAAGAAAGATGAAGCTGTCTTAATTCATAATAATGGTAAAGCTTATGTACAATTTGATAAGTCAGTCCAAGTAAGACCTGGAGATCAATTTTCGATTTATCAACCACAAGGGAAAGTTTCTCATGAAATCTCTGATCGAGAAGGGCTTCGTTATTCTATTGTTGGACAAGTGAAGGCTACAAGAGAACTTGAAGATAATAAGTGGGAAGTTGATACTTTCCAAATTGTGGATGTTATTGAACGTGGAGCACGAATCACTGTTTATACGCCAAAAATTGCAAAAATCTTTCAAACATATAATTCACGTCGTATTGAAGCAGCAATTATTGGAGCATTTAAGGTTCAAGAAAGAGGCTTAGCTCTAGGAGATGTCATTTATCTCGATCGTGGTCGTGTTGATGGTGTGGAGCTAGGAAATATCTTTGAGATATATTCTTTTAGAGATCAGGGAACAGGAAAGAAAATTAGTTCTCAACCAACTTATGTAAAAGGTGAGGCAACAATTATTACTGTAACGGATAATTTTGCAACTGCAGTCATTTCATATTCAAATGATGAAATGGGACTTGGTAATATTGCCCTGACTAAATCTGAAGCAACTGCAAAAATGGCAGATCAGCTTAGAACTAGTTCACGTGAAAAGGCCTTAGGTGAAAAAGAGAACCTTGCTCTTGAGGAGCTTGATGTTGAATTAAATTTAGATAATCTTGGTGAAGACTTATTAAAACAAGTTGATGAAATTCGTATTGAAGAAGATGAGCTTGAAGAACTAGAGCGCCAAGAAAGAGAGAAATCAATTATTAAAGAACAGGCGCGTGATCTAAAGGAATTAGAAAAGCTTGAACAAGAATTAATTGATGCAGAGACTAAATTGAATGAACAAAAGATTGATGAAGATACTTACCTAGAGCGTCAAGATCTTAACTTAATTGAAAAAGGTGTTAAGACAAAAGATCCTAATGCACTCGAATCAATGAATGAGATCGAAGCTAAAGAGGGACGCAAGTATATGGATGAAGATCTGAACAGTAAGGAAAATCCTTATGGATTGACTCCATACGACATCGAAGAAATTGAAGAACTATTGAATAGTGATTCAAATTAATCTATGCTAGCAAAAAATATGTTAAGATATTTGAGGCGCGTTTTAATAACGCGCCTTGTTTTTATTACTAGGAGTAAGTGAACATGTCACAAACAGACGTTGTGAGTGAAGCTGCAACAAAAGCTGCCTCTAAGAAGGCCTCGAAAAAAGCAGCAAAAAAAGCAACAAGCAAAAAGAAAACAGCTAAGAAAAAGACTGCAAAGAAGAAGACGGCCAAAAAAACTGCAAAGAAGAAAACGGCCAAAAAAACTGCTAAGAAAGCGAAAAAGAAAACTTCTGGATCATCTTTAAAGGACAAAGACTATAAACTGGTTATAGTGGAGTCACCATCTAAAGCTAAAACAATCAAAAAATATCTAGGACGAGGGTTTCAAGTCGTTGCGTCAAATGGACATATCAAAGACCTTCCTAAGTCAAAACTAGGTGTTGATATCAAGGATAACTTTCAAATTGATCTTGTTCCAATTAGTGGGAAACAAGCAAAGATTGAAAGAATCCAAGAACTTGCCAAATACGCTAATGAAATCTTTCTCGCACCCGACTTGGACCGTGAGGGAGAGGCCATTGCATTCCACCTTTCAGAAGAAATTGGAAAGCGAAAAAAGATAAGAAGAGTTATCTTCAATGCCGTAACTAAGAAAGCGGTAACTGAAGCGGTAGAAAACCCGACAGAGCTAAACGTCAATATGTACGATGCTCAAAAAACTCGTCGTGTTCTTGATCGTCTAGTGGGATATAAAATTTCTCCGATTCTTTGGGACAAGGTTCAGCGAGGGATTTCAGCTGGTCGAGTTCAATCTGTTGCTCTAAGAATTATTGTCGAAAGAGAAGATGAAATAAAAGCCTTTATTCCTGAGCAGTGGTTTTCAATCCACGGTGATATGGAAAAAGATGGAAAGCTTTTTGAAATTAAATACTATGGTGAGACAGCAAAGAAGAAGACTGAACTTACTGATGAAGAATTCACAAAGAAGATTGTATCAGATGTAAAAGGTAAGGAATTTGAAGTAATTGACGTTAAAAAACGTGAAAGAAAACAGAATCCAACTCCACCGTTTACAACTTCTAAGCTTCAACAGGAAGCGGCCAATAAATTAGGTTTTACGGCCAAGAGAACAATGATGGTTGCGCAAAGACTTTATGAAGGGATTGCAACAACGGACTTTGGAACTGTCGGTCTTATTACATATATGAGAACGGACTCTGTTAGAACTGAGCCTGAATCATTAAACGCCTTACGTGAATATGTTAAGGATCAATACGGTGAAAAGTATTTATCACCAGAGCCTATTGAATATAAGAAAAAGGGAAGTAGCAAGGTTCAAGATGCCCACGAGGCCATAAGACCTACTTCTTTAGAATATACTCCTAATCAACTTAGAGGAGATCTTGAGCCAGATGAGCAGAAGCTTTATGAGCTTATTTGGAATAAATTTATTTCATCTCAAATGAGTCAGGCCATCATCGATCAGACCGCTGTAACTTATGAATGTGAAGGTCACTTCTTTAAGGCCAATGGTTCAATTATTAAATTTGCTGGTTTTAGAACTGTTTATATGGAAGCAGCGGCTGAGAAGGCATCACGTCGCGGTGGAAATGACGATGAAGATGATACAGCAAAAGCAACAGGTGAACTTCCATTAATTGATGTTGGTGAGAAGATGAAGGCCAAGAATGGACCTAATGAAGTTGAACATTGGACTTCTCCACCTCCAAGATATAATGAAGCCTCACTTGTTAAGACACTAGAAGAAAAAGGTATTGGTCGTCCATCGACTTATGCTTCGATTATTTCAAATATTCAAGATCGTGGTTACGTGGAAAAGGTGGAAAACCGTTTCATGTCAACAGAGCTTGGAACAGTTGTATGTAAAATGCTTATTGAATCCTTCCCAGATGTTATGGACGTTGCTTTCACGGCAAACGTTGAAAAGCTTCTGGATAAGATTGAAGAAGGTGAGATTAAGTGGAAGAAGGTTCTAAAAGAATTCTGGCAAGGGTTTGAAAAGACTCTTGAAAAAGCCAAAGAAGAAATGAAGAACCTTAAAAAGCAAGAGATCCCAACTGGAATTCACTGCAAGAAATGTGAAGATGGTGAGTATCTTATTAAATGGGGACGTAATGGTCAGTTCTTAGCTTGTCGAAACTACCCAGATTGTACTTCAACTTTTGACTTTAAAAAGCACCTTGATGGAACTATTGAAATTCTTCCAAAAGATTGGTTCCGTGATCCATGCCCTGAGTGTGGAAAGCGCCTTGAAGTTAAAAAAGGTAAGTACGGCCGTTTTGTTAGATGTGAAGAATATCCAAAATGTGAAACAACACTTCCATATACTATTGATGTAACTTGTCCAAAGTGTAAGGTTGGAAAATTTGCAGAGAAGAAGTCTCGTTATGGGAAAATCTTCTATGGTTGTACGAATTATCCAGACTGTGAAACTGCATTATGGAATGAGCCAAAAGTTTATGACTGTCCAGCATGTGGATTTGGTGTCATGGGTGTGAAGGAAACAAAGCGTTGGGGGAAACAACTTCAATGTCCTGAATGTAAGCACTCAGTAGATTGGGATACGACTCCATTTGCTAAAGAAGACGAAGAATCTAACAACGAGTAACAAAATGATAAATAAAGATATGGCCCTTGTTTTTTGCAAGGGCTTTCTTATGGGCATTGCCGACTTAATCCCAGGTGTTTCTGGGGGAACAATTGCATTTATTACGGGAATCTATGATAAGTTGCTTTCAACAATAGCAGCGATAAATAAAGACCTTATTAAAGATGCTCTTACTCTAAATTTTAAAAGTGTTTCCCAAAGAATTGATCTAAGGTTCTTGATTCCACTTGCAGTTGGTATTCTTGGAGCCATGTTCTCGCTTGCGAGACTAATGCACTATCTTATTAATCACCATCCAGTTCCAACTTGGGGCTTATTTCTAGGTCTTATTTCATCTTCGATAATTGTTATTGCTAGAGATCTAAAAGATCGAAAGAATCCAATGAATCTCTTAATGGTTTTATTGGGAGGCATGCTTGGCTTCTTTATTACTCAGCTTGTTCCTGTCACAACTCCTACAGATCATTGGTTTATCTTTCTTTGCGGACTTATTGGAATTACGGCCATGATCCTTCCTGGTATCTCTGGCTCTTTTATTCTGCTCATCTTAGGTAAGTATGAATACGTTACTGGTGCTTTGAAGAATCCTTTTGCTGATGGAGCTTTTGTTATTATTGGTGTTTTTGCCATTGGCTGTTTAACGGGGCTTCTAAGCTTCTCTAAAGTCCTAAATTACTTTATGAATAACTTTCGTGAACGTACCATGGCATTTTTAGTAGGAATACTTTTTGGAACTCTATCTAAAGTATGGCCTTGGCGAGAAGTTACTCAATCAGTTGTCATTCGTGGAAAAACTAAGATTTTGGCCGAACGTGCCTTCTTTCCAACAACTCTTGGTGTAGAGGACTTCATTGCAATTGGTCTCATTCTTTTTGGTTTCTTCTTTGTTCTCTTTTTAGAGCGCGGAGCTTCTAAGCCATAAATATTATTGTCTTGTTGAGTGTCTTGACTTTTTGTTAACTATCCTTAATATCTGTTTGGTAAATCAAACACAGGAGAAACAATGAAGAAGTTTTTAGTAACTCTTTTGCTTGGTGCGTCGTTTGCAAATGCAGCAACAACTCAAGAGCTAGAAAGAAAAATTAATATTTTAACGAAAGAAGTACAAGACATTCAGTCTCAAGGTCTTTCATCAAGAGTAAGCCTTGGTGGTTATGGGGAAATCGTTTTCAAAGATAACTCAGACTCAAATGCTCAATGGGACACTCTAAGAAATGTTCTATACGTAGGGTATAAGTTTAGCGACAAGTGGTCATTCATGACTGAGATTGAAATTGAGCACGCTGATGAAATCTATACTGAATTCGCAGAGATTCGTTATGCACATTCTGAACTATTAAACTTCAAGGCCGGTCTACTTCTATCACCACTTGGTCTTGTTAACTTAGAGCACGAGCCAACTCGTTTTATTGGTGTTAATCGTCCAGAGATTGAAAAAAATATTATCCCAACAACAATGCGTGAAAATGGTTTTGGTGTTTATGGTACTTGGAAGAACTTAGACTATAAATACTATATTATGAACTCTTTAGAAGGGTGGAGTAACGCTGATGCTTCAGGTTTTGATGCTGATGGTGTTCGTGATGGACGTCAAAAAGGTGCTAAGGCAGTTGCTGGTCACTGGTCACATATTTTAAGACTAGATTATGGATTTGATTTTGGTCTTGATCTAGGTACTTCTGTATATGTAGGGACAACTAATGGTGACGCTCAAGGTGAACACAATATTTATGATGTTCACTTAGCTTATAACTACAAAGGCCTAATGGTGAAAGCATTATATGTTTATTCAACACTTGATGGTAAAGAATTCTCTGCTAAGTCAGGAAATGTTGTTGCTGACGTAATGCAAGGTTATTATGTAGATCTTGGATACAATATTACACATAGTAAAACTTATACAATTATGCCATATGTAAGATATGAGAGTTATAATACTCAAGATGATGTTGACGCTACTGTAGGTGTTGCTGATAAGGCCAATGATAGAACAAACCTAACAGCAGGTGTTATGTATAAGCCACTTGATAAAGTATCATTCAAAGCTGACTACACAAAGTATGAGAATGCTTCAAATGTTGGTGAGTCTGAGGCTTTCAATTTTGGAATTGGATGGGAATACTAAATAATTCTATATTTTTTGAAGTGGGGAGAGTTCTTCTCCTCACTTTATTTTTTTCCTATAGCGCCGAGGCCGGCCTAAAAGACACCCTTGCACGTAAATTTCCCAAATGTCATTTTGTTGAAAAATCGAAGTTCTTAACTGAGAAAGAATATAAGATGATTAAGTCAAAGTTTCCCACTAGAGATGTGAGGAAATTCTATTCATTTTATCAAAGAGTATGCAATCAGAAGAGTTCTTTTGATTTCGTATTCTCAGATATTGTGAGAACAAAGAGACAGCTTGTTCATATTCATATTGAAGATAAGAAGCTAGAGAGTTTAAAGGTTGTTAAATTTGAAGAGCCTTCAGAGTATCGAGTAAAAGACAGCTGGCTTAAGAAATTTAAGTCAACTCTTCCGGACAGTATTGATATTGTATCGGGAGCAACTCTCTCGTCTAAGAGTACAAAATTTCTAGTGTGGTTATCACTATACTTACAAGGTGATATACTTAAGTAAGTAATCATGACCAGAGCAGAAAGAAATACAATATTCACAATCAATTATCTTGTTCTCATAACAAGTATTATCTACTTCATTGCAAAGTATTTTTTAGCAATTGAAGGGGAATGGGGACCAGAAACGCACCCTCTTACAATTATTTTCCAAAAAGTTCATGTTTTAACAGTTCCTTTTCTTATCTTTGCAGTTGGAATGATTTTCTCTAATCATGTTTGGAAGCGTATTGAAAGTGGATATAAGAAATCTCGAACTTCTGGAATTTTTCTTTTGGTTCTTCTTGTTTTGATGAGCTTAACTGGATATTTAATTCAGGTTGTTGATGGACAAGTCTTTAGAGAGTATTCAGCTTATCTACATATCGCTGTTTCTATTATTTGGAGTGTGGTCTTCTCTTATCATCACATTTCTTCAAATCGCAAAAGAGCGTAGCTTTTCATCAATCATATCGCCAATAATATGTGGCCTTACTAAGTGATATGCATAGAACATATGGAGGCATCTCAAATGATGAAAGTCTCTAAGTCCACCGATCCCATTTTCAGTAATCATTGGCATCATATTTTCTGGTAGTTCAAGATTTAATTCTTTGAATAATTCAATTCTTTCATCTCGATAAAACTCATGAATAGACTTCACTTTCTCTTGTAGCTCTTCACTATTATTGATTTTATTTTGTAGCTCTTTTGTAAATCCTTGTCCCTCTAGATGACTTATCTTCTTGTAAACAATAGGGTCAACAAGCCAATAAATTGTTGGAAATGGGACTTTGTCTACGACAGGGGAAACTTTTAGAGATGCTGGAGCACCTTCTTTGGTTCGAGCTGATATTTCAAGCACTCCACGGGCTTGTCGTTTTAAAAAGCTTTCAATTTTTTCGATGTCTTCTTTAGTCGCATCAAGTTTCATAATTAGAATAAAGTTACTCCAACCTTATAGAAGATTGAAAAGGAGTTAATATCGTTTCGAGCACTACTTTCTTTGACGATTTCTACTTTTGTCGGATCAGTTCGATCTATTAGTGTCACTTTATATGATCTATGGCCAGCTACAGAGACTTCAAGAAAGAATGGGTAGTGACCAATTTCTTTAATTTGCTCAATTCCTACAGCTAGTGCACCACCAAATGAGTCATAGTTTAGCTTAAGGTCTCTATCATTTGAGTCTATATTAAAACCATCGAGGCTTAGTGAACTTAATTGCCAGCTAGGTCCAAATTTAACGTATGCTTTAAACTTTCTAAAGCCGATAAAGTTTAGATATTCAATTTCTAGATCAGGAGTATTAAATCTTAATGTTGGTGTAATTGTAAAAGAACGAAAATTTCCCGAACCACTTAGAATATTTCCTTCGTAACCAAATTGAAGATCTTTTGCGCGACCAAATGTTGTATGGGACTCAATACCAATTTCAACTCTTTCATAACGATATGAAAATTGGGTATATATTCCAAAAGCAGTCGACTCATCACGATCTTCGATATCGTAACGATTTTCAAACTGGTCATCATCAAGCTCGTTAAATAGCATTTTCTCAAGTGTTAAACCTGTTCTTAAATAGTACTCATAAGGCTTAGCAGATATTGTTATGCCTGAGATGATTAAAAGAAATATAAGAAGTCTCTTAAAAACTTGCATGTATAAAATATCCTATGGATTTCTTATCAAAGCTTGGAGCAAACATTGCTGAAGCTTTTATTCCACGTCCTTCAAATATTGAAGAGAAAAGGGTCATTGGATTAATTAAGTGACCAAAGAATTTTGAGACACTTCCACCGTTATTTAGCAGTTCCATGGAAAGCTTTTCAAAACCATATCCCATAACGGCTCCAAGTACAGGTGTTTGATATAGATCCTGCACAGAAGCTGGCTCTGTATACACTTCAATGAAGAATTCAAAAACGGTACTAGAGACAAAAGTTAACGCCAGAGAGTCGGAGTAGCTATAGCTTCTTGCTCGGTAGTATAGGAACATTTGTGAACCAGTATAAGGGTGAACCATATAGTTCCAAAAAGGTTCATCTCGATCAAAGACGATGCGACCAAAGTTCTTACGATAAACTTCTAAAGAACCTTCATTTTTTACAGTATCCCATTGTGTTAAAGGGTAGGCGATTAATGAAAGTCCAAAAACAAAACTGAGGTCTTCAAAAACTTCTTGTTTGGTGTGTTCACGATCTTTGTAGAAGTAACTTTCTTGTGCTAAAGAATTACTTCCTAGAAGTAGTAGAAATGGGAGAAGGTATATAAATAGTCTTTTCACGATGACTTCTTATATAAATTTATACTCATTCTGGCCACAAATACGAGCTAAGGTTTTTAAATGATTAAGGTTTTTAAATATATTTTTCTTACGTTTGTTTTCTTAAATACATTTGCTCAAAATTCTAAGTATCTGATATTTAATAAAGACGTGGATACGATATGGTCTCCGGTTCAGCTGTATATCAATGGTTCCTTCGACGTTATTCAAAACCCATATTGGTTTAACCAAGAAAACTATTGGAAAAAGCACAAAGAAGTATGGAATGAAGTAAAGGATCCCTTTCATGAGATTAGAAAAGAGGGAAGCTTCGGTGAGTTCTTCAAAGAAGAATTTTTAAGCGATAGGGTACTTCCAAATATATTCTTGCATACTTTTGGTGGTGCCTACGAAACCAAGAAGCTTCTTGAATACGCTGATTATTACGAAATAAAGTGGGCAAAAACTTTTTCATTCTTCGTAACCTATGCGATGCACTTTGGTAATGAAGCAAACGAAACAGATCAACCTGAAGTCTCTGCTTATGATCATATCGCAGATCTCTATTTCTTTGATGTCGCAGGTTTCTTTCTTGGGCTAAATGATGATTTTATGAACTTTATGATCAATGAAGCAGGTATGAGTACTTGGCACTTTATGCCCGTTTACGATATCGAGCATGAAGACTTTTTCAATGTTGGCCTAAATTATGTGTTTCGACCAAAAATACTTCATTATAAAAATATGAGACCTCTTCTATATCTAGGAATGATGAATATGGGGGGAATTACTTTTGATGTTGGTGATCTTTCCCATTCAGTTGTTGCAGGACTTGCTTTAACGAATCCTCTAGAGAGAAAAGGACGCTTCGTTTATGGTTATTATTTAGAGACTCTCGGACAACAGGCTGCGTCACTTCTTCTCAATGGCTCTGAAGACTTTCGTGTACGACTAAACCTTTATCCAGCACTATTTAAACATTACTCTGGAACTGTGCGCAACTTCGCTCTGATGCTTGGGCAAACAAAGAATGAGGATTTTGCTTTTGGAATCAACTATGAGCTGCCTGTAAGTATTGGATACTTAAATTGACACAAGCTTGACTTGAAAGCTTTCTTATCTAAGCGTAGTATATTCGTTACAAGGAAACGTTATGGTTAGAAGTAATATTGATACCTTACAGAAGTATCAAAAAAAATATGGAAGTCAGTCAATTCTAAGTGTTAATAAAGGAATTGAAAAAGAAGGTCTAAGAGTAAATCTTGCGGATGCAAAACTTGCAAAAACTGACCATGACCCTAAGTTTGGATCTAAATTACTTCATAAGTGGATTACGACAGACTTTGCAGAAAGTTTATTAGAATTCATCACACCTGTTTCCCATAGCTCACAAGAAACAATTAAAACTCTTGGAAATCTACAAACTTATGTTTTAAAACAAGATGATAAAGAAGGGATCTGGCCATCTTCGATGCCTTGTATCCTGCCTGATGATAAGGATATTAAACTTGCATATTATGGTGAGAGTAATTCGGGACGTTTAAAAACTCTTTATCGCTCTGGCCTTTCTTTACGTTATGGAAGATCGATGCAATCAATTGCAGGCGTTCATTATAACTTTTCAATGACTGATGAATTTTGGAAGAATTGGCATGAGCTTCTTGGAAGTAAGCTGCCTCTACAAAAGTTTATTAATAAAGAATACCTAAATTTGTGCCGTAACTTTAGAAAGTACTCCAATGTACTACTCTATTTATTTGGCAACTCTGTAGCAGTACATGAATCTTTTCTAAAGGGAAAGAAACACAATCTAAAAGTTATACATGAAGATGAAGCTTTCGGAAAAACATATGCTACTGAGTTTGGTACCTGCCTAAGAATGGGAGGGCTTGGTTATACAGGATCTTCGCAAGATGGAATTCGTATCTGCTACAATGGGCTTGATAGCTATTGTGATAGTTTAGAAAATGCACTGAAGGTAAGTTATAAACCATTTGAAGAAATTGGTTTAAGAAATGAGAGTGGAGAACTTCAACAAATTAGTACAAATATTCTCCAAATTGAAAATGAGTTTTATTCAATTATTCGTCCAAAGAGAATTGCTCCTCCTGGAAAAAGTGCCCTGGCCTCTTTAAGAAGTGAAGGAATTGAATATATTGAAGTTAGACTTTTGGATATCAATCCCTTTGCGGAAAATGGAATTTCTGAAGAGCAGGCAAACTTCTTAGATGCATTTCTTCTGACATGCCTATTCTCTGAATCGCAAAAGTGTACACGTGAAATCTATAATGAAATTGAAGACAATAATCAAAGAATTATAAAAGAAGGCCGTAAGGATAATCTGACGATTCTAAATAATGGACAAGAAGTTAGTTACCGTAACTATCTTGAAGAATTCTTTAGTATGATGGAAGAGACAATGAACTCCATTGATGATGGCCATCGTAAAGAAGATCTTATTAAATCCATTGATTTTCACCGTTCAATGTTAAATCCTAGAAATACACTATCTCAAAGAGTGTATGATCTTGCATGTGAGAAGGGATTTATTTCTTCAATGCGTGAGCTATCGATCTCACATCGTCGTGGACTCTTTGAAAGTTGTAATGAAAGTATCTTTCAAGGCAAGCTAGAGGAAGAAAAGAGTGCTTCTGTTCAAAGGCAAGTTGAGTTTGAAAAACTCGACGACGTAGAATTTGAAGATTACGTCGCCGCTTATGTTGAATCGAGTTTTTCTAAAAAAGAGACTGTATAAAATTAAGAATTAAGTAAACGAGTCCAAAGGCCAAGGCCACAAGTGTTAAGTTTACTGTATGTTTTATCACTTTATATAAGACGATATTTGTTTGTTTTAATGTTCTTACTTTTAAAAGAGCTGGCGTGACAGCACCAAAGATACGATTAACTAATCCTCTTTGGTCACCTGGGATATTTGGCACAAGTGTAATTCTCATAATCTGTTTAAAGACAAAGTTTATAATCTTTCCAAATATGTGAGTTGGACGATCGACTTCAAGCATAAGAATGATTCTTTCATCTTCAGAGTTATTAAAAGCAAAGTGAAGATAAGTTTCATCAAATAACAGGGCCTCTCCGTCTCTCCATGAATAATCTGTACCATCAATATTGATATAGCACTTATCATCATTTGGAGTCTTGAGTCCAAGGTGATAGCGCAGTGATGTTGCAACGGGATCGAGGTGTTTGGTTAGCTTTGAACCTACTGGTAGGATTGAAAACATTGCACCATTAACTCCTGGCACTTTAGAAACAAGTTCAACTGTTTGAGGACATAGGTTCTTTGCTGAGTTAAGTGTTGTTCCATACCAAGTGAGATAAAATTTTGACCATCCATACTTGTAAAAAGTACGAAATCCAATATCGTAATGTCCATCTGATGTAGGATCTTTTACCTTATCAAAATAGCCATTTTCACGAAGGGCAACTGCTTCTTTGCGAATTGTCTCCCAATTATCTTGAACTTGTTTTAATTCAGGAAAGTCAGCAAGGTCCATAATAGGCTTAGCTGCTTTCTTTTTAGTAAACATATAGAGCAAGCAATTTAGGGGAGCAAAAATAGGCCATCCCTTTCTTAGATAAAAAGTTAAACTTTCATACCTTTCGCTTCCGCGATAAGCGTACACATATCCCATTGAGGCAATGCCAAAGAGAAATAAGAATATAAGAACCGATATAACGCTAATAGTCTTTGTCCTGTTTAAGGTTGATACTTATCTATGTAATATACCTTAGAGGAGCTTTTTCATCCATGATTTTTCTCATTATGTGCAATTCGTCATATAAAGATTATTAGCTACGCTTTTATTAAATGATTATGTTCAATTGTCTCCAATTGTTTTTAATTATCATCGGGATGCTTGACGAGACCTTGATATGTTCTTTTGCAGGTGTCTACACCTACCACTTGAAACGTTGAGCTTGTTAAGCTTTCAACTGGAGCTGATGCAGTATCAAGAAAGGCCTTTGTTTTGGATATTTCAGGCTTACTAAATGTACCACCGATTGCTTGTTGAAGCTCTGGACAATAGTCTTCATCCAATATTGAGATAACCAGCTCTTTAAATACTTCTGCTTTTAAATCTGCTCCACCTTCAACAACAATGAGATTTTCAGCTGTGGCAACTGCCACATCATTCATTGTGGCCACATCGCCTCTAAGTTTAACATCCACATTAATTTGCTTTAAAGGTGTATCTCCGCCACGAAAACCTCCCAGTGTTTGCCCTAGGCTGGCCGCACTAGTATAAAGTAGGCCAATAGGGCCGAGGGCCACAAAGGCTGCCGCATCAATAAGGCCAATGCTTCTAGTATCGAGAAAGTTTGAGATGACATCATCCACTCGAAATCCTTTTAGATTTAAATTTGATCCATAAACTCGAGCATCTATATTCTCACCCACTATTTTTGCATCGATATTAATATATCCAGACAGTCCTAGTGAGGCATCGAAGAATTTAATGAGGTGGTCAAGATTCAACTTATTATAGTTAATTTTTATGTCTTCATAATTGACAAGATTTATGGCGACTTCACCTTTGTTTTGTTTTCCAAAATCGCTTATATGAATATTTTCAATTTTTAAAGTATCGCCAAACTTCTTTTCTATTGAGAATTGAATCTGATTTAACTTGAAACCACTGACTTCGACACCCTTACTTTTTATATTGATTTTAGAGTTTAAGGCTTGAGTATAGCGTTGAAAAATTGAAGATGATTCTTTTACAGCTAGTAAGTCAATTTCCGTATGGGCAATGATAAGTTTATTATCTTTATCGATTGGAAAGGAGAGATTGGTAATTTCCCAATGCCCAATTCTAATTTTTTCAACTTTTTCGACCTCTCCACCTGCTAGTTTAATTGCAATTTTTGTCGTCCAGTCAATTCGAAAGAGTAAGACTCCTACAATGAGAAAAAGGGATGTAATGAATAGGAGAAAACCAATAAGGACTTTTTTTTTCATGAGTTTTTTAGTCGGTTAATCGTAAATACAAATAGTTTGGTTCATTTAATCACACTTAAAATTCAAGGGGAATAAAAACTTGGTTAATTGTTTTAAAGTTACCAGCAACTTTCTTAATGCGTTATAATGATAAGTAATATGCTTAAGAACTTTATTTCAAAAACAATTAAAGCACAGAAGATGCAACAAAAAGAGTATAACTCTTATACTCCATTTGTTGTGGATTATAAGTCACGTCCTTTATCAAATGATGTAACAACTCGTTATGCGAGAAGTGAAGATGCCGCTTCTATTGCGAGGATAATCAATGAGAATAATAATGACCCAAGTCTTGATTATAACTACTTTCTAAAACGCACTCGCTCAGAGCTTGCACACGGTGGAAATCGTTCTGGTTTTCATATTATAGTCGCGCAAGTAGGTGATCAGATCGTAGGCTACGGACGATCGATATATTATAGTGAATTAATGATTAAAAACTATTCTTATCCTTCACCTGTCGGTTGGTATCTAATGGGAGTAACAATAGACCCACAATACAGAGGTCAAAATATTGGTGCTCTTTTAACAAGAAAACGCTTAGATCATATAAACCAAGTCGCATCGAAAGCTTATTATGTGGCCAATGCAAATAATAAAACTTCAATAAGAATGCATGAAAAATTTGGCTTCAAGGAAAAAGAGCGAGGAGCAGGGTTTCTTAAAATCTGCTTTAACAATGGTTTAGGAATATTATTCGAATGTAATTTAAATAATAAGGATTAGAATGGATTTTTTCAATTATAAGGGTAGTGAATTATACGTCGAAGATATAAGAGTCGAAGAACTTGTCCAAGAGTATGGAACACCTCTTTATATCTATTCTTTAAAAACTTTTAAAAGACATTTTAATGCCTTTAGTGGCCCTTTAAAGGATCACAAACATTTGGTCTGTTATGCGGTTAAGGCAAATTCAAATATAAATATTTTAAAAGAATTAGCCGCTCTTGGTAGCGGTTTTGATATCGTTTCAAGAGGTGAGTTAGAAAGAGTTCTTAGGGCCGGTGGAGATGCTTCAAAGACAGTTTTTTCAGGAGTTGGAAAAAGCCGAGATGAAATAATCTATGCTTTAAATAAGAAAATTAAATGTTTTAATGTTGAATCGATTTCTGAACTTAAACGAATTAATGAAGTGGCAGGGGAGCTAAATGTTATTGCTCCAGTATCGATTCGTGTTAATCCAGATGTTGATGCCAAGACGCATCCGTATATTGCAACAGGATTAAAAGAAAATAAATTTGGAATCTCTTTTCAAAAGGCACCGCAGGTTTATGAGATGGCAAATGAGATGAATAATATTTCAGTTGAGGGGATAGACTGTCATATCGGCTCACAGCTGACTTCACTGGTACCATTCTTAGAAGCATTAGAGCGTTTAAAAGAGTTAATTAATAATTTAAAGGACAAAGGGATCTCACTTAAGCATCTCGATCTAGGAGGTGGCTTAGGTGTTAAATATAAAGATGAACTTCCTCCTCATCCTTCTGAGTATCTTGGTGAAGTCATTAAGAGTTTGGAAGACTACCCAGAGCTTGAACTGATCTTTGAACCAGGTCGAGCAATTGCTGCAAACGCAGGGATTCTCGTTTCTAGACTTGAGTATATAAAGGAAAATGAAGGTAAGCATTTTGCCATTATTGATGCGGCAATGAATGATCTTATGAGACCTGCTCTATATCAGGCTTGGCAAGAGGTTATCAAAGTCAATTTAGATATTAAAGGAGAGGCCCATCAATATGATATCGTTGGCCCTGTTTGTGAGACTGGAGATTATCTTGCAAAAGATCGCGAACTTGATCTTAAGGAAGGAGAGCTTTTGGCCATTCGATCTTGTGGTGCTTATGGATTCACGATGTCTAGTAATTATAATTCAAGGCCAAGAGCATGTGAGATTTTAGTTGAAGATGATAATGCAAGGGTAATTAGGAAGAGAGAAACGTTTGAAGATCTTTACTATCTTGAAGATTGTGACTAGGATGCACTTATGAATAAGAAGATTACTTTAACTCCATTATTTCCTACAACTGAGTGGGCCTGGGATATCTCTAAAAAGTCCGGAGATACTGTTCGCATCCTTCATCCTTCTGGGAACGTCTTTGTTTCACAAGTTATCCTAAATAGGCAGTCACGACTAGAAGGAAATGAGCAGAAGATTTATGACTTAAATTTAAAAGATGTTGATCTTATTGCATATATTATGGATTACTTTTTAAATAAGGCCACCACAAAGCTAAATCGTGGTAATGCCATGATTGTTGCCGGAAACCTTGTTTCTAGCTATCGCTTTCGTCTTCCACTTGGTCCAGAGACAATTCCTTTTGAAGACCAAAAAACTAATTTTGGAGAGTATCGAAAATTTGGTGAACATAAGCTTTCAATGAATGGACAAGATGTTGATGTATTTGTAATTGGCAAAGAAGGAAAGAATGAATTCTACGCCGTAACTCTTTCCGACACTAAAATAGGCGACTTTAATATCCCTAAATTAGAACTACTCAAGTTCCCACGTTCATACTTTCGTCAATCATTTGATAAGTAGTTACCAAAAGCCTTCTTTTATTGGCATTTGAGTCTCTTAACTATTGAGAATTCTGACTAGTACGCTTGTGTATTCAATAGCTTATTAAATAAGTGACAGGAATAATCTGCCTCTCGTGAAAATCAATTAAGATTATTAAGTGAACCATTCGATAAAGAACTGAAATGATGAACTTACTTAAGCAATTTCACATTCTTGGACTCATTGTCACATTTACTTTGGTATCGTGTGTACCAAAGATTCAAAGTCGCGATAATAATCGTGATAATCTCTTCGTACAAAATATTCAAATAAACGGTTCTCAATTGAGAATTGATGGCCAGAACTTAGACGATGTTAGTCACGTTCGTATTACAGATAAAGATGGAAATGTTTCAAGCTTTGAAATTGGTGTAAAGTCTAATAAAGAGTTAATAGCAGAAGCATTATCAAATACACTCATTCCATTAAATCAAATTTTGACCATGACTTTAGAAGGAGCTCATGGTGCAAGTACTTACAGTATAAGTGCTTCTCTTCCTGATATGGGTGCATCTCATGGTCAAACTCTTCAGTATAATGCAATTACAGGTCAGTGGGTTCCTGCTAATCAGCCGACCTCAAGTGTTACTTCTGTTAATGGTAAATTAGGAGCTGTATCATTAGGTATTGATAATCTAAGTGATACCGATACAAGTGGTGCCGTGACAGGTTCCGTTCTAAAGTTCAATGGTGTCAATTGGGTCGTCGGTACAGATAATGGTGGCTCATCAGCTAATGCAACTTCAATTCATAATCGCACAATTTTAGATATCACTCCAACAGATGGTCAGGCCCTCGTTTGGAGTTCTGCTAATTCTTCATGGGTCCCAACTACTGTATCAGGTGGCTCTGGAGGTTCTGGAGAGTCCAATACTGTTTATTCTACAGGTGGTACTTCGATCTTTAAGCAAAAAGTAGGAAGCCAGCTACAATTTAAAGGTTTAAATGGCTCAAATGATATTGTTGTCGATAATCAAACTAATAGTCTTGATTTACAAATAAGTACGGCCAATGGTGCTAATCAGCTTTTAAGATTAGATTCATTTGGAAGACTACCGGCCATCGATGGTTCCCAGCTTACTGGAATCGCTAGCGGTGGAAGTGGTGAAACAAATACTATTTCAAGTGCAGGTGGAGTCTCAATTTTTAAACAGAAGTCTGGTGAAAACTTAGAACTTAAAGGGTTGCAAGGATCATCTGATTTTGCAATTAACGGCAGTACTAATACTGTAGACTTTCAAATAAATACTAGCAATGGTGCAAACCAATTATTAAGACTTGATTCGTCAGGTCGTCTTCCTGCTATTGATGGTTCTCAACTTACTGGAATTGTCGCATCAGGTGGAAGTGACAATACGATACAGTCACGAAATGTTTCAGCTACGGCACCTTCAAATGGGCAAGCCCTTTTATGGAACTCAGTAAGTTCACAATGGGAGCCAACAACGATTACCTCAGGCGGTGCAGGTGGTGAAGTCAATACAGCGACGAGTGCCGGTGGTGAATCGATCTTTCAAAATAAAATTGGTACTGATCTAATCTTTAAAGGTCTAACAAATACAACAGATATCCAATTAACTTCAAATGCAAATGATATTGAGATAGGTGTAAATACTTCAAATGGTGCAGGTCAATTACTAAGACTAGATGCTTTTGGAAGATTACCTGCAATTGATGGATCTCAACTAGTTGGTGTTTCTGGTGGATCTGGCGATGCTTTAACCTTACAGTCTCGAGATATTGCTACGACAGCTCCTACTGATGGCCAGGTTCTTACTTGGAATAATTCGACCACGCGATGGGAGCCTCAAACTCCACTTGTCGGTGGCGGTTCAGGAGAGGCAAATACTGTTTCAAGTGCTGGTGGAGCATCAATCTTTAAACAGAAATCAGGAATTGATCTTGTTCTAAAAGGGTTACTTGGTTCAAGTGATTTCAATATTACTTCAAGTACAAATACTGTGGACCTATCTATTAATACGTCAAATGGAGCTAACCAACTCTTACGTCTTGATGCTTCGGGAAGACTACCTGCTTTAGATGGTTCACTGCTGACAAATCTTCCTGGTGGAAGTGGTAATGCAACAACTATCCAATCCTTTTCTGTTTCAAGTGCCACTCCAGCAAATGGTCAGGCCTTACTTTGGAATGACTCTAATTCTCGTTGGGAGCCAACAACTATTGTAACCGGCGGAGGAGGCGGAGAGGCCAATACAGCTTCAAGTGCTGGTGGTGAATCTTTATTTCAGTCAAAGGTATCATCGAATTTAGTTTTTAAAGGATTAACAAGTACGGGTGATATTTCACTAACAGGAAATACAAACGATGTTCAAATTGGTTTAACAACGGCAAATGGGGCCAATGAAATTTTACGCCTTGATGGCTTTGGAAGACTTCCTGCAATCGATGGATCACAATTAACAGGAATCACAACTTCTGATACAACCCTGCAATCTCGCAATGTTGCCTCGACGGCACCAACTGATGGGCAAGTTCTAACTTGGAATAATACAGCGACACAATGGGAGCCTCAAACAGTTTCTGCTGGTGGCTCAGGTGAAACAAATACAGCATCAAGTGTCGGTGGAACAGCAATTTTTAAACAAAAGACCGGAAGTGATCTAGAGTTTAAAGGTTTAACCGGAAGCGCTGATATTAGCTTAACGAGTAATGCAAATGATGTGCAAATTGGCGTTAATACTTCAAACTCTGCAAATGACTTAGTAAGACTTGATGGACTTGGACGTTTACCTGCTATTGATGGTTCTCAGTTAACAGGAATCACCGGTACTGGTGAAGCAAATACGTTAAGTTCAGCTGGTGGTACTTATTCATTATTTTATCAAAAAAATGGAGTTGATCTTCAGCTTAAAGGTCTTAACTTTACAAGTGACTTTGCGGTTGTTGATAATTCAACTTCTTACAGCGTCGATATTAATACTGCAAATGGAGCTAATGAGCTAGTAAGACTTGAAGCCGATGGGTCTCTTCCTGCATTAAGTGCTGCAAACTTATTCAATATTCCAACTGATGATACGACAATACAGGGAAGAAATGTAAATGCTGCAGCTCCTACTGACGGTCAGGCTCTTTTGTGGGATTCAATCAGTTCACAATGGATCCCAAGTGATGTAACTGCTGCTGGAGATAATCTTGGTGACCATACAGCAACAAGTAATTTAGCAATGGGAAATAACTATATTTCGTATTCAGGTTTAGATGAAGGCCTCTTTGTTAATCTTGGTGGGAATGTGGGGATTGGTACAAATTTACCTCAGTCAGACTTAGATATTTATGAAGCAAATGTTGAAGTTAAGGTAAGAGATTCAAATGTTGGTATTTCATCGGAAGCTCAATTTAACTTTTTTGTAGATGGTGGAGAAGCGGGAATGTCTCTATTAAATACTAATTATGATTGGTCCGGTGAGGGATTTCCTGATTCATCTTGGTCAGATATGTTCCTCTTTTATACGGGGCCATCAAGTTCTAATGGTATGAGATTTCACCCATTTGCTGGAAATATTAATTTTTCAGTAGGTGATGCTGTCTTTACTGATATTATGCATGTCAATGCAACAAATACAAATGTTGGTATCTTAACAACATCTCCAGGTGCTGCTTTTGCTCTTGATGTTAATGGACAGATACGAACAACAACTACTGTCGATACATCTTCAGATAGAAGATACAAAAAAAATATAAAGAATATCTCAAGTGAAGTTTCTATCTTGGATAAGTTTTCTTTAATCGAAGGTGTCTACTTTGATTGGAGACAGAAAGAATATCCAGAAAAGAATTTTAAAGAAGGTCGTGATATTGGTGTCATTGCTCAAGATATTAGAAAAGTATTTCCAGAAGCCGTGACTGAAGATGAGAATGGTTTCTTAAGTGTTGCTTACGCTAAATTAGTTGCACCACTTATTGAAGCAGTAAAAGAGTTAGTTGGTATTACTGATACAAATAAAAGAGATATTGCTTCAATTGAAGCGCGCACAAAGAAGCTTGAAGAAGAAAATCGGATGTTAAGAGAAGCTCTTTGTGAAATGAATCCAAAAGCAAAAATCTGTCTAAAAGAAAATACGAAATAAAAAAAGGGAGCTAAAAAGCTCCCTTCCTTTTATATCTCTAATTTAATATGAGATTAAGCGTCAGCATCAATTGAGAAACCTTCCATTTGATCAAAGTTTAGGTAACGATAAATTGAATCGTCCTTACCTTGAAGTGGTTCCATCATTGAGAGATACTCATCTTGCTTTGGAATGTATCCAAGTTTTGCACAGATTGCAGCAAGTTCTGCTGAACCTAGATAAACCTGAGCACCTTTACCAAGTCTGTTGTTAAAGTTACGTGTTGAAGTAGAGAATACTGTTACACCATCTTTAACTCGTGCTTGGTTACCCATACATAGTGAACAACCTGGCATTTCAAGTCTTGCACCAGCAGCAGCAAATTTTGAGTAGTAACCTTCTTTAGTAAGTTGGTCTTTATCCATTTTCGTTGGTGGACACACCCATAGTCTTGCATCAGCTTGACCTTGGCCATCAAGAACTGTTGCAGCAGCTCTAAAGTGTCCAATATTTGTCATACAAGAACCGATGAAAACTTCATCAATTTTATCACCTGCAACGTCACTCATTTTCTTAACGTCATCTGGGTCATTTGGACAAGCAACGATTGGCTCTTTCATTTCATCAAGATCGATTTCAATAACAGCAGCGTATTCAGCGTTTGCATCCGCTTCCATTAGCTCACCATTTTCAATCCAATCATTAACTTCTTTGATTCTTCTCTCGATTGTACCTTTGTGTCCAAAACCATTTGCAATCATTGATTCCATAAGAGCAACGTTTGATCTTAGGTATTCAACAACTGTTTCACGACCTAGCTTGATCGTTGAACCAGCAGCACTTCTTTCTGCAGTTGCATCTGTAAGCTCGAATGCTTGCTCAAGTTTTAGATCTGGAAGACCTTCCATTTCAAGGATACGTCCAGCAAAGATATTTTTCTTATTCTTCTTTTCTACTGTAAGTAGACCATCTTGAATTGCTTGATAAGGAATCATATTTACAACGTCACGTAGAGTGATACCTGGTTGCAACTTTCCTTTGAATTTAACTAAAACAGACTCTGGCATATCAAGTGGCATAACACCAAGAGCAGCAGCAAATGCTACAAGCCCTGAACCAGCAGGGAACGAAATCCCAAGAGGGAATCTTGTATGTGAGTCACCACCAGTACCAACTGTGTCTGGGATAAGAAGACGGTTTAGCCAAGAGTGAATAATTCCATCACCCGGTCTAAGTGCAACACCTTCTCTGTCTTGAATATAAGTCGGAAGAGTAGCATGAGTAATAACATCACTTGGTTTTGGGTAAGCAGCTGTGTGACAGAAAGATTGCATAACTAGGTCTGCATTGAATTTAAGACATGCAAGTTCAGTCATCTCATCTCTTGTCATTGGCCCTGTTGTATCTTGTGAACCAACAGTTGTCATTTTTGGAAGACATGAAGTTCCTGGAAGGATTCCTTCAACTCCACATGCTTTACCAACCATTTTTTGAGCAAGAGTATAGCCTTGTCCATCTTTAGCTTCAGTTGTATGCGGTTTTGCAAAAATTCCTGATTCATTAGCAGTATTTTGACCTAGGGCCGCTCTTGCTTGATCAGTTAGCATTTTACCGATGATTAATGGAACACGTCCACCAGCTCTATATTCATCAAGAATTGTCTCAGGGCTGATATCGTATTTTGCTAGCTCTTCACCTTTTTCATCTAGAATTCTTCCTTCTAGTGGGCGAACTTCAATAATTGTTCCTGTAGTAAGTGCCGATACATCAATTCCTTGAATTGGAAGAGCACCTGAATCTTCAGCAGTGTTAAAGAAGATTGGAGCAATTGTTGAACCGATAATTACACCACCACGTCTCTTATTTGGAACGTATGGAATATCTTCACCAATACACCAGATAAGTGAGTTACAAGCAGATTTTCTTGAAGAACCAGTTCCAACAACGTCACCTACGAAAGTAACAGGAAGCTTAAACTTTTCTTTAAGGTCTGCAATTTGCTTTGGCCCTTCAGGGAAAAGAGAGCCACCCATAACATTTGCGTGAAGAGGGATATCCGCTCTAGTGAATGCAAATGGAGCAGGTGAGAAGTCATCTGTATTAATTTCACCATCTACTTTATAAACGACAGTTTTAATTGATTCTTCAATTTGTGGCTTATTAGTGAACCACTCAGCATTTGCCCAAGATTCAATAACTTCTTTAGCAATTGCATTGCCACCATCTGCTAATTTCTTAACATCTTCAAATACGTTTACAGCAAGTGGAAGGTTTTTAAGTTCTTTTGCTGCAAGTTTTGCAAGCGCTTCGTCACTGCCTGCAACAATATCAACTAGACCTTGAAGGTTGAAGCCACCAACCATCGTTCCTAGTAATTCAACAGCATATTCTTTTGAAATAAGTGAACATGTATGTGCACCCTTTGTAATTCCAATAAGGAAACTTGCTTTTACTTGAGCTGCTGGATCAACACCTGGGTTGATACGATCTTTTAATAGATCTAAAAGCTCTTGTGTTGGCTCAGTTTCAAGAAGTTTTACAACTTCTGTTGCTTGTTCTTTAGTAAGTGCTAATGGAGGAATACCTTCTTTGGCCCTTTCCTCAACATGTGCGTGATACTCTTCTAGAAAATTAGACATAGATCCTCGACTTTTTTAATTTAGAGTTAAATTCTTTCTTAAACATTATATGAATTATTAATGTTTTTTATCACTTTTATGGGCATATTGCTAGTGGCTTCAGAAGGTTACGGTGTGTTGCGTAAATTAAGTTTTTTTAACTCATTGCATATCTTTTCATGGTCGATAATTTCATTATGAAAAAACAAGAGTTTGAATTAGAAATTGAAAAGTTGTGTGAACAAATCTTCTTTAACGAAAAATTATTAGAGTTTATAAATGTTCACAACTCTTACATCTTACAATTTGCAAAGGCATTAAGGCAGTCTTTAGATTGTGAAGTCATAAGAGGGGGTCCTGATACGGGAATTTTTGGAAGCCTCCATATGCATACTCTAAAGAATATCAATTGGATTGAAATCTATGCGGGAACAAAGGCCTTAATTGAAATAAAGAACGTTTTTGGACACAAGAGGTACCTAACGATTAGTGCATCTAAATTATCTAATATGGTCAATATGTCTTCAGACTCTGGCTATAGCTTACTTCTTAATGATGTTATGAGCACTGGCTTTTTGGCCGGTATTGAATTTGATTTTCTTCGTTATAAGAAGAGATCTTCTATTACAATTTCCAAATCTCGATCGCGGGCCGCCCAAGAATATGGTGGTACGATCCTTGAGAATGTTAAATTAATCCATAATTTAAGTACTGGTAATACAAAGTCTTTTGAAGACAAGCCCGATCTCAAATACAACTTGATAAGCTTGGCCATTGAATACCATCATTATAATATGATCCTAAATACAGAAGGTACGGGAAAAGATGCAACAGTTCGAAAGATTTATTTATCCCGTGGCTCAAATCTCAGTGATTACTTTGAAAAAGAGGGCTCATTGGATATCTTTCATTTAGATGTGAAAGGAAGTCCATTATTCAATGACAACATGGGCCTAGATCCCTTAGATGGTATTTATCTAAGTTGGAAACCTCATATTATTGATGTCTATCTATTAGAAGAAGCACAAAAACATCCTCGTTTCCCTCAACTTGGAGAGGATATTAGGCAAGATCAAGAAAGTGGAGATGGGGAAGAGGCCGCTTAAGCTAGATTCTACTTTTCTAAAATTGAACTTCATAGTAGATTGAACAAAACTTGAATGAGGAAGGTTTATGAATCAATCACGTGTCGATCATATTGAGCCAAAATTAGTTTGGTCAAATTTTCAAAAATTATTAGATACTCCAAGACCAAGTTATCATGAAGAAGCTGTTCAAACTCTTCTTATGCTCTTTGGAAAAAGCCTTGGGCTAGAAACATACCGCGACGATGTAAATAATGTAATTATCAAAAAACCTGGACAACATGGAGGAGAGAAATCAGCTCCTGTTATTCTTCAGGGACATCTTGATATGGTTGCTCAAAAAAATGAGGGGAACCCACATGATTTTAAAAATGATCCAATTACAACAATTATCGATGGAGATTGGATACATGCAAATGGAACAACTTTAGGTGCTGACAATGGTATTGGTTGTGCTTTTGCTATGGGATTACTTGAGAGTAAAGATCTTCCACACCCTCCTTTAGAATGTGTCTTTACGGCTTGTGAAGAAGCAGGAATGCACGGAGCGATCGGACTAAAAGGGCACCACTTTGAAGGTAAAGTGATGCTAAACCTTGATACTGAGGAAGAAGATGAGCTAATCATCGGTTGTGCTGGTGGAGTTGATCTTATCTTTGAAAAAGAATTCTCTACACAAGAAGTAAAGACTGAGCTTTACCAATTGGTTATAAAAGGTCTTAAAGGTGGACACTCTGGAATTGATATTCATACTGAAAGATTAAGTGCCAATAAATTAATTCCTCAGGCCTTGGAAGGCGTTGAGTTAAATCTTATTTCAATAAAAGGTGGAACACTTCGAAATGCAATTGCTCGTGAGGCATTTATTGAGTTTAGTGCCACTGAAGAAGAAGTCGCTAAGTTAAGAGGTAAACTTGAAGAGTTATATCTTAAACACTCTAGCATTGAAGCAAATATAAATTTTGAAGTTAATAAAATTGAAGCTGAAAGTAAAAAAGGCCTATCGATAGAAGATTCAAATAAAATTGTCGCAGCAATAAAGAATTGTTTCCATGGCGTGAAGGCCTGGGATCAAAACTTTAAGGGTGTTGTTGAAACATCAACAAATCTTGGGGTGATTACGCTAGAAGATGGAAACTTTGCGATGGCAAATCTAATTAGAAGCTCTAATGAAAGTGCAAGAGATGCATTTGCTCAAGAAATGATTGATGCACAAAAAGATCTTCAAGCAAAAGCAAAGCTTGAAGGAGCTTATCCTGGTTGGAAACCTAATCCAGACTCAAAAATTCTAACCATTACAAATGAAGTATATAAAGATTTAAGAGGAAGTGAGCCAAAAATCTCTTCAATCCATGCTGGGCTAGAATGTGGTATTTTATCAAAAGCAATGCCTGATGTGGATATGATTAGTTTTGGACCTAATATTACAGGTGCACATTCACCTGATGAGCAAGTTTCAATTTCTTCAGTTGAAAAAACTTGGGTACTTTTCCTAGAAGTAATTAAGAGGCTTATCTGATGGTTGCTATCGCTTTAAAAAATAACTTAACGACAATACTTGTCTATTTAATTGTTGTTCAAATACCGATGCTTATCGTTTATTACTTTGCTGATGAGCTAGGTATTTCAAATTTATGGCTTTATTTTATTTGCTTAATTATCGGGTTAAGGATTGCATTCTTTAAAGATGATTATTTTAAAAAGCGCGTTGAAGGAGGCCTATTTAAACAGCTCCAATCAAAGTTTAAAAAATCTCCTTCAAAAAGTGAAATCGTTAAAGCATTAAATATGACGATGAGTTTTAGAGACGCAATATTCTTTGGCAACTTAATCCTCCTTCTTATCCTTACTGCATTGTTTAACCAATTTTAACTTATAATATTTAGATAGAGCGTCGAAACAGTTATTGTGAAACTGTCTTTGACGCTATTCATATTATTATTTGTAAGCCTATTAATTCACTCCTGTCGTGATGTTCGTCGAGATATAAGCTCAATTGATGAGCTCTTTCTTGGAGAAGCGCATACCTTTAGTGCAAAGATCACAACTCTTAGAAATAATGGTAAGCGAATCACTATTTCAGGAGGGTGTGAAAACGGTGCAAAAGTCTCTTTCTCTTCAGAGTTCTTAGTAAGAGGAGATTCAAAAACAGTAGATTGTGAAGATGGGCTTTATGAGAAGAAGCTCTTCTTTCAGGATGATATTGAAGGACGGATGTGGGTTCAGGTTAGGCATTTAAATCAAAGTATTGATGTACTTGTCCCTTTTGTTGATACAAAAAATCCAAGTCGTGTCATTTTAACATCTCCTGTTCCTGGCTATCGTTATGGAAATAGTATCTTCTTTTCAGGTCGATGCGAGCCAGGTGCAAAAGTTTTTATAAGAAGCTCTTATCTTGATAGTGTTCTTCGAACTGTTGGTTGTGCTAATGGTGTGTTTATTTCTTCAGTGTATTTAAAAGATAGTATTGCAGATGAAAGTCAGATCATTTTCTCTCTGTATCAAGTGGATCCTTACGGAAATAGTTCCTCGCCAATAAGAATAAATGTTGAATACCAAAATATTATGAATTCGATTACTTTAGATGAACAAATGATACCACTTAGTGATGAAGAAGCATCGATAAGTGGTAGCTGTGGTGAATTTGATTTTATAAGTATCGAAGGAGAGCAAGTTGCTTGTGATAATAAAAGATTTAAATACGTCTTTGATAAGTACTTGGTAGGGCAGGGGAAGAATAGGTCGTTTAGAATAGTTGTCGTTGAGGGACTTAAAACTAACGGGGCCCGCTCAAATGCAAAAATTGCCATTGTCTATAATCAATTATTTGAAACTAATCCGAGATTTTATTCTCCCACGGGAACTTACGATATACGTGAACGTAAAAAACTGGTTGTAAGTGGGACTTGTGGGAAAACCTATTTCAAAGGAAGTGTTAGGCTTTATACAGCGAAAAATCCAAATATATTAAACAGTGGTGAAACAATTCCATTGAATTTTGATGGGAGTTTTTATGTTAAAAGTAATGAGTTCAGTTTAAAAGGAGAGGAGAGGATATATGCTGAATGCAGAGACTTTTATATAAAATACAAGACTAATAATTTCTATACTGATTTTAACTTTGTGGATACTTCAGATATTAATCGATTTAAAAAAGACTTATTCTTTGAGACTCCTACGATCTCACTTACTGGTAATTGTTTGAGAAAAGGACGAGTCGTTATTACCAATACAAGAGATGGTAAGACCATGAAGAGTGACTGTGTTGGAGGAGAGGTCCAATTTATTTTTGAATCTAGTCGCTTATGGGGGAAGGATGTATTTGAAGTATACGAAGAAGATGTTTTTGAAGACTTAAAGAGTGAGAAACAACTCTTTACGATCAATTATAATATTTTCCCAAATTATCCTTCTCGATTATATATTGAAGCACCATCTCCTCTATGGGGTTCTCTTTATCATGACGTAATTTTATATTGGAATTATGAGCCTGGTGATGTCGGTGGTGAGACTGATTATGGTATTTATTCTAGAGATAGTTATATACAAGCTCAGTGGAAAGCAATTCCAAGGGGAACGAGAAATATTGTTATAAGAGGACGCGATTTAGTTAAGCTAGGTTATGAAGAGTGTAGTCAAGTCCAGTTATTTTTAAAAGTGCAAAATCGTAATAAAGATCGTGCTGTCATTGTTGAGTCGAAAGGATTTTATTTTGACTTTACCCCACCGCAACCGATTGAGGTTTTAGATGTCGACTATTCACCTTTATTTAAAAAAATGTTACCGGAATTTAAAATTTCTGAAGTCGATGACAATTGTAGTGATTATATTAAAAATGATTGGTTAAAAGGCATTCAATGGTATGAAGTAAGACTTTATAAAATTGATCTTATTAAAAGTAATATTGATTTAATTGATGAAATGTTTCTGTTTGAATTATCCGATATTAATAAAGCACAAAGAGTTTTTGATTTAAAAGGTGTTTATCAAATTGGGATTGTCGCTGTTGATATGGGCCTAAATCGTTCTAAAGAATATCGTTCAATTATGTTCTCATGGAATTAGAGAAATAAGAGGGCACGGAGGCCCTCGTTTTATATAACTTAATAATGCCAAGGAAATTGAGAGAAATCCTGATCACGTTTTTCAACGAAAGCATCGCGGCCTTCTTTTGCCTCTTCTGTTCCGTAGGCAAGTCTTGTTGCCTCACCGGCAAAGAGTTGCTGACCAACTAAACCATCATCAAGAAGATTGAATCCAAATTTAAGCATACGCATTGCTGTTGGAGATTTCGAATTCATTTCTTTTGCCCACTCAAGTGAAACTTTTTCAAGTTCAGCATGTGGAACAACTTTATTTACCATTCCCATTTGGAATGCTTCTTCAGCACTGTAGTTAAATCCACAGAAGAAAATTTCTCGTGCACGCTTTTGTCCACACTGACGTGCAAGATAAGCAGATCCATAACCTGAATCAAAAGAAGCAACATCTGGATCAGTTTGTTTAAAGATTGCATGCTCTTTAGAAGCAATTGTCATATCACAAACAACATGAAGTGAGTGTCCACCACCTACTGCCCAGCCAGGGACTACGGCCACTACAACCTTAGGCATAAAACGGATGAGTCTTTGTACTTCAAGGATGTGAAGTCTACCTAATTTGGCCGGATCAGGAGTTCCATCACCATCAACATATTTATAACCATCTTTACCTCTGATTCTCTGGTCTCCACCTGAGCAGAACGCCCATCCACCATCTTTTGGTGAAGGTCCGTTTCCAGTAATCAGTACAACACCTACATCACTCCACATTCTTGCGTGATCAAGAGCTCGATAGAGCTCATCCACTGTTTGTGGTCTAAATGCGTTGCGGCATTCTGGGCGATTGAAAGCAATTCTCACTGTCCCTTGGTCGACAGCACGATGATAAGTAATATCTTTGAAGTCGAAACCTTCAACTTCTTTCCAAGCACTTGCGTCAAAAATATCTGAAACCATTTTGATCTCCTTTTTGCTCAATATAAAATGACTGAGTTAAAGTGTCATTCATAACTTTATATGCGGCCCGTCTAAACATATTGTTTCTAATGCGCTCAAATAGAGATATGAAAAAACTAATACTAGCTCTATTTTTTATTCTTTCTGCAGGCTTCGTCTTTGCAGAAGTAACTGTAACTATTGATGGCCAGAGATACTTTTGCTCTGTAGATGGAAGGCCACCACAAGATCGTGAATGGAGATGTGTCCCTCATTGTACTAGAAGAAGCTTTGATGGGGATTGCATGCGTTACGGACAGGATTATTGTGGTTATGATGCGACTTGTATTAAGCGTTGTGAAAGACGTGATACAAGTGGTGATTGTATGAGATATGGCGATGATATCTGCCGTTCAGAACAATAATAAGAAATAGTACCGTTATTTAACTCTTTTTATTTCTTCAACTTTTATATGAAAGTGGGATGTTTCTGTCTCTGTTTCACCACTTATTAAAAAGATTGTGTCGCGATTATAGCTAGTATCTTCCCCAAGTAAGCTTGGGTTCATTTTTACTAGTAATAATCCGAAGCTATCTTGTATTAAATAGAAGTCATTTTTTAGAGATTTAAATATTGTACCTTGAATACGAACATTTTTTTTGTCACTTGGTGATCGACGAAGTTCACTAGTTTTATAAATACTCCCTTCTTCTTTTCCTAGATAGAGTCCTGGGCTTGAGCAACCAAGAAGGGTGGTGAATAGAAATAATTGAAAGTATTTTGCCATGGATAAATTGTATTTAATATTTCCCGCTTTGACTATAGAAGTTAGTCGGCCCATAATTAAGGAATGGAAATGATTCAAAAGATAATTATTTGTACTTTATTGATAACAACATCTTACGCCGACTTTAACGGCCGTTGGAGTGGTGAAGGCTTTGCAAAGACAGCCTCTGCTTCAAGCCCATGTGAAAATGTGTATTTTCGACTTTCTCTTTCTCAAGAAAAATTTAAAATTCAAGATGGTGGATATAACTGTAGTGGATTAAGTGCTGAGTATCCATATTCTGTCTTTACGATTCAAGGAAGCGACCTAATTTATAAAGGTGAAATCTCTGGTCGCATTAGTGATAATGAGATAGAAATATTTTCAATAGAAGATGGCTTTCAATTACTTTTTACAAAAATTGATAATCAAACAATTAAAGTAGAGGAAAGATGGCAAGATGGTGATGATTTTCTCGTAATCAATTCATCTTTAGAATTAATTAAATAAGAAGGTTTTGTGATTAAAAATAATATGGTTTCTGGCTTTAGCTTTATCAAGCACGGGCTCACTCTTGAATATCCAATTTTAGAAAGTGTTCAAAGTATAGATCCACTCTGTGATGAGGTGGTTATTAATGTTGGTTTTGAAACTCCTGAGTGTGACAAAGATGACGGAACTTATGAATACCTTAGAGATAATCTTACAGGAGAGCGATATAAGTTTATTAAGTCATGGTGGGACCCATCAATAATGAGTCGTGGACTTATTCTTTCTCAACAAACTAATATTGCAATGGAAGCTTGTAAGGGCTCAATCGGCCAATATATCCAAGGTGATGAGGCCATTCATGAAGATGACCTTCCTTTAATTGAAGAAGGAATTAAAAAAATGGTTGATCGTAAAGAAATCGAAGGACTTCTTTACAATTATACTCATTTTTTTGGAAATACTGATCTTTATAAATTTGATCCTCATTCATATCGTAAAGAAGTGAGAACTGTTAGGCTTGGAATAGGGCTTGAGAGCTATCTTGATGCTCAAGGGTTTCGTTTTTCAGATGGCAGAAAGCCGAGTGCTATAGAGACTGGTGCTCGTATTTTCCACTATGGATGGGCCAGAAGAGAGAATGCGATGTCTGATAAAAAGCGTGCATTTGAAAAGCTTTATTTTGGAAAAGATCATGAATCTGAAGAGTATACATATGATCGAATCTTTGGGCTTAGAAAATTTGAAGGAACACACCCTGCATTGCTCAAGTCTTGGATTGAAAAAAATCATAATGATGTAACATTTGAACAATTAAATGATCCACGTATCTTTGCTAATTTTAAGAATTGGATTCGTTTAATGGTAGAAGAATATACCGGCCATATGATAGGTGAGTTTCGAAACTATAAAAAGATTAAGTAAGTTAAGCTGCTTTTTTATAATTATCGAGTTTTTCTTGGGCCTCCATAAATTCTTCAAATTCTCTGCGTAGAGTTGCATCAGTCATTCCGTCTGAAATTAAGTCAAAGGCAAAGTGAAAGAACTCTCTCCAGTTATTTTCTAATTCTTGATTCCAATTATTTAAATGATATGTCTCTAGAGCTTCGAGAAAAGCTTGCTCAAAAACAGGAAAATAGACTTCTGAAATATCAACTTTAAATTGGTATTCTCCAAGACCTCGCAGATAGTATTTCAAATAACTAGGCTGGTTCAGATTTTTCACCGCAATAGTCATGGCACGAGATGCAAGGGCATTGAGGTTTTCAAAATCAACATGACGAAAAAGCTTTTGCATATCTGGCTCGATAATGAAGACATTATCAAAGAATGTACGCCAGAAATTCGTTAGGTTAGGCTCGATACGATAAAAGGACTCTTTAATTGCTTGTGTGTCAAATCGATAATTTATGACCATTTTCAATTCCCATTTGTTGTTACTATCTAGCTAGCGCATCGTATCTCTAGTAAATGATCATGATTTAATTTTTCTTAAGATTGAGTTGAGTCTATTATTTACAGATTGTATGAGATACGAGAATCTAAGCTAAGCATAGGACATCATGAAAATACTAGAAGTTAATGATTTAACATATAATTTTGATCGTAAGTCGATCTGCCAATTTGATAAAATCTCTTTTGATTTACATAAAGGAGAGGTTTTAACTCTTTTAGGTCCTTCGGGGACAGGAAAGACTACTTTATTTAATATCCTCTGCGATAGGCTAACTCCGCTTTCTGGAGAGGTAAAAAAAAATCATGACCTAAAAATTGAGATTGTTTCTGGTGTTGATGGCCTTAATTGGGATAAGACAGTATTCGAAAATATTGAAGATCATCTCTTATTAGATAATCCTGAAGCGGACTCTAATCGAGTTAGAGATATGATTGAGATTTTTGGCCTTGAATATAAGGACCATAAACGTTTAGATGAATTATCTGCGGGACAACTACAAAGGCTTTTATTTGCTCGTTCAATGGTTATCTCGCCAGATGTACTTCTCTTAGATGAGCCATTTTCAAATATTGATGAGTTTTTAAAAGCGACTTTATGTCATGAAATATTTGAAATATTTAAAGAAAATGAGATTTCCTTAATCTTCATTACCCATAATTTGAAAGAAGCTTACTCTTTAAGTGATCGTTTGATGTACTTAAGTGGAGCTAAACTTCAAGTATATAATAATCCTTACGATTTTTACCGAAGACCTCTTACTATCGATGCTGCTCGTTTTGGCGGGCTCGTCAATCTCGTTGCTGGGCCTGTTACTGGGCGAGCGGATAAGAGTTTAACTCTTAAAAATGACTTCGGTCAATTTGAGGTCATTGATGATATTGGTATTTCTAATCAATTTGCTTACCTTGCTTTTCGTCCTAAACATTTGAAAGTAACTCATGATGGTGACATAAAGGGACGTATTAAAGTCATTCGCCGTTTCGGTGAAATTGATATTTTAGAAGTGGCATCGACAAATTCTAAAATTCTACGTGTACAAGTTGATGATGCAAGTAGCTTCCAAGTAGGACAGCAACTATCCCTATCAATTGATGTGGCCAATTCTTTCCTTTTACCAGTTTAGGAAAAACTTAACCAAATCTTGTCTTCGCTGCAATTAAAAGCTCCCATAAAATATTGTGAATATATTTCTCTTGGGAGCGGATCATGAAATTCTTAATTATAGGCTTTTGTATTATTCTCTCGATACTTGCATTTGCAGGGGATATTAATACTAAAAAGAGCTTCATTAAGTGGCACGCTACTAAAGTCGGTGGAGAGCATTGGGGCCATATCAAATTTAAGGATGGTAATATCCAAACGAATGATAAAGGAGAGCCGATAAAAGCTTCCTTTACTGTTGATATGAGTACAATCGATGTACGTGATTTAGAGGGTGAGTGGAAAGAAAAATTAGAAAATCACTTAAGAACAGGCGACTTCTTTGAGATTTCAAAATATCCAACAGCGACAATGGAGACTTCAAATATAAAAAAGATTGGAGATAATAAATATCGTGTGAAGGGAAATTTCAAAATCAAGAATAAGATTCAGCCTATAACTTTTGATATGACCTATAATGGTAAGCTTGCCAGTGGAAGTTTCAGCTTTGATCGAACAAAGTTTGGAATTATGTACCGTTCAACTTTACTCGGCACGTTAGGTGACAAGGTCATTCACGATAAGGTTGATTTAGAGTTTAAGGTTCAATAACGACTTTACATAAACTTGACGCAGTTATCGTAATAAAAGTGTGCATGGGTCTGGGATCTATGTTAGTTTAGCCTCATATGAAGGCTGGAACTATAAAATATGCATTTTTTGAAAAGGATCACTACTTAATTCCCATTACGAGAAGAAGTAAGAATCCTATTGCTGACTATAAGAAAGAGTTAGTTGAAAAATCAATTGAGAATGAATTAAATCTCAAGGTGAAGCATATTAGCTCTAAGTCAATGATTGAAAAAGGTGACAAGAAGCTAAAATAATTGCTTCTCCTTAGGTATTTCAACTGTCACAAAGTTTCCACTTCTCCACGGATCATCAAAACTTAACTTACTAGCAACTAATTGCAGTCCGATATCGTTTCCGTTTCCTTTTCCGTAGCGTGGATCTCCCATGACTGGAAAACCAAGTTCTGTAAATTGAATACGAATCTGGTGCTTGCGTCCCGTAATAAGTTTAACTTCAACAATGGAAGTTTTCTCTAGCTTCTTTTTAACAGTATATTCTAAGATGGCCTCTTTTCCATCGATAACACTTTCAAGTCTCTTTGACTCTGGAGGATGGCCTTTTACTTCAGCTTGATAAGTCTTTTCAATCTTATGATCTTTAATTTGTTGAGAAAATGCTCTTGCTCCTTTCTTTGTGTAAGCAATAATCATGACACCTGAAGTTTCTTTATCGAGGCGGTGAATGAGAAAAGGCTCGCGTCCCATACGCTTATGAAGCTCTCTTAAAATTGTGTAGCTATCACCATACTTCGTCCCTTGGCATAAAACGCCAACAGGTTTGTAGTAAACACCATAGTGATGAGTTTCGTGAAGGCATTTAAGCTCACTCATATCTTGTTCTTGAATATTGAGATCAACAAAGAGTTTGATGGTTTGACCACGCTTTACTTCATACTTGGCCTTGCGAATACGCTCTGGCTTTGCTGACTTTGTCCAACAAGCACCTTGTTTCATAAGATTTTTAATTTTTATCTTTGATAATTCAATATTTGATTTTTCACATTTTGATGCGAGAAGATCAACTGCACTCATATCTGTATGGGCCTTGGCCGTTACGGTAAATTTATTAGTCATATCTATTTCTTATCCATTATAAAAAGGGCAGCCGCTGCATCCACTTTGGCAACAATCGTTAATATCCGCATCTTCATCGACTCTCAAATTAGGTGAGACGAGTGAAAGACTATAGGTTTTTAGTCCTCTTACCATACCGATGAAAGTAAAGAGGTCTGGATTTTCGAGGGGAGTTTGCATTGTTCCAAGATTTAGTGAAAGGGCAAGGTGATGAGCAATTGAGCGCGTATCACAAAGGATATTAAACTGCGCTGAACTCTCTTCATTTAGAGTCACGATGAATTTTTCACTATAGGAGTCGATGATATATTCTTTCATTAGCTTCCAATTGATGGCCAAATATTGTAATTTAATCTTATGTACTACGACTTTCCAATTCAATATGATGAACCTGTTTTTAGGCCACCTTCTGAAGGTCGCTCCCTTCTTATACAACAAACCATTGGCTGCTCCAATAATAAATGTACTTATTGCAATATGTACCGTTCAAAAACCTATAAAGAGCGAAACCCGTCCGAGGTCGTGGAGGATATTCGCAAGGCCGGTGCCTATTATCGCCGCTTTGAAATGCGTCCATCTAAAGTATTTTTATGTGATGGCGACGCTCTTGGTGCTCCTACAGAGGATATCTATAAGAGTTTACTGGCAATTAGGGAAGAATTTGGGGATATACGAGTGGGCGTTTATGCCACAGCTCAAAATATGCTGGATAAAACAGATGAGGAGCTACGTTTTCTTAAGGAAGCTGGACTTGGGATCTGCTACCTCGGAATGGAGAGTGGGTGCGATAAAGTTCTTCATATGACCGTAAAAGGCAATACGGCCCAAGATATGATTGATGGCTCATTGAAATTAATGGCCGCTGGTATGAAGTTATCAGTTATTGCCATGCTAGGGCTTGGTGGAAAGAAGCATACCCAAACGCATGTGGTAGAGACGGCTAAGGTTCTGTCTAAAATTTCTCCTGATTATCTCTCGTTTCTCACAACTATGGCCGTTGAAGGAACGCCATATCATCGAATGGTGACACGAGGCTTTGAGATGCTTACGACAAAAGAAATTCTCGGTGAAATGCACGATATTTTAAGTGGAATTCAGGCAAGTCGTGAGATTTTACTTCGAATTAACCATGTTTCTAATATGTATCCTATTGGAGGAAGCCTGCCACAAGACCAGGCAACGATAATTCAACAAGTTAAGCAGTGGTACGATGAAGCTCCTGTGGGAACTTATCCACCAAAACCTTCACATATGTAGGAATTCGCAGTATAAAAAGCTCATGTTTGAAATGACTCAAGACCAATTCACTATCGCTTTTATTATTCTATCTGTTCTGATCTTTATACTTTCGATTGGAGTGGGCTTCTTTTATATAAAATTAAAAGAGGAAACTCGAAAGAGAATTGCTGAACACGATAAGATGGAAGCAAGAGAAAAAGAACGTCAGGCTTTTGTTCGCGATAGCCTTATTACAATTGCACGTGCCTTTGTGCAAAAGCAGTGTGAGGCCAGTGAGGCTTGTATCAGAATTAGAATGCTAATTGATCGCGTTGACTTCGTTGAAAACACAGACTTTCCAGTTATCTTTTCAATGTATGAAGAGATCAAACACTTTGATACTCATCAAGCAAGAAAAGACCTTTCAAAACAAGAGCGTTTCAACCAAGATAAACAGCGATTTGCCATTGAAGACAAACATATGGATAATTTAGTTATTGAATGTGAAAAGTTAATAACTAATTTATCGGCCAATTAATGCAATATTACGTCCACAATCTGAATCCAATCGCTATTGATTTTCTAGGAATAAAAATTGCATGGTATTGGCTGGCCTATTTCCTTGGCTACTTCTGGACACTCTATTTTGGAAAATATTTAATCACAAAAGAAAAACTCAATATTAGTTTTACTCATTACTTAAACTATCTCTTTGTAGGCTTCTTCGTCATGCTGGCCGGAGGGAAGATATTCTATATTCTCTTTTATAATTTCTCCTATTATGCAGCTGACTTAAAAAGAGTTTTTTATTTTTGGCAGGGAGGAATGAGCTTTCATGGAGCCTTGATAGGTGCTGCTCTATGGACTTTCTATTACGCTAAGAAACACGGCTTAAAGTTTCTAGAGTTAACAGACATTGTAGTAACTGGTGTCGGTATTGGAATTATGCTTGGCCGTATTGCAAATTTCATTAATGGAGAACTGGCCGGGAGAGTTACTGATGTTTCTTGGGCGGTGATATTTCCAAAGCTCTATGATATGAGTCCACGCCATCCTTCACAACTTTATGAAGCTCTCCTAGAAGGTCTTGTCCTATTTATTATTCTCTTTGTTTGTAAGAAGAATTTAAAAAGGCCAGGACTAAACTCTGGCCTATTTCTGATTATCTATGGAATTTCTCGTTTTATCGTTGAGTTCTTTCGAACACCGGACCCTCAAATTGGTCTCTTCTTCGATTTATTCTCAGTAGGGCAATTCTATTGTGCAGTGATGATCCTAATTGGAATAGGAATTATTTCTTTGCCTTCTCGTTAATAGCATTTTCATATTGCTTTAGAAGTTCAGGGTCAACTTCTGTTGGTGTAATTTTTCTAAAACTCTTACGAGCATTAATCATATTATCACACCTGTGAACGGCACCGTCCCCCTCAACTGGAACGTTTTTACGTCCATCTTTCATCCATGTAATTTCTTTTCCACAATAACGACATGATGCCATGAGTAACTCCCTGATTATAAAGCAATTTAGAGTGTTAATTTTAGTCTTTTTGGGTTATTCTAACAACCATAAAAAACATCCGGAGTGCATAGTGTTAGATATAAAATTTATCAGAGAAAACGTTGATCTAGTAAAAGAGGTTATTGCTAATAAAGGTGTTGGCCTTGATCTTGATGAATTATTAACAATTGATGGAAAACTCTCTGAACTAAAAACTAAACAACAAGAATTGCAAGAGAAGAGAAATGCTCACTCAAAGCTAATTCCTAAAGCATCCAATGAAGACAGACCAAAACTTATTGCTGAAGGTAAAGAAATCGCCGCTCAGCTTAAGGAAATGAATCCTGAAATAAGTGAACTTGAAGAAAAATTTAAGACGTTAATGTACTTAACTCCAATGCCTCCATCTAAAGATGCGCCAATTGGAAAAGACGATACTGAAAATGTTATTTCTCGAGTTGAAGGAGAGAAGCCAAACTTCTCATTCACACCAAGACACCACGTTGATATTTTAGAGATGAACGAATGGGCAGAGTTTAAAAATATCGCAAAAGTTTGCGGGTCTCGCTCTTACTCTTTAAGAAATGATATGGTTCTTCTAGAGATGGCCATGCACCGTATGGCTCTTGATATGCTAATTGAGAAGGGATTCACTCTTGTGTCTTCACCTTCAATGGCAAGGGAAGATGCTCTCTATGGAACAGGTCACTTTCCAACAGGAAGAGAAGACGCTTACTATATTCCAGATCATGATATTTACTTATCGGGAACTGCTGAAGTTCAACTAAATAGTCTTCACGGTGGAGAAATCCTAAGCGAAGCAGACCTACCAATTCTCTATGCTGGATTCTCGCCATGCTTTAGAGGTGAGGCCGGAAGTTATGGAAAGGATGTAAAAGGTCTAATCCGTGTTCACCAATTCCAAAAAACAGAACAATTTATTATCTGTAAAGGAGAAGAGGCTGAGTCTGAAAAATGGCACAACGCCCTTCTTGAAACAGCTGAAGAATTTTGTAAACATCTAGAGCTACCTTACCAAATTCTCGAAGTTTGTACTGGAGATATGGGAGCAGGGAAGTATCGTATGTTCGATATTGAATGCTGGGTACCAAGTGAAGAGAAGTATCGTGAGACTCACTCATGTTCTGCACTTCACGACTGGCAATCAAGAAGAACAAATACTCGTTATAGAGATGCTGATGGAAACGTAAAGCATGTTTATACTCTAAATAATACAATGGTTGCGACTCCAAGAATCTTGGTACCATTTATTGAAAACCACCAACAAGAAGATGGATCTGTTTATATTCCAGAAAAACTTCGTATGTATATGGGTGGGAAAGAGTTCCTAAAAGGTAGAAGTAATAAATAATAGATATTAAGGGAGGATAAGGCTTAGCGTTTGAATCCCTTGATGTGCACTTGAAAGTTTTAGTTCACAACCATGAGACTTTGTCATGGATTGAGCAAGCCCAATCATATTACTATTTGTCGTTAACATCTCGCCCTTAAGAATCTTAACGCCACGTTTTTTAGCTTCAACTATAAGTAGAGAAAGAAGTTCTTTTCCAACTCCCATTCCTTGAAATTTATCAATAATAGTTATAGCGAATTCAGCTTCTTCGTGATTTTCTCGGAAAATATCAAAGCGAGCGATTCCCATAGGATGAATAGGTGATGTTGCTGTGATTGCACCAATTGCGTAGTGAAACCTCTTATCATATTCAGTTAGGCTTATAAGTTCTTTGCCTGTTAAGCCTTTCTTAGCAGCAAAAAAGCGATGGTAAATAGATTTAGGTTGCATTTCCTTGATGCCTTCAAGGATGAGTTTCTTGTCAGAAGCCGAAACTTCACGAATTAGGGCCTTGTGTCCTTTAAAATCGTAAATATGTTCTAACGATACTGCTTCCACATTGAAATCATAGCACAGCTTCTCTTTTCAAGTATAGAGCTAGTACTTATAAAGCGGAATATTTTGACATGAGATACCGTAAATGCGTAAAATTAATAGTAAAGTACTTATGGAGGAGACTTAATAATGGATAATTTCTACCCACTTAAAAAAGTGGCCGATATATATGGTGACCCAAATTTAAAATTTACGATTCAAGACTTAGAATCGCAAAACAAAATTCCAAGCTCCCGCAAGTACCGTAGTGGCGCAATCTTTAGAAAAGGTTGGCCGACTGGTTTACTTCCACAAATAGGTGAAGAGGTTGGATATTTCAAAAAGTTTGAAAAGTCGACTTCAGTTTGCGTTTTTACGACAAAGGGTGGAGTTTTAAAATCAACTCTTGCTTTAAACCTTGCTCGTACAGCTGCATTACACGGACAAAGAGTTTGTGTTGTCGGTCTTGATATTCAGGGAGATGTCACAACGTCTCTAGGTTATGACTCTGAAGTTGATGATGGTGAAGACCTTGGTGAACTGATTCAGCGTTTAGACCAAACAAAGGGACTTTGTGATTACTTTAGTGGTGAAGCCACTTTAGAAGATGTGATTGTTCAGGTTGGTCTACCAAATCTCTTTATCATTCCAGAAACACCTGAGTTAGTTGCTTTAAATGATTCTTTAAATAATATTAACCGACGTGAGTTTTGGTTAAAAGAACGTGTTATTGATCCTTTAAAGGAACACTTTGACCTTGTGATTATGGACTGTTCTCCAAATTGGAATAAGTTAACTACAAATGCTCTTGTAGCATGTGATGCGCTAATTTCTCCTCTGGAGTGTAAGATTAATAACTTTAGAAACTTTAGAGTTTTCTCACACTTCTTAAAAGAATTTAAAGATGAAATGAGATTAGATTTTGAATCTATTTTTGTTCCAACAAAATATTCTTCTAATAAAAAATTAAGTAACGATATTCTTAATTGGTACTACGCCAATGTTGAAGGCTGTACGACAATTGGAATCAAGGAATCAGTTAGCGCAGAAGAAGCAATGGCCTTAAACCTTTCAATTGCAGAACACGCAAGTGGAAAACCGATTGCAAAAGATACGATTGAGTTATTTAAGCAAATTCATAAAGCAATTGAAGAGTCGCATTCACGTCGATCAAATCAGTCTGAATCATTGAAGCATCAAGCGCGTGTAATGGGTGGGATTGCAAATAGCAATCTTGGCAACCTTGGGGCGTCACTTGGACATGGGGTTTAAATTATGGCAATTGGCCTAGGCGATTTAGCCGCTAAAAATAAAGTAGCAACTCAAAAAGTAGGAGAGGTAAGAAAGACTTCTCCTATTAATAATGATCTTCTGAAGAATCATAATGAAGCCACTGAAAAAAATAATCGTCAGAATCAATTAAGGCCATGGGAGGCAAAGTCTCAGGCCCAAAAGAGTACGGTAGCATCTCTTGCTGTTAAAAAGGCAAGTGAAGTTGCTATGAAAAATGAAGCTATGGCCCGTGAACTTAGAAAGAGCTTTACTAGTGCTCAAAAAGAGCTAGAGCTTGAAATGTATATTGAAAATCGTGAAAAAGAATTTCTTAATATGGATAATTCACGTGATCTAAATAAATCAAGAAAGAGAATCCATACACATCGATCTTTTCTAAAAAGATTAAGAGATTCACTCTTTAGGTCTTAGACTCTTATCAATTTTAAAATTCTCAAATTCTCGATCATTAAAGCAATGGAGAATTTTATTTGAATATTTCTTTAAAAGTACTTTTTGATTTCCACCTTTAAAGAATTCATTGAAGGCCTTGGAACATAGTTTCTTTGTAAACTTATGATCAACTTCGCTACACTTTTCAATAAACTTACAAGACTGAGGGTAGCCTCGATAGCACTTCATCGATTCGATATCGCAACTTTCTTCGCTTACTTTCTTTCCATCACATGAAAAGAATAGGGCAGTAAAGCTAAGAAGAAAAAAAATATTAAATAACGCCTTCATCAATGAGAATGTCCTTAAATTTATTAATAATATCATGTTCGAAATCATCAATATGTTTCACTGTTATTTCCATGAGTGCATCTCTTGGATTCATTCCAGATATTGTTACATGCTTATCATATGTATTAACTAGGGATAGAATCATAATCGGTAAAGTTAAATTCTTAAGCTTATTTGGCCCTTTCCCTGTTAATACTTCTTCGTGATTGACGATTAGCTCAAGAACACCTTTTTTAATCCAAGGTCGATCTTTTAAAGCACTAATGGCGTCCTTTACATGTAGGCCATATATTCTTTGCTCATCATCATTCATATCTTCTTTATGTTTTTTGAACAACTCTTGATCTTGTTTGTTTAGTCTTGTTAAACCTACATCGTGTAAAAGAGCGGCAGTCGAGATATTAGAAATTTCTTTGTCACTACATCCCACTCGAATTGCTAATCTCGTTGCCAAGCTTGCAACATTCATAGAGTGTGCGATTACAAGATCTGTATCAATTGTTTTCTTCTCAAAAAATTCTTTTAAAGCATCTGGACCAGTTTCTAAAACTTTCTTAAGTTTTTGTGCTGCCACTTCAGTCATTTCATAACTTTTTTCACTATCTGGGTTTTGAAATGATTGCTCTACGGCGGTTAGACATGCTCCTTCAACCACAGCAACTTTTTGCTCTAAATCAAGGTCTTGATCTTCAAGTTTTTCATTCATGAGTTCTTGAATATATGTTTGATACATATGGATATCTTTATCATCGATATAGAATTTAGCCACTTTCTGTTTCGTTAACTTTTCTAATTTATCTGTTGGAATCAGAGTTCCGGCTTCCTGATACTTTAAGTAAGTCTCTTTAAAATAAATATAGAGATCAAAAGTGATCGTCTTGGATGGACTAATAGTTGTAATTTGTAATGGTATAAACTTCATCTCTTCTCATTAAATTATATCTATACTATTAGTGTATTTCTAAAACGTGTTTATTACAATAATAGAGGAGAATTATTCTTCTTTAATAGGAATTTTAAAAGAGACAAGAGTTCCAGGATTTTGGTTTTCAATGATGAAGGTTATGTTTAAGAGTTCAGAATAAGAGCGAATAATAAAGTATCCAAACCCTGATCCTTTCTCTCCAAGTGTACCAATACTTATACCTGTATCATGATGGTTTTTTATTTTTTGAATTTTTTCTTTTTTGATACCAATACCATTGTCAATAATATCAATGACTAAGTGATCGTTCTTAAGTTTTGAATCTATTTTTATGAAACCACCTTCTGGTGTGAACTTAATTGCATTAGAGATGACGTTTCCAATAATTTGATGAGTGAGAATTGGAAGATTAGAAACGATAACCTGATTTATATTATCTTGGTTAATTTTAAGCTTTATATTTTTTCTATCACATTGAGGTCGAAATATTGTCTCAATATTATTTATTAAGTCTTTGAGCGCAAAAGCCTTCATCTCTGGTTTGTTATTTATTAAGGCTTGTTCTGACTTAACATTATCGAGAATATCTTTTATATGGTTTGTCGCTGAATAGATCTTTGGCCAAGCTTTTTTATCATCGACATGGCCTCTTCTTAAGTATCGACTAGCATAACCAGAGATCACAAATAGTGAGTTGGCAATATCATGAGAAAGTACTCTGAGCAGTCGAATATACTTTTGTTGATCAAGATTTTTGATCTTATTAATTTCATTTTCTTTTTTGATTCGATTAATTTTTAACCCTAGTGCAATAGATAGCACAAAGGTCTCGATAACATTTCCAAAAAGAATAGAGTGTTGTGTATAGAAGTTATATTCAATGAGTCCATATGAGGATGCAAAATAAGCAAATGCACTTGCATATAAAATAAGCCATGAAAGTAAATAAACCTTTGACTCTGAGCTTGGATTTTTAAAGTTAATAAAAATTGTTGTTCCAAGAACAGTTATACAGACATACAGAATGTATAAGTCAATGACTGTTCCAACTGGAATCGTTCCTATCCATACTTCATTAAGGCTAATGAGTGTGCAGCATATAATCCATATTATTGTAGAGATGATCTTTAAGCATCGAAAAAGTTTTTGATTTATTTTTTCAAAATCTAAAAGCTTATAAGCGAAGGTGAAAGTAAAAAATGCGGCAGATGTACTAAATACACCGAGAATACTTTTTAGAAGATATAAACCTAGAATATTTTGAAGATATCCCGTAAGTGTCATTACTGTTAAGCATACAAAGAATAAGAAACTTGAGTATATGAAATAGGCCGTTTCGCGTACAAGAAAAAATAGTACAAAGTTATAAATTAGTAAGGATAGGATTATCCCAAAGTAGAGTGTATTTAATATGATATGGGCATATTCTGTTTTAAAGAAATTATTTAAACTGTATAGGTTTACTTCAGAGTCTAATCGATGAATAGATTTTAGTTTAACAACGTAAGACTTTTGTTCTCCACTAGGAATATTTACGTAGAAAGAATTGAATAAGCGAAATGTGGATTCTTCCCATGTTTGAGTTTTTGTTAAAACTCCATCATTTAGAAGAAAAAGATTACTCGTATCAATAAAGCTAGATGTAAAGTGGACGGCCCCTTTAAATAGACTACTACTGTCATTTTTAAGGGTTATCTTAAACCAGATATAGTCTTTGGTGTATTCAATGTTAAATGAGTTTGCTTTATTAGTATGGAAGTCAGTATTTTGGAATTCTTTATTAGAACTACGTCTTATTGAGATTGCTTTTGTAATATTAACCTTATCATTTTTTAAAAGGTCAGCTGTATTATTTGTAATTTCATAGATTGAATCATTCGCTGCGCAAATAGAATGAACTATCATTAGAAAACTAAAGAGAATAATCAATTTTTGATAGCGAAAAAACATATAGATATTATAGGGCTTAATAAGACTTATTGAAAAGAATTTGTTTAAGTTCTATCTGTAAAAAATCAGCTAATCTTTCTTTGATAGAATCAATTTGAAAATGTACAATTTGAATATATTTATGCTTTAGAGAGTAACTTATGAAGAAGTTGAATTTTTATTTTGATTTTACGTCACCATATTCATACCTGAGTATGATGAAAATAGATAACGGCCAATTAGATGATCGTTATGATATCGAGTTTATGCCTGTTATGGTGGGACGTTTATTTGCTTTGAATGAATTATCAGCTCCAGCTCAAGTGAAAAATAAAGCACTTTATCTTTTCAAAGAAGCCTTAAGGTCTGCAGATAGACAAGGAGTAGAGTTGACTTCTCCGAGAACCTTGCCATTTAATTCTCTTCCATACTTGAGGATGGCATTAGGTTTAAAAGAAGATAAAGTTAAACAAAGAGAATTTATAGTTAAGACTTTTCAATATGGTTGGAGAGATGGACTTGATTATGAAGACTACGATGGGTTTAAAGCATATATAACTAAAGATTGCTTACTAGAAGCTGAGTACGAAGAATTAGAAAATTCTAAAGAGTTAAAAAAAGAACTTAAGAAATTAATAAACTCTGCGTATGAAAGAAAAATTTTTGGTGTTCCTACATTTGAGGTTAACGATGATTTTTATTGGGGTGATCACAATTTCGAGTCCCTCGCAAAAAAAGAATTTTTAGACTATAATCAACACAAAGAATTTTTAAAGTTCAAAGAATTTTTTAAGGATGAAAAATGAAAGACATAATTAAGTTATTTACAATTCTTCTTTTAAGCTCATTTGTATTTGCAAATACAAAAGTAATCTTAAAGACTAATTTTGGAGATATCACTTTAAAACTTTACGATAAGAAAGCTCCAAAAACTGTAAAAAACTTTCTCGAATACGTAAACTCTGACTTCTATAATGAAACGATCTTTCATCGAGTGATTGATGGTTTTATGATTCAAGGTGGGGGATATGATACAAATCTTAAAAAGAAGAAAACAAATAAGCCAATTGAAAATGAAGCGACTAATGGCCTAAGTAATGTACTTGGAACAATTGCAATGGCACGTACATCGGTAATTAATTCGGCGACTTCTCAATTCTTTATCAATGTTAAAGACAATACTTTCCTTGATCATACAGGAAAATCACCTTCTCAATATGGATACGCAGTATTTGGTAAGGTCATAAGTGGAATGGCCGTGGTTAATCGAATCAAGAAGACAAAAACTGGAAAGAATGGACCATTTCAGAATTTACCAAACACAAATATCGTGATTAAGAAGGCTTACGTCCTCCCTTAAGCTTTATTTCATAGCTTAGGGCTCGGGTATTATACGTTCAGCAATAGCAAATTCTTCGTTTTGAAGAATTCGCTTCATTTTCTGAGATATAATTTATCCATGGGTTCGTTAAACTTTAAAAGTAAACCAAAATTAAATTATTCTAAATTTAACCAAATTAATGGGAAGCATCCTTTACAGAAATCTTGTAAGGACGCTTTTATTACATATCAAGCAAGACGCAGACACGGCGGTAAGCTAGCTTTCTTTAATTTTGACCTTGCTAAGGAAATGGGCCTAATTCCAATGTCTCATCCTGAAGAGGTAACACCTGAGTTAGAAGAGAAGATTTTAGAGACATTTTCAATCGTTATTATTAATGAATACGATATTGAAAATGAGATAGAGTTCCCTGAAGAGGATATTTTGCCAAATAAATACATGGCAACACGCTACCTACAATTACAACATCCTAATAAACAGGGGAAAACATCAGGTGATGGAAGGTCTGTTTGGAATGGTGTTGTAAAAAATAAGGGAAAGGTTTGGGATATTTCAAGTCAAGGAACAGGAGCAACGAGCCTTTCTCCTGCTACTCATATACAAAACAAATTCTTTCAAACAGGGGATCCAACAATATCATATGGTTGTGGATATTCTGAGTTTGATGAAGGGCTTGCAACTTTAATGTTTTCAGAAGTTATGAATAAGAATAACTATGAAACAGAAAGATGCTTGGCCATTATTAAGTTTGAAGATAATATTTCAATAAATGTAAGGGCAAATCAAAACTTGATTCGACCTTCTCATATGTTTAATCACTTAAAACAAAGTAATTATGATGCCCTTAAGGATATTGTTAATTACTATATTGATCGCCAAGAAACAAATGGTACTTGGAAAAACGTCCCTAAAACAGAGAGTAGGCGATATAAATACTTTTTAAAAAAACAGACTGAAGTTTTTGCAAGACTAGCAGCAAACTTTGAGGATGATTATATATTCTGTTGGCTTGATTGGGACGGTGACAATATTCTAATGAATGGTGGAATTATTGACTATGGATCAATTAGACAATTTGGCCTATTTCATCACGAGTATCGCTTTGATGATGTTCAGAGGTTTTCAACAACAATAAAAGAACAAAAAGATAAAGCAAAGTATATCGTACAAACATTTATTCAAATTGTTGACTACTTAGAGAATAAAGAAAAACGTCCAATAAGTGATTTCTATCAATCAACTTTTCTTCGTAACTTTGACAATTTATTTGACGAACAAAAAAAGATTAATCTCTTATCCAAAGTAGGTATTGCTCCTAAGTATCATGATTTCTTAATAAAGAAATATAATTACATAATAGAAAGCTTTTCAAAGGACTTTTCATACTTTGAAAGGACTAAATCAACTTATGGACTATATGAAGTAAGTGATGGCGTTTGTTGGGATGCAATTTTTTGTATGCGTGATATTCTAAGGGAGTTACCTCAAATTATTTTAAGTCGCGGAGAGACTATTGGAAGACAAGAGTTTGTTGATATTGCCAAATCTACATATGCGACTCAAGAAGATCTTGCAATCAATTCATACAGGGGAGCTAAAATTGATAGCTTCCAAAAGAATTATATGTCTCTTATAAAAACAATTGCGAGAAAAGAGAATAAGGATGAAAAAGATATCCTTCTTGAAGTCCTAATGCGTTCTTCAATCATTAATAAGTTCGATCGAGTTACAGGTGATAGTATTGCCCGTATTGTAGAATCAATTGTACAAAAGCAAAAAAAGTTTGATCCTAATACGATGTTTTCAGCTATGGTTGATTTTAGGGAACATCAAACATTTGATCCTGATAATATTGTTCCAAAACAAGAGCGTAACTCTAATACCAAAAAAGAATTAAAACCTATCGTTACTGAATTCCTACAAATTGTAAGAGATTATAGAGAAGGCATCTAAGAAATGAAAATTGGTTTATATGGTGGAGGGGACTTCTGTGATAATGAGGAAATCGACGAGCATATTTTTGAAATGTGTGAAAGCGAAGAGCCAAGTATTACTTTTATCCCCGCCGGTTCATATGAGTCGGAACTAGATTTCGTCGACTTAATTAAAGCATATAAGAAAATCGGTTTTAAAAGGTTTATTCACTTTCCTGTTGACCACGAATTTGATTCAACACTAATGCAAGAAGCTCTTTCAAGTGATGTCATTCATCTTGGAGGAGGTAATACCTTTTACTTTATCAAGCATCTTAGACGAAGTGGTATTTTTAATCGTTTAATTGAATATGCAAATAATGGTGGTATCCTAACAGGTCTTTCTGCCGGTGCAATCATGACAACTCCAAATATAATGACGGCATCCTTTCCTCCGTGGGATCGTGATGATAATGAAGATAATGTACGAAACTTTAAGGCCATGAATTTAGTGGACTTCGAGTTCTTTCCTCACTATAGAAAATCTAAACGATATGATATTGAATTGAAGAGACACTCAATTTTATCTCGATTTCCTATATATGCTTGTCCAGATGGCAGCGGTCTTGTTGTAACAGATGAAGAAATATATGTTCACGGAGAATGTTACATCTTTGAAAATGGTCAAAAATATAAGTTATAGATTATTTACGATGACTCGGTCTAGTAAGTAGGAAGGTAATGATAGATAGCCCAATAAGTGAAATAATGACTTTTATTGTTGGGGCCACATCAACATATATAAGTGAATAACTAAAGAGTGCAATAATCATTGAGATTGCAATAATCTTACTCTTAATTGATACGACGCCATACTTATTCCAATCAGTAATAATCTCACCAAATATTTTATGATTAAGTAACCATTGGTAGTACTTTTCACTGCTTCGAGAAAAGCAGTAGGCACTAAGTAGCAAGAATGGTGTTGTTGGAATTAAAGGTAAAAAGACTCCAATTATAGCTAAGGCTACGAATGCAATTCCAAAACTTAAATAGATAATTCTCTTGCTTTGATTGATCATATCTTTTTATTAAAATGTTTTAATAGGTGAAGTAGGCTTCTTCTTGGCCTTGATACAGAACCTCACTGGTGCTGGATATCCTTCTACTGTTTTACTCTTATCATTATCATCTAAAAAATCTTCAAGTGATTGATGTGGCGGAGGACACCAAGGAGTCTTCCTTTGCTCTTCAAAATTAGTTGTAGACACTGATACGACTTCAATATCTATAAAGCCTGTTCGATTAATCCAATTCTTTAAACAAGTTAGGGTTGGTAGGAACCATACATTTCTCATTTTTGAATAACGATCTTCAGGAAAGAGGCAAGTCGAGTCTTCACCAGGTATACCAATTGTCTCCATAATCATTTCGCCACCAGGTACGAGGGCCTCTCTTATTGAGATTAATTGCTCAAGAGGATGACGGTGATGATAAAGAACACCCATGGAAAAGATCACATCGTAGAAAGATCGAAAGTTAGGAAGGTCTTCAATACCAAATAACTCAAATTTTAAATTATCATGCCCTTTAAAGTGATTAATAAAATCAAATTGGGCCTGGTTATGCATAACGGGATCGATTCCAATTACAAGTTTTGGATCTTGTTTGGCCATCTCAAACATATAGTAGCCATTGTTACAGCCAACATCGAGTACAACCTTGTCTTTTAAATCAGGAAGAGATTCCTTAAGACGCTCCCATTTCTTATCAGATCTCCATTCAGCATCAATATCTAATTCACCAATTTGAAATGGTCCTTTGCGCCAAGGAATTAGCTCTTTGGCCGTTTCAATTGTCTCAGTAGAGTTAAGCTTGAGTGAAGGAATTCGATCAAAAATTGCTTTGTATTCTTTTTGGTACTTTGTACGAAACTCATGAAGTTTTGCTTTCTTTAGCTCTCTTAAAGACTCTATATCAACACGATTACCAAATTTTTCTAAATATTCTAAATTGTCCATTTTCTCTACTTAATTCTACTTGATACAAAGATAACAAGAAAAGTTATACCATCTAAAAATCATCTCAGACTTCTCAAAGCCAGCATCATTTAACATCTTCATCTGTTGTTGTGGAGTTAAAGGCTTTAAAACATTTTCAAGGGCCTCTCGTTTTTGAGAAATCTCCATTTCACTATATCCATTTCTTCTTTTGAAGTCATAGTAGAGGTCAATGAGTAAATTATCGATCTGCTCATCTTGGCAAATAATTTTCTCTGCCAGAATGAAGCATCCATTCTCATTTAGTCCATTATAGATATTTTTTATGACCTCAAGTCTTTCTTCCATTGGAAGAAATTGAAGAGTGTAATTCATGATAACCATGCCTGCATCTTCAATCTTTGTCTCTGTAATAGATTCTTCTTTTAGTTCGACATTATTTTGAAGTCCGTGGGCATTAAGCTTTTGTGAAGCTTTCTCTAGCATTGGCTTAGATGTATCAACCCCGATAAACTCTGGAAGGGGACGATCATTTTGTCTAAAGTGGTCTGCCATTAAAAGCATTGTTGTTCCTGTTGAGCATCCTAGGTCAAAGACTTTTCCACTCTTATAGAAACGACGAGTCAGATCAATAATGATCTTATGAATTTCATGGTAATTTGGAATACTACGAGACACCATGTCATCAAATACTGATGCAACATTTTGGTTAAATTCAAAATCAGAGATCTTCTCAATTTTATTGGCAAAGACCTTATCTTCGCCATTGTTCATAAATTTGTTTGTCATGGGCCGAAATTAGAATAACTTTCGGCCATTGTCCAATTTATCTATAAAATATACCTACTAATCTACTGTAATTTCATATAGTTATTGTGCCGCGTGAAATTTTACTTTGAATAAGTAATTTTTATTGGTATGTAAACAAAATATATTAAAGACAGTAACAACGCAGGTATTATGACAAAAGAAATTAGTAAAGGTGAAGCCTTTAATGAAACGCTAAGAGTTTTGGCCCATGACTACTCTGGACATATGCATCTCATTAGATTTTGTATCGATGAGATTTTACAAAAGCAAGATCCAGAAAATCCATTCGTTAAAAGACTTAATCAAGGTCTTGAAAGATTTCAAACAGATCTCGATTTGCTTAAGCAATCGACTCCATATTTTTTAGAAGAAGAAGTTCAAATAAGTAAAATTGCTTCACGTGCATTTGGCCAAGGCCGAATTTATTTAAAGAAGCATTTTGCGGATTTAACTTGGTCTATTGTTGGTGATGGCAGTATTGAAGCAAAGAATGCTAACACTTTAAGTGAAGGACTGTTCGCTTTTGCCCACCTATTTTCTACATTAGCAAAAAAAGAGGGAAGAGATTCGATTCATATCACCTTAGAAATTAAAGACGGGTTAAGAAAATTAATATTTCTTAAGTCAGATTTAAACAAATACTTAAGACAGGACCTCGATTCCATCTTAAACTTAGGTGACGAAAACGAAAAAACATTGAGAAGATACATCGGTGTCGAAAACTTTGTGGCCAAGGGTTGGGAATACGATGTGCTCGATGGGGAAAACAATTTATCGGTGAGGTTAAAATTATGACAATGGCAACAGACAAGGAAATTTGGATTTTAGAGGATGATGAGGGATGTCGTTTTGTATATGAACAAACTTTAGTTCATCGCTACAACAACTTAAAGTTTTTTACTTCTATTGAAGATTTTCAAAAGGCTTTAAGTGAAACGGAAAAGAACCCAGCATTAATCATTGCTGATTTAATGTTAGATGATGGGAACTTTATGACTTACTTAAACCATTCTAAAGATCGACGTTTAATGGTAATACCATTTATCATCGTTTCTAGTATTGATGATATCGATGCTCTAAGATTCTGCTTTATGGAAGGCGCACTAGATTACTTAACAAAACCATTTAAAAAGAATGAACTAATCGTGAAGATTGAAAATGTCTTTAACGGTAGTCCACGTCGCATGGTTCAACCAATTGCACATAAATCGATGCTTCTTGATGGAAAAGAAGTTGAGCATTTAACAAGTAAGCAAAAACAACTACTGGGTCTATTTATTAATTCTCCACATCGCATCGTAAGCCGTGATGACATTTTAGATAATGTATGGGGAGATACAACGGTTCACCCTAAAACAGTTGATGTTCACTTATATAACTTAAGACGTAAACTACACGACTATGGTTATATTATCCGCTCTGAAGGTGGAGGAAAGTGGTCATTAATACCTGATACATATGAAAAATCTGCATCAAGTAATGACGACAGTCATAGTGCAAGTTCTTCAGGTGATGAGCAATCATCTGTATCATCTATGTAATACAGAAAATAAATAATAATAGTGAATTCTCCTATATTTAACTATAGGGGAATTCCTGTTTTTTTGAAGTTGTTGATTTAGTATTTAAGCTTACGAGACGCCAAGTGAAAGAGATTAGTAATAACTTATCAAAAGAGTTATTCCATTCAGATGTTTTCTACAGCCACATCGACTTTGATGGAACTTATATACATTTAAGTGAAGTCTATATGGGCTATGGAATTGTTGTTGGAGACTCAATTCTTGAGACAATCATTCCAGCAAAGCGAAAATTCTTCGAAAAACAAATAGCCGAAGCACGCAAAGGTGAAATCGTGCACTTTTTCACTGAAACGCGAAATCGATTAGAAGAAATTGATAAGTGGGAGATGTGGCTACAACCATCATATTCAGCAGATGGTAATTCGATAGAGTATATAGAGGTTTTTAGTCGTAACTTGAATGCAGGAACAGAAAACTTTATTTCATCACTATTCAAGAATTTTTATACAGCAACAGATGATGACCTTTATATCTTAAATGATGAATTATATATTTTAGATATAAATAAATCATCAAAGAATGGTGATATCGGTAAAAGCTTTTCTGAAATTATGGAAAGAGATGATGATTATCTCTTCTTTCTAAATACTTTTGAACAGGCCAAACGACTAAATGGAGTGGCCCTTAAAGTCACTCATCCAATACGAAAAAGTAATAGAAATCAAAAACGCTATTGTCGTATTAGTGTAACGTATATGATTATTCAGGGCGTTGGGCGCTATATGCTACAGATTCGAGATGTTCATCAAGAACACTCAAATCGATTAGCACTCAAGATTCAAGAAAAGCAATTTGAAGAGTTTGAAAGATGGCGCTCTCTTGGACAGATGTCTGCTGGGATTGCCCATGAAATAAATAATCCACTTTGTATTATTAGAATTCAAGCTGAACAATTATTAGATCGTCTTGGTAGTCAAAGAAATGATATCGATCCTTCTCATTTAAAAAAGCTAGATAGTATTATTAAGCAAGTTGATCGAATCGAAAATATCGCAAATAGTTTAAAGATTTATTCTCGTTCATCAAATTCTATTTCTAAACAGACTCATTATCTTGATGATTTAATTAACGATACACTAGGCCTCTTTCAAGCTCAAACTGGTCGCGAAATCTATATTGACTATAAAAATAATTATAAAGAACTTGAAATTGAGTGTAAGAAGAATGAGTTTTACCAAGTTATTTTAAACTTATTGATGAACTCTTATCAGGCAGTTCAAAAGTTCAACTCTTTAGAAAATTGTTGGATAAAAATTTGGATAGAAAAAACAATTTTAAATCAATATGTCATTTATATTCAAGATGGTGGTAATGGAATAAAGAATGAAGTTGTAAAAGATATCTTTACACCATTTTTTACCACTAAAGATGTCGGAAGTGGAACAGGGCTTGGCCTGAGTATTTCAAAGAAGCTTGCTTTGGAAAATGGAATGATTTTAGATTTTGAAAAAGACTTTAATTATACAACATTTTCAATAACACTAGGCTTAGATATAACTAAGCCTAGTGAGTAATTTCTTATTTTAAAACTTCTTGAAGTTGTCCAGATTGAAACATTTCTGTAATGATGTCATTACCACCAACTAATTCACCCTTGTAGTATAATTGTGGGTATGTTGGCCAATTTGAATAGGCCTTTAATCCTTCTCTAATATCCATATCTTCTAGAATATTAAAAGTCTTATAAGGCTTACCAACTGAGTTTAGCATTGCAATAGTATTTGCAGAGAAACCACACATTGGCATGTCAGGAGTACCTTTCATAAAAAGAAATAGATCTGCAGAATTAATTAATGATTTAATTTGCTCATTAAGCTCTGAGTTCTTATCTACATTTGAAACGGCCTCACCTTGATTAATTGGTGTCGATTCTTTTCCTAAGATATTAAATGGGTTATCGCTCATACAAGATTCCTTTTTTTATAATTTTCTCTATCTTACCTAATAATAGTGGCTTTGAAAATGGCCAATGGTAAGTAGCTAATATTAAAGACGTTCGTTGAGCCAGAGTCTCAATTGCATGATTTCATCGATGTCGATATCATGCTCCATTTCATATTGATAAAACTCTGAACTTGCACCAAGCTTGTTGATATGATCAATTCCGGCCTTCGTTTGATTGATATCTATGACTGGATCATTAGTACCATGAGCACAGAAAATATCAGTTTCTCTTAGGCATTTGCTGAGGCCCTGGGGAAGTCTTTCGGGATAAATCCTTGGGGACATAAGAACTATTCCACCTAATTTGTGCTCAAGCTGGTAAGCGGTTTCAAGGCTTACGCAACCTCCCTGTGAAAAACCAGCAAGGAAAATGTCTTCATAATCAAGTTGTTCATTTTGTTTAACCAAGTCATGGATTAGGCTTTTTATAATAGAGACACTATTTTCGATTCCAGGGATTGGATCCTTGGGTGGAATGTCATACCAACTGTAGCCAAAATAGTATTTCTTAGGAGCATTCAATAGAAGATAGCTTAGCCCAGTCACATTCACTTCTTTAGCAAATATTTTATAAGACTCAAGTGAGTCGCCAAGGCCATGCATGAGGATCATTACTTTTTGTGCACTGGTTGGAGCAATATCGCTTGAAGGTATATAGAAAGAGTCAAGTATTGGGGTGTGTTTTAGTGTTTTCATAGGGAAAAAATAGGAGATTGTTCGTTTTTATTCAAGTTTATTCTAATTTTTTTTTATGAACGGTCGATAGAATAGTATCTACTGAATCCACGGAACACAGGAGGAAAATGTGTCAACAACTGATATTCTAAAAGTTGAAAAAAGAGATGTAGGAGCTTCAACAGCTCAAATGAGAAAAGAAGGATATATTCCAGGCGTAATCTTTGGAAAAGATTTTGATGGTGCTAACTTTAAAGTACCTAAAGTTGACCTAGCGAAATTTCTTCATAATTCAGGGAAAGTTTTTGAAGTAGAATTTGCAGGGAAGAAACACCTTGTAACTCTTAGTCATGTACAAAGAGGGCATCTAGGAACAGATTTTGTTCATTGCTCATTCCATAAAGTATCTGCAAAAGATAAAGTTTCACTTTCTCTTCCAATTCACTTCATTGGTGAAGCTGCTGGTATCAAGCAGGGTGGTCTTGTTAACATTAACTTCCACGAAGTTGAGGTTGAAGGTCTTCCAAAAGATATGCCAGAGTACCTTGAGTTTGACCTATCAGGACTTGAGCTTGATGAAAACTGGACTCTTGAACACTTCACACTACCAAAAGGTCTTACTTGGGTACACGATGTAACAGATACAGTTGTTACTTGTTCAATGCCAAGAGTTGAAGTTGAGCCAGAAGTTGAAGAAACTGAAATGGTTGTTGAAACTCACGCTGATGCAGAAGCAGCAGCTGAAGAAGCTCCTGAAAAAGAAGAAGCAGCTTCATAAAATAACTTAATCATCTTATGTTATTATATAGGGAGACCGTTAGGTCTCCCTTTTTTGTATTGGAGAGCTTTGTTATGAGGAGTTTAGAAACCTGGTTATCACTATATGGCCAATCCCATCAAAATCGTACTAACCAACGAATTCATGAAGTCTGTGTACCTTTGATCACTTGGTCATTACTGGGATTGTTGTGGGCCATTCCTACTCCTGAAAGTTTTGGTGCTTTCAACTGGTCCTGGCTCTTTGTCATATTGGCAAGTTTCTTTTATTTAACTTTAAAAAGCTTTAAAGCAATTAGTGTTGCCTTAGGTCTTGTCCTTCCTTTTATGTTCTTAAATCATTTCTACTTGGAGAGTTTCTTAGGAAGCTACTTCTTAATAACTTGGGTTTTAATTTTTGTTGTGGCATGGATAGGGCAATTTATCGGTCATAAGATTGAAGGAAAGAAGCCTTCATTCTTTGAAGATCTTCAATTCCTTCTTATTGGACCTATTTGGGTATTTCTTGGTGATAAATCTTAGGTCTATTTCCAAAAGTCTTCGTGATAGTTGAAGTTTGTTAGCTCCTTTACCTTTTGTAGATAAATATGGATCTGCGGAGGAAATTGATATTCTGGAAAGATATACATTCCCCATATATGCGAAGCCAGTAGGATATCTAGAATAGTAAATTTATCACTTTCATAAAATGGTAATAACTTACTTGGAAGTTGTCCGAGATTTAATTCTAAACCTTTTAGAAAGAGCTGCTTGTTTTGAGCAAGTGTATTAAAAGGTCCACGCTTAGCTGATTTCTTATTTATAAAGTACTCGCGAGCTTCTGGAATGAACTCTTTTGACCACGCCCAATATGGCATGCAGAGGTTGTGAACATCTTTTCCAAGCGCATCGAGATATTGCTCAAGTTGCTCATAACTTTCAGTATCCAATTTGTCTAAATGAAGATCTTTTTCACTTTTTTGCGCTAAAGCCTTAATTATGTCTAAGGATTCGTTCATTATTTCGCCATCAATTTCCATTATTGGTAGCATCTTTTTATTTGTAAGCTTAAGTGGTGTCTCTTCATCATTGTAGTCTAAAACCACCGACTCATAGTCTAGATCGAAGAATCCGAGTGCCATACGTACTCTTACACAGAATGGACAATGGATGTAATGATATAATTTCATATTTATTCCTTTCGGGTATTTGCGTCATGCCGTATCAGTAAATAATAGTACAATATTGTTAAGAATTATTTAAGGAAAAATCCATGTCATTAGCAATGCTATATAAAGAGAGAAAGTTTTGGCCCTTGTTCTGGACGATGTTCCTGGGGGCCGCAAACGATAATGTATTTAAGAATGCGTTAATTATTTTAATTACATATAAGAATGTTTCGTTATTTGGTTTAGGTGCCGAGTCATTAGTTGCTTTTGCTGGTGGTGCATTTATTCTTCCATATGTTTTATTTTCTGCAACATCAGGTCAGATTTCTGACCATTACGATAAAGCACAAGTTATTAAAGTAACTAAGTTTACTGAATTAGCGTTTATGGTTGTGGGATCAATTGGTTTTATAACAGAAAGTTATGGCCTATTGATGTTGACTCTCTTTTTAATGGGTGCTCAATCATCATTCTTTTCTCCCGTTAAATTTTCATCGTTAAGAACAATATTAAAAGACGATGAATTAACAACTGGAACTGCCCTTATTGGTGGTGGGACATTTATTGCGATTCTTATCGGTACAATTATTGGGGGACTTGCAGCTGCCGCTCCTGATGCTACAAATGTCGCTTCTTTAGCAATCCTAGGATTTGCAATCTTGGGGATTATTACAGCAAGATTTCAAAATAAAATTAATGATATTAATGAAGATGTAAAAATCGATTATACGTTTATTAAGCCAACTTTTAAGCTCCTGGCCGACTCGATGAAAGATAAGAACTCTTTTCGTGCAATGATGGGAGTTTCATGGTTTTGGTTCTTAGGTTCATTCGTTCTATCAGTAATGCCAGCTATCATTAAAAATGTTTTCTTTGGTAGTGAGATGGTTGCTTCTATTTTTATGGCAACTTTTACAGTCGGGATGGGACTTGGCTCATGGATATGCTCGAAGTTATCTGGTAAGAGAATCGAGGTTGGAATGGTTCCAATCGCAGCCTTTGGTATGTCACTAGCTGTATTTGACCTTTATTATATTTCTACTCAGTGGCCAATGTCAGTTACTGGCGCATTAATGCCGCCAGCTGAATTCTTTACGCAGCCAATGGCCATTAGAGCAATAATTGATTTGCTTTTAATTACGATCTTTGGCGGAAACTTCTATATTTCTCAACTAACATTCATGCAACATAGTGCTCCTCTTGAGCGCTTAGCAAGAACGATTGCGGCCAATAATATATGGAATGCTATCTTTATGGTTGTAGCAGCTGTATCAATCATTTTACTGAAGAAATCAGGAGCAACAGCTCTTGATAATCTTGCTATCCTTGGCGGTGTTAATCTCATCTATGCGGCTATCACATATTACTTCTTTCATGAAGAGATGTGGCGCTTCTTCTTTCATATGCTAACAAATGTTTTATATGACATCGAAGTTGAGGGTGAAGAAAATATCCCTAAAGATGGTAAAGTCGTCATTGCTGCAAACCATACATCATTCGTGGATTGGGGAGTGGTTATGAGTCTTTCTCCAAGGCCTATACGTTGGGTAATTGATCACAGATATTATTTCATACCGGGACTAAAGCAATTCTTTATGCAGGGTCATCTTATTCCAATTGCAACACGTAAAGAAAACCCTGAGCTATTAGATAAGGCGTATTCTAAGCTCGATAAGACTCTTCAAGAAGAGCGCTGTGTTGGCTTCTTTCCTGAGGGATGGATTACTCGCGATGGTAAACCTCGTCGTTATCAGCCAGGTATTAAGAAAGTTGTTGAACAAACTAATGCTACGGTTGTTCCAATTGTTATAAAAGGTCTATGGGGAAGCTTTTATTCTTTTTCTGGTAAAGGTGTTTTTAAAGGAATCAGATGGAATTTACTTAAACGCCGAAAGGTGAGAGTAATTGTTCTTTCGCCAATTGGCCCTGATGAGTTCTGCTATAAAGACTTAGAAGATAAAATGGTAAGTGAATATGTAAAGCCTCTGTCATCATAACAGAGGCTTTTTTTATTTTTATGGTGTAACGATATTAAATGTTTTAGGGGATATATCTAAACTACTACTTAATTCATTTAAAGCGTTTTGATCTCCATTAAAAGATACGTCATCTCTCTTATTTAATTGCTTAAATGTAGCTGCACCCATTGCTAGTTCAACAAGTTGAGCATGTTTAATTTCAATCTTATTATCACTACTAGAAGCAAGCTCTCTCTGTTTTTTACTAGGTGCTTTGCTTGAATATGTTAAGACACTATTTCTAAGGGAAATATAGTATCGCTGTTTCTTGTCTGTTACATTTAATTCGATTGAAATATCTTTATTCTTAGCTTTCTCGCTATTTACTCGAACGGCCAAGTAATCAAGAAGTAATTCCGTATCCATTTCAGCTAAAATAGCAGGTGAGGCAGTGGCCGAAGCAGGAGCTCCAACGCCATTTCTTAATTCATATGCTCCTTGTGCATAAAAGTTTCTCCACGTGGCATTCTCCGCCTGATAGGCAAGCTGCTCATATGTATCTGCTAAGAGTTGTTTTGCTTTAACATTCTCAGGCTGTGCATACACAAGTTTATTTAGTACTTCTGCTACATATCGATATTCACCTTTTTTAAAGTCTCGTACCGCTAAGTCTAGTACTTTGGCATCCCCACCCATATAGGCAATTGTTTTCTTTGCTGACTCAACTTGTGGAAGGGGATTTAATTCAGCCGGGTTACCATTAAAGAAACCTAAGTACTTATCATAAACAGCTCTTGTATTATGGCTTAAGCTTCCGTAGTAGCCACGATTTCCAAACTCTTTTGCGATATTAGGATTTAATTTAATACTATCGGCAAGCTCTGTTCCAGTCATTCCTTGATTAAGTCGATTTACAGTTTGATCGTGAATAAATTTATATAAATCTCTTTGAGTTGACATAAAAGAGACGACATTCTCATTACCAAATGTTGGCCAATGATGTGAGCTAAAGAGAACGTCAGCATTTCCATATTTTTCAAGCGCATGTTGAATATGTTTTGACCACGCTAAACTATCACGTACTTGTGCGCCTCTTAATGTTTGAATATTATGCATTGTATGAGTGATGATTTCTGCACCACAAAGCGCATTACTTCTTGGGAAGTAGGCCATCATCTCTGTTGGTGCTTCTGCTCCTGGAGTGTAGATAAATTCAATAGGAACTCCATCCACAACTAATCTCATATCTTTATCAATTACCTTTGTCGGTTTAGCTATTGCGTATTCACCGTTTGCAACAAAATTTCCTAGACCTGTTCCTATGGGTCCTTGAATATTGAAATCTAGTGTTCTGGCATACATGTATTCAGCTCTTCTACTCATGGCCGCTCCAGCAATAACATTTTCGCTAACAGACTCATGAGTAAAGCCAACAGGCGCATATACTTTTACTTTTCCACTGTTAAGGTCTTTCTTATTGGCCACACCATAGACTCCTCCAAAGTGATCAAGATGAGAATGTGTGAATATAACGGCCGTAACAGGTCTTCTTTCAACGTGTTTATTAATGAGCTCAAGTGCTGCTCTTGATGTCTCTGTTGCAGTAAGAGGGTCAATGACAATCCAGCCCTTTCTTCCTTTAACAAAAGATACGTTTGCAAGATCAATTCCTCGAACTTGGTAAATGTATTCATTAACTTTAAATAGGCCATTGATTGAATTAAGTTGTGATTGTCTCCAAAGGCTTGGGTTCACTGTTTCAGGGGCGTCGCCTTTTGTTAGATGGGAGAATTTTTTAGGCTCATACACTACCTTTGTTCCATCTTTAGACATAATGGGGGTTTCAATAGTTGCTATAAAGCCTTTATTAGCACTATCAAAGTCTGATTTGTCACTAAAGTCTAGCTCTGAATAAAGTCTTTGATTAGCTTCTTTCGTATAATTTGATGCTGACTTGGATTCTTTATTAAATGTGTAAGATCCACCTCTTGAGCAACCTATTATTACGAGTGTAAGAAGTAAGGTTGGAATTGAAATTCTTTTTTGCATAGATTCTCCTTTAACTTTTCATAGGAGAATAATCGGTTGGGAAGAATCGTTTTATGATAAGAAGGAAGGTTAAATAAGGTAAAGAAAAAGAGAAGGCTTCATTACTGAAGCCTTCAAATGTAGATGATTATGAGAATTGATTGATAATTGCTTCCTTATCAAAACCAAACTTTGCATAAAGCTCTTTGGCCGTATAAGAAGACTGACCAAAGTGGCCATCATTACCAAGAGACTTGATTTCAAACTCAAGTCCTTCTTGCTTAAGAGCGTGGCATAACATTGCTCCTGCTCCCGCTGTCAGTTGATGATCTTCTACTGTTACCATTTTATTACCATTCTTAGCTAGTTGATCCTTGAATGTTTCTAGATCAATTTTATTAATGAATGGGTTATTGATAACTGTTACATCTTTTCCTTTAGCTGATAATTCTTCTGCTGCATCGAGGGCACCTTGAACAAGAGGGCCGTGTGTAACAATAATTCCATCTTTACCTTGGCGAAGAACTTGAGCTTTACCCCAAGTGTAGTCTAAACCTTCAGTGTATGAAACTGGATGCTTTTCACGTCCAAAGAAGAATACTGTTGTTTCAGGGGTTTCACCTTTTTCAACGGCACTTTCATAGTTTTTAATCGCTTGATACATTAGGCTTTCAGCTTCATCTTTTGATGAAAGGGCAACAACGCTTGTATTTGGAATACCTGCTACAGCTGAGAAATAAGTTGTTGCTTGGTGAGAAGCTCCATCAGCAGCATCTTGGAAACCTGTGTGTGAGAAGAGACAGATTACTGCACCTTGAGAAAGTTGAGACATAATTAAAGGAAGGTTTCCTTTTGTTACACCAAATTGTGCAAATGTATCAACAACAGGAATAAATCCTTGTTTTGCCATTCCAACTGCTGTTGAAACCATATTTGATTCAGCAATACCTACATCAACGTAGTTTGCTGGAAATTCTTTTTGAAATGCTGCAACTCCAGTAGAGCCTGCAAGGTCAGCTGTTACTGAAAAGACTGGTAGTCCTTCTTTTGTCGCTTTAATCATTGCATTAGCTAGACCTGGTTGAACTTTATCAACAGGTGTTGAATTAGAAGAAGACTTCGCTTCTGGCTTAGAAGATAAGATTTCATTGGCCCAATTCATAAATTCTTCAGGACACTTATCTCCGCTATAAATCTCTTCTAGGAAAGCAGGAAGCTTTTCATCGTATGCGCCAAGAGGGTAGCCGTGACCACCTGACTTTGCTTCTTGTGTAGATTTAACACCGTAACCTTTAATTGTTTTAATAACGAGGGCAACAGGCTTGGCATCATTTGATTTAGCTTTTGCAATATTTTCTTCAATTGCTTGATAAACTCTTTCTAGATCGTGTCCTTCTTCAACACGTACTAGATCCCAGCCCTGTTCTTGAAGTGAAAGGAAGCTACCTTTCATATCGTAGCTATCTTCTGTAATTCTTCCACCAAGCTTTGTATCATTATCACTAATAATCATTAGGAATGGATTCATTTTACCTTTCTGTGCAAGGCCTGGAATTGCTGCCATTGCTTCACGGGCCTCTCCTTCCATGCATCCACCATCTGAAATTACACAGATTGTTGCACGGTCATTACCAATGGCCTTATCTGCAAGAGCAAGCCCTTGTGCTTGAGGAAGTCCTGAACCAAGTGGCCCATTAGAAATGAAAACACCTTCTGGGTTTAGGTGAGCTTCACCGTGTCCAGTTAGTTTAGAGTTTATTGAACGAAATCCTCTTAGACTCTCAAAGTTTAATCCATCAAATCCTAGATTTGCTCTTAAAGCATAGATTCCGTTTTCAGCATGTCCTGCATCGTTTACGAAATTATAATTTTCAAACCAATTTGTTCCACTTGAGAACATGATTGAGTGAAGGGCACTCATCATTTCTGCAAATGCTGCTGGTCCACCCCAGTGACAAGCGGCTCCGCCAATAACAGCATGTTGATTCATTAATGCTACAAGGGCACGAGTTGCTCTTGGATCAGCTAATGTAATCTCTTTTCCGTTTTGGTCTTTGATTGTTGTTGCATAGATTGGTTGTTTTGTTGGTGCTGTTGCTAATTTGTTTTTAACGTTTAATGGCCTGATCTTAGTCGTCATTAATGTCTCCGAATTCATTGATTTTCAATAACTTATAAAAGGTATCATGAGAGAAATTTTTCTGGCCAGTCATTATTTAGGACGGCCAGTGTCAAAGGCTTTTGACAGTTTTCTTTGGCACAATTGGCCCAGAGTGTCAGCGCTAAGTATTTGGAATTATAACTAACATAAATTTTTTAAGTTTTATTCTGAAATGACGATAAAATATATGGAGACAGATATCAATAATTAATATGGAAATTAACTTTAAGAGAAGAGGATTCAAGAGATGTGTGATGCATGTTCAGCCGCTGGAAGAAATTGGTCTCTCGCAAACGGACCGCAGCGTAGTAAGCTAGTTAAGGCCAAAATCTTTTCTGCATTTAACGGAAGAGAGATAAAGGTTAAATTATGTTACTTATGTTCCATCAAACTTTTTATTGGTGGTGAGAAATCATTCTTACGCGAAAACCCCTCATTTAATGTCGAATTAAGCAACCAGCATGCTGGAAGTGAATTTGATTTTTAGATTTTATTATTTGACCCATCAAATTTTATCTAGATAGAATACCACCTTAGACAAGGTGGTTTTTTTATGCGCGAATACTCACAATTTCATTCTTCATTTGTGGCAAACGAGTTCTTGTCCGCAGATGACTCTCTTCATGTTAAAGATAAGTACACTCAAGAAACGTTAGGGGAGATCGGCTTATTATCTCAAGAGCAATTTGATCATGTCGTTAATTCGTCTAAGAAAGCTTTTAAAAATTATCAAGAATTCGATAGTGCACAAAGAAGTAATCTTCTTTTTAAATTAAGAGATGCTCTAGAGGATGAAGCAGATTACTTTGCTGATTTAATTTGTAGAGAAGCAGGTAAGCCAATTAAATATGCACAAGCTGAAATAAGCCGCTGCTTAGAAACAATAAAACTAGCTGCTGAAAAAGCACGTCATCATTCTAGTGAGACACCTGATCTAAGTTATGGACCGGGTGCTGATAAGATGGCCATGATTCAACATGAGCCAGAAGGAATTGTCTTTGGTGTTTCACCATTTAATTTTCCACTAAATTTAGCTCTTCATAAAATTGCCCCAGCACTAGCTGTTGGTTGCAGTGTTATCGTTAAACCTTCACCGTCAACACCAATTACTCTTTTAGCTTTTGCCAAGCTCCTTTCAACAGTTGGTTTTCCAAAAGGTATTTTAAATGTCGTTGTCTGTGAAAATGAAGTAGCACAATTATTCTTAGAAGATGATCGAATCAATGTTTTCTCTTTTACAGGAAGTGCGAAAGTTGGTTGGGAATTAAAAGCAAATTGTGGAAAGAAGAAGTGTCTTCTTGAACTTGGTGGCAATGCGGCCGTAATCGTTAATGATGTGGATGAACTTGATGAAGTTATTCCCAAAATTGTTAATGGTGCATTCTTATATGCTGGCCAAATTTGTATCTCTACTCAAAGAGTTTATATTGCAAGTGAGATTTACGAGGACTTTGTTTCAGCATTCTTGGAAGAAGTTGAGATGGTTGCTTCAGGAGACCCTAGTGATAAGCTCATCACAAATGGGCCTGTTATCAATGCAGCAGCACTTGAGCGCATCCATAGCTGGGTACAAGAAGCTATCAATAAAGGGGCCGATCTACTATGTGGTGGCCATGTTATCGATGAAGAGCATAATATCTATGCACCTACGGTTTTAACGAATACTGATCCTGATATGAAGGTAGTAAGCGAGGAAATCTTTGGTCCGGTCGTGATTCTAGAGCCTTATGACTCATTTTCTGAGGCAATTGAACTTGTAAATGATTCAAAATATGGCCTACAAGCTGGTGTTTTCACAAACAGCTTAGTAAATATGAAAGAGGCAAGTCGAAAAATTAAAGTTGGAGGATTAATCTTCAATAATATTCCAGGATTTCGTATGGATGCAATGCCATATGGTGGAATTAAAGACTCTGGTCTTGGTCGCGAGGGAATTGCTTATGCAATGGAAGATTACACTCGTAAAAAACTAATCTTATTTTAGGGGAAAGAATGAAAGCACTTTTATTATTCGTATTATGTTTCAGTAGTTTTGCATACGCTCCAGACTGGGGAAGAGATGTTCGATTAGAAAAAGGCGAAAATAGAGAAAACCTATATAAACTTTCAAATGAAGAATTAGAAGAAATAAAAGAGCACGGTATTAAGCATGCTCTTAAATGGCCTGTTGATGTTACAGGTCTTTATATTCCATATGATGCTTTTGAGAATTTCTTTGAATTAAAAGATGAGAAGTTTGTAAACTTTGTTCTAACTACTCTTGGTGAAAAGAAATTTGGAGTAGATAGTGTTGAATCATTTTTTCAATGGTTAGGACTAAACCCATATAACGATGAGAATGCAACTGGCATTTATCGTATCCCATATCCAGATGGAGAAAGACCTGATTACTATATGGGTGCAAGTATTGTGGATACAAAGTGGGGGAAAGGACTTACTTTTAGTTGTGCTACTTGCCACTCTGCAAGCCTATTTGGAACAAGTGTAATGGGGCTAACAAATAAGGCCGTTAAGGCCAACGAGTTATTTGTTAAGGCAAGAAAGCTTCTTCCTTTAATTCCATCAAAAATGTTTCAAAAAGTAACTCATGCAACTGATGGTGAAGTTGAAATGCTTCGTCGCTCTCGTAAGAATATTGGTGCTGTTGGTGCAACTTCTCCAATGGTATTAGGGCTTGATACTTCACTTCCTCAAGTTGCCTTATCTCTTGCTCGTCGTAAGACAGATGAGTATGCGACAAAATCAAAGCTAACTCAAATCTTTCCACGTTTTAATCCACTAGAGACAACAGTTGCTGATTCAAAGCCTGCTGTTTGGTGGAACCTAAAATATAAGACTCGTTGGTTATCTGATGGTTCTATCGTTTCTGGAAATCCAATCTTTACTAATTTCTTGTGGAATGAATTAGGTCGCGGAACTGACTTAAGAGAATTAGAGAAATGGATGCAGGATAATCCTGATATTATTCGTGAATTAACGGCAGCTGCTTTTGCAACAAAGCCACCACGTATTGATGACTTCTTCGATATTTCTCGCATCGATATTAAAGCGGCAAAAAGAGGTGAGGACGTCTATAAGGATCGTTGTCAAAAGTGCCACGGTGAATATCAGAAAAATTGGTCTCTACCATTTTCAGGTCTAATGTCTAAGAGTGAGCAGATCAAAACTCGCAAGGTTATTTATCATGAAGAAACTCCTGTAAAGGATGTTGGAACAGATCCTCTTCGTTACGAAGGGATGAAGTATTTTGCTGATGACTTAAATGAATTAAAAATTTCTAAGTGGATGAAAACAGTCGTTGAACCACAAGTTGGATATGTACCACCACCGCTTGATGGGATTTGGTCACGTTATCCATATTTACACAATAATTCGATTCCAAATCTATGTGAGTTAATGACTCCTCCAGATCAAAGAGTGAAAACGTTTTATCAGATACCATCTGATGATCCTATCTTAGACTTCAATTTTGAGTGTAATGGTTTTCCTGTTGGAATGGATATCCCTGATGAAAGACGTATTCCAGAAGCTTTCTTTGATACTTCTAGACCTGGTCTTTCTAACTCTGGACATTACTATCGTATCTTCACTGATCGCGATGGGAATGAATTATTAACTCAAGAGCAGAAGGCCGATTTAAGAGTATTTTTAAAGACATTATAATGGAATTTTATCTCGATACTTATATTGCTCACAGAGGGCTTCACTGCCACGAATGCCCGGAATGCCCAGAGAACTCTCTGGCCGCTTTTCAAGAAGCAGTTAACCACGGCTATGCTATTGAGCTTGATGTTCACTTATCAAGTGATGGGCATGTTATGGTCTTTCATGACGAGACCCTTACGCGAATGACTGGCAGCAACGGAAAGGTATCTCAATATACCCTAAAGAGCTTAAAAGAACTTCGCTTGGCAAAGGGAGATGAGGAAATACCAACTTTAAAAGAAGTCCTCGATCTTGTTCAAGGAAAGGTTCCTCTTGTTATCGAAATTAAAGTCATCGACCACGATGGTGTCTTAGAAGCTGAGGTTATGAAGTTGCTTCATAACTATGATGGAGACTATGCAATTCAGTCATTTAATCCAATGACATTAAAATGGCTTCGCAAGCATTACCCAAGTTTAACGCTGGGGCTTTTAGTTACAAGAGATTTTAGTGATACAAAGCTTAGTCGTCTAAAACAAAGAATCTTGGCCAATATGACTTTTATTCCAGTTATTAGGCCAAATTACATCGGTCTAGATATTGATACTTATTCAAAAATTCAGCTGCAAATTATCAAACGTTTCACTTTCAACCATCTGGTCTTTTGGACTGTCAGAACAAAAGAACAAATGCGGACAGCAAAGCGATTAGGTGCTAATATAATATTTGAGAATATTAAACCTTAATTGAGTCGTTTATGAAGAAGTTCGCATCATTTATTATTGTCGTCGCTATTATCGCTACGGCCTATCTATTATTTCAAAAATTTAATACAGGAAGTGACACTGCTGGTGTAAAGGAAAGTGAAGTCATGGTCGTTGAGTTTGAGGACCGTGCCGCACCAAAATTAGATAATGAAGATTCTGATCCGGTAAAAGTTGAGGATGTGGAAGATGAAGTGAGTTCCTCTCGAGAGGGCCTTCTGATCCAATCGGATGAAGAGCTTGATAAAAGACTGGAAGAAAAAGAAGAGGAATTTGATCGTCTTGAAGAGCAATGGCTAAGTGACGTGAAGGATCTTTTCTTAAATGAGCTTCAGTTAACGGAACGTGAATACAAAGATTATCTAAATATGAGAGAAGGACTTTTTAGCGACAAGATTGCTGCTTTTGAAGATATGCATGATCAGCTTGAGGCGAAGTATGGAGAAAACTATACTTATAACCCTACAGAAGAAGAGATGGCCTTTGATCGTGAAATCCAAAAGAAATATGACGAGCTTCTTTTGAGAAAAATCGGTAAAGAAGCTTTTATTAAATACCTTGAACTGAGAGATCGTACTAACGAAAAAATACTAGAGAGCACAAAACAAGACGATGCTGCTCTTCTTATGGAGTTCTAGTTTGGAAAAATGGATTATAAAATCACGTAAGCAAGAGCATCGTGGAAATATTTTTCTTTACGAGACAATTGATGCTCACCATCCGACAAAGCCCATCGCTTGTGGCCCATATGATATTATTCGCCTTGCTGACTGGGTGAATGTAGTGGCCATCACTGAAGATAATAAGATCATTCTTGTTGAGCAATATCGCTTTGGCATGGATGAGATCACTATTGAGACTCCGGCCGGCGCTATCAATCGAGGGGAAGATCCTCTTGTTGCAGCTAAAAGGGAGCTTGAGGAAGAAACTGGCTATATTAGTGACGAGTGGGAGAGTCTTGGCCGTGTTAGCGTCAACCCTGCTTTTATGACAAATAGTGCTCATTTCTTCTTGGCCAAGAATTGCCGCCCTGATGGAGAGCAAAACTTTGACCCTGATGAAGATATTGAATTAGTGATTAAACCTGTCTCAGAGCTAAAAGAGGTCCTTAAAAACATGGATCACTCACTAAGTGAGCTATGTATTAGCAGGTACCTCTTAAAATAGTTCTATTTCTTATGCTTTCTCTTGTTATTTCTATTTGGACGACTTTGTCCAGGTAGCTCAAACCAATCACTTTCATCGATTTCATGATAGTAATCGGCCTCTTCAACAAGAAGGCCAGAAGTTGTTTCAGGAATTGAGGCAATCTCAACACGCACACCTTCAGATCTAAGGTGGCGAACTAGCTCTATATAGTCAGAGTCACCAGATAATATGATGATTGTATCGACTTTTGAGGCAAGTTGAGTTGCTTTAATTGTAAGTGGGATATCTGCACTTTTGTGACAAGGAATAACTGAACCGTAGTAGTGGTTATGTAGTCTCTCTGTCAGCTTTGATGAGATATTCTTACCTTCTCTAAAATAGATTAGGCGATTAAGACCGCGGTTATCTAGTAACTTTGGGATAAGAGTGTCGAAGTTAACCATTGTATTTTGGTTATTTGTGACACTGTGAATGCTTCTTTCAATATTGTTACCGTCGATTAAGATAGCAACAGTTTGATTAATAAAAATTTCCATAAAATGCTTCGCTTTCGTCTGATTGGACATAGTCAGCATGGCATTGTCTGATTTGCTCTACGAGCATATCAGTCGACATCCCTTTAAAGATCTCATTGAGTTCGTCCTCATCAACATCTGTTCTTCCGAGCGCACAAGCTGCTAGCTCTTCTTTAAACATAATTGAAGGATCTTCAGGTTTTCTCTTATCTACAAGGAATTTCAGTAGCTCACTAATATCAAGCCTTTTGGCCTTGAATTTTTTGAAATACTTCTTAAACCAAATATGAGTCCAAGCAACATTAATAGCACCTGGGTCTTTATGGTATTTTAGTAGATAAAAGAATGCTGTACGTCCAAAGGTTTTTAATTTTCCTTTAAGTTTCGCAATACTAATAATTGCATTCTTGTATGCTTGTTCATAACCACGATCAAGATCTCCTTGGTCGAGCTTATTATCAGCATTTTTATCAAATCTAATATAAGTTGATTCGATATTTAACATTGCACCGATAACTAGTGTGAAGTCCTTTGTTCTCCACCATACCTTATCGATATCTTCTACACTTCTTGAGAATACTTCGACACCTTCAATAAATTGAACGATGTGCTCTCTACTATTTGCATCCACGTATTCCTTTAGACGTGGGAAATATTTTGAAAGGTTCTCTTCATTCTCTCCAAATAGTTTATCAAAGAATTTCGTACGAATACACTTTGACTCCATAACTTTGAACCCGTTCTCATCAATACGATGTGAACACTCATTTTCAGCGTAGAGATTATCCTCAAGTAGAGAAGTCATCTTTGCTGCTGTAAAGATTAGTTCAATAAACTCACTTACTTCATCAAGGTTGATATAAAGGTCACCACCAGAAGTTGCCTGGAAGAGATCTGATAGAAGTAGAATATTTTCACCAAATGTCTTAAAGTCATCAGTCCAAAGTCCCATTTCTTCAAGAGCTGCCTTTAAACCAACTAGAGCGTTATTGAGTTGGTTATCTCTTAGGCCTTTCGATACTCTTGGGTTAGTCGTGTCTCCTTCAACAGCGTACCCTTCAAGTACGTAAGGAAGGACATTCCTAAAGAGCATGATTGAGTTAAAACCTGTCTTATTTCTTACGATTTGCGCTTGATAAGTAGGGAAGCCATCTTTATTTCTAAAGTAACGGAAGTCCCTTGCTACCTTTGCAAATTCCTCTGTCAGGATAACGTATGACTTTTTCGTAATTAATTTGTACTCAGGTACTTCTAATTCCGTTGGGAACTCTCTCTGATCAATATAAACTGGGTCAGGAGATTGCATACGATCACTGAAGAATCTAAACGTCGCATCAGAGAATAGTTGTGCTTCAATTGCTCCATCGATGATTTCAAAAATACGATCTATAGCATCACTTGAGATCATGAGATCAAAGTTTTCACTTCCCGGAGGATCAAGTTCAGAACAAATCCATTTTGAACTACCTTGCTTATCTGGATCATATGCAGGGTTTGGTTTACATGGAATTGGATACATTAACTCTGATCGAGGAACTGGATCAAAAACTCTTTGAGTGAACTCAATTAGAGTTCTCTTAAAGTTATTCATATTGATAAGATCGGCCTCATCTTTAGGCTTATCTTTTCGACGATTAATTTCTAGTAGGACTTCATTTGCAAAACTTAGAATATCCTTTGCTGAGAAGAAGTCTCTCTTTTCAGTTACAGGGTGAAGGATTGACTTCACCTTACGGATTAACTTTAGAGCAGTTGCCGTATTTTGAACTGAATCGGACTCAATAGAGAAGTCTGTAAAGAAAGCATCATATAATACTTCCGCTAGGCCTTCTGACATTTCAGTTAAGTGGTATAAGTCGTCTCTATTGATGATTAAGTTATTACCACCAAGTACAAGCCCTTTTAAAGACATTGCTTGAGAGTAGAGTGCTGTATTGAATTCTTTCTTAAATAGGGCCTGAGATTCGTCTAGGCGTAAAATAAGTGACTTGATTAAACCATCTTGATTAACAAAGTCTTTATTAAGTAGGTAATTTGATAGCTCTGCCTTAATTGAAAGGAATCGATTTACATAGTCTTTTTTCGAAACAAGACTTCTTGTCGTCTCCTCTCCATCTTTCATCTTTTTAAAGATTTCAACATTCTCAATATGAAAATCTAGGAATGCTAAGTAGCGATAGACAATGGCCACAACATTTACTGTCGATTTAAGCTCTTTAAAAGAAAGGTGCTCAACACTTGGTGGAAGACGTAAGATATTATCTTTGTAGTTTCCAACAAGGTTTTTAAGAGCGATTCCTTTTTCTAAGTCTTCAGGCTTTTTAAAGAATTGTTCAATAATATTATTAATATCAGTTACTGTAATAACATTGTCGCTATCTAGTTCATCAAGCAGAAGATCCTGAACTGAGCGAACTTGAGCTAAGAAGAAGTTATTCTTTTCTAAAGATGTTTTTTCAATATAGTCCTTAGAAAGATACATCAGATCAAAGAATAGGGCAGCGAGTGGATCTGTCTTACTTAGAATCGTTAAAAGCTCTGGTAGTTGTAAAACTTCTCTTGTTCCACCTGTTGTTAGTACTTTTAGAGCAAGAAGAGAGTTTGTAAAATCATCTCTAATATCTAATTCGTATAACTCAATAATATCATCTGCAAATTGCAGAATATTCATTTGGTGATCACGAGGAATTGTAATGTCTTCATTTAAAAGTTTCTTAGCATTAGTACTAAGCTTTCCAATTTCTGCACGAAATTCTTTTTTGATTACAACCTTGCGGTCAAAGTCTTTATCTTCGATTTCTTTAACTAAGTCAGTTAATATATTTACCGACTCAAATGAGCGAATCCCTACATTAATTAAGCTAAGGGCAAGTTCTACATCAGAATATGAGAATACTTCTGGATTACCTCTGATTAGATCTCGTTTCGCGTAACGAAGTAACGCTTTTAGTTTTCTATTTGTCTCTTCATTTGTTCCCAGAATTTTTGAGATGATATCATCTGAAGTAAAGAACTCGTCGATGATATTATTGATATCATCAATAGTGATGATATTCTCTTCTTTTTGGTGCTCGTAAACATAGAGTTTTAATTCTTCGATATTATTTGCAAGCTCATTAAAGTAAGCTGAACCATCTTTATAGTATTCTTTCTTTAGGAAGAAGATATCTGCAATATTTTCTAAGAACACTGGAAGAAAAGTAAATAATTGGGCGAATTCATCAGAGTCAATATAGATTCTCGATCCACCAAGAAATAGCTTCTTAGCGAATAGAAGAGAGTTGATAACTTCTTTACCAAGTTTAAAGTCTTTTAGGTCTTTCGTGATATCTAAAATTAGATCCTGAATATCGATGGCCTGTGCAGGACCTGGGATATCTCTTAGAATTACATTGATATTATCTGCAAGAACATTTGATTGTTGTCTCATTTGAGCAGAAAGTTTTTCGTACTCTTTTAAAGTCTCAACTTTTTGCATCTCTTTAACTGTATCAACAATCTTTACACCAGAGCGATTAATCTCTTTTAAGATAGCAAAGAATGAATCAATTTTTGAACGAGACATTTGTCCTGGGATATCTCTTTGAAGTAGAGAGTTTAATTTAAAGAGTAGATCAAGCCCTTCGATAATATCGTCAGCAGAGCCAGGAGGGTTGTTCATATACTTTCTAGCAAAGCGTACGATGTCTTCTCTAAAGAAGAAGCGCTTGTCACGACTTTCAACATATTTGAACTTATTTAGGGTGTCTTGGACACAATTAAGCTCTTTTTCAATATTAACTTCAAATATTTTCTTAATTCTATCGGTGTCGATTTTACAACTAGCTGAAATCCCGTCGTACTCAGCGATATCTGCTCCGTCGACTGGGTCATCATTAATAAATCCACATGAGGAAATGAGTAAAGAAATTGCTAGAAAAGCAAAGAAATTACGTAATTTCAATGTGTTAATGTACTTGTTCATGTTGTTCACGATAAAATTCTAGAAAATTTCTAGTTAAATGAAAAGGAATAACCGTATAATTTGTAATGTTTTTGCAATGTGCGTTAAGTTTGTACACATAATCTGACGGATAAGTGTCCAAACTGTTAACACCTAGGGTAATGGCTACTAGGTTGGCTTTAAGTTCTTCTATTTGTGAACCTTTTCTGATTTAATAATCTTTAATGAATAATTTCATCAAAAGATTTACATTACTTTGCTTGTCAATTTCAAGCCTGTCTACGCTAGCGCAGCTAGACGGAAGCATCACGTATGAGAAGTTCCAACGCTTAAATGATCCTGCCAAGAAGTCTGAATATGACGATTGGGCCCAAATTGAAGGGAATTATGAATCAAAGATGTGGAATGCAAAAGTATATGGTGAATTTGCAGCTAGGGCCTATGTAAGTAAAGAGGCAGCTTTTAATTTCTCTGCTCCTGAAGCTTATGTTGAGTTTAAAGATGATGAGAATCGTATCAGTGTAGGCCGCCAATTATTAAGATGGAATGAAAACGAAGACTATTGGTTATTAAATACCTTAAATCCAAATCAAGGCTTCTATCTCTTATCAGAAAAGAAAGAAGGACTAGTTGGGATACAATACGACCACAAGTTTAATAAGAATATTAACTTCTCGGTATTTTTCTCTTACTTCTTTGTTCCTGGATTAAATCCTAGTCTTGAAGTTGAAGATGGAAATATTACGAGTCGAAGTGAGTGGGTAAGACTTCCTCCAAAGTATACAGTTCTAGAAGGAAATCTTCTTCCTATTTATTACAATATTAATATGCCTAATATCTATAATGATGTTGTTAAAAATAAGTCTCTTGGATTTAGGTTATCTGGTTCAAATGAGGAAAGAAACGCTGAGATCTCGGCCTTCTTTATCTATAAGCCACAAAATAGTCTTCAGATGAATGCTGAGGCACGCTTTGATCAAGATAATGATCGTGTTGCTGTTGATGCATCTCCACTTGTAAACCACCATTTATTTTATGGAATTCAATATAAGCAACAACTAGGCGATGTTCAGATGGTTGCTTCAATTGATATGAATGATCCTACGGCAACATTTGGAAATGACTTTAAAGTTGTAGACTTTAGTCGTGAAGAAGATAAGACATTTGAGTCTGACTATTTTGTTATTGAGCCAAACTATGAAAAAGAAAGTTATGCCTCAATCTCATTTAATGTGAATCAAGGTTATTATATGTTTTCTTTAAACTATATTAATCTTCTGACTAATAATCAGCGCGGTTCAGATGACTTCTTCTCTGATACAGCAAAGTGGGCAAGTGCTCTTGGGATGAGAGGACGTTACTACTTTACTGACTTCATTAATGTAATGGGTGATCTTAAATATGACTTTGAAAGAGAAGATATCATTTTAAAGGCCGAAGCAACTTATGCCTTCTGGGCAGGAAGTGCAAGTGTGAATCTAGGTGCCGAGCTTATTAAGTCGCCAAAGAAGAACTCTTATTGGTCAGCTTATCGAGCTAACGACACCATCTATTCATCACTTCGTTTTGCTTTTTAATTCTTAAACATTTCCAGTTTGAACATTCCATAGCGCACGATAGAGTCCATCTTGTTTAATGAGCTCCTCATGAGTTCCGCGTTGTTCAATTCTTCCTTCATTTAATACACAGATCTGATCTGCATGAATAATTGTCGAAAGACGATGGGCAACCATAACTGTTGTGCGACCTTGAGTGATGGTCTTAAGTGATCTTTGAATGGCGGCCTCTGTCTCGTTATCAATAGCGCTTGTGGCCTCATCAAAGATAAAGAGCTTTGGATCCTTTAGGATGGCCCTCGCAATTGCAATACGCTGCCTCTGGCCTCCTGAGAGCTTTTGTCCTCTTTCTCCTACTATTGTTTGATAGCCTTGCGGAAGGAGTTCGATAAAGTCATGGGCCTCCGCTAATTTTGCAGCCTTCATGGCGTCGACTTCCGTTGCTTCATTTGAACCGTAAATAATATTGTCTAGAACAGTTCCGTGAAAGAGGTAAGTGTCTTGTGAAACAAAACCAATATGAGAGCGAAGAGAGTTTTGCTTTAGTTCTTTTAGGTTTCTACCATCAAAGTTAACATGGCCTGATTGAGGATCATAGAAGCGCTGAAGAAGTTTTAGCATTGTACTTTTTCCCGAGCCTGTTGGACCAACAAGAGCAACAGTTTGTCCTGCTTGAATTTTAAGAGTGATATCTTTAAGTCCAGTGTTGTCTTCTTCATCATATTTGAAATTGATATTTTCAAAACTTACTTCACCATCAAAGCTTTCCAATTCTTCTTTTCCATCAATGACTTTAATCTCTGTTTCAAGTAGGTCCATGACACGAGAAGTGGATGCCATTGAACGTTGGTAGAGATCAAAAGTTTCACCCAGGCGAGTTAGAGGCCACAGAAGCCTTTGGACTAAAAAGATTAACACTGAATATGAGCCCACTTCTAATGATCCATCAAAGACTTGAGATGCACCTATTGTTAAAGTGAAAAGAAAACCACATAAAACGGCCATACGAATTATAGGGCTAAATGAAGAGGATACTCTAATGGCCTCTTTATTTGCTCTAGCGTAGCGATTTGATTGTTTTTCGAGACGATTGTATTCAAACTTTTGGGCCACATATGACTTAATAGTCATCATACCTGCAATATTATTTACTAACATACTTGCTAGAAGGCCCGCTTCACTTCTTACATTTTGATAACGTGGCTGAACTTTTCTTTGGAAGTAGAAGCTTCCCCATAAAATGAAAGGTACCGGCGTAAGAGAGAGTAGGGCAATTTGTGGTGATAAGTAAAAGAAGATTGCACCAATAGAGACAACTGTTGTTAGTGTTTGAATAATATCATTTGCACCAATATCAAGAAATCTCTCTAGCTGATTAATGTCATCATTTAAAACAGTCGTTAAATTCCCTGAATTCTGTTCTTGATAAAAAGAAATATGAAGATTTTGAAGGTGATCATAGGCTTCCATTCGAAGGTCGTGTTGAACTTCTTGCGCCAGACCTCGCCACCATACTTTTAAGAGGTATTCAAAGAGTGATTCTAGTGCCCAAATAATAAAAGTTAAAATGGCCAAGATATAGATCTGATGGATCTTATCACTAATTCCCATCTCTGCTAAAAAAGATTCCTCTTGTTTAACAACGGTATCGACAGCAAGACCTATTAATAGTGGTGGAGCAATATCGAAAATTTTATTGAGAATAGAAAAAGTTGAGGCCGTATAAATTTGGCCTTTTTTATTGTTAAAATGATTAATTAATTTACGTAAAGGTGAGGATTGTGAATTCATTATATATGTTCCTAGTCATAAAATCTGTACTGGACGAATTATGCCTGAAACTTATATACTTGAAAAGTTCCCCGCCAATCTCATTAGTATAGAATCGTTGTGCTTGAGAGATTGACGAGGGTGAAATGCGTAGTCTAGCTAGACCCTAGACTACGTAATTACTAGCAAATTCGAAATTTCTTTTAATTTCCTTGCCATTGTCGCTAGAAACTCTCTGAGAACTTTCTTCCTGCTCGCCCTCAGCTTCTGCGAAGTAATTATCAATCGTCTCTGCATAATCTTTTAGCAGAGTTTCCCTTAGTTCTTCTTTTGATACTTTTAAGACATCACAAATAGAATTTAGTGATCTTAATGGAACAGAACAAAGTCCTCTTTCAATATTGCTGATAAATTGACCGTTCTTGTAACCTAGTCGATAAGATAAACCTTGTTGAGATACCTTAGGTGACAAGCTGCGTCTTCTTTGTTTAATCAATTTTGCAATGTTCTCAAAAACTCTTTTCTCTTTCATTGTATTAACCTCCAGTTTTATCGATTACCAAGAATTGTTATTTGGTACTCAATAATGATATTATGTTTAGGCAATATTATTTACTTACAAATACGTAAGGTTTATCATGTTAATAAAATTAATGGCTTACACGCCAAACCAAAAGAAAATCTTTAGAGAATCGGCAATAGAATCCATTTGTAGTGCCAATTTTGTGTATTTAGATCAGCTTCCTTATGATCTGGGGCCTGGTGAAATCCTATTTGTTGAGCTCGATGAAGTTACAGATGAGCTTCTGCATGAGGTTCAATACACAAAAGTTAAGTTCTTATTCTTAACTGACACGCTGCAGGGGGATAATATCGGCCGATTTATTTCGCTAGGGGGCAATTGCCCTATTATGAAAAGCTTAAGTGAAGAAGATTTTATTTCAGAAATCATAAGACGAATTCATCAAAAGGAAATGTTTAAATTACTACACTTGGTGAGTCCAACTGATGTTGAATTATTTAGATTTATTCACCGAGCGGGTAATGGAGAAAAGTCAAAGTTAAGTGAATTAATTTTTGGCTCCACAAGTGAGAGTACTATTGATGTCAACTTAAGTCGTTTAAGAAAAAAATTAAGGGACCCAAATGTTGGAAATGACTTCTTTAGAATCATTACTAAAAATGGACGACTTTACATTGTGAGTTGTCTGACTAATTATGAGATTCCAGGACACTTATTAAAGAATGAAACTAAAAAATAATTTGAGATGACAATGAGATTAATGGCCTACACTGCAAATGAAAACAAACTATATCTAGAGGATAAGATTGAAGAAAAGAGCGGCCTTAAAATTGAGTATATTAAAAAATTTCCTAAGTATAATGGCGTTGGTGAGTTACTTATTCTCGATCTAGATGATGAGTCGATAGAGTTTAAAGATAAATTAATTGATGACATTCAATATATTGATGCAAACTTTGTCTACTTAGTAGGGGACTTCTTTGGGGATCGAAACAAGCGTATTATTCATATGGGTGGAGAGCTCTTTACTTTTAAAAGTTTAAATGACACAGACTTTATAGAAGTTCTTTTTAATCGTCTCGTTACTTTAGAAATCTATAAATTATTCTCTATCATCGGACGCACTGACATGGATCTCTTTAGGGCCATTAATCGTGCCGGTAATGGAGAAAGAGAAATAATATCAAAAAGTCTCTTTGGTTCTTCTAGTGAAAATACAATTGATGTGAATTTAAGTCGTTTACGTAAAAAGCTACGTGATCCTGAAATTGGAAATGACTTCTTTCGTATTATTACAAAATCTAGACGCTTCTATCTTGTAAACCAATTAAATGGTTATGAGATACCTGAAGACTTACTTATCTAATAAAAGAGTAAGTACATTAGTCGTAAATCTTTAAGTAAATTAAGTACAACTTTTCTTCCTTCGCCGAAATAATTCCTTAATAACTATAATAAGGAGATTCCGATGAAGACGAAGTTACCAACTATAGCGCGATTAATTCTTGGTTTTTTATTTGTATTTTTTGGAATAGCGGGACTTTTTAATCTCCTTCCACCGCCAGATAATATGCCTAAGGATCTTCAAACTTTTATGGGAGGTCTTGTTGCTGCCAAGTATTTCTTTCCGCTTTTAAAAATAACAGAAATAACTTGTGGTGCTCTTCTTATGATTGGAGTCTTCGTTCCATTGGCCCTTGTTGTTCTTGCACCAATTATTCTCAATATATTGCTTGTGCATATTGTGCTGGATCCATCTGGACTTCCTATTGCAATCGTTTTGGTCGTTTTAGAAATCTACTTAGCTTTCTTTAGTAAGCCTTACAGTGATATTGTTAAACAGATTTTTCGTTGTCCATTAAAAGAGGAATTAGATAAAAAGAGGCAACAAGAAGGTTGATTACTTCTGACACTTTGGACAGTAGTAAGTTCCTCGCTGAGCAAGTGTGATTTTCTTAACTTCTGTCTCTTTACATAGGCCACAGATCTTTTGATAAAAGACAACAAGGTTTTTTACACCTTCACCCTTTTCACCAAAGGCATCTTGATAGCCACCAGAAAAAGTTGTACCACCTGTGCTAATGGAATCATCGAGAACAATCTTTACGGCCATATAAACTTTTTCAAGCTCAAGCTTCGTTAGGGTCTTCATTCTTCGCGTTGGACGAACTCCTGCTCTTGCGCAAATTTCGCTGGCCATATAATTACCAACACCGGCAAAGAAGTTTTGCTCTAAGAGAAATGGTTTTAACACTTTATTGGGACGCTCTTTTTTAAGCATCAAAAGATAATCAAGAGTGAATTCTTCTTTTGATACATCAGGGCCTAAGCGTGTAAGCCATGTGGCCTCATTTGGTGGAGAGTAGAGGTGAAAGACACCAAAGCGGCGAGGGTCAATGTAGCCTAGATGAATTGGCCCTTTTGCATTTGTCCCAATGAGTTTTACATGAGTATGCTTTTCAGTAATCTCTTCCGTTGCAATTCGCCACGAGCCCGACATCCCCAACCCTGAAATCGCTCGCCACTCATTCCCATCTTGATCCTCAAAGAAAAAACGCAGAACCTTTCCCTGGCGCTCCACACGCTCAAGAGTCATGCCCTTAGGATTGAAGTCCTTATCCTTAACAATGGAATCACTCACATCAGAGTATGCGACTTCCTCGATCTCCATTGGGAGAACGTGAGAGAGTTGTGATTTGATGGTTTCGACTTCGGGTAGTTCTGGCATGCGACACGTCCTGAGTAAAGCTCAGGTCCAAAATGCGTGAGCATTTTGACGGTCGCTTTACCGTTGTGCAATCGCGACGGGAAAAGACTTCAAGTCAAAGTCTTTGTACGTCTGCGATGCATGGGCGGAGACCATCTCCGCCTGCAATTGCGTGCCATTTTACATGGCCTCATTGAAGTTCGCAATTACGAATTCGCACAAAACGTTTTTTAAACTATTTTGAATTTTTTTCTCTTGAGAGTGGGTGGAGGTTCGCGTTGTAAGGTGTTCATTTTGTTATTCACTTCATTGTTACAGTGTTGGTATGTGTTTGAAATTATAGAGGTTGTCTTCGGTGAATATATTAAGTTTAGGTTAAGAAGTGGCGAAGTGTAGCTATCTATTAATCATTTATATCTTAAGAGGGATAATATGAATCTACTATTACGTCTTGTGCTATTTAATTTTCTAATTGTGACCAATGCTCAATATTCATTCGGTGATACACAGTCTGCTTTAGAAGTAAGAGAAAAGACTAAAGAATATCTTTCTTCACATAAGCAATTATTAAAAGCAATAACTGAAGTCTATGATGGTTATGACTTACTAAATGAATCTTTGCAAAGTTTTAAAAATACTAAAACTGGTTATGGAACTGTCGATAGTCCTGAGGATTGGATTAAAGCAAGGAGAAAAATTAATAGTGCTAAGTCAAAAAAGAAGGTTCCAGGTGTCTTTTCTTAGCACAACGCAAATTAAAAACACCTGGCTTCACTTCAATTACAGATCAAAAAAACGAACCTCGGATCCATCCCAACCAACTTGAAATCGATGATCAGTCTTTCCAGCAAAAGTCACATCCACAATTTTAGAATCGCGCTTTTCTCGGTAGAGCAGAATAATCTTATTCATTAGATTTAAGTCCAGCGGATTAGGAAGACGGATGTCATCTACTGTCGGGTGTTTGTCGATGCGGTCTTCCACATCGCGAACGATTTGGGAGATGAAGATGATAATACAGCCTGATTCTTTGGCGAAGGTTTTGAGTTTTTCTACCTGAGTTTGCAGTGGTGGATTGATGCGTTTTTCATCGAGAAGCTGTAAGTAGTCCACTATGATAAGTGAGCCAGGAGCTACCTCGTTCTTTGTTGCCTTGATAATGTAGTCGGCACTGATATCATCAGAATAGTTAAGTTCAAAGCGCTCGTTATTATGACCAATAGTTTGATCGTAAGTTCCAATGCGGGCAGCGTACTCCTTGTGAGTGTGCGCTAGTGTGAAGCAGAAACTCTTTGCGTGATTGGCATTGATGGCCTGAACGAATAAGCCAAGGGCAAAGCTTGTCTTTCCCATACCTGGTCTTGAACCAATGAGGACGAGGTCGCCGTCATTTAAGTAGCCTAAGATGTCGCTGTATTCTTGTGGCAAAACTTCTTGGGATTTGGACTTTAGCAGTGACCAAGAAGAGAAGCCTTCAGCTCGTGCGACAAGATCTAAGGCCTCGGACATGGTGATGCCTTGGTTTTTCTTTAACTTTTTTGCATGACTTTTTAAAACGAAAATAGGTGATGATAATTTCATCTGAAACCTCCAACTTGGCCGTAAAAACAATCCCTTCTTATGTCCTAGCCTTATTAAAGGTTAGATGTAGAAATTTGATTCATTCTGCACTCTAGTGCTTTCCCTTTGAAGGGGGGAGGCGAGAATAATAACCTACTTATTATGTTAATGGGCAAGTTGAGATTGAGCAAGTGTGAAAGCATAAGAATTACTATAACGTAAAGATTTTAGAAACTTATATTGGGGATACTCTATTTTAATTTAAGAAGTCGGGATTCAAATCCTGCTCAAAGATCCATTCAACAACGTCATTATAATGCTCGATGGATTTTGCCTTCTTAACTTTCTTATAAACCTTGTGCTCATTCTCAAAGATATCTTTGAAGTAGAGCCAATGACCTCGCATTTTTTGTAGGTAGTCTGATTTGGCATTGTCCATTGAGAGGTATTCTTCGCTCATAAGCTTATGCATTTCAATGAACTTTGCCAGATAGGTTTGTTCATTAAATTTTGACCCCTTGATCTGGGCCATAAGGGCCGGGTTTGAAAGGCCTGCGCGTCCTACCATCCAGCGATTAATCTGTGGAAATCTTGCTTTGTAGGCCTTGAAATCTTCTACTGTATTGATATCTCCGTTATAGCAGGGAGTTGTATTTAATAGAGGCAAGCACTCTTCAAAGGCATCAAGATCCACGCCACCAACATAAATTTGTTTTCCGTAGCGAGCATGAATTGTGAAGTCATTGATTTCTAATTTGTTGATCATGGGAATGATCTCTTTGATCTCGGAGACATCCTCACGTCCAAGGCGAATCTTAACTGAAAACTCGATGGGACACTTTTCTTTGATTCCTGTTAAAAGCTTTTCCACTTTATCTGGATGAAGAAGAAGGCCTGATCCTTTGGTCCTATTGGCCACCATTGGATAAGGGCAGCCCATATTTAAATTAACCTTCTTAACACCAAAGTCTTTATAGATATTTGCCACATATAAGAATTGATCAACTTCTTTTGTGAGAATTTGGGCCGTGGTCGGAAGAAGGTTCTTCTCTGGAAGAACATCGTGAAGTTGGCGCTTATTGAGTTCATTTGTATGTTTTGTCACAATATAGGGAGCGATGGCACTATCAGCGCCAGAAAATGTCTGCTCCAAGGCATTGCGATAAACGTAGTTGGTTACACCACGAATCGGGGCGAGAACCAGGTGATCATTAAAACTCATAGTTCATTTTCTACACTAAATTTATGCCTTTGGTATAGAAGAATTAGGGGACTAGGTGCTTTTCTTTACGCAAGCTCAAGGAAAAGGCATAATGAAGCAGAGAATTTTGTTTCATTTACTTAGGTGACTCTATGAAAAATAATTTATTGGTATTTGGCGCTGGCAATCTCGGAGAGAAAGTTGCAACTCTTTGGAAAGACAGATTTCCTAGCGAAGAAGTATTTGGTGTCACTAATACAACTAGAAATCATTCGCAGCTTAGCTCAAAAGAAATCACTCCTCTTTGTTATGGCGAAAAGCTTCCGAAAGTTTCAAATATTTTATTTTCAATACCTCCAAAAGATAACTACTCTGAACTCGTAAAGGAAGCTTTTAAGTGTTGGGATGAGTCTGGTAATTTTCTATTTATTTCTTCGACTTCTGTTTATTTGGAAAGTAATGGAGGAGTTGTAAATGAAAACTCAAAGGCAAATCCTGAGCATCGCTTATTTTCAGTTGAAGAGATGGTTATTGATAAAGGTGGCTGTGTTTTAAGATTGGCCGGACTCTATGACAAACACAGAGGCCCTCATCTGTATTTAAAAAGTAAGATGAAACTTAGCTCATCAAAAGACTCTCTACTTAACTTAATCCACACCCAAGATGCCGCTGAGCTATCAGTAAAGGCACTTGAAAGTGGATCGAAAGGTACAAGATACCTAGGATGTGACGGAAGTCCTATGACGAAGAGTGAATTTGCAAAAATCGTTTTAGGTGAACAGGCAAAGGGTGTTGAATATTCTAGTCAGAACTCTAATAGTAAGATGTGTAATAATGAATGGACTCGTAAGACATTAAATTGGCAACCGCAATGGCCAGACTTTAAAGCATGGAGCCAGGACATTCTAAAGAAAACTTTGAAACAGCTCTTTATGTAATTTCAATACTTATTTTAACAAAGATATTGCCCTCTTGTACCTGACCAGAATACTTCGTATTATAGGTGTATCAAGGTAAGGTATTGAAGTATTTAATATTCTTAATTCTATTCATATCTCAATCTGTTCACGCAAAATGGGTGACTGGAATTGGATATTTTCAACCTGGCGAGTATCGTGTTGAAAATGAAGTCAGTCCTATGCCATTTGGGCTCAATATTGTACCGATGATTGGCTACTTTAGTCCAAGGTTAAGAGTTGCTGGCCCAAGTGTTAGTGCACGTGTCTTAGGAAATCATCTGGCAGAAATGCGACTAAAAGTGAATATGATCGGGGATCGTTATAAGGCCCATGAAGTAGAACTTCGTAAGTCTGCTGTCGATGTGGGAGCAATGGTGCGCTTATTCTTTCTTAGCGCAAGTTATGCCGCTGATATCTCTAATACCTATAAAGGGACACATTATAATTTCAAATTTTCTTGGCGTTTTCCGATTACAAAGAATTACTTTATCGTTCCTTCATATACTTACGGTGTCTTTAGCTCAGATTATACAAATTACTACTATGGAGTAAGAGATAGTGAAGTAGGTTATTTCTCTGCTTATAAAGTTGAGGAGGCCATCATTCAAACAATAACACTTGTAAATACCTATATCCTTGATAAGCACAACTCACTTGTCTTAAATTTTTCCTACAGACTCTTCGATGATGAAATCTATAATTCACCTACTGTCGAAAAGAAGTCATATACTCGTGGAAGCTTTTTTTGGAATTACACATTTTAATATTTAATTTACTCAATTCTTCCATTTTATCTTTTCAAGATAACAAAACCTTATAAATTCTACACAACTCATAATGTTTAAGTACTTCGTCTTGAGATCCTGTTATCTATAGGTCTATATAAATCAAAACATTAGATTGAGAGAAGATTATGAAAAAAATTATTATGGCGATTTGTTTACTTACTTCAAGTATGTCTTTAGCAACATCTGAAGTGAAACTAGTTGAGATCCTTGAGTCAGCATTACGCTTTGATGGATATGTTGAAATCGCGAAGGTCTCAAAACTTGGATCATATACTATTGTTGATTTCTACGTAGGAGCCTACGGAGAAGAGCGTCCAACTCAGTGTATTCTGAAGGATGAAAATCTACTTGAATGTAAAGACAATTGGTTCAAGCTATAAGTCTAATAAAATAAATTTCTTAAGGAGTGCAGTATATCTAGCTGCACTTCCATGTTTTTTCCACAATTTAATAAATTCAAAATGTTACAACAGTATCCTTTAGAAACAAATAGAGACCACCAAAAACTTGGCATATAAATATTTATAGTCCCGTATGATAAGTCTTATTGTCTTATTGAATCTCAGTCATTTTAAATACTTAATGTTTTCTAAATAAAAAACCGATAGAGAGTGTTAGAATAAAAATTGTGGTGAAAATGCATGATGATGAGCCTTTATATAATGGCGTTTAATTGGGGACATTATGAAACGATTTTTAATTTGCATAGCCTTCTTTCTATTTCAATCGCTAAATGTTCAAGCTATCTCTGATGCACAAATAAAAATGGCCAGAGAGATTCAACATGCTTGCCAGTCTAAGACCAATTCTATTGATCGTAGTAGGTGTCAATTAGAGTATCGAGTTAACTTAGTTGAATCAAAATGTGGACGAAATAATGATGGACGAGTTGAGGGAAGTATCGTTGAAGGTGAAATAAAGTGTGGAGCAGAAATTCCTTCTTCTACTTCTAATAACGAAGTCTTAAGCAAGCCTAGGCCACTTCCAAGAAAAGGTAAGTGTTCTTACTCAACGGACTATGCTTGTGAAGCATTTGACTTCAGAATGGATCGTTGCTTGAAGTCTTCAAATAATAATAAGTATTGCAAGGATATTTCTCATAAGTTTGCACTTAAGGCCCAAGTTCATGAAGAGTTAGGTGAAGATGGAATGAAAGCTTACGATCGTTGTCTAAATATGGACGATACTTCTCCAGATGAATGTGCAAAATTTGCGAAATTCTATTTAGATGAACAGAAGAAGAGTCGAGAAGCTCAGTCTTCCAATACCGAGTGTTCTGAGTTTGCAGTTGGTGTACGTAATGTAAATTGTCACGGTTTTGAATATCAACGTGTTGATAGTGATTTGGCAGATATTTCAAGACATGTGGGAAAAAGTATAAAGGACTCAGGAATTACAAGAAGAGAAATTGGAAGAGATTCCTTTCGCTCTGAAAGCCAGTAGATGACAATTATTGAAATAAGTACTCTTTTAAACCTCATAAACCTCGTAATAACAACAATTTAAAAGTGTGAGTTTTTTACTAAGGTATTTTGTTAATTTAGCCGATAAGCTGCTTATGAAAAGAATCAGTATATTTATCCTTCTAATAAGTGCAACGACGGCCATGGCCAGAAACGAAGTGGATCATCATAAGAATTCACAAAAATGTCCTAGTGGCTACCTCTATAAATTGACTGAAATAAATAGTACAAATAAGACAACCACGTTTAGCTGTGTTGCTGACTCTGGCAAGGTACATCCTGATTATAAATTTCGAATTGCTAACTGGAGAAGTGGTGACTATCTTCTAGAGCAGAATGTTGGCAAGATTAAAACTCGTTTTACTTATAATAACGAAGGAAAAGTAAATAGCGTCACACAATCAATTAATGGAGTCGACTTTTCAAATAAGTGTAACTTTCGATATGAAGATGGAAGTCTTGTTCCAGCAAAAGATGATAAGTGTAGGGAAGTTCAAAGTGAATTTGGTAATATGACCGCTTCAATCAAACACGAAGTATTCTGTGAGCCAAATGCAACACAATCTGCATGTACAACAGGTGATGGGCGTGTTTTTCGACCTTCTACAAAAGAGACTGGTGTTCTTCGCTATTTTTACGAAAAAGGCCACGTTGTCGATGAGGTTCAGGTTGATCCAAAAACGGGGAAAGCTCTTTCACAATAGTTGAAACTTCAACCTTATGAAACTCGTATTTTTTTCAGATACTCATAATCAGCATGACAAAGTTCCATTAGAAAGTGGGGATATTCTTTTTCATTGTGGAGATTTCACAAGAAAGGGAAGTCTTGATGATGTTAAAAGTTTTGCTCGTTTTGTTGGAATGCAAGACTTCAAATATAAAGTTGTCATTGCTGGTAATCACGATTTTTCTTTTGAAGATGATAGAAAAATAGAAGCAGAAAATATTCTAAAAGAGCATGGTATTATTTATTTAAATGATTCTTTAGTGGAACTTGATGGCCTAAAAATATGGGGCTCTCCCATAACTCCTATGTATCATAATTGGGCCTTTATGAGAGAGCGTGGAGAAGAAATACAAAAACATTGGGAGCTCATTCCAAATGATGTGGATATCATTCTAACTCATGGCCCACCGGCCAATATTATGGACCTTTGCTACAATGGTGAGCGTGATGGCTGTCATATTCTCTTAGAGAAGATCTTAGAAATTAAACCAAAGATTCATGCCTTTGGGCACATTCATGAAGAGTATGGAGTCTTGGAGCAAGATGGGATTAAGTTTATCAATGCTTGTAGCCTCGATGAGAAATACATCTATCAGAATAAACCAATTATCGTAGAGATTTAGAAATACTTAGAAATTAAAAAAGGCCCTGTCATAAAAGAGAGGGCCTTTTTGTTAAGCCGCACACGCAACGGAGTACTGTACGCAGAGTGATCATTCTCCAACAAGAACTTGCACTAAAGATATCTTAGCACCAAAACAAATTCATAATTTTAATTTAAGCTTAATTTTTACTTAATAGTATATAGTTTTTACCCTGGAATTGACTAAGCAGGCCATTTCAATTTGAATGCGCTATGGAAGAAAAATACACACAAATCCTTGAAAGAATTTATTCAGAAATATCTCCACTAATCACAAGAGGTAAGGTTGCCGACTATATACCTGAACTTGGTAAAGTTGATCCTAACCAATTTGGAATGTCTGTTTGTACCAATAGTGGACATGAGTATATAATTGGAAATTCTCAAAAGTCTTTTTCAATTCAATCTATTTCAAAAGTATTTACTCTAGTCTTGGCCTACTCAAAGCTTGATAGAAAGTTGTGGGAACGTGTTGGCCGAGAGCCTTCTGGAACTAGATTTGATTCTCTAGTGTTATTGGAAAATGAAGAAGGTATTCCTCGTAATCCATTTATCAATGCTGGTGCAATTGTTGTGGTAGATATTCTTCTTGATCTCTACGAAGATCCTATAAATGAAGTCTTAAAATTTGTGCGTGAATTAAGCGGAAATGAAGATATTTTTATTAATGAAAAAGTTAGAGACTCTGAGCTCGAATGTGCTAATCGAAATTATGCTCTTACTTATTTTATGAAAAGCTTTGGTAATATTCGTAATGATGTCTCTACAGTAATCGAAGCCTATACTTCTATATGCTCAATTGAAATGTCATGTGTTGATCTTGCAAGATCATTTAGACTTTTTAGCTCAAATGGAGAGAATCCGTGGAATGGAAAGAGAATCTTAACAAAGAGCCAGAATAAGCGCATGAATGCCATAATGATGACTTGTGGCCTTTATAATTCAGTCGGTGATTTCGCTTACCGAGTTGGTATACCTGCTAAGTCGGGAGTCGGTGGTGGAATTGTTGGTGTAATTCCAAATGAGATGTCCATTTCAACATGGTCTCCATGTCTTGATAAAACAGGCAACTCTCTTGCCGGTATTAAGGCCTTAGAGCTCTTTACAACATATTCTGAGCAATCAATTTACTAGTTCTCATACCAACGATAGAAGCCCTTATGAGATCGGTCTCTCTTTGGGAAATACTGATCTCTTTTTTCTTTAAGTTGATCACAGTCGAGGTCTTCTTTTAAAGGAATTAAGTATATTGGACTTTTTGAAAGGTCTGGATTTTGAATAGGGTTGCTCTCTATAACAAGATCATCCTTAGAAGCACCGATAATATATTGCTGAGAACGGTCTCTTACAAATCCTGCTAAAATCCCATTTTTCATTTTCTTCATATCGTATGAAAAGATCTCTTTTCTAGCGATATATAACTCTTCATCGACAAATGGTTTAAATGTTAAGTTGACTGTAACTCCAGGCTTCCCGTCTTCATCATCATCTGTAAAGCGAGAATCATTAGGGTCGGATGGAAAGTCTTCTCGATAATCATTTAGGTCAACTCCTAAAAGGGTTGGAGTTTCAGGGCGATGAATAAGCAGTTCTCCATTTGTTTGCATGATTTCCATCTCTACAACTTTTGGCTCTATTGCTCTTGTGAATTCATCTGAAGTCTTTGCTTGGAATGGGAGGTTTGCTTTATATTCTGAAAAACAGAATTGATCTTTAGACATAAGTTTTCCATCTTCAAGATAATACTCTGTGATTCCAAAACTAATAATACGATTCTTTAATTTAATTGGGCCGAATAATTCACCTATATAGGATACAACATCATAGTGAGCATATTTACCAACTAGCTCTTCCATTTTTTCAATTTTTGTACTTGCTGAAGAGGCAAGACCCAGAGTCATTACTAAGACTATTTTTATGATGCTATTCATTATGTTCTCCTTAATCATCATTTTCTACAATTTTTACTGAGATATTTCTATTAAAATGAGGTTAAGAAAGATTATAAATTGATCTTTTTTGCAAAAGGATGCCATATGTCTCTATAATTACTGAGTGAGGGGAATTTGAACGTTAGTAATAAAGCAGTCCATGCATATATAAACTACATTATTGAAAATAACGATGATCCAAAGTCATTCTTTGAGAACTTAGGCTATGACTACTCAGTCATGAGTGATGAAAAGAAATATATGAGTTGGGATGACTACAAAGTAATTACAGAATCACTCAATGATAAATATGACAAATTCTACGAAGGGATGACTCGGCATGGTTTAACAAATAAGTTTGTTAAGCATGTACTTGATATTCTCTCACGTATGATTAGCTTTCGTTTTGTTGGCGATTTCATTTTAAAATATTCCTTTAAAACATTTTATACTAATGCTGTTAGTATTGAGCTTATTAAAAAAGGTAGAACAACTTTTGATATCAAATTAACTTTCAATAGTGAGGAAGATATATTTCCTGTTTTTGTTGATATGTATCGAGATGTATTTCTTGCTCTTCCAAGACTTATTTCAAACTCGCTAACTTGGGATGTGAAGACAAGTCAAAACGGAAATATTCTAATCTATCATATTGATGAGAAAATGAGCTCACCATCTTTTTATACTTCTTTTCAATTTTTTATCTTAAGGATCTTTAAACTAGATAAGTATTACCAAACGCTTATCTTTGATAATCTTCAACATAGTAATGAACTTGAAAAAAAGAATCTCGAATTAGAGCTGGCAGAAAAGAAGATAAGTGAGGCACATAAAGATGTTCTCTTAGCAAATCGTATCATTAGTCATGATATTGCCAATAAGATGCAGATTATAGAGCATGTAAAAAGGTTGATGAAGCGAAATGATATCGAAAAAGCCAATCAGAAACTGGATATATACTATAAGTCAGTTAAGGCCATCATTGAAAATACTCGTAACGTAATAGATGATCATTCAAGTTCATTTATGTTAGCTGATGTTTCGCTAAAGAACTTGCTTGAAGAGTTGGTCTTTGAATATCAAGACCAAGCAAATAACAAAGATGTAAATATTTCTCTCAATCTAGAGTGTGAAGATAATTATCATTTTAGAACAAATAAAGAAGCACTGAAGGCGAGTGTTTTAGGTAATATTCTTCAAAATGCGATTAAATTTTCAAAAGCAAATTCTGAAGTTAAAATTAGTGCTTCTGTGGAAAAAGATTTATTAAAGATTTCATGTGAAGACAGTGGAGTAGGCATAGAAAGAAGTCTTGTTAATGATATTAATCGCAATTCTGAAAAGCTATTTCAAAGCACAATAGGAACACATGGTGAAACAGGACGTGGCCTAGGACTATTTATTATTAGGAAAGTATGCCGTGAATTGGATTTCAAAGTTAAATTCGAGTCTTCATTAGGTAACGGAACTAAGGTTACGATTTCAAAAAATCTTTAAAGTAAGAATTTCAGTAAGTAATAACTTCTTATTTATTTTCTTTTTTACACATTTCTTATTTTATCTTTTAAAGACACCTTCTTATAAGTATTTAGATTTAAAACAAATACCTTAAGGAGATCTCTATGAAGTCAGTTATTGCAGTAATGACTGTATTATTATCAACTTACACGTTTTCAGCAGCTAGTTTAAATTGTGAGCTTGTATATGGTGAAGGTGTCTATATAAATATGAGTGTTGAGTTTCAGGCAATAGATGATTCTCGTGGACTTCCTTATTCTCTAAAAGACATTGTAGGAACAGAAGTTGTAATTGATGGAACAATGAACCAAAATCATGAAGATAATGATGATATTGGAGAAGAGTGGACATATGTAACTCCTGGTGCTCGTACAACAACGATTAGAAATGATGAATGGAATCAAAGTGGTTTAGGCTTCTATGTTGATACTTGTGAAGACTGCGATTTTAATGGAGCAACTTATCAGTATCGTCGTTCAAATGAAGGTGAAATCTTCATCACTGAAATGTATGGCTCTGATGGGTCTGGAGAATTCTCTCTTTATTCTTGTGAAAGAAATTAAATATAGAAAAGGGCCAATTAATGGCCCTTTTTTTATTCTACGATACTTTTAAATTTGTCATGTCGATGACATATCGATGAGATGGATTTTCTTTTTGTAGTTTATCCCACGCTTCATTTATTTGCTCTGGCTTTATAACCTCACAATCTGGATGAATATTATGTTCAGCACAGAAATCCAAAACCTCTTGTGTTTCTTTAATCCCACCGATTAATGAACCTGCAATTCGACGTCTTCCCATTATAAGTGGCGCAGTAACGGGCTCATCCATTTCACCAACCTGACCTACGATCACATGAGTGCCATCGATATCAAGTAGAGGTGTGTATGTATCAAAGTCGTGTTTTACAGGAACTGTATCGATAATTAAGTCAAAAGAAGAAGCAGCTGCTTCGAGTGCACTTTCATCTCGAGATGATAGGATTGCTTTTGCACCTATTGCCTTTGCTTCTTTTTCTTTATCTGTAGATCGACTAATAACTGTAACTTCTGCACCCATTGCTGATGCAAGTTTTACGGCCATGTGCCCAAGGCCTCCAAGACCAATTACACCAACTCTAGTTCCTTTTTTTACATTCCATGTTTTTAAAGGCGAGTATGTTGTAATACCTGCACATAAAATTGGTGCAGCTTTTGAGATATCGAGTTTATCTGAGATTTTAAGAACAAATTCTTCACGTGCAACAATATGCTTTGAGTAACCACCTTGTGTGATTTCTCCTGTTATACGATCTTCTGAGCCATATGTTGCAGTCATACCTTCACGACAATATTGTTCTTCATGATTATGGCATTGGTCACAAGTTTGGCAACTATCAACCATGCAACCGACACCGACGCTATCGCCAACTTTATATTTTTTTACTTCTGGGCCTACGTCTATGACTTTCCCGATAATTTCATGTCCTGGAATAAGAGGGTAGGGTTGCTCTCCCCAGTCTCCATGTACTGTGTGAAGATCAGAGTGACATATTCCACTATAAAGTATTTCAATGGCAACATCGTTCCCTCTTAGTTTCCTTCTTGAAAACTCATAAGGTTCTAATCCCGATGTTGGTGAATGTGCTGCGTATCCTACTGTTTTCATTGTTACTCCAATTGTTAATGGGTTTATATGAATGACATTATTACGCATCTATTGATTTGAATAAATAGGGTACTCGTTAAAGCTTTGTTAACTTTTGGTAAATAATAGCGATTAATAATAATTGTATAGGACTCATGTCTTTATTCTAATATTCAGAACGGTCTTTGCTTGATAAAAAGTCAATGTAGTTAACAAAAAGGTTAACAAAATAGGAGTTAATTATGAAAAATGTATTTTTATTATTGGCCATTGCGCTAAATAGCTTCGTTTTTGCTTCGGCCGCTCTTGATCAGGCAGCGCAAGAAGAGATTGTTTCTTTTATTGCAAAAGTTGAAAGAAAGTATCTTTGGAGAGCGGGATATCAAAATGTTAGTTCAAACTTCTCTAAGTTATCACAGAGCTCTTTTAGTTCATATTTAGATCGTGTATTTGAGCAAGACCTTGAAAAGTCTGAGATTCATGAAATTAGAAGCTGCTTAGAGGCCAAAGATTGTGCCGCGTATAATATTAGTATTCAGTCTGAATATCACAGTGGGTATGGTGTGGATTCGGTCTTTGTTCTTATTAATTTAAATAGTGGTAAGTACAATGCTGACATAAAGCACAACGTCTATAGTGAGTAATTTGCAATCTCGTTAAGCCTTCTGCACAATGAAGTAAAGCGGGAGGCTAAAACGAATGGATACAAATAATAAATGGGATTTTTGGATTGATTGTGGTGGAACCTTCACTGATATTGTGGCCATCGATACTAATGGCTCTTACCAAACGGAAAAACTACTCACAAAATCTCCTCATTATAAATCTTCTGTCGTTCAAGGTATAAAGAATCTTCTTGGAGATGATTTTTCACCAAAAATAATTAATAAAGTTAGACTTGGTACTACTGTCGCAACAAATGCATTCCTAGAAAGAGACGGTATTGATTGTGCACTTGTTACAACTCTTGGCTTTAGAGATCTTCTTGAAATAAGAAGACAAAATCGTCCACGCCTATTTGACTTAGATATTAAAAAAGCAAAACCTCTTTATAAAACAGTCGTAAATATTAAAGAGAGAATAGATGCAAGTGGAAATATCATCACTAAACTCGATGAGGAAATTGCCTATTTCGAATTAATGAGATTATACGAGCAAGGCCTTCGCTCAGTTGCTATTGCACTTATGCATTCATGTATAAATCCAGAGCACGAGTTAAAAGTTGCCCAGATTGCAAAAAAAATTGGCTTTGAATATATAAGTCTATCACATGAAACGAGCCCTATTTCAAAGTATGTATATCGTGCTGAGACATCTGTAGTGGATGCATATCTCACTCCTCTTTTAGATATCTATACAAAAGAGTTAGAAGATGACTTAGGCGGTGTTGATATTGTTTACATGCAATCAAATGGTGGATTATGTGATGCTAAGACTTTAAAAGGACAAAATACTCTTCTTTCAGGGCCTGCTGGTGGCTTAATCGGTGCTATCAAAAGCAGTGTAAAGAGAGATATCAATAAGATCATCACTTTTGATATGGGTGGTACATCAACTGATGTTGCTATCTATGATGGTGAGATCAAACTTGATAATGAACCTGACTTTCTAGGAATTAAGCTTTTAGCACCAATGCTTGATATTCATACCGTTGCAGCAGGTGGTGGATCAATATTAAAATTTGATGGAGGACGATTTGCTGTCGGACCTGAGTCAGCAGGGGCATTTCCAGGTCCTGCTTGTTATCGAAATGGAGGACCATTAACTGTAACTGATGCAAACCTCTTTTTGGGACGACTTGAAGCGGATAAGTTTCCAAAGATATTTGGACCTAATCGCAATCAAGCTCTTGATGAAGAGATCGTAAGTGAGAAGTTTAATAAGCTAGCTAAAGAGGCTGGAATGGATGCTAAAGAGGTTGCAGAGGGATTTCTTGATGTTGCCGCTTCAACAATGGCACGTGCAATTAAAAAAGTTTCAGTTGAAAAGGGAGAAGATCCAGCAGATTTCACAATGGTGAGCTTTGGTGGAGCTGCGGGGCAAATGGCATGTAAAGTTGCAGACGCTATTGGTATTAAGAAAATTTTTGTTCATCCATTTTCAAGTGTTTTATCAGCTTATGGAATAGGGACAGCAAATGAAAGTTTTCGTGTCATGAAAGCTTATACTAAAAACTTTTCTAAGATAAATGAAGAAGAGATTAAAGAGAAATTCACTGAGCTACATAAAGAGATTGAAGAAAATTTAAATAATGTTGATCGTTTTACAAATGAGCTATTGATGCGTGCAAAGGGTAGTGATTATGAAATTAATGTATCAGCAGAAAAGTTTAATGCTATCTCTAACGAGTTCTCAAAGGCCTATGAAAAGCTCTTTGGTGTTGAGCTTGAAGGGGAGGCAGAAGTTGTTAGTCTCGTCTCAACTGGAGAGAGGCTTTCTGGACATAGTGAAGAGTTAATAAAGGATGAGGCACTTAATGACATTGAAGGTCCAGCTCTTTTAAGCGCAAATAATACCTGCTTGGTCTTTGATGAAGGATGGAGAGGTTCTAAAAATAAGTATGGTGAATGGATTCTTACGAAAGAAGAAGATGTAAAGCAAGATGAAACTTCAGAGCGTGACGCCAAAGTAGAGCTAGAGATTTACTATCAAAGATTTCAATCGATAGCCGAACAAATGGGGCATACTCTACAAAACTTGGCACATAGTATAACGATTAAAGAACGTAATGATTTTTCTTGTGCGCTTTTTACAAAAGATGCAGAGCTATTAGCAAATGCGCCCCATATCCCAGTTCATTTAGGATCTATGGGGGATGCTGTTAAGGCCATCGCTGAAAAATTTAACGATGATATCAATGAAGGTGATGGATTTATTTGTAATGATCCTAATTATGGCGGTACACATTTGCCAGACATTACTGCTATTACACCGATATTCTTTGAAGGGAAGCTATCAATGTATGTGGCCAGCCGAGGACACCATGCTGATATCGGAGGAATAAGTCCTGGATCAATGCCCGGAAAGAGCACAAAATTGTCTCAAGAAGGTGTTGTTATTGCTCCTGAGAGAATTATTGAAAAAGGACGCTTCTTAGAAGAGAAACTTTCTAAGATTTTAAAAGAAGGACAATTTCCTGCTCGAATACCAATTCAAAATATTCATGATATTAAGGCCCAATTTGCGGCAAATCAAAAAGCACGCACAGAGCTTCACTCTTTAGTTGATTCTTATGGTGCTGCAAAAACTCTAGCAATGGCCGAAGCGATCTTAGCTTATTCACATAAGAAGATTATTGAAGTGCTTAAAAAATTTAAAGAAGGTACTTCTAATACAAATATAACTAATGAGAGATCAATTACTGTTAAAATGACAAATCACCATGAAGATAAGTTAGTGATTGATTTTACTGGAACATCTCCTTGCGGAGATCATAACTTTAATACGCCACTGCCAGTAGTAAAAGCATCAATCTTATTTGCACTACGTTGTCTTATAAAGGAAGAGATCCCTCTTAATGATGGTATTGCTAGATACTTAGACATAAAGATCCCTAAGGGATCTCTACTAAATCCAAGTATTGAAAGTGCTGTAGTTGCAGGTAACGTTGAAACATCTCAAGTTATTTGTGATCTTATTTTTGAATCTCTTGGTGTTAAGGCACATGGGCAAGGGACAATGAATAATTTAAGTTTTGGTAACGAAGAATACCAATATTACGAAACTCTTGGTGGAGGAGCCGGGGCAAGTTCTAGTGGAGATGGTGCAAGTGCTATTCAAGTAGGTATGACCAATTCTCTTCTTACTGATCCCGAAGTCTTTGAGAGTCGCTTACCTGTTCGTATCGAATTGATGGGAATTAGACAAGGAAGTGGTGGAATTGGAGAGTTCCGTGGAGGAAGTGGAATCTACCGCCATCTCTTATTTCTACAAGACAGTGACTTAAGTATGATCTCGCAAAGAAGGCTAAGCTCTCCTACTGGAATAAATGGTGGGGAAGATGGCCTAAGAGGAAAGAATATTCTAGAGAGAAAGAACGGAGAAGTTTTTGAGTTAGAAGAATGCTTTCAAACTAAAGTTGAGAAGATGGATCGACTTATGGTTTGTACTCCTGGTGGAGGAGGCTTTGGTAAGGCCCCTGATGAAGGAGAGCATCTTGTTTTCGGATTTGGATCTAATATGGATATTTCTCAAATTAGAAAGAGATGTCCTAGTTCTTCATTTGTAACAAGGGCCAGATTAGACGGCTATGAGTTGCGTTATACAACCTATTCTGAAGTTAGAAAGGGTGGCGTTGCTGATATGTATGAAGCCCCTGGAAAGAGTATGTGGGGTGCTGTCTATCGCTTAAATGATCATGACCTAGCAACTTTAGATGAAATAGAGTGTAGTATGAATAATTACACTCGAATCCAAAGAGAAGTAATTGATGATAATGGGCGAAAACTTAAGGTCTATTGTTATGATGTAAATGATAAGGAGCCGGATATTTCTCCAACTAATATCTATCACTGGCTTGTTTATAGTGGGGCCTATAATTTAGGAACATTAAATAAGTATTTAAAAGCCTTATAATAGATAGGATTTAGAAAGAGCAAATTTAAATGGTGCATCAAGGCATTTAAAATGGTATGAGTACTTATGTTTCAAAAGCCTGAAAAGAAGTGGACTAAGGTCCTGTCACAACCATTTGAAAAGCAGTCAAAGTTTCTTAACAAGATCTGTAAAGTTAATCGAAGAGATGCACTTATTCTTAATGAGAGATATTTTGATGGACTGAGTTTCCCATTAGTTGGGGAAATTGTTGAACTCGTTCAAAAAGTTATCGCTGCCGGGGAGTTTGATCCAAGCTTTCGTGATCTCATTTTAGATCGCCTTCTAAGAGTCATTGGTATTGAGGAGCTTTATCCTGAAGACTATGAAGATGGTAATGAGTGTAACGGCGATGATGACAATGTTATCTTCGGCGAAAACTACCATGTCTATACTGCCTGTTATGATGATCTGGATATTCTCGTAAATTTCATTAATTCAACTGATGGTATTAGCAACCTATGTGATCTTGGCTCCGGTTCTGGAAGAGCTCTATTTTATCTGGCCATGAAGGTTAAGAAGGAATTAAATTATCTGGGATTAGAATTAGTTGATGAAAGGGTCAAGTTTACTAATGAAATCTCAAAATACTTCTCTTTGGATAATGTAAGATTTCAAACTTGTGACTTTTTAGAAGATCCGCAAGCGTTCCACGGATATGATGCTTATTATCTTTATGACTCTGTTGGTACTGAAAATGTTCCTCATTTAATCGGACATTTTAAGAACCTTATTGATGATGGCCAGAAGTTTTATTTATTCTTTATTTCTGGTTGGGATGAAATCATGCTTTCGGCATTAAATGAACTTGATGGACTAAAGCTTGTTGAAGGTAATGACAGTCATAAGCAAGAAGGTCGAGTCGTAAATATCTACCAAACTCTATAAGCTAACTTAAATTAAGTATCTTAAATTCTTCGATGAAAATAAAATGAGTATGTTATATTCTTCGGAGGAAATATGAAAGAAATGCTAATCTGTTCAGATCTCTATGAAGGCTCAGATAATAACCTTAAGTCTGGATACTCCTTTGCGAGTAGTCTCGGTCTTAAACCCAAAATTTATCATATCGATACAATGACTCCTCAGTTAAATAAACAATTTCATCCTCTTACTGTTAAGCCTCGCTATATTAAAGATCCTATTTGGAATAAAGATATTGAAGCTACTGTTCTAGATATGGCCAATAAGGCGTTAGCAAGAGTAGGGATTGAAAAAGAAAAGGTTGATTTTGAAAACTTTGAAGGCTCAATCAATGAAGGAATTGAGCATCTAACAGAGCATGTTGATCTAGAAATGATGGCAATAGGAATTACTCATCATGGTGGTTTTCATCGCTTCTTTTTAAATACATTTGCAGAAAAGTCTTTATTCCATGTAAAAAAAGATGTTCTCGTAAGTAAGAAGGCCGTAGAGAATTATTCTCACCTTACTTATTTAATACCTTATACACCTTTAGATGAAGACGATTTAGCAAAAGTTATTCACATCGCCAAATGTAATGAAGCAAAGGTCCATATGGATTGTGTCGTCCCAATTAACTTTGTGGGGTATAGTCTAGAGCTTTTTTCCAATGAGCCTTATCCTCGAGAAATTTTAACAAGCGAATTATCTGATATGCGCAGTAAAGCAGAAAAAGAATTACAGAAAGCACACAAAATTATGAAGGATGCCAATATCGAGTGTTCGTATTCTTTGGAGATGGTACTAAACGAAGATGCAGCTAAGCGTGTAGAAGAAATTGTGCAAAAAGAAAACTCTGATCTGGTTATTATAAAGCCTCAGCACTATACGTTTGAGCACTTATCAATTGGAAGTGTCTCATTGGATATTATGAAGAATGTAAGTAGTAACCTTCTTCTTTTAAAAGTCGAATAGTTTATATCTTGGCCCAGTTATTCTCTGGTATACTTATATAGGCTTCTGTCCATGCATTTTCTTTGCTATTAAAACTTAGTTCAAAATTATCATCTTGTAGAAGATATTTTGCAGCACTAAGTCCTAGCCCACTTCCTTTACTCCTTGTTATTGTTGATATGAAGGGGAGTGTTATCATATCTAAGTACTCTTTAGATATACCTATACCAAAGTCTTTTATTGTTATTCGCAAATTGTTTTTAGAATCTATACTGGCATATATCTCTATTTTCTTGCGAGATTTATCATTGTTTTTTTTAACTGCAGAAATCGAGTTTTTAATTATATTTTTCAATGATTGTATGAAGTTTTCCTTTGTTGCCAATATCATATAATCTTTTACACCTTCATCAATCTCTATTTGAATTCCATGTTTTTTTATCTTTTTATGAAAATGAGATGTGCTTTCTAAAATTAATTCATAGAGGTCTTGCTTTTCTCTCTTATGTGTTGCAGATCGAAATGTCAGCTCTATGGTTTCTACAATTTCATTGATTCGATTATTTGAGCCCTCCAATATCGATAGAATGCGTTGCGCTTTTGTATTATCTGGGCTTATCTTTTTAATTTCTTCTTCAAGTAGATGAGTTGAATTTATTGAGAGGTTTAAAGGGTTTCTTAATTCGTGTGCCATTGACTTTATTAACTCTAATATTCTTAAGTAATTAGTGCGCTCAATTTCTTTTTCTTTTTCTCTTAATAACTCCATTGCCTGTTGTTGAACTTTTTCTTTAAGCTCTTTTTCTGTTTGCTTTTGTGCTGTGATATCACAGATATATCCTTCTAGAGCAATAATTTTATCACCGTCATAAACGCCAACACCTTGCTCCCATAAGTAGATAATCCTCCCATCCTTGTGTCTAACTCTATATTCTGTTGTGTAGTAGTTATGAGCTTCAAGGGCCTCATCAACAGTCTGTCTTACGATGAATTTATCTTCTTTAAGAGTGATATCATCAAAAGAAACCTTGGCATTGTTTAAGATCTCATCTTGTGTATAGCCAGTGATTCTTTCAATACCAGAGGTAATGAACTCCATAGTCCAATATTTATCATTGCGACACCGGTAGGCTATGCCATCGATACTTTCAAGAAGAATATCTAAGTTAATTTTTTGTACCACGAGCTAATCTTCGGTTTAGAAGTGTAGTTAGCTAAGTTAATTAAAAACAAAGGCTTAGCTTAAGTTTCTTAGTTTTTTAGTGAAATACTCAAGCTTGGTGTCTAAATATTTTTCACATAATAATTTCATGAAATCGCGAGTATATCTAAGTAATACGCTTTGATATGCTAGATTATTTTCAATGAGAAAGGTTATTTCAATAATATTATTAAGCGTCTTTATGCTAAGTGCACCTGTACATGCAAGTACTGAGTATAAGTGTATAAAGCAGTACCAAGATAAAATAGAGACATTTTATCCTAAAGAGTCTGTGGAAAATGATGAAGGCTGGGTATACAAGCTTAAGGGTTTTTATTGGCTATCTAAAGTCATTGGTAAACCTGCTGCGGCTTTTATTGTTGCTTTCGTTCCAGGCTCTATTCCTGTTGTCTTATCTATATCAACTGTGGCCGCCTTCTTTGATCTTTTAAAGAACGAAAAGGGAATTATAGGTGCTTATATTGTTTTAAAAATGTCTGAAGTAGAAGAGCATGAATTTGCAAATCAGGATATTGATTCAAAGATAGAAGAAGAAGTTCTGCAACTTCAAGAAAATAAATATAAGCGAGAAGAAAATCTTTTTAATACTTTTGTTGAAAGAGTTAATCGTAAATATAAAAATACTGATTTTTCTTATGAGCAGGTTAGAAGAGCAGTCGTAGAAATTGCTTCAAGTGATGATCAGCTTTGCCAGCGTAAGGGAAAAGAGAAGTTTACTTCTCTTTATCGCCTTATTCGCCTGACAAAGAAGAGGTTGATTTATAAATAACTAGATAATGTAAGCTATCGAAAATATGTGGCGCGCAAAGAATCCTTCTATATATTCTCTTGATTTATTTTTAATATAACCGATAAGAACCCTATGAGATTAGAGGGGATTATCATTTTTATTGCTCTTGTTACGAGTATCGTATCTAGGGCAGAGTCTATTGAGGAATTATGTAATTCTCTTCGTTTAGAAGACCCAAGTTGTTCAACTATTGAAATCCCCAAATCAATCCTTCCTAAAGAGATTAGTGAAAATTCATTACGTCGTTGGCATTGGATTATTGAAAAAGCAGAAGAGAAAAAAGACCTTCTTCAAGCTGAAATAGACAATAACAAAGGGATGTTGCGCTTTTTACGTAATGACTTTGTCGAAGAGGATGAAAGTAGGCAATGGTATATAAATGAATTCAAAGATATTGAAAGTGATTATTTAAAGTTAAAAGAAATTACCAAGCAAATTGAAGTCGTCTCAGATAAATTAAATATCTGCTTTAGAGTCTGTAGTCCAAAGATGCGAATTGAAAATGAAGAGCATTTAAAAAAACTTCAAAAGCTAAAGATTTTACTACTTTCTAAACGCCCCATTTTAGCAGGGCCAGAAATTGAAAGTATCATTAAAAGTAAAGAAGAGGGAGATCTTAAGTCCGCACTGGTTAAAACATACTCTGATTATTTATCTGGTGCTCAAGATCAAATAAGGGAGATTAATACGCGATTTTCGCCTGAGCAAAGACAATATGACTTTGCTATCAACGAAGAAGTTAATGAGGAATTACAAAAAGAGAGAATTAAAGTCCTCTTTGATATTATAAATGGCAATGATGTCGTTGATGATACTACTTCCTCTATTTTATCAACATTAGATTGGCGAAAAGAGGTTATGAAAGAGCCAAGTCTAGCGTGCAGTCTTTATGAAAGGAATAAGAGTTACTTAACTGATCAGAAGATAAAGGAATTAGGCCTTGAGGTTGGAATGTTTGTTGCACCTTTTGTTGCAGGCCCTGCCTTTAGACTAGGTGTTTGGGGGCTTCGTGGTTTAGGGTTAGCAAAGTGGGGAATGAGAGAAGAAATCTATGCTTCAATTACAAAAGCAACGACAGGACTCTCTAGTGCAACCTTTTTTGCAAAAGATCTCGTTGCAATCCCAGAGAAAAAAGAACAATGTGAATCTCTATTAAATAATTTTATAAAGTCTAAGCAAGATACTTATTATCAAAAATATACAGAGTGTTCTGAGGAGCTAAGCCAAGAGATTCTCTTAACTTCCGTGAGTACAGCTCTAAGTGGTCTTTCATCTTTAGGTCCAATTAAGCAGGCCTTTGAATTATCAAAGAAATATGATCCAAATTCCCGTCTTTTCCATGTTAAGACAATGGATGAGCTTAGCTTTTATCTTGGAAAGAAGCCAATCGATAATGAAGTATTTGGAGATGCAGGATATAAGCTTTCTATTGAGAAGGGTGATTATTATGTTCTAAATCTTAATAGTTCAAATAAAGAAGTTAGGACAATGAGTTCAAATTATTGGAATTTTGTTTCAGATACTTATCAGCGAAGATTAAACCTCTCTGAAAATGAAGTAAAAGACTTCATTCAAAGTAGTCGACAAATGGAAGATCGAACCACTTTGATTATTAGTACAGAAAAAGGGGCAGCTGATTCCATGAGAGGTGGACTGGCCTTTGTAACATCTTCAAAAGCTGATGAATTAATGCCTTTTGAAAAAGCAACAGGGGTAAAGGTCGATCGTCGTCCTGGGCGAAAGGTTGCAGAAGCGGTTCGTTTTACTGTTGATGATAAGAAAGGAGACCGTAAATTAAGCGAAGAATTACTAGGCCAATTAATCACTTCAATGGATGCAGATGATTCTCTGGATGGAATTTATATATTCACATCAAAGGCCCATGAGCGTTTATATGAGAGAATTCTAAAAAAACGTGGCATCAGTTTTAATCGAGTAAAAGACCTCGATCGAGATGTTGTTCTAGAGATAAGGCCTTAATATTCCTCAAGTATTAACACATAATAGCCGATGAGTTAGGTATGAGATTCCCTAAGTACTTATTATTATTTTTCATTCTATTTCAGACGTTTGCTTCAAAAATTATATGGCAACCAAAGCGTGAAATTGGAAATACGACGATTTGGAAGAGTACCCAAACAAAAAGTATTAGAGGATCAACTCAAGTTTTAAAATCATCAAAATCATTTTTAGCTAATATAGATAAGCGCGACAAATTTGTTAAGTCACTTGAAAAGAAAAAGCGAAATGGAATGAAGTTTTTAGGGATTAGTGATTGGAATGCTTTTGAATACAAGTGGAAGAATGATGAGTTAACAATTTCTGGTTATTATATTGATCGTAAAGGTCTTAAAAATTATTTTTATGAAAGACACACTTTTTTAAATGATAAACGTATTATTAGTCTCATTACTTCTCTTGATAAAGACAAGTTAAACAAAGAAGTAATAAGTAGCTTTTTTCAATCGACTCTTAAGTGGGAGAGTCGTAAATGAGAAAACTATTAAGTTCTATTATTATTCTTTTTCTAAGTTTTAATGTCCTAGCATTTAGTAATAGTGACATAATTGATCAATTTAGATCTTTTGGCTCAGTAACAGATACTTATGACTATATTAGTTGTAGTTCTGAAAGCTCAGTTAAAGGACCTTTATCTGAAGATACATTTCAAAGTTTTTGTGAGGTCGTTAAAAATAGCGATGCATGTAAGGATGTTGAAGAAGACGAGAAGATAACTTGTGAAAGTATCGATGAAAATGAAATCGATATTACAAGTTTTTCTTTCATATATAATTGTTTTCGAGGACTTTGGCGCTCACTCGTGAACCTTTTTGAATTTGTTGTTGAAATGATAAAGGGAAGCCTTGGTTATGTGTTTGATTCTGAATTACGACAAGAAAAGAATGAGGCCCTCGGTGAATACTATGATTCTTTTAAGAATTACTTAGCTATTGAATTTGATAAAGCTTATGAAGAAACAGGCGATGATGTGGATGCATCACTTCTTGTTGCTAAAGACATTATGAAGATGGGGATGGATGCCATCTCTGATATGATTAAAGATACCTACTATACATTAGGTTGTTATAATCAAAAAGCAAGACAGGCAAGAGTATGTGAGATCGTTGGTGAGGTTATTATGCCTCCTGCCGCTGCTGTGGCGTTGATCTTTAAAGGTCCAAAGATGGTAAAACGACTTAAAGAGGTCGTTTCAGAACATACAAAGAAGCCACAATCATCAATTGTATCGGATGAAGATCTAGCGAAAAAGAAAGCCGCTAGGGCCCTAAGTCCAGAAGAGGCTCGCAACTCAAATACAAGAGCTATATCAGCTAAGTTAGAAGAGATTATAAAAGAAGAAGAAATAAATTTTCTTTCTGCTCCTCAAATCGGTCAAGGAATCCAATTAGTTGCTATTCGCTCTAAAGAAAATAGAATTCGTAAGTTCGCTAACCCTGTTATCAAATCTGATAATGGAAATGAATTATCAATTTCATATCTAGATATAGATACAGGTAAGATTATTAACGAGAATATAAATAATGTAGATCGTAAAAGAATAATTGCGGCAATCGATCGTTTAAATGGAAGACGTTTTAATTTTCAAGATGATTCATATTACAATTCACTTGGGATAAAGGGGACACAAGAGCTCAATGAATCTCAAAAAAATCAATTAGGGCAAATGATCAATGGCCTTAATAAAGACGAGCAACAGAAATTTAAAGCATATGCACAAAGACTTGGGGAAGATATTTCTGATATTAGAAATCCTCGCTCATTAGTCTCTTCACTCAATGATGGGGATGCATATAGTGATGTTCTATCTCTTTATTCAAATATCGTTAAGTCATCAAGTAGTGCTCAAAAATTTAAGAAGTTTGATCAGTGGGTTAAATCAGATGCGCATGCTCTTTATTTATATGACTTCTTATTAAAAGATGGTGTTGAAAAGAATAGCGATTCTCTTCGCTACCTCATGGCCCGAAATGAATATTTTAAAAATGTAAGACCAATTAGGGGGCCACCTGGAACTCTCGTTACATTCTCGTTTGAAAAAGAAAGTAATATTGAAGATATTACTTTATGGTTTAAGACAACTGGCATTAGTGATGAAGAATGGCTTCAGATACCGAGTGACGAAAGATTAAAAAGAATAAAAGATGCTACTAATGTTAAGAAAGATTCAGTATCTGAAAATCGTATAACTGGAACAGAGTTTAAGCCTAAATACATTGGTGGTTATTCACAAGAGTTAGGGCATGATTCCTCTGATAAGAGCTATACTTGGGAAATAGCTAATAAGAAATATGAAATTAATTTAGAACGTACTCTTGATGAAGTTTCTGAAGTTTCGAAATTTACAGGTGAAAGACATTCATTTCATACTCATGTTGTATTTGATATGCCTAAAGATTATAAACATTTTGACCGTTTTCAGTTATGGTCAAAACAAGCAAATGATTATTTATACTTAAAAGGAATGGAAGAAGGACTTCATGGGAACTATTTAACAAGTGTTGCTCATTTTGATTCAGATGCTCCAAAACGAGCACGTGCTAGTGTTAATAATACCTTACCATCATCTTTATCTAGTATTTCTTTACAAAGTCATAAATTCTTTTCAATGGGGATTCGTGGAAATCTCTACGGTAAATCACCAATAGAAAATCATACTAAAATTGGTCTTGAACTTAGAGATACAACGCGTAAGTTGGATATTCTTGGTGACCATATGAGAAAAATTACAACGACAGTGCAAGAGTTTAAATGGGAAAGCTTACCAAACGAAGTGACTCGTTCAAATATGCCTATCGTTCGTGTAAATGAAGATATGATCGACAATGACCTTAAGGGGATTGTTAGCGATCCTTTCTTAAATCGATTGAAGTCTGATGTTGTAACAGCATCGATCGCTCTAAATCGATTTGAAGAGGGACGCTACTTTGATTATCAAAGAGGGACCTTTAGAGAGCTTACTTCAGAAGATAAGAAACAGATCGTTGAAGCAAGACATTACTTTATTGATGAAATGGGAAAAATTGATCGTGAATTAATAGAGATGAAAAGAAAAGGTGAGTCCTTTGAAAAAGAAGATGTCGAGATGGCCGTTCAAATGACTCTTTCTGAATGGGCAAAGATGGCAAGGGTCTCACGCTTCTATGATGGGATTTAAAAGGGGATATAGAATCCTATATCCCGTTATAGTCATGTCTTAATTTTGACTGATTCAAATAGACCTCAAGACGAATTCTATTTACGCCTCCTAATGGTCGATTAACTTCTGGTGCTCGCCATGGATTAAAGGTCATATTCTCACATGCTGACATTCTCATTTCGTCACGAACTCGATGCTGCCTATTTACGATTAGGCGTCCAACCTTAATTTGTGGTGATTTCTTCTCATCCCACGATAGCATTGCATTTTCGATATTATTCTTTTTTGGATCTTTATTTGGTTGAATATAGAAGTCAAAACAACCTTGTTCACTCTTAAGAGTTCTTGCTAAGCGCTCTCCTAAGTAATCATGACTAGGATTGTCTGGGATCGTATCCTTGTTCTTACGACATGATTTAAAACTCATTTTTCATGCTGGTACTACCTAGTTTATAAGGTGTTGCTGAAGAGTAGTCGATATCAAGTGGATTTGAGACTTCAACTCGTGCCTTCATTATTCTCTTAAGTGATCCCCAATGTGTCAGTAAGTATCCAATAACACCAAATCGTCCTTGTGTTGCTTCCATGAATTTTTCATATTTTTTAGGATTTGCAATGAAAAAACTATCAGCATTCATCATAACTAGATCGTGGATATTCTTATTTCCTTCAAGACCAATATCTTGAAGATAGTTTTGATAGGGAACGCCGATTATTTTTACGGCCATACCTCGAATATCTTTTTCGATATCTGCTTTTGAAGGATCAGGGTCTCCATTAGAGAAGCGAATAATACTTTGATATTTTCTATTTTCTTCAAATAGGCCAACTCTTAGTTTTTGAGGTAGTTTAGAATTATCAATTGTAAGTTCTGATTTTACACAACCATGATGTTTTGGATGAGCATCCCTTTTCATGATTTTATTATTTCCTGTCGCTTCGATTAGTGTTTCTTTGAAAATCTCACCGACACGACTCATATTTGCTACTTCATCTTGTCCCCAGACTTCACCTTGTTCTACTTTTGGTTGAAGTGCATTGACAGAGGCAACTTGTCGTTCACTCTTTTGATTTTGACATGAAATTATTAAGCTTAACAAAGCTACAATCTTTAAACTCTTCATAAACCCCTCACTTGTTCCTAAATTATTTTACCTTAATTACTTAATACTCCAAGGACCATTAAATGCGGTAAAATTACCTTTTTGGTGAGTGATTTCTATATAAGTACTTGTAATTATTGTTTTGTCATTTGTCTAAATCTGTCTTTTGCTAGCTGACTGCTAAGGATCGTACCCATTCGTAAAAAGGTAACTCCATCATAGTTTCCAAAGTAGAGTGCATCTGCAATATTATCCCAAGCTTTGTGATCGTGGAGAGTGCCTGCTAGAGCATTTTCTCCTAAGATACGTACGCCTTGTTTCTGTGCTTCCTGAGCAACCCAGAATACTAATGCCTTCGCATAGCTTTGTGCATTTGTTGGACCTTCAAGATTATTCATTTCTAAACAAGTAAAATGAAAATTTAATTGATGAAAGTCCTTCTCTTTTCTAAGTTCATTGATTATACCGATGATTCTATTATAACCATGTCCTGTTTTATCACTAAAGATATCTTGATCAGTTGATATCAGTCCTGCATTAAGCTCTGCCAATCGATCAGCACCTGGTGCAACTCGCCAGTGTATTCCTGGTACTTTAAAGCCTAATTGAATATGGGCCTCTGATCTAAAGGTATCAATGGCCGCTCCAAGAATTCTCTTTCCGTGTTCACGTAAACTTTTAGAATACCAATTATAAAAGTCCTTACCATAATTAGTGTGTTGTTCTTGAGCTGGAAAAAAGAAGAAAGGATTAGGAGGTGCAACTTCTTTGAAAGAAGATAGATTAAAGCCCCACATGAAGTTTACAGTATCAATATTAGAATACTTATTTCTAACGTAGTTTCTAAAGCTTTCTATTGCTAGCTCAGAATAGGCTTGAAGTGCTCCACGTGTTGGATAACCTGATCCATTATCGTGTGAATTATATGAAGGATAGCGAAGCTCACCGGCAGGGCCAAGGCTTACATTAATTTCATATATATCTTTCATCTTATGTGAAAAGTTCATTTTAAATGAGCCCATGACCTCATAAAACTCATTGATCGCTTTGTGGGTAGACCAAACAGATAGATATTCTTTTGAAAAGTTTCCTTGCTCACTTTTAGACATGGCACTCGTACCATACTTTTGCCATAACCAATTTGGGATTGGTACATCACATGTATCACCAACGTTACCACCACATTTATGGAATGATAGAATCGGTACCCACTTAAGGCCAGCGTCTATAATAAGATCACTCAACACTTGATAGTATTGCCAATTAAATTTATTATCTTCTTTTTCTATTAGTCCCCACCAGATATCAGTACTAACTCCTGTTGCTCCTAGGGACTTTATTTCATTTAATTGATCTTGAAATTTTCGTAACTCAGCTTTTGAATATTCAGACGACAAGTTATTTGGATCACCTATGACTAAAGGGGCCATGACATTGAATACTTTTGCGGAAGTCGTTAAACAATACAATGTTAGAAAGAGGGAGAGTAAAGCTTTAGATTTCATGTCTTACTTATAGCTATACTTCTCCCTAAATAATAGATGTTTTGAATTTTTTATAGATTATTAGACTTTAAGATATCGTCCACTTTTGCTGCAAATATAAAATCACTTTCCACTAAGTCATCAATTTTATGTGTCCAAAGATCAACTTTCAGCTTACCAAAGCTTACGTGTAGATCAGGATGGTGCCATTGCTCATCTGCAACCTTTGCGATTTCATTTGCAATTTTCATTGGTTGGTCAAACTTTTCGCAATCAACTTCAAGAGACAGCCTTGTTTTATCATTAGTGAAGCTCCAACGTTTGTCGATTTGCTCTTTAAGGCTTAGTTTTTCCTCAAGAGGCAAGGGAGGTACTCCTCCTTGGCAAGGTATACATGTTTTCTCTTTCAATGAAGTCATATTTCCTCCTAAAAATTTACTAGTTCATAAAGGTCGATTGCTGGCTCCTCATAGGGATGGGCCGTTCTTAACGCCTTAATTACTTCTTTAACTTTATCATCAGGACAAATCGTTTCCACCTTAAGTTCTCTTACTTTTTCAATAATTCCGGATTCGCCAATATGGGGATTTGCTTGATTATTTGGACGAAATTGACCGATACCTTCTGTCTCAAATGAACATTTGTCATAGTTGCCAATGGTTCCAGCACCGGCATTAAAGATGGCCTCTTTTACTTCTTGTGCGTCATCTACAGGAACAAAAAATACTAGTTTTTTCATTATTAACTCACTTTTTTTTTGATCAAAAACTTAACAGTGCTCTATAAAATATACTTGATATCTACTAATTAATCTAATTCTTGATATAAATGACTCTCAACAATTACTCCCCAAGAAAAAATAAAAATTAATCTTAATGATGATTTAATTTCATCTTAACTAGGGGGATATATGAAAAACATTCTAATTTTAATTGCCACTTTAATTTCTTATTCTGCATTTGCTTCAAATGTTGATTTTCCAGATTACACTTGTAATGTTTCAAAGTACTCAGATGACACTGTTTTTGGTGAGGAATTTGAAATGAAAAGAGACAATTCTAGTCGTTACAATCTAATGAGTACTGTTGTAGATAATATTGAGTTTAAAGTTGCTCTTGTCGATAAAGCTTCTGGTTCACAAGCATCTTTTACAACAAATTATAAAGATCAAGGGATTCAGGTTTCTTCACAACAAGACTTTAACGGAGTACAGATTATTTTTGGGCCGACTCATCAAGTTGGGACTACAGGCTATATTGTAACTTGTGATAGAAGTTCACTAGATTGGTAATAAATATAGGACCTGCCTAAAGCAGGTCCTTTCTTATTAAATAAGTTCTTTGATTTTTGAAGTGATTTTTTCATCTCTTGGATCAATGTCAGGAAAGTACCTTTCAACAATTTCTCCATTTTCGTTTAAAAGGAACTTTTCAAAGTTCCAATGTATATCATGAGCTTGTCCTGAGATTAGACCTTTGCTTGTAAGTAATTGCTCAAAGTCTGGTTTGTCATTTCTTACTGCCTCTTTTTTCCCTTCTGTTAAAGCTTGATAGAGTGGGTGTTGACCTTCTCCTTTAACAACAATCTTTTCATTCACAGGAAATGTTACGTTGTACTCCATTGAACAAAAGTTTTGAATTTCTTCATTAGTACCTGGCTCTTGTTGTAAGAACTCATTTGCCGGAAAAGCAAGAATTTCAAGTCCTTTATCTTTGTATTCAGAATATAGTTTTTGTAGCCCTTCGTATTGTGGTGTAAGTCCACATTTTGAAGCAACATTAACTACAAGATATGCCTTAGCATCAAAGTCCTTAATTGTTTTATCTAGGCCTTTTCCATCTTTAAATTTAATTTCATTTATATTTGTACTCATGTGATAACCTCCATAGTTTTAACTAATAGAGGTTACCATAAAGATTTATTTAAAAAAGTTGTGGCGTGCCATTTGTAGCTTTTTATAACTTTCAATTAACTTTAGATGCTTATCAATACCTATAAGACTAGAATTTGTCTGAGTTAGGCCATCAAAGCGATTCTCTAGGGTTAATGTCTTAGTTACTCGCTCCATTAATTCGGCCCCATACATCTTAGTGAAGCTTTCAAGATAATCCGCTATTTCAAGATCATCTGCCAGTTCTATATCAAGTGCATTATTGAGTGCCTGATAAAAGCGTCTTCTTTCTATTGTATTATCGTTGAATGTACCAAGCATTTCGACGAGATGCTTAGCTTCTTCATAATTTTGTAGAGCAAGATAACCAAGTGCCTTGAGTTCTCCAATAACTAATTGTCCCCATACAGTACTTTCATCAAATGCAACTCCAATTAACTCAGAAATTGGCATGTAATTATCAAGCTCACTGTCTTCAAGTCGTTCAATTAGTGAACTTAGGTCTTCATTGTTTAAAGAATGGAGATTTAAAATATCTTCTCTGAAGTCTAGTGCTTGATTATGGTTGTCCCAAATTAGATCTTCTGGTTGATAAATTTCTGAGTATTCTGGAACAAGAATACGACAAGCACTTGCTCCTAGCTCGTTATAATCTGCTATATAAACTTCTTTACCTAGCTCTTCTAAGATTCCCATTAGATATTGGTATTCTTCTTGAGTCGAACCAGAAAAGTTCCATTCATTAAATTCGTATTGTGGCCTAGCACCAAAGAAGCGCCAAGAGATAACTCCTGTTGAATCAATAAAATGATCAACAATATTATTGTGTTCACGAATAGCAAATTCATTAAATGTTGGAGGGAATGTGTCATTCATCCCTTCAAAGCTTCGACCTTGTAAAAGCTCTGTCAGGCTTCTTTCAAGTGCCACTTCAAAACGTGGGTGAGCACCAAAGGATGCAAATACACCTCCATTTCTTGGATTCATGAGAGTCACACACATAACGGGAAACTTACCACCTAAAGAAGCATCTTTTACAACAATTGGAAAACCAGCTTCTTCAAGTTTGTTAATCCCTTCTAGTATTGTTGGATACTTTTCTAAAACACTTTTTGGAACATCCGGTAGTGTGATCTCTTCTGTAATAATTTGATTTTTTACAGCTCTTTCAAAAATTTCTGAAAGACATTGCACACGAGCTTCATATTTTGTATTCCCAGCACTCATTCCATTACTTACAAATAAGTTTGCAATGAGGTTGGCAGGTATGTATACCGTTTGGCCATCAGAATGACGCTCAAAAGGTAGTGCACAGATTCCACGCTCTTTATTTCCTGAATTTGTATCAATTAAATTTGAGGCCCTAAGCTCGCCACCGTTATCGTAAGCATTAAGAAGAGTTTCATCCATTAATCCAGACGGAATAGATTCATTGTTTGGAATCTTAAACCATTTTTCATTTGGGTAATGAACAAATTCTGCATTAGCGATATCCTCACCAAGATAATAATCGCTGTAGAAATAATTCGTGCTAATACGCTCTAGATATTCACCTAGAGCAGAAGCAAGGGCCGCATCTTTTGTGGCACCTTTTCCATTTGTAAAACACATCGGAGAGTCAGCATCGCGAATGTGAACTGACCAAACATGAGGAACTTGGTTTCTCCATGATGCAATTTCAATTTGAATTCCCAGGTTTGCTAGAAGTCCTGTCATATTCTTTATTGTTTCTTCTAAAGAACAATCTTTACCTGGAATCATCGTCTTGGTTTCATTTACTTCGTAGTCAAGTTTGACATCGTTACCAAGTATTTCTTTTGCTTCTATCTTAAAATCAATTTCATTTTGAATAACTCGCTTAACAGTACATCGATTCATTGAAGCAAGAATCCCTTTCTTATCTTTTTCAGATATTGAAGCAGGAAGCTCGGCATGTATAACAAATGATTGCTTGTAGCGATTATCAGGGTCCACTATATTTTGCTGACTTATGCGAATATCCTCTGTAGGGATATCTCTGCTTTTACAATAGACCTTTGCAAAATAAGCTGCACACATGGCCGAAGAGGCCAGAAAATAGTCATAAGGGCCAGGTGCTGTACCATCTCCCTTGTAGCGCACAGGCTGATCAGAGATGATTTTAAAATCATCGAAACTGGCTTCAATTTTTAAATTATCGAGGTATCTTACGTTTACTTGCATAAGGCAGATATAGCAGTATTTAAGGTGATTTACAGCTATTTCCCCTCATTCCTATAAGTTTTACCCTAGATCACACGTAACTTCTTTTTAGTTGGCCTAGAATTAGAAAATTGGATTGTTTCAAATGAGGTAAGAGAGTCGCTGGAGCCTAACATCATTGCTAGATAATCATCAAATTCGTTTCCTCTATCCATTTTTTTAGACGTAATTTCAGTAGCTTGAGCCTCTTCTAATTCTGTGATTAGCTTCTCTAATTCATTAAGTATCATTCTAGCTTTTAAATTCTTCATATATTCCCCTTTGTATATCTCTATATTGCACCTTGTTGTTTTCTATTAGGAGGGGAGGATTCTGACTTTTTGACTTTTCTTAACTTGCAAAATCTTGTCATCGATGGTTTTTATTGCGAATATGTCTTTCGCTAATTTAAAGGAGAATTAAATGAAATCACTCGTTTTGATGCTGGCAATGTTGCCTGCTTTAGTATTTGGTTATAGTAATCCAGACGCTAAGACTCTTATGAATGAATACCAAGAGTTTCGCTCAATGGTATCAAATATGGAACACGATTACCTAGTTGGTGGTTGGTATAAGGCCAAAGACTTTGGTGATACAACTGTTATGTGGCTTCTTAGTGATGACTTAACAGATCGTGAAGTTATTAGATTTTTTAGAAAGAAAGATGATGGCTCAGTTTTTACTGTTACTTACCATCGTTCAGACTACATTGTAGATGGTAGAATTGTTCTTCGTCGTTTCGTTGGCCCAGAGCCAACTGGTTGGATTAACCACACTATTGATTTCGAAACAGGTGAGCACTTAGGCTCACAAGGTTGGTGGCCATTCTTTGATGAAAGCGACCATGACTTTATGAAAAAGTGGGGATTCCACTACTAAAATAAAATTAAGCCTACTTTGTAGGCTTTTTTTTATTACTCTGATTTAACTCATAATATTTTAAAATCTCCTTTGATATTTTTAATTCATAGAAATTTCAAAGGAGTTTTTGTGAAAAAAACATCAATCGTTTCAATTTTACTTTTTCTAATGTTTAGTTCTTTCTCATTTGCAGAAGGAAATTCAATGGTTCGTGTAAGGGCCTTAAGCGTAACCCCTGATGTTTCAGACAATATCGGTGGTAATATTGCAATTAATAATGAATCAGTTCCAGAGATCGACTTCTCTTACTTCTTCAATCAAAACTTTGCACTTGAGTTAATTCTTGCAACAGCAACTCATGATGTAAACCTCAATGGAACAGGAAGCCTTGGTAGCGTTTCTTTACTACCTCCAACTTTATTAGCGCAATACCATATGGAATTTGGAGACTTCAAACCATATGTAGGTGCTGGTATCAACTATACAATCTTTTATGGAGAGGTACCGGGAGATATGGTCTCGACAAAGTATGATGATGCATTTGGATATGCCTTACAACTAGGAACTGATATCAAAGTTGCTCAGAATTTATATCTCAACCTTGATGTGAAAAAGCTTTACTTACAAGCTGATGCAACTGTTGATACAGGATCTGGTGTTGTGAATGCTGAAGTTGATATCGACCCTTTACTTGTAGGGATCGGTATTGGTTTTAGATTCTAGTTTCTTGAAGGGTGGCCATAACACTTGGCCACCTTCTCTTTTTTAACTTGTCCTTTTATTTCTAAGAGCTAAACTATTTCTATGAAAGAAATAGATATTCAAATCTTAAATTCGCAAGACTTTAATAAATACTATTATAAGTATAAGAACGATGTTTTTGAAGATGATCATAGTTATGTACTATGGGATATTCTTTCAGAAACAGAACTTTCAAATGTAAAAAGACTCCAAGAAAATTTAGGAGAACCTTTTAAGTTATGTTTGGCCGCCTTTGATAAAGAGGGGAACTTCCTTGGCTGGAGTTGGGGATATCAAGAAAGTAGTACAACATTTTATATGTGTAATTCAGCAGTACTTCCACAATATCGAAGACAAGGTATTTATGGGGCCATTTTAGACAAGTGTCTGGCCATTCTAGAAGCGGAAGGATTTCAAATGGTCTATTCTCGCCACTGTGCTACGAATAATTCTGTTATTATACCTAAACTTAAAGCTGGCTTTTTAATTTCAAAAATGGAGCTAGATGATAAGTTTGGTGTCTTGATACATTTACACCACTATTTTAATGAGAAGAGAAAAAAGGTCATGGATTATCGCGCCGGACAGATTAGGCCCGACGCAGATATTAAGAAGTTATTTAAAATTTAGCGAACACAATAATAAGAATACACCTTAGTATTTACTGACCATGGGTTTCTTACTGGTGTTGGATTCATAAGACCTGGATGATAAACTTTTCCACCACTAATGGCCCAAACCGTTTGTCCAATTGAAACACCTCCATTCCAATCACCATAAGCATCAATAGCTTCTAGTTCATTTGCATTAGGAAGTCTTGCATAAATATTGTCACAGGCTCTTTCTGCTTGTCTCATTGAAGTCGCTCGACCTACTGATCCGTTATGTGTTCCTACAATTGTAAGATTGCGACGTCCTATTTGTACCGTTGCTGGAAACTTTGTTCTTTGAAAATCTTCAAACATTGTAGAGGCAATTTGAGACATGACAACAGACGGTTGTCCTTGTCCTTGATATGTTTTCGTCGACCCATCAGAACTTACTAGAGTAAGTGTAACCTGAATTCCGCCACGGCAATTAGGTGCATATGAATAAGATCCATATGCCATATAGTCTACTAAAGCTCCTGCATTATTTGGAATCCATCCTGGACGTTGTCCATTATTTATAGAGTCCATAATGTAGCGAATATTATTCATATGGACGAATTCTAGTTTACGATTAACCACCGGAAAATTACGATAATAACTATCGAAATATGCCTTAAGAGTATTTTCTAGAGTTACATCCATATACTTATACTGTGTAGCAAGGCGCACATTCTTGTCATATAGAGCATCGAAAGTAACAAGAAGATCCAAGGCTTCATCTCCCTTTGCTCCAGATTGCATTAGCTGAGATGCTAATCCTGTCATTTCACGCATATACTCAGAACGTGTTTGAGAATAAGCTTGTTTGTATGCACACAGGTCTGCTCCTCTTATAAAGGGGATTGAGGCCCAGAGACGAGCTGCTTGAGAGTGTGCACTAACTCCTATTAAGAGAATAAGTGCAAGGGATTTGAGTTTCATAGATTTCTCCAATTTTATTTTATTGCGATCTTAAAAATGCTTCATAAATACAAGCACGAATTCTATCTTTTCCCTCAGGTAATTTCTTACATTTGAATTCAGTTTTTGTATTATTTCTAGGTCTCCATTCAAAGTTGACCATGAAAGTTCCTGTTTCACGATTCCAAGAAGGAAAGACCATTAGTCCACCATTTGAATCATCGCCTTCGTGCATTCTAATAACAAGCTTTGTTATTAGATGTCCAGCAATCGCTCCTGCAAATACATCTGATAGCCAGTGTTTTCTATCGTGTAGGCGGCCATAAGAAGTTAGAGCGGCCACACCGTAAGCTAAATATGGAACGACTTTATTATCTTTATAAATTTCTGCAAAAACTGTTGCAAATGACCAAGCTCCTGAAGAATGACCTGAAAAGAATGACTTTCCAGTTGTTCCAAAAGCATATGGCCCCTGGTCAGCATTTGGTCTTTGGCGCCCAAAGCCTCTCTTGAATGCTTCCGTTACAATCTGAGTAGCAATTTGACTCGTTAAAACGTAGAGTCCTGCCTTTTTAAGTTTTCCATCTTTTATAACAACACCTAAAAAGTATGATCCGGCGGCTGCTCCTCCAAGGATCATTTTGTCGTGATTATTTGTTGGGTAGACGAGTTTTTCAGTAAAGCCATTCTTATGATCTTGGACAAAGTCCATTGTTTCTTGGTCAGAGCCAAACATAACAAGTCCAAGTGAAGTGGAAGCTGCTAGCATTAGAAGCTCTTTATCACTTAAACCTAGTGGGATGAAATATCCTTTCTTATTATTAGATGAATCAAATTTACGAAGGTAATTAGAGAACTCTTGTGGCGACATTCCACCATAAATGGCCTTGTTTCCAATTCGCCCCTTAATTCCTTCCATTCTGTCGATATTCTTTTGTTCTTCTTCACTACAGCCTTGTACCGTATTCTTACAACTATAGATTTCATCAAGCATATGCTTGGCATTTGAGCGAAGATCTAACTCATTTTCATCAACTGTGACACAACCTTCATAGCGCCATTCACAATCACTTTCATAGACAGTTTGATATATGTCTTTTTGAAAAAAAATCTCATCATTAAGCTTATCTGCTTGGGCAAATTGCCCCATGAGAAGAGTCGATAGAATTAAACTTTTTGTTATTTTTAATGTTTTCATAATTTCTAATATAGAGAAAACGGTTAAAATATGTTTATTTATGTAATATTCACATTGCAGATCAAAAATTGGACAGTCTTAAGAAGGATTTTACAAAGTATACAAAAAATAAGCCTGTAATATTAGGCACTTAAAGTTGTTTTAAGCTACAGTTATACTATTCGTAATAGTATTTATTTGTCGTATGATAGTGTTTTTATCATAATGGACATTTAACTAAACTAGAAAAAGGTATGTTGTGGATATTATAACGTATACGAATATAACTCGTTATACTACGATTTTCTTCTTTTCATTCTTTGTTTACCACTCAATAAGTGGCTTTTTAAATTATTACAATTTAAAAGACCGCTCGACTTTATGGTATACTTTGATGTCAGTTGCTTCAGCCTTTTACTGCCTTTTCTTTACTATAAATACTCATGTACTAGACATAAAAAACTCAAACATTATTTTAAATAGTCTTTGGATTTTTGCTTTTTGTGCTTTTTACGCCTATATGCATGCTATAGAGGCTTTTTTTGGAAGCTCCATTAAGATGATAAAGTATATCAAAGTGTATATCCTCTCTCTGGGCATCTTTCAGATTCTTTCTCTTATTTCTTACGCTTTTTTTGATTATAGCTTTATGTTTTCACCCCAGTCACAAATAAAAGATAGCCTCTTTTATCAATCGACGAATATCGCAATCTCACCAAATTTGATAGGAAACCTAGTCGGAGGCAGTGCAGCTCTTTGCGTCTTTTATGTTAGCTTTGTTATCTGGAGAGAAATTTCGAAACGAAATCTTGAGGAATACTTACTGAGAATAGGTGTTATATTTAATATTCTCGTTGTATTGAATGATACTTTTATAAGCTTAGAAGTTTCAGGAAGCTTGATTCCTATTTATTATTTTGCTAATGCCTTTGAGGCTCTACGGTTTAATTTACACTTTCTTAAAAAGGCCCATAGTAAGATGTACAACCTCGAGTCAGAAGTAGTTCACTTATCTAAAGTCGCTCAGTTTGGATATGCAGCGGCTAGTATTGCACATGATATCAAGAATCATGTTTTCGTAATGAAAGTTAAAGTTGATAAACTAATAAAAGGACGATATTCGACAACTGATAAGGTTTATGAAGATTTAAAAAAGTATAATGAGGGTATATTAGAAATCACCGATCTATATATGAATATTTTTAAGAATAATATTAGTTCTCAAAAAGAAGAATTAGACTTTAATGAGATTTTAAAAGATGTTAGGGGACTAATCTTACCAAAGTTTGAAAATACTAATGTTCGATTTTTAGAAGAAACTAAAAATTTTAAAATATTTTGTAATAAAGCAGAAATGGTAATTTGCCTCGTTAATCTTATAAAAAACTCTTTAGAAGAGGTTAAAGAAAAGAAGGACAATCCTTGGGTTTTGCTTAAAAGTGATATTGAAAAAAATAAGATACTTGTAGTAGATAGTGGCGATGGGATCGATCAAAAACAAGCAGAACAAATCTTCAAGTTTGGCTATACAGGAAAGAAATCTGGAGGTCATGGAGTAGGGCTGGCCATAACAAATGAATTGTTGCAGCGCTCCGGCTTTTCTTTAAAACTTGAGAAAGGTTGTAAAAATACGACGTTCTCTATCAATTGTTGAGATAATTTTTAAAATTAATTAGATAAGTGTTTGAAAATATTTATTTGTTAAGATGGTTTACTCTTTGCTTTATTAGAGTGTATCGATATAAACTATTTATCAATTTTATTAATTAATCTTTGGAGAAGGTCGGTGGAGCTAGACCTATATGTCGCATTCACGCGTTATTTAACGACTTTTGTGTTTTCGTTTTTTATCTACCAACTTTTTGCAAGTTTAGTTAATTATACACAGCTCAAAGAAAGAGAAGCTTTATGGCCAATGGTCATGTGTTTGACGACTGCGGCATATTGCTTTGTTTTTGCTTTCAATACTCATTTCATCAATCAAAAGTTATCAGATTTTCTTTTAATGATCTTCTGGGTTTGTGCTTATTCGTCTTTTTACAGTTACATAAGAACCATAGAAGTTTATTTAAAAAGACGTATAAAGAAGCTTGAGTTTGCGAAGCTATATTGTGTGTTTCTAGTTAGTGTTCAGATTGTTTGTGCCATATCGACACTGCTTTTTAATCACAACTTTCTTTTTGATGAGCACAACTACGTCAAGTCCAATCTCTTTGCTCAGACAATGCACTTTAATGTTTCTCCAAATATATATGGTAAAATATTAGGAGGTCTCGGTGCTTTAGTTGTTCTCTATACATGTATTGTCATTTGGATTGAATTAAATCGATTAAAAAGAAATGAAGTTCTACTAAAGCTTGGAATTATTGTAACTTTTCTCGCTGTTTTAAATGATACTGCATTGGGACTTGAAATCTCAGGTGCAATTCTTCCTCTGTATTATTTCGGTAATGCATTTGAAGCAGTACGTTTTAATCTATATTTTCAAAGAAAGGTGTATCGTAAATTATTCAACCTAGAGAATGAAGTTGTAAGACTCTCTCGAATTGCTCAATTTGGATTTGCTGCTGCAAGTATCGCTCATGATATTAGAAATCATATATTTGTTCTTAAAATAGGAATTGATAAACTTATTAAAGGAAGGGAGGAGGACCCACAGCAGAATTATAAATCTTTAAATAAACACATTAATAAAGTTTCAGAGATCACAGATCTTTATATGAATGTTTTTAATAAGAATAATGCAAATGAAAAGAATAACGTCTCTGTAAAGAAGATCGTTGATGAGGCCATTGAGCTCGTAGCTCCAAAGTACAAAAATTCTAATGTTGAGCTAATTGTAGATATCGAAGACTTTTCAATTTATTGTAATGAAACGGAGATCACTATTAGTATAGTGAATTTATTAAAGAATGCCCTCGAAGAAGTTTCTTTTGTTGATAAGTATCAGTCTCCATGGGTCCAAGTTCATGCCTACGCAAGCAAGAGAAGTATCTGTGTTACTGATTGTGGTCAAGGAATTTCTAATGAAATTGCTTCCGAAATATTTAATTTTGGATATTCTACTAAGAAGGGTGTTGGTGGACATGGGGTTGGGCTTGCTATCACAAAGGCACTTCTTATGCGTTCTGGATTTCAATTAGGTCTATTAAAAGATTCTAAGAATACTACTTTTGAGGTCTTATTTTAATGTTGTGGTCCTAAAGTAATTACATACCTTCGTGCAATCTCATGAAGTTTCTTGTATTGACTATTAAATTCAAAAATCACTCAGGAGCACTATATGAAATCATTTGTTTTACCCCTAATTCTAGTTATGGCTTCGTCTAATTTATTCGCAGCCGGTAATGTCTCAAGTTTCCTTAAGAGCCTCGAAAAGCTTGACGGACAAGAAGGACGAGTATCTTCTAATACAAATGAAAGAGGAACAGGTGAATGCCAAATTGAAATTCTAAAAGATACTCAATCAACAAGTATTTATTTTAGAAACACTGGATATTATTTTACCCCTGTGGCCCATGCTTTTTCTGATTCAGCTGAGCTTGTCGATGCTAGCACGCTACTTGTCTCTGAGGACTCTAATCGCCCAGGAGGTGATGCTTGTGGAAGCTATGGAGGAGAAAGCGGTTACAAGAAAACAATTACTCTATATGGAGATTCAGTCACTATTAGAGAGACATTTCGTTGCTTTTTATTCAAAAAATACGACTTTAGTTTCACTTGTAAACTATAATATTTAGTAAAATTTTTTAGGTAATTAAGGGAGTGTATAAGCTCCCTTTTTTGTTAAATTAGTTAAGCTTCAGAGAATTTTTTAAAGTATTTCTATATTTTATGTGTTTAATTAGTCTAAATAATGTATATTTTATATTATGAGTGTTGATGAATATATAGTAGTTACTCGGTATGTAACTATCTTCGCATTTTCATATTTCCTATACCAAGCATCAATTGGTGCCTATACTTATCGGAAACACCTAAATGTGAAGGCTTTCTGGCCTATTCTTATGTGTCTTTCGGCCGGTGCTTATGCCGTTTTAATTGCTGTAAATACTCATGTCTCAGACCCTAAACTTTCTAATTTCCTCTTAATTACGTATTGGTTCTTCGCATATTGGACTTATTATTGTTACCTAAAGGCGATAGAGGGTTTTTTTGGATATGAACTTAAAAAGCTGTGGTTCTCTAAGTTCTTTTGTGTGGCCCATTCGGTCTATGTTGTCATTGGAGGTTTTCTCTACCTCTTCACTTCAATTGATTTGATGTTTAAGCCTCGGGAAATTCCACCTTCAACACTTTTTACAAAAGCATTAAATCTACAAATCTATCCCAGTTTTTTAGTTGTTCTAATAGGCGTTATGGGACTAGTCGTTATTCTCTATTCTACTATCGTCGTTTGGAAGGAATTAAATAGACGAAACAAGAATGAGTATCTTTTTAAAACGGGATTAATCGTTACTTTATTTGCATCGATATGGGATACATCAATAGGAACAGAAACAATTGGTTATCTCGTTCCTATCTATTATCTGGGCTACGTTTTTGAATCCATGCGATTTAATATTTATTACCAGGATTTGGCTTTTACAAAGATGTATAACCTAGAAAAAGATATGGTTAAGCTCTCTAAAGTCGCCCAATTTGGCTTCGCTTCAGCTAGTATTGCTCATGATATTAGAAATCATCTCTTTGTCTTAAATACGGCAAATAATCGTTTAGAAAAAGAATTATTAGAAGATCAACGTCGATATACAAAAAAACTCCGAAAACATATTGCAAAGATTCTGGAAGTTACTGACTTCTACATGAATATCTTTAAGAAGAATTATGATTCTCACAAAGAGAGAATCAAAATCTCAGATGTCACAATGGAAGCAATTGATCTCGTACAAGAAAAGATTGATAAGCATAAGGTAAAAGTAGAGCTTGAGATTGAAGATTTTGATATAGATGGCAATGAAACAGAGCTAAGCTTGTGTTTAGTTAACTTGATAAAGAACTCACTTGAAGAGATAAAAACAACAGATACACCTTGGATAAAGGTCATTACTTCATCAAGTCAGCGGTTTATTAAGATTGTTGACTCTGGAAATGGGATTCCAAGGGATCAGTTAAAGAATATCTTTGAAATGGGTAAGACTACAAAGAAGGACGGCTCAGGCTTTGGTGTAGGTTTGGCCATCACAAAGCAAATCATTGAAAACTCAGGATATCAACTTCTGGTTGAGGAAGATTCAGAAAATACCACATTCGTGATAAATTTTTAGGGTTTCATTTATATTATTTTATTCTTAGGCATGCTGTGTTACTGATAGGCTAAATATTTTGTAATATTAGGGAGCTTAATATGAATATCTTAAAATCTATTATTCTACTGAGTGCTTTTTCTGTATTTGCACATCAGCCACAATCAACTTTTATTATCACTAATGATGCTCAATTAGGGACAGTTATTGGTTTCAGTGATTCTAGCTTCAATTATGATGTAAACGATACAAAGAGAGAAAGACAATTTTGCTTTGTCGGTAATGTAAATGAAGTATGTGCTCAAATTGAGCAAGCTTCTTTTGATATGAATGGCCGTTATTATCAAGGATCTCATGATCGTATTGAATTACTTAGCTGTGAAGTAAAGGTTCAAGATGATTATCGTTTAAAAGACTATATTGAAACGACATATAACCTAAGCGATGACTACGGGTCAGACTTCACTGTAACTCGTAAGATTGAGACATGTCTTAAAAATTAGAAATTCTCAAATAACTTTTAGGCCCATTTATTGGGCCTTTTCTTTTATATTTTCCAATACTTATTAAATTTTAATTGGTCTGACTTATAAAAAGTCAGAATGTCAGGATAATTATATTTAGCTTAATTTGTCTTCCTATAACCTAAGTACAAGAAAGTGATGAGTAATATCAGTTGTGAGATTGATTAATTACATTCTTTATATACCCTGATGGTTTCGTGATATGCAATTTTGTGATCGACTATTTCATCAGGGTATTTATCAGTTCCGTATTCTGGAATCCATTTCTTTATGTATTCAAAATCTGGATCAAATTTCTTTTGCTGTGTATAGGGATTAAAAATTCGAAAATATGGGGCAGCATCACAACCAGTTCCTGCCACCCATTGCCAATTTCCATTATTAGAAGCAAGTTCAAAGTCATTTAGTTTGCGAGCAAAGTATTTCTCACCCCAACGCCAGTCAATGAGAAGATCCTTAACTAAAAAAGAAGCCGCAATCATACGAACTCGGTTATGCATATAGCCCGTCTCATTTAATTCTCTCATTCCTGCATCAACTATTGGGAAGCCTGTTTTTCCTTCACACCACTTCTTGAATTCTTTTTTATTATTCTTCCATTTTATATTTTTATATTTCTCTCTAAATGGAGCATTCTCGACATGAGGGAAGTGATAGAGGATTTGAATGAAAAACTCTCTCCAGATTAGTTCACTTAACCATGTATCATTTTTCTTATATCCTACTTGTGCACATTTTCGAGGAGATATGGTTCCAAATCTTAAATGGATACCTAGTTTTGATGTCGCATCGAGAGCTGGAATATCACGGTTCTTGTCATAGTCATCAATTATTCGACCTTTAATCGTTTTTACTTGTTCATCAGCTTTCTCATTATAGATAAAACCAAGATCTTCTAACGTTGGTAAGGTTTCTGCCTTAAAGTTCTTAAAATTATCAAAGTATTTATGTGTTTCAAGGGTCGCAATGTCTTTTGGCCTTAATTCTGCCAGCCATTTATTTTTGTAAGGAGTGTAGACTACATATGGTTTGCCATCATCTTTTAAAATATCGTCTTTAGCAAAAATACAGTGATCTTTATATTGGCGAAAACTAATATTTTCTTTTTCTAAAAAAGAAGCAATTGCTTTGTCTCTTTTAATCGCATATGGTTCGTAGTCTTCATTTGTATAGACTTCTTCGATATTATATTCTTTTATAAGCTTCTTGTATTCAGTAAGGGGATCACCCGTTAAGATAAGTAGGTCACTTCCAAGATCGTTTAATTCTTCTTTGAGGTCAGTTATTGCATCATGAATGAAACTTACTCTAAGATCATTTTCATCTTCTAACTTCGACAAAATATTTGTATCAAAGATAAATATAGGAAGGACTTCTTTCTGTGATTGTAGTGCATGAAGAAGGCCGCGATTATCTTTTAATCGAAGGTCTCGACGAAACCAGAATATATTAACTTTCTTAGAACTCATATTATGCAATATCTTTTAATAGCTTTAATTCTTTTGGGTACGGTTCAAAGATATATTGGTCTTGTAAATATGCCTTTTGATGTGCCTCTGTTAATACGTTTAGAAACGAGTTTATTGTGAGGTAATTTGAAACACCATTTTGATAATCTTCCATTAAGTTTAACAAGGCTTTCTTTTCTCCTGCCCCTAAATCATTCTTAAAATATCCAAAGACATGATAGCAAGCATTTAGTCTATTCTTACGAGTTGGAAGAATTGAAATCGTTTCCATAAATAACTTAAAGTATATTTGGTAAACTTTTTGTGCTGATAAACCTTCATGGTTAGCAGCAATACGACCGAGAGTTCTCATATTCTCTTGGTTATGTTCCATGATGGCATACTTATGCATCTGATGAAACAATTGTAAGTCCCTCATCGTTCCATTTAGTTGTTTAAAACGAAAGTGTGAAAATATCTTTTTTACAAAGTTTTCTCTTAGTTCAATATTTTTAATTCTTCCATTATCGATATAAGGAAGGTTAGGGAATTGATCCATTATGAATCCTGCATATAAACCAGTTGATTTATTCACATAATTTGGATCATCTAATGTAATGGTCTTTACGTTATCTGGCCCACAAGTAGGAGACTTCCTCGTAAATATATGGCCGTCGATATCTAAGTTCTTTAAATCATCTTCGATTGACTCATATGTAATATAAGCTGTCTGAGTAAGTTCTTCTTTTGTGAACTTAGAGCGCAGCTTTACTTCATTGTCTTTTCTAGTGGTGCGAAAGAGATGAATTTCTTCTCTTGGAACACCCAGTCCCATCGCAAGTTCTGGACAGACTGGGTGAAAATCAACAAATTTAGATAATTCTGAATAAATCCAATTCTCACGACAATGGCCACCATTGTAGCGAATATTTTCACCTAAAAGGCATGAGCTTATAGCAATGAGTGGTTTTTGTCGTTTCATAATTTATCCAATCTCAACCTTATTGTTGAGTCTTTAAAAGTTTACTAACATCAAAGTGAAGATCTTTCGCTTTTGCTACTAGTTCAAGATAGATTTTCTCATCTAACTCTTTAGTACGTGAAAGAATCCATAGGTATTTTCTCGACTTGTCTCCAACCATTGCATATTGATAGTCTTCATCAAGTTCAAGAATCCAGTAATTACCTGCAAAAATAGGAAGCTTAATCCCTCTTAAAAAGAATTGTACTTTTAACTTTGCATTTGTTTCTTCATCAACAACCCAAGCTCTTGCTTCAGCTTCTTTGTATTCACCATCAGGAGAACCAACACGACACGTATTTATAACTTTAATATCTCCATCTTTTCTAAGACTGTAATTGGCTTCAACAGCAGTACAGCCTTTTTGAAAGCTTTGATCAAAACGTGCAATCTCATACCACTTACCTAGGTAGCGATCGAGATCAACATAATCAACTGTATCTAGCGGTAAGCTTGAGCTAGATAGTGCAACCGAGCACATTAACATTGAAAAAAATAACACGAGCTTCTTCATCTTCTTCTCCTTCTTAATTTTAGATTAACTACTTATTAACTTCATCAAAAATTTTATCTAATTTTTGACTACGAAATTTAAAAATTTTCTTAACATCACTCCTAACAAAGGCACCGGCAAAGAGATCCCCAAGGGCACCGAGAGGAACCTTATATAAGACCTCATCAGTTAAGAGTGTTCCATTCTTATATGGTATAAAACCATGTGTATGAACCCATTTGTTATAAGGACCTTCTAATTGTTTATCGACAAATTCCTTACCTTTAACAAAGTGTAAAATTTCTGATTTCCACTTAAGAGGAATACCATAAATACTTAAGCGGTAATCGATTATGGTACCCTTTGTAATCTCTGGAGTATTCATATCTAGTACTTTAAACCCGATAGAATCTGGTGTGATTGCTTCTAGGTTTTTTTCGTTACTAAAGAAATTAAAGACATTCTCAACTGGCCTTTCAACCCATTGAACCTGTGAGAACTTTTTTTCCAAACCCACAAGATCCTCCAAAGCATCTTTTAAGTTAGGAAATTGAAATTGAAATTTATTTTCATTTAAATATGATGGGATTACATTTTGACCATCTAATAAGAGGGTAGACATCTCTCCTAGAATTATTTTTAATGCAAATCCTGGTGCAGGAAGAATCGTTGGTCTTTTAACAACGCTTCCTAGAGTTGATGTGAATTCTTTATTACTTACTGGTCTTGGAGCTGTTGCATTAATGGCAACTTGATTAACTTGGTTTTCCACTAGGTGAAGATAAATACTTACTAGGTCCTTAATGTGGATCCAGCTCATAAATTGATTTCCACTGCCCAGTTTTCCGGCCACTCCAAGTTTAAAAGCTGGAAGCATTTTTTGAAGAGCACCACCGTTGTTGGCCAAAACGATACCTGTTCTTACATGATTAATAAGAATCTCTTTATTATTTAATTTATCAGTTTCGTCTTCCCAGGCCTTGCATACCTTGGCCAGAAAATCATCACCGTATGAAGCGTCTTCTTTTAGCGCCGGAGGATTCTTTTCACTTTGTGTTCCATAAATTCCAATAGCACTGGCCGTGATAAACTTCTTTAATGAAACTTGATTATTATTAATTGTATCAACTAAGAGTTTAGTACTTTGTGTTCGAGAGTTTAATATTTTCTCTTTTTGTTTCTCGGACCAACGGCCGCCTCCGATATTCTCACCTGCAAGATGAATAATTGTTTCAACACCTTCCAGAGCAGATTCATCGATCTTGTTCGCATTTGGATCCCATTCGAAAAATGAGAGAGGAATTGTGAATTGCTTTGCGGCCTTAGCTGTATTTCGAGTTAGTACTCTTATGTCTTCATGGCCTGCTTTAGCTAGAGCGTAAACTAACTCTTGGCCAATCAATCCAGTTGCTCCAGTGATAAGTATGCTCATTTTTCCTCCTGAGTATACAAGAAATAACTCTTGTATATGTTTTGTATATATAATATAATATACAACAATTGAACAAGAATTTGTAAAATATAGAGGCTTTCATGAATAAAAATATTGGTATCCGAGTAATTTCAGACATTTGTCGAGTTCAACCCCATACAATCAGAATGTGGGAGAAGAGATATGGTGCATTTGAGCCCGTTAGGGGAATGAATGGCGAGAGGCTCTATGGTGATGAAGATGTGGCCAGAGCTAAGGCCATGGCAAACCTCATTGCCCACGGACAAACAATTTCTAAAGTTGCTAATCTAACTCTACAAGAGTTAAACGAGCAGGTTTCTGGGATTTCTGATGAAATGGCCTATGAGACAAATCACATCATTAATGAAGGTGTTGAGCGCTTACTAAGTGCCCTAAAGAGATATGAAATTGATAGAGTTCATTCTGAAGCGGAATACTTAAGGCTTAATTCAAGCTCCAAGGAGTTTATCTTCAAGGTTGTCCTACCTGTAATGCAGCAAACTGGACAAATGGTTGTTGATGGTATGTATACCGTAACACAAGAGCATATCGTTTCGACTATTATTAGGGAACAACTTGGACAAATTAGATTACCAAATCTCCCAGAGTCTGAACGTTTTGCCTTAGCTACTCCTGAAGGAAACCTTCATGAATTATCAATTATAATTGCTGATATCCTTTGTAAGGCCAATAGAAATAGTACTTATTATCTTGGTGCCGCAAATCCTGCACATTGCTTAGCAGAGGCCGTTAACGCGCTATCATGCGATAATATCATCCTTGGTGTTGTAAGTTCTGATCATTGGAATTATGAAACTCATATCATTCCATATTTGAACCGAGTAGATAAAGTCCTTAATAGACCAGTTAGGATCATACTAGGTGGGGCGAAGCCTTTGGACTTTCCAGAATTCAAAAATATTAAGTCTGTTGAAATAATTGCTGACTTCCAACTATTTGATAAGAGGTTATCTGGGCTCTCATAATTAACGCGTTAGGCTTTGTCATACCATTGTTTGATTAGTAAAACTTCCTCGACTTTATAGAGGAGACAACAATGAGAAACACATTCCTAATGTTTATTGCATTATTCTTTAGTGCTCAAGTATTTGCACTAAATGGTAATAATGAATGCCTAAGATTCGAAAATGACGCAGCTAAGGTTGAAGCAATTGAATTTAGCGCAAATTTATTAAATTACGAATCAACTCTTGATTTCTGTACAGCAGATCGCCTTTGGGATCTTCAAGTAACACATGCTCCAAATTTTTGGCCAGTAGGTGAAGAAGATGATCATCATATTAAGCTTCAGCTTCATTATGAGTATCATAGCTGTACAATTTATTACAACCAGACACTTAAGAAGCTTAGTCGTCAGCGTTGTTATAATACTTGGTGATCTAAATAATATTTCAAATACTTAAGGCCCACTTCGTTGGGTCTTTTTTCTTATCTTTTCTTAAGAAATACCGATACTTAAATAAGATGAGAGCTAAATTAAAATATTATTCACTTATTCTTATTTGCTTATTAGCTACAGCTGAGCTCTTTGCTCAAAAGAGTCAGACGTTTGAGTTCGATGATAATAAAGACAAAGTAATTGATAATATCTTTCGCTATGTAGACGGAGCTCTTGTAGAGCACCTCAATGATCGTAATTATGATCAGAAATATGATTATAAAATGCAGGTAAAAGGTAATATTACTCGAATAGAAGCAGATAATGATTTTGATGGTAAATTTGATCGGCTCGAAATCATATCAAATAAAGGCACAAGCTCACAATATCAACTCTATGACATAAATGATGGAAAAAAGAAGCTAATAGTTGATAGAGAAATTTCAAATCTTGATCATAGAGAAACATTAAGTAATGAATCCAATATTAAATGTAGTTATGAAAACTTCCTCAGAGGTCTAGAAGGGGTTGATGATTTTATTGATAACTTCGATCCAATCATCTCAAGAATTGGAGGAGGTGTTTTTGAATTTACACCAGGAGTTCAAATACACAAGAGCTGCTTAGATAATCTAGGAGATGAGAAGTTTCCAAGAATGCTTCGAAATTCATTGGATAAAGGTCTAAGTTGTCTCTCTGATCTGGCCAGTCAGGATAAAGATAAGTCAATGAAAGGTGAGATTTCAAACTTGTTAAACTTTTTTAACATACAGTTAAGTGGAAAAGTGAATCCTACAAAATTCATCTGTCATAATAAAGATTATAATTGGAGTAATGGTGTCGTCGGTTATGCATCGACTAGTGAAGCTGAGATTAAGAGTCTAGGTATTAAGCATCCATTTGTTTCATTAAATCCAAAGATGGAAAAAAGCTTCTTTGGTGGAATAAAGAACGGCCCGAGCACAGATGAGTTAGAAGGTGTTATGTTTCATGAGATGATTCATAATTTTGGCTATCGACATGGAACAGGTGTCGATACATCTTATGGATGTGAAGCATGTTGCTTTGGTAATGATAAGGCAAAGAAATATGCATGTAATATCTGTGTTGGAAAGTATAAAGACGAAATGGATTCAGCATATATAAGAGATATGGCATTGATGTCTAAGGAATCAGGTCTCGTTTCAGCAGAGTTATTTCTCTACAATAACATTGAGAGAATCCCTGTTAATCAAGAAAATATCGAATCTTTCTTTATTGGACTGGCAACAAGAGGTCCAGGAGTTTTACAAGAATTCAAAAAACAAATGGAACAGAAAGGTTATAAAATACGAGAAACAAGTGAAACGAAAGAGCTGATAAGAGATGCAAAAAACTACCGCCCAATAAATAGTTTTATTGCAAAAGTAAGTGAAGCCTACGCAAGGGCGCTAGTAACATCATTTGTGGATAAAGAACCCTCAAAAGCTAAAACGGCCCTTAGAATGCAAATAACTTCAAAGTCACTTTTTGAAATAGCAGATGAAAATGCAAGAGATTCTCAATTTGCGGCAAAGCTTGGTCGTGGCATTAGAATGTTAGAAGAACTGCTTTAGTGTTATCTAATAATTGTATAGTGTAAATATTATCAATCGAATATACATCGTGTAGCTCGTAATCTATATTCCCCTAAATTATTTAAAGGGGATTCCAATGAAAAAGCTAATTCTACTAATGCTAGTTACGTCATCAATTTTTGCCAATACACTAAGTGAAAAGCAAGAATCAGAGGTTTTAACAGCAATTGATAATATTTGTGGTGATACATGGTGTGAAGGTGATTTTAATTTTAGCTTCAACCTATTTGTTTGTGATGAGAATACAAATTCATGTGTTCTTCAAGCAGATTTAATCGTTTATGACTATAGTGGTGAAGTTGAAACTGAAAAGCGCTTCCCACAATCTTGTATTGTTAAAGGTTATACAAACTTCAATCAAATGGTTGAAGAAAGTCGTTGGGGATATGATCTACAATGGCCATTCTATGAAGCTGTTACAGATTGTGTAACTGAGATGGAAGAAGCAGTTTATCAGGTTTGGGAATAACGGTTGAATTTAAAATATTAAAAATATAGGCCTCTTTCAAAGAGGCCTTTTTTATTTCTATTTTAATTTGTAAGGCATATTTGTTTTTGGATTCTTTAAAACACCTTGTGGAAATGAGCTTCTCATTCTCTTTCCATTTGAGAGAATTGTTACATTTACTTGGTTCCCACCAGAGGATGTCTTGTATTCAAATGAGATTTCATTATCTGAGAATAGTCTAATATTCTTATCTGATTGTGCATCAAATGTTGTGTCGTACTCTTTAAATGCATACATTTCATCGAGAAATTTAAATTCAATAGGGCGACTATATTGTCCTGCCCAGCCAAGTGCATATTTAGCGCTTTCCACTATAATTCTGACTCCACTTGTACATTCTTTCCCTGATTTAAAGAAACCAGTTTGTTCTAAAGACTTTGTACTATTTAAAGAATAAGTAAAACGAGTAAGGCCATTTCCTAATTTTGTTCTCTTCTCTCTTAGTGGAGTTGATTGATGTTTTGTTTTATATTCAGCAGAGTCAGACCACACTGGGATCTCATAACGACACCATTGCTCTAAAGTTACATCAAAATTGAGCTCATTTGTTGGAGCATAAAATTCAAAGCTAAAAGGTCTTGCTGTTGTTTGAACTGCTTGAGCGCTTAGACCTATAAAAAGAGTACTTAGGGGAATTAAGTATTTCATTATTTATTCCTTTATATGCGGTTTTTATTTAAGTTTTAAATGAAATATCACTTTTGTTCATTTATGCCAGTTAAAATGTATTTTATTCATTGCCTTGATGCTCGTTTCTATCTAATATCCAATAGTTAATTAGTGAATATGGTGAAAATCCATTACTGTCCCGCAACGGTTATAGTCCGATCCTAATTAGCAAATAACATTTATCCCGAGGAGGAATTATGACTGAAGATCAGTTAAAAGACGCAATCGCGCGCTCAAAAACACGTATTGTTAGGGCCGTTTTCCCAAATAGTACAAATCATTATGACACATTATTTGGTGGTATCACGTTGAAGTGGATGGATGAAGTTGCCTTCATTACCGCAACAAGGTTTGGGAGAAAGAAATTTGTCACTGTTTCAAGTGATCGTGTGGACTTCAATATGCCGATCCCAGGAGGCCACTTTGCTGAACTTATTGGAGAAGTTGTTAAAGTTGGAAAAAGTAGTCTAATTGTGGATGTTACTTTAATGCTTGAGGCAATGTATGAAGAAGGACAGGTTGAAGCAGTAAAGGGGAGTTTCACTCTAGTTGCAATCAATGATGAACGAAAGGCTGTACCTATTTTCTCATAAAAATAGAGATGGATGGATAAACTTTTTTAATTTAAAATATGACTATGTCATATTTTGAAGAAGAAGTATTTAATAGCGAAAATATTAGTGAACTCAGCTCTCTAAAAGGGGGCGAGTTCATTTGTTGTGAGTTTAATGATTTAGACTTAAGTGGACTAGATGCATCTGGTGCAAAGTTTATTGAATGTAAGTTTAATAACTCAAATTTGAGTAATTTAAATCTATTAGGTGCTACACTACGAGATGTTTCATTTCGTGATTGTAAGTGTGTCGGTATTAATTTTTCTGAGTGCAATAATTTATTTGATTTAAGGTTTAAGAGAGCTTCTCTTGATTATACAAGCTTTGTGGACTGCTCGTTAAATAGTTCAAGCTTTATTGAAAGCTCTTTTAAAGAGGCGGACTTTTCTCAGGGAACTTTTGAAAATTGTGACTTTACAAATAGCAATCTCTTAGGTGCGAATTTTTCAATGGCCAATATGAAAGGCTCTAATTTTAGCCATGCAATTAATTTCTACATTGATATTACAAATACAAATTTAAAAAAATGTAAATTCACTATGCCTGAGGCCCTAAACTTATTGGGACCTTTTGGGATAGAAATCGAATAATCAAAACTAAGCTAGGAAGGCGCCAATGAAAACACCAGAGAAATTTGCTTTAAAGGTTAAAGACAAAATCCGTGCACAAATTAATAGTGCCACTTCAAACAAACATCTATATTCACAAAAAGATTTCCTCTACGAAAGAAAGGGGCCTTGGCCACAGCCTTCTCCTGTTCATCCTTGGGGAGAATCTCCTGCTGTTATTCATGTTCCATTTAGAGAAGTCGCTGACTGGTGGCTTTGGATTGGCCTTCGTTATATGGCGACTTTACCTCTTGCTCCTTTTTATTATCTTAAGGCCAAGATCATTCCTGGACTAAAAGAAGTCACGAATAAGGAATTTGAGGACTTATTAAATTATTCGATGATGAGTAAATTTTTAAGTGATCAATTAGATGAGGAAGATTGGAGAGTATTTAGTGATTATAATAAAGACGAGAGAGAATGGTTTATTGTCGATCTCGATGCTGTAAGAGTTGTAAAAACTTTTCCTGGTATTTATGCCAGCGCTTCTAAAACACTCCTATATAAAGAAGGAGAGCGCTTCATCGTTCAGGCGATCTACATCAAAGACACTGAGACTGTATTTGATATAAGTGAGGATTCTGATGCATGGGAGCTAGCAAAGTACTTCGTCCTTCAAGGAGGAGCTCTATGTGCAACTTTAGTTGTTCATCCTTTATTGCACTTTCCATTCGACTCTATAAATGCCATCTCTAAGACATCATTACCTAAAGAGCATGTTTTATTTAAATTACTATCTCCACATTTTCGTTTTACTCTGCCTCTAGAGAATGCAGTATTAAATTATAAGAGCTCTCTTCTTCAAGAGAAGTGGTGGATGGTGTATGCGCCTTACCCTGGAGGGCCAGCTGGTTTAAGAGATTTACTAGTGGAAGGATATAAGGGAATTAAAGGAAATTTATCATATCCTCCATTTTCATACTCTCTTAATTCTCCAAGTGTTGAAGGAAAGTACGGCATCTATTTAAAAAGCTACTATGAAGTTTTCTATAAATTTGTATCAGAAATTTTATCAGATGTAGAAGATGGTGATTTTTGGATTACTAAATGGTCTGATTATTGTCATCAACACGTTAACGATTTTCCAAAAGGTAATGATATTTTCAAAGGTGATACATTAGTGAAAGCAGTGACGACCTATCTTTTTACAGTAACTGTTGCTCACGCTACTGATCATTACAATTATGGAATCTTAGATAAGAGACAGGTTCCATTACGACTTAGACAAGCGCCTCCTAAAAAGGGAGATAAGATGATGAAAAGATCAAAGCTTGTTAAGGCCTGGGATCAAATGAAATACTCTATGGCCGATAATCTCTTCTTTTCACCAACTACGGTGACAAAACTCATTGATGCTAATTATAAGTTCAAATGTCCTCGACGAAGAAAGGCAGTTATAACCTTTAAAAAAGATCTTATCGACCTTGATAGAAAGTTAAAAAAAGAGGGGATAGAATATATGCCACTTAATAAAATTTCGGCAAGTATTCAGTTCTAAAGGCTTAAATTATTGGCAGTAATTGGAGCTTGTTCACATGACGTAAATCATAATTGTATTTTTATGTTTTGAGAAAAAGCTCTTTTATTTCGTATAGTTACATCGCTAATTTCACCTCATGATGAAAGTGGCAATAAATATTATGGGATAATTGGCCATTATGATGTTACGTGATAAATTAATTGCGCTTCTATTTGGGGACTTGAAAAACTTTTCAGATCAAGAAGTTTCACATTTTCGTCTCTATCTATTGACGGTACTTCTTACAGCACCTCTATTGTGGACTCACGTACTGGCCGCATATGTATTTACAGATATTCCTGCCTTCTATCAACTGGGAATTGTCTGTGCAACGATTCATCTATTGAGTCCACTTCTGTATAAAGTATTCCGCTCTTTTTCATTAATCTTTCACGCAATCATGTTTGCAGGATTCTCTCATATTGTTCTTTGGACACATTATACCGGTGGAATTTACAGTGTTCAGCCTATTTGGTTTACCGTTCTTCCTCTTATCGCTGGAGTTGTAGGAACACGTAGAGACTTTATCGTCTGGTGTGTGATTCCTGTCGTAGCGACTTTATATTATTTCGTACTTAACTTAAATGGTTTTGTATTTACAAATCACTTATCTCAAACTGGTGATATTGCTGCCCGTGTTTTTATAATGATGGGACTTATCTTTTTAAATACTGTTTATATGTTTGTTTTCTTAACTGAAAGGGATCGCTTTAATAAGGCCATTTTTGAGAAGAGTGAACAGATTAATACACTATTAACACTCGTTGGACACGACATAAGTAACCCTTTAACTGTTATTAATTTATCACAGAAGAAGTTATTCAAATTATTAGAAGATAATTCTGATGAAGAGATTGAGAAGTGCTTGGCCCGTATTAATTCTTGCACGACTGGGATTGGAAATATACTCGCTCAAATACGGGATCTACAATCGATCAAACAAGGTAAAGTCGAGTTAAAATTTGAAAAGGTCTACATTAATGATGTTGTGGACTATCTTTCAAAAGTATTTGAATCTAAGCTTCAAGAAAAGGAGATTATACTAAATTATGACTTTAAGAAGTATCAAAATGTCTATGTCATGGGAAATGCTACAGCATTAAAATATCAAATTTTAGGTAATCTCCTCTCTAATGCAATCAAGTTTTCGGAAAGAGGTAAGGAGATAAAAATAACCTTAGAAGAAACAATTGATGGTGTTCATATTCATTTGGTGGATGAAGGTGTTGGAATTGATGAAACACTCTTAGATATTCTTTTTGAAAGTAATGCCATCACATCAAGACAGGGAACTGGTGGAGAAAAAGGAACAGGTTTTGGGATGTCCATTGTGAAGACATTTGTTGAACTCAGTCATGGAACTATTGCTGTGAAGTCCCGAACTAAGAATGACTCACCGGATAATCATGGAACACATTTTCAATTAAGCTTTAAAAAGGCCTTATTCTCTTAATTTTTCTTTTTCTGCTGGGATTTGTTATAATGTATTAAATTTATAACAAAAGAGGAATCTATGAGAATGATGAGGTCGACAAATCCGACACTATCAAATGATGTTTTTAATACAAGAGCAACAACAGGTGAAACAATGAGTTTTTCTGGTGTTTTCAATAAGGGGATGATTCTCTTTGCTCTTATGATGATGACTTTTATTTATACTTGGAATCAGACACTTGGTGCTCTTGAAAATGGTATGGGTGGCCAACTTTCACCATTTGTCATGATAGGTCTTATTGGTGGACTTATTGCAGCAATGGTTACAATTTTTAAACCAACTTGGGCCATGTTCACAGCTCCAATCTATGCACTCTTTGAGGGCCTATTACTTGGCTCTGTTTCAGCAATGTATGAATTTCAATTCCAGGGATTAGTCTTTAATGCCGTAACGATTACATTTGGGGCTTTTATCACACTTTTCTTTCTTTATCGTTGGGGCCTAGTTAGAGCAACTGGTACTTTTAAGAAGATTATAATGACAGCAATGGGGGCCATTTTCTTAGTGTATATGGTTGGATTTGTAATGAGCTTCTTTGGAGCATCAATTCCATTAATTCATGGAAATGGTCCAGTCGGTATTGGCTTTAGTCTTGTGGTTGTTTGTATTGCAGCTTTTAGTTTAATTCTTGATTTTGACTTCATTGAAAAAAGTGTTAATCAAGGTGCTCCTAAGTACTTAGAGTGGTATGCAAGCTTTTCTCTTATGGTTACTTTAATTTGGCTTTATATGGAAGTTTTAAGATTACTATCAAAGTTAAATAGTCGCGACTAATTTAAATATTTATGGACCAGCGTGCTCCAAAGAGTATCTGGTCCATTATTAGCTTTTCTGAATTAAAATCTTTTCCAGTTTTCCCATCTAAATCTTCAATCTTTTTACGATATAAATTAAATAGACTCTGATCTTCTGGCAGTTGATTGGCCATTTCTTTTAAAACTTGTGCTGCTTTTGAGAACTCTTTTGCAACGGGAGTATTAGAGCGTCCCGCTATTTCATAACTTTGATAAACAGAAGTAATCGTCTTTTTAAAATCTCGTAAGAGCTTCTTACTAATTGAATTATCAAGAGGAATATTCTTATTTGCCCAATCCTTAATTTCGCTTATCTCAGTAAAATGAGCGTAGAATGAATCAGTTCGGCTATACTCGTATCCCCATTTTGATTTCTTTACGATCACACCTTGGCAAACGACTTTTAAGGCATCATCACTTAAACTATTAACAGTGATCGTTGATGTTCCTAAAATCTCCTCACTCTCATAGCCTTCTAAATCAAGGCAACGATATCGACATGTGAAGATGACTTCTTTTGGATATGGTGCTGAAAAATCATTTTGAATATAGCGCTTAGTTGAGTAGTCACTAATACAGTGGCCGGCCTCTAGTGCATATGAATTAAATGAGAAAAGAATTAATGAAATAAGTAACTTTAAAATCACGTTCTATCCTTGAGTTGTCATACCGTTATAAATAACGAACCAGATATAAATAGATAAAATAAGGAGGATTACCTTAAGTACAATACGGATATAATTTGGCTTGCGTGGCTTCATTGGCGCATTATAGGTGGGACTTATCAAAAGTTCAATATTACTAAGTAGTTGAATATATTGAGTAGTATAGCTTTTACGTCAAGTTAATTAACTTAGTTTCCGATAAAGTCTTAAGTATTTTTATTATTAGGGGAAACAATGCTTAAACTTCTTAAGAATCCGTCACTAATTCTAATCTTTTCTCTCTTGGCCGGGGTATTTCCACAGGTCTATGTCGCAAAGTACGATTATCCAGATTTCTTAAGTCGCCTGCCGGCTTCTTCCGGTCAGAAAACGGCCTATGAAGTATGGGGTGAGATGATGGAGTCATCTGTGGCCTTTAATGCTAAAGCAACCCAAGTCCTAGGCTCTGGCCGTCGCGCCATTTCTTGGGGAGGTGAAAAAGAGGGTTCATCTTCATATGTCACAAGAATCTTTGGGCCAAGTGCACATACGTTTGAAGCTATTGTCGAAGGTTATTCGATGGATGAAGAAGAGCAAGTTACATTTCTTAGGGACTTCTTTAGTCGTTGGATGAATAATCGAGCTGGTGAATCGATACGTGTATGGATTGATGAAGATGGTGTTCGCCATGATCCTGCACAAGAGTTATTAGATGCTAAGGGGCGAAATAAGGCCATTAATATGTCCTTCTTAAATAACTTTGACCCGCAAACAGCATCACATGAACAGTTAATGAATAAATGGTCAGAATTTATTAGTAAGACCAATAATAGTCCATATAGTTATTTAACTCCTGGAACTAGACGTAAGTTCTTTAAAGGAGAGTTCTCATCATTAGTAGATCCAATTGACGATTACTATGACATGGTTCCCAATCTTGGAGCACCTGAAAAGTATATGTCTGAAATTGAAGACACTTCTGTTGGATGGGAAGTTAAATTTGCACCACAGAAGTCTTATGGTGAATTTCAAGAAATGATCGCATGGTTTAAGAAAACGATGGGACGCGGAGGTGAGTTATTTCAGGCTCCAGGTCACCAGCGTATGGTTGTTCCTATTGGTGGAAACTTTAATCGTTCAAAAGCAGCTGAGTTAACAAAAGCAGCTCAGGCCCTTATTGTCTTGGAGGGAATAGCTGGACGATCTGGTATTGAAACTGCTGATTATAAAAGCATTATTGATGATTATGAAATTATCGAAGCATTGGAAGACGGTTATGAAACAAATCGTGGCCCTCTTCGTGTCGATGATGAAGATCGTTTTATTAATAACTCAATATCAATTGAGTTTAGATCGGGGACAAAGAACTCTCGTGTCGCTCGCTTTATTCAAGCTTCAATGGCATCTCGCTTTTCTCGCGGTGACTTTACAGGGATCTCTAAAGCTGATTCTTGGAATATCATTGGAGAATACTCAACATACCCTGATGAAGATGATCTGGTTGAGCGTTTTGGACTAACTCGTAGTCAGGCCCAGAGGGCCGCTCAAAAACTAAGAAGAGCTGGATTAAGTGGTTACAATATTGCTCTATGGAATTGGTATGATGATAACCCAATGTTAGGGGATACTAAGAAAGCTATTTTAAAGAATTTAACACGAGACTATTTAATTGATGTCGCAAGTTTACGCCATACTAATTATGAGAATTTAAAGAAGGCCGTAATCTCTTTACAAAGAGAATGGGTTAAATCTTCAAATATTGCTGAAGATGTTAAGAAGTATATGATGCCTGCTCGAAAGTTTTCGGATAAAGAAAATTTTCATAAGTTTAAACCAGGTACAAGAATGAATGTCGATGTTAATAAAATCGATCTTGGAGTTGAGTACTCAGCTAAATTCCCTTTAAAGTTTGAAGGTGACTATGCCATGATTGAAGATGGTAGTGGAGGCTATAATCGCCAAAGGCTAATGGATGGAAAAATGTCTTGGCTTCAAACACGTGTTGATATGTCGCCAGAAGAAAAAGAAGAATACCTAAAGAAGATGGCCGTTGATCTAAGAGATCGTCTAGGTGGAGAAGGTGAGCCTGAAAGACTTTTTGAGGATGGTCACGGTCACGGTTTAGATATCGCATATAAAATTAAAGACTCAAAAGATCGTTCATGGCGAATTGAGTGGGATGGTATTGGGCGTAATTATACCCCAAGTGGTGAAGTCTTAGTTGAGTCTGTTAGAGCTGGATCAATTGAAGTTGTTACTCCAAAATTTGAACCAAATATGGATGAAGTCCAAGCAGTATATGATACTTTTGAAAAGAATAATGCCCTTCCATATATTAAAGCAGGTGGTGGGCACTTAAATATTGATCTAACAGCATTTGAAGGAAAGCCGAAAGAGTTTGCTCGTTTTCTAGCGACTTTCCATGAATACAGGTCAGTCATTGCTTTCTTATTTCAGGATCTCAATCGTATTAAAAGTGCAGAGCCTGTCGATATTAGTGAAGAGTTTGCTCAAAAGCTTGCTAATTGGAATGGCTCTGAAGCAGACCTAAAAAAGGCCCTTTATAATGAAGGATATTTTAACAAGCGAGTAGGAAGAAAGACTCGTTATACGCACTTAGATGTTTCGGCCTATTTTCAGGATGTGATTCCTCCTAAGTTTATTAGTGATGACTTTGATATCTCTAACCCAAAAGTTCCGTGGAGACCTGCCTTTAGAGTTAATCCAAAAATTCGCAAGGCCGAAGTGAGAATGTTTAATGCTCCAAGAGATGCATATGAGAGTGCTCTTCAAATGAAGCTATTTCGTGCAATTTTAAATAAAGCATTAAATAAAAATGATGAGATCTCTGGTGAGATGCAAAGTATTTCTCATGAAGAGTATCTGGAAAGGCCAGATCGTTTAATGGATGACTTAAAGAAGATGACTGATGATCTAGGTCTAGAGATGCGTGAATTTAGACCACTTGCTGGTGAAGCATTATCTAATGTTGAACATTATACGCAAATGAAATTTTATAAACCATTAGCTGATCAATTAACAAATAATCCAAAGTTTACTAATTGGGAAAGGGCAGTAAGACCAAGGGGAGCTCGTTCTGCGATTTCTTCTGAAGGAAGAGCTTATACTGGAGAAATTTCACCCGAGGCCCGAGAGTTTCAACGATTAAGGATTCAATCCGCAGAAGATAGCGCATACAATCGCGCCAATGCGGCCACAAATCTTTCTGGCCTTCCTCAGCTGAAAAAGAAGACCAATTGTGTAACAGCAATTAGAGATCTCATTGGTCAATAACAGTGGTTAAACGAGAGATCTATTCAACGCTTATCCATGAGGATGCAAAACATATTGTGGATCTTTTGGAGAGTCATGGAATTAAGAGCGAGTCATCAAACTCGCTCTTAAATGATCATATCTATCTCAATAGTGCTGCCACAAAAGAATATTCTATATCCATTAATGAATTGGACTATTATCAAGCGAAGTCCCTACTAGAAAAAGAAGGTGTTGAAGTAAAAGAGATACCTCTTTCTGATGGTAAAAAGAAGCTTGATATCGATTATCTTCACGATTCTCTACGTTTGGCGATCTTTGGAATGCTATTTGTTCCGCTCATTTTAAATATTCTATCCCTATTTAAACTTTATATGGCCATTAATAAGGGACAAAAACTTAAGTTCTTCTCAGTTCTACAAATCCTATTCTTTAACATCGTTGGAATCAGCTTTTGGAGCATTTTTCTCTATAATAAATATATTGAATCACAATGATAATTTATAATCATTATATTTATGATGCTTAATTCGATAATTTCTCTTTAACAAACTTTTTCAATAAAGAAAAAGAGTAGGGAGAATTTATGAAAGCATTATTAGTTGTATTATTTTCGTTGACGTGCTTTGCACAAACGACAGTTATTTCAGAGCGTACGGTTCAACTACCTGTTGATATTAGTAGCGCTAAATTAAAATGGACGAACCTAGGTTATGGCAGCATTTACTTTGTAAAAGTCATTGTTCCGCAATTAGCTGGAGAAACATTCCTAAATCATCGAAATGTTGGTGAGGACGGACCTTGTTTATTTACTCATGATACGAGAAACGTAGAGGACGTCGTCGGAGACAATCCTTCAATTGAAGATGTTGATTTTAAGATTAAGCTATCAAAGCAAACAATCAAGCTTGACGAACAAAAGTGTGGGGTTGTTCTAATAGAGGATGTAAGAGCAAATATTCGTGGTTTTGAATTTCAGCACACTCTTAGACACACAATGCCAGAAAGACATATTGATGATTGCTTCTAGCGAAGGTCTTTAAATAAAAATTCCAATCCATTAAGTTTGATCTCGGCCAGCTCTTCCAAGAGCTTGCCGAGCTCTCCTTGTGGAAAGCCTTTATTCGAAAACCACACAAGATACTCATCAGGTAGGTCTATAAGAAGGCGACCTTGATACTTTCCAAAGGGCATACGAATTTGGACAAATTTTAATAGATGTTGCTTATTAAATTCAATATCCATAAAGACATTATAAATTAATACTCGTTGACTGGCCCCTAAATACTTTGCTAAATATGACATATGGCAGAATTTAAAGACTTAGGGTTATCCCCACATATTTTATCAGCTCTTGAAAAGAAAGGTTATACACAACCAACTGAAATTCAAGAACAAGCGATTACACCAGTTTTACAAGGGCGTGATCTTATTGCAATCTCACAGACTGGGAGTGGGAAAACTGCTGCTTTTAGTGTTCCGCTACTTCATTTAATCAAAGAAAGTAAGAGAAAGCTTAATCCATTTCATGTAAGGGCCCTTATTATTGTGCCAACACGTGAACTTGCTATGCAGGTAGAAGAAAGCTTTAAGCAATATGGTAAGGGACTTGCCTTATCGACAATGGCCATATACGGCGGACACAGTCGTAAGCAACAAGTTCAAAAGCTTGCTAAAGGAATTCAGATTCTGGTTGCAACACCTGGCCGTCTAGTGGATCTATTAGAAGATGATTATGTTATTCTTGATGATTTAAAATACTTTGTCCTTGATGAAGCAGATCGCATGCTTGATATGGGCTTTAAAAATGATCTTGATAAGGTGATGGACAAACTTCCTAGTGAAAGACAATCGCTTTTATTTTCTGCAACGATGCCAAAGCCTGTTGAAGAAATAGCTCGAAGAACTCTAGTTAACCCTCATCGTATTGAGATTGCACCAGTGCACGCAAGACATGAAGGGATTCGTCAGATGGCCTATCTTGTTGAAGAAGAAATGAAGGCCGACTTTCTTTTAAAGTTTCTTAAAGACCGCCATATTAAAAGTATAATTGTCTTTGTCAAAACAAAGTCTCAGGCAAATAAATTAGAAAGGTATCTTAAAGAGAATCATATTAAGGCCTGTGCAATTCATTCTGATCGCGATCAACGCCAAAGAGTTTATAATTTAAAAGAGTTTCAAAAGGGTGCCATGCACGTTCTTGTGGCAACTGATATTGCAGCAAGAGGTCTTGATATTGATGGTGTAGGGTATGTCTTAAACTTCAACCTACCTCAACAAATCGAAAATTACACACACAGAATCGGAAGAACTGGCCGTGGGGGGAGAAGAGGTATTGCGATCTCTTATATCTCACCGCAAGAAGAAGGCTATTTTAATAGAATCCAAAAAGAACTTGGTCTTGATATCCATATAAAAAGGCCTACAAAGTAGGCCTCTCATATTTTTTTGAATATCTTTTGAAAATTACTTTTCGATATTTGCACCAACAATCGCAGCCATTTGCATCATGTTGATTGTCTCACCTTCATTCATATTACGAAGATCTGTTACTTTTCCAGACTTAGAAGTTGAGTTTGTATTTCTAAAAATTGGAAGTAGAGTAGCGTCAGCTACAATAAACTTACCTGCATTTTCAGGCTTTCCATTTTCAGTTTTTGTTTGAAGACCTTTTTCCTTGATATAGTCCCAAAGTCTTTTTGTAATCTCTGTGCGTGGAAGTTCAGTTTCTCCTAGCATTGATGCTAGTTCTGTTTTTAACTTAACTGGCTTCTTTAATCCTTTTGCTTCACTCATATTTAAATCCTTTTTAAATAGCTATTGAAATATTGTTTAGTAAAATCAAGTCTTTGTACAGTAAATTCTTAGTCATCTAGTCGATCATCAGCAATATGTGTCGATAAATCATCAATTACTGATAATTCCACGATATTTGATGCTTTGTCTAATAGCAATTGGCAGTCTTTACTTAAGTTAAGTAAATGAAGTTTTTTTCCAACTTGCTCATAACGCTCAGTGATATTTTGCAGGGCCTCAATTCCTGAATGATCCCAAACTTTTGAGTTATCAAAATCGATATAGACGTGTTCTTTATCTTCTTTAAATTCAAAAAGGTCTTTAAAAGAAGTTACTGAACCGAAGAATAATGGGCCTTCTAATTCATAGAATGTTCCTTCTTTTTTATCTTCTCTTTTTGCATGCATTGTTTTTCCGTGTTCCCATGCAAAAACTAAAGCTGAAACAATAATACCAACAGCAACCGCCACTGCTAAGTCAGTTAGAATCGTTACAACTGAAACGAGGATAATAACAAATAGATCAGACATCGGAATCTTTTTAAAGAGTCTTAAGCTTGACCACTCAAATGTTCCAATAACAACCATAAACATAACACCAACAAGTGCACCAAGTGGAATCATCTCAATTAGAGGGGCACCAAAGAGTACAAATAGTAGGAGAAGAATAGCTGCTGTAATTCCTGAGAAACGACCTCGTCCACCACCGCGAATATTAATCATTGATTGCCCAATCATGGCACAACCACCCATTCCGCCAAAGAATCCATTAACGAAGTTTCCAATTCCTTGACCAATACATTCACGATTTCCTTTTCCTCGAGTATCAGTTAGTTCATCAACAAGTTGAAGAGTCATAAGGGACTCAATTAAACCAACTGCGGCCGCAAGAACAGCATATGGAAGAATGAAAGTAAAAGCATCCATTGTGAATGGTACATATGGAATTCTAAAAGATGGAAGACCTGCTGCAATCGTTGTGATTGATTTATCTTGATCTTGAACAAAGTCGAGAACTGTTCTTACTAGTCCTGGATTTGCTTCATTTAGAAAGTAGCCAATGACTGTTGAGAGAACGATACCTGCTAATGTGGCAGGAATGGCCTTTGTTAATTTTGGTAAGAATACGCTTACTCCCATTGTAAGAGCTATTAGGCCACACATTGTCATTAGTTGAGGTGATGGTAGAAGTTCTCCTCCCATCGTAAACTGACTAAATTGCGCCTTAAAGATAATAATCGCTAGACCATTTACAAAACCCAGCATAACAGGATGTGGTACAAGGCGAATGAACTTACCAAGTTTTAATATCCCACAAATGATTTGAATCATTCCCATTAAAATAACGGCAGCAAAAAGGTAGTTTAGCGCATTATCCATGGCCGCATCAAACGTCATACCTTGTGACTTACTCATTTCCATTACTTTATATACGAGTGGTGCAAAGATAACAGCAACTGCTCCTGTTGCACCTGTGATCATTCCTGGTCTACCACCAAAAATCGAAGCGAGTAATCCCATCATGAAAGCTGCGTAAAGACCTACTTTCGGATGCACTCCTGCAACAAAGGCAAAGGCAATCGCTTCAGGAACTAGTGCTAAGGCAACAGTTAATCCTGAAAGGAAGTCGTTTTTGAGGTTTTCTGGTTTCTTTACAATTAATTGAACAAATTTGTTCTTCAGTGAAGCACTTACATCTTCACTATGCTTGATTTTATCAGCTGACATCTCTCTTCCTGTTTTAAATGATATAAGGCTAAATCATATATTACTTGATGCATTATTTAAAGTCATTATCCTTTAAGAAGTCGTTAAACTTTAATTACTTATCAGTAGTTTTTGATCTCGTTCAAAGCATCACAAATATTATTTAATAATTGGCAATTCTTAACAATTTATTGACCAAATAGGGATATCTCTTCACAGCATGTGAATGAAGTAATGAAGTATTTTGATTCTCGTTTAAGCTTTGAGCAGGACTTTATTTTTTGTGGTGAGAGTCAGTGTTCTTCTCTTGAAAATCAAGGGGAGAGGTTAAAGGAGATAGCTGAGCTTATCGATGCTGGTGCATTTGAGTCTCTCTTAACAGCTAATCTTGGCATCATTGATGAAGAGTCGTTAGCATATGCCCATCGAATGGTGGAAAATGACCAATTACTAGGTAAAGTTGTCTTAAATTACAGTGAATAACCCATAAATTGAATAAAAAGAGCACAAATATTGTGCTCTTTCCTTTTTCGTTTATAATGAAACTATGAAAATTAATGAAGAACTTACAGAAAAATTTAAAGAAGCTTACGATGTTGCCCTAAAGGCAAGAAGTCAAGCTCATGCTCCATATTCAAAATTTCAAGTTGGCTCGGCCTTAAAAATTGAAGGCGTTGATCAATGTATACCTGGCTGTAATGTTGAGAATGCAAGTTATGGTGGAACAATTTGTGCTGAAAGAGGAAGCATCCTTTCAAGTGTTGCCAATCACGGCAAGAAAAAATTCGAATATATTGTCGTTGTAACCGACCAAGAAGAGCCTGCAGTTCCATGTGCTTTTTGTCTTCAGGTATTGTCTGAGTTTGTTGGCCCTGACTTTCCAATTTATCTTGGAAACCTAAAAGGCATCACTAAAGAAGTTCTTTTTAAAGAACTGCTACCACATCCGTTTACTGAGTTTACAGTTTAACAGCGTTGGAAAACTTCTTTCGTGTGAGCACCATAGATTTCTAGATCATTTAGTCCAGCTAGACTTTTAATAAGCTCTTTGTCTGACTTATCATCTAAGTTCTTTTCTAGGTACTCAAAGAAACCATTTCGGTCTTTGCTTTCAAACGAAGCACTCTGAACTACGCGATAAAGATCCTCACGAGTATTATTTGAGACCTCAATTAACTTGTGAAGCACAAAGCTTGATAGGTGTTTGAAGTTTGCAGTTACTTTTGAAAGCATGGCCTCTTTATCCACAACAAGATCTTCAATTGTACTAGTCATTCTCTCTATAGAGTAGAAGAGTATTCCAAACATATCTGGTAAATAAAATCTTTCTGAGCTTGAGTGGCTAATATCTCTTTCGTGCCATAGGAGAGTGTTATCCATGGCAATTTGCTGATAAGAGCGAAGCATTCTGGCCATTCCTGTTAGGTTTTCGCTAGAGATTGGGTTCTTTTTGTGTGGCATTGTAGAAGAACCTTTTTGTCCTTTTTTAAAGCCTTCAAAAACTTCGGCAACATCAGAGTGTTGAAGATGGCGAATTTCAATACAAAGTCTTTCTAGAGCGCAACCAAATAGTGAGATAATAGATGTCAATTTTGCATGTCGATCCCTTGGGATAACCTGTGTTGATACAGATTCTACTTGAAGATCAAGTTGTGATAGAACACGCTTTTCAATTTCAGGAGTAATGATCGTGTAATTTCCAACTGCTCCTGAAATTTGACCAGTAAGTTCATTATTGTAGAAGTCTTTGAGGTCATTGAATCTTCTCTTAAATTCACAATAGTGACCTCTTAATTTTTGCCCAAAGCTCATTGGCTCAGCAAAAATCCCATGTGAGCGGCCAATGCATATTGTGTCTTGATACTCTAGGGACTTGTCTTCAAGGGACTTAAGAAGCTTTTCGAAAATAGGGAAAGTACGTTCTAGAGTTTCTTTTATTTGAAGAGTTAGTGCTGTATCGATTACGTCTGAAGAAGTCACACCGTAGTGAAAAAACTTTCCTTCATTGGTTTCTAGTTGTTCTGTGATTGAAGTACAAAAAGCAATAACGTCATGGCGTGTTTCTTTTTCTATTTCTTTGATTCTCTCTGGACTGACAGAAACAGTATTGAGTTTATTGGAGAACTTATTTTCAATTAGTCCTGCTTCTTCAAGTGCGACGACAAGGGCCTTTTCAACTTCGAGGAATTTCTCAAATTTAAATTGGTCTGTCCAAATTTCACTAATTTCTGCTTTGTTATATCTTTCAATCATATTTATTCCCTAAAATATAAAACCAAGTCCTGCTTGTGCGCTAACCCAGCTTGCAGTTGTTTCAACTGGTGTTGTGTCATCTGAACTCTTAAGTGCCATTAAGTTATAAATGAAGCGAAGAGAGAAGTGGACTCCTCCAGATGCTCGCCAGATTAATCCATATCCTGCGTTAAAACCAAGCCCTGCTAGATCAACACCAAACGCTTCACTATCAGCTAAATTATAAGTGATATTAGTCTGAATCTCATCGTAAATAGAGTTAATATTGATGAAGTCATTTATAAGAATTGATCGACGGCTTAAGCCTGCACCAATAGAGTAGGTATTTAAACTTGCATCAATATTATCAAAAGAAGTCACCGCTGCCACGTCTAGTGTGTTGAGGGCCCCATATAGGGTGTAGGATAGATCTGATGAATAAAAAGTAAGGGTTCCACTAATTGTATTTGTGCTAGAGAATTCACTCATATTAGTAATAGCACCAAAGCTAACTTCTAGTGAAAAGTTATCATCCTTTGCATTATAGGATTCCAATTCATATCCATAATCCTCTTCAACAATCTTTATGTCTGAAAATTGTGAAAGTCCTTGAGCAAAGGGCGTATTAGATAAAAGAAATGAAGATAAAATAATTAGTAATTTTTTCATTATCGACCTCCACCTTTAACGATGGCCTTATCAAATGTTTGGTCCGGTAGGTTTTCAACTCCGATGATCTGTGCAAGTTCAATTCTTTTAACAAGATATTGATACTTAAGAATAGACTCACGATTTAGTGATTCATAGTAATCTTCCATGGCCATTTGATATTCCAGAAAACGAGTCTTTCTTTTTGAATATTGATTTAGTGCTGTATCCATTCTCTTTTTAAGAGAATCATTACGGCTTTTTATAATCTCTAATTGCTCTACTGTTGAGTTTAGAAAATTGAAGATATTAACGATGGCCTCTTCAACCTTTCTTCTTGTAAGGCTTAAGTTATATACGGCCTTCTCTTTTTCTAGTCTGGCATTGGCAACTTTTCTACGGTTAAATAGTCCACCATCACCAAATAAGGTCCAACTCGCGTTTAAGCTAGCAACAAGATCAATATTGGAATCACCGGCAGAGCTTGTATAGTAATCTGTCCCGACATTTGAACCACTGAAGCCGTGAGCATAAGTTCCAAAATTTACTGAAATCTTTGGTAGGGGAAGATTATCTCTTAAAGCGATTTCATATTCTCTTGCTTTTATATTTGAATCCACTTGGCGATCAAGAATAAAAGGAGAAAACTTTCTGGCCGTTGCCATGGCATTCTCGCGATTATAAGTCGTTTTTGAATACTCATAATCATCTTTTATCAGATATAGAGTTCCTGGAGCATCGTCTAACAGCTTTGCCATATTTTCATTTTGAATCGCTTCGTTAGTTTTTGCTCTTGTGTAATGCTCTTGGGCCCTTAAGTATTCAGAGCGTGCTTGGTAGTATTCATGTTTTGTGATCTTCTTTTGTAGGACTTTCTCACGGTTAAGACGATACACAAGCGTTGCACTTTGTAGGTACTGACGAGTTATGACCTTCAAGTCTTTTGCGTGAATGAGTTCAACATATTGGCGAACAAGCTCCTGTTTGAATTCACGTAGGTCTTCCTTGTCTCTTTGTATCTCTCTTTCAAGTGATTCTTTTTCATTTTTAAAGTTTAAGTAATCCTTTCCCCAGTTAAATAGAGTGTATTCTCCCAATTCTAAGGCCAGGGCACCACTTGCATCTTTGGTTATGCGACTTGCACTTTCACTTCCTGTCTTAAGAGTTCCAATTCGTTGTGGGTTTAACTGAAGAGTAATCTTTGGATTTGGTGTCCAAAAAGATTCTTTTACATCTTTTAACTTATTCTTTGAGATCTCAATATTCTTACGTCGAATAATATTGGCCTGGTATTTTCTCATCCCTTGCTCAATGACTGTTCCGAAATCGAGTGGGCGATAGGTTTGTGTTGTGGTTGAGTCATTTGCCTCTTGTATGAAAATCTCTGGAGATTGTTCATCATCTATAGCATGTAAATTATTGGTATAGAGCAAGCAAAAGGCGATAATAATGCCTAAAGAACGTGTCATATAAGAAATCCCTCTCAAATATAAATAAAACTTTATAATGTGTGCATGAAAATTATGTCTTGCATGACTCGAGATGGCAAATTTTAAGGTTATTTAGAGTGTCAGGCCAGGGCAGCCACGACGAACGATTTGTTCCTCAAGTTTAATGACTTTCAGATTGGTGATCTTTAATTCTTGAATGACTTTGTATTGATTGGCACGCAGCTTCTTTGCAATGGAAACTTTATTATCTGGTGCATCCTTAAGCAGATTCTTATTGCGATCCAAGAGAAAGAGTAATCTTTGGCGATGTTGAACCTTATCCTGTCTTTGTTGCATTAGGTCGTCACATCTTCTCGAAATTGATGGATCAGTAATAATAGATTCTGAAACACTTTGGGCCATTGTATTGGCAACAAAAATCATGGAACTCAATAAAATGAAGGGAAGAATGGCGTCTTGCGCAAACTTGAAGTATTTCATAGATTTATAATATCACACTTTGCAACGGCCCTTAAGTTTTGATAATATTTACTGTCAAAAAGGTAAATAATGAACTTAAAAGCTTTGGTATTAATACCATCAAGATTCGCCTCGACTCGCTTCCCCGGAAAACCACTTGCACAGATCAATGGTAAGGCCATGGTCTCTCATGTATACGATGGATGTGCTCCTATTGCAGATGTATTTCCAGGTTCTAAGGTTTGTGTCGTAACGGATAATGATGATATTGAAAAAATGTTAAAAGAAAGCGGACGTAATGTTGTTCGAGTAGACGATGATGTTCCTTCCGGAAGTGAGAGAATCTATCTCGCTTATGAGCGCTTTTTTAAAGATGAAAAATTTGATTTTGTTATTAATGTCCAAGGTGATGAGCCGCTCATTAAAGCAGACCTTTTAAAGAACTTGATAGAGATTCATCACGGACAAAACTTTGACGTGGCAACTGTGATCAAAGAGATGTCCATTGATAACGATCACGAAGATTATTTGAATCCAAATAAAGTGAAGGCCGTCTTCTCAAAAGAGAAGAATATTTGCCACTACTTTACTCGTAGTCCTCATCCTTTTAATCGTCAAAAACAAGCAGGCCTAAATTGGTATCTGCATATTGGGATTTATTCATTCAGACCAGAAGTTTTAAAGAGCTTTTGTTCTCTAGGTGAGTCAACAAACGAAAGAATTGAATGCCTTGAACAATTACGCCTACTAGATAATGGGCACACTATTGGGGCGGCCATAACAGATATGACATTATGTGGAGTTGATACTCCAGAAGATATTCCATTTGTGGAGGGAGTAATTAATGGCCAATAGCCAAAAGAAGTATATTTTTATTACAGGTGGAGTTGCTAGTTCCCTAGGGAAAGGTTTAGCTGCAGCTTCAATTGCATCACTCTTAGAAAGACGTGGGATTCGTATCAATATGCTAAAGATGGATCCTTATATTAATGTTGACCCCGGAACAATGAGTCCAACTCAACATGGTGAAGTCTTTGTCACTGATGATGGTGCTGAAACTGACCTCGACCTTGGCCACTATGAGAGATTTACTTCACTAACTCTTTCAAAGCAGTCAAACTTCACAACTGGTCAAGTCTATTTAAAAGTTATTGAACAGGAAAGAGAAGGGAAGTATCTGGGGAAAACGGTTCAGGTCGTACCTCATGTTACTGATGAAATTAAGCGCCGAATTCATTTGGCCGCTGATGATGCAGATATTTTAATTGGTGAAATCGGTGGAACAATTGGTGATATTGAATCTCTTCCATATGTTGAGTCAATTAGACAATTTGCTCATGATGTTGGACAAGAGAATGTTCTCTTTGTTCACCTTGTTCTAATCCCATACCTAGATGCTGCGGGAGAGTTAAAATCAAAGCCTGCTCAACACTCTGTTAAAGAATTGAGATCGCAAGGTTTATTCCCACATGTAATTATTTGTCGAAGTGATCGAGAAATTGAAGAGTCAATTATGGATAAGATTTCTCTTTTCTGTAATGTTCCTAAAGAGAATGTTTTTCAGTCACTAGATCTTGATTCTATTTATAAAGTTCCTCTAAATTTCCACGCTCAAGGTTTAGATGAAAAGATCACTCAAATCTTAGGGATTTGGTCATCATCACCAAAAGTTGCTGACCTTGAAAAGGTTGTTTACAACTTTAATAACCCGTTAAGAGAAGTAAAGATTGGTATTGTTGGAAAATATACTGAACTAGTTGAATCTTATAAATCTCTTGATGAAGCACTTAAGCACGGAGCTCTTGCTCATCAATTAAAGCTTGTTCCTGTTTATGTTGATTCAGAAGAAATTGAAAAGAAAGGTGCCGATAAACTTCTTTCTGATGTTCAAGGTGTTCTTGTTCCTGGTGGATTTGGACAAAGAGGAACTGAAGGAAAGATTGCGGCCATAAAATATGCTCGTGAAAATAAGATGCCTTTCTTTGGTATCTGTTTAGGGATGCAATTAGCAATCATTGAATATGCTAGAAATATTTGTGGCCTAAGTGAGGCTACATCAGAAGAGTTCAACACTGGTGGTGATCACCTTGTTCATTATATGGAAGGGCAAACTCGTGACGGAGCAAAAGGTGGAAGTATGCGCCTTGGAAGTTACGATTGTGAACTACTTGAAGGAAGCCGTACAAAAGAGATTTACGGACAAAAGAATATTCAAGAAAGACACCGTCACCGTCTAGAAGTTAATAACTTCTACGTTGAAAAATTAAAAGAGAATGGCCTTATTATTAGTGGCCGAAACCCAGAGCTTGATCTTGTTGAGACAATTGAAATTAAGGATCATCCTTTCTTCATTGCTTGTCAGTATCACCCTGAGTTTAAATCGAGGCCATATGCGGCCCATCCAATTTTTAGTGAATTCATAAAAGAGGCAGATAAGTATGGAAAATAAGAAGTTTGATTTATTTATGGGGACTTGTGTAATCGAGTCAGAACAAATGTGTATGGACGTTTGCGGAAGCTTATTAGAGATGCTTAAGCCAGTAATGGATCAAGTGAACTTCTCTTATAAGGGAAGTTTTGATAAGGCCAATCGTTCTTCAATTAGCTCTTTTAGAGGACCAGGTCTTGAAAAAGGTCTTCAGATTCTTGAAAAAGTAAAAAAAGAATATGGAGTTCAATTGATTACTGACTTCCATACAGCGGATCAAGCAGATACTGTGGCAAGTGTTGTGGATACAATTCAAATCCCAGCATTCCTATGTCGCCAAACAGATATGATTCTTGCAGGAGCTCAAGCGTGTAAAAAGCATGATGCTCAACTGAAGATTAAAAAAGGACAATTTCTTTCTCCTGAAGAAACGGGAAATATTGTCACGAAAGCGGAAGAATTTCTTTCAAAAGATAAGATCCTTCTTACGGAAAGAGGGACGTCATTTGGTTACAATAATCTTGTTGTTGATATGGCAAGCTTTCAAATTATGAAGTCATTTGGTGTTCGTGCTATTCACGATGCCACTCACTGTGTACAAAGACCAGGTGGATTAGGGACGGCAACAGGTGGAAAACGTGAACAGATTTTAACTCTTGCACAAGCAGCTGTCGCCGCTGGTGCTGATGGAATCTTTATGGAAGTTCACCCTAACCCAAATGAAGCAAAGTCTGATGCAGCAACGAGCCTTCCTCTTGATAAGGCCGGGGCCATAATTGAGAGACTATTAAAAATAAGAAAAGCAGTAACGGAATAATTAATGGATTTATTTACAAAAGCACAAGATTTTAAAGACAAATTAAAAGATATCAAAGTATTAGCATTTGATATTGATGGTGTCCTAACGCCGGGGCACGTTTGGTATCAAGATGATGAAATGGGCTTTAATCGCTCATCTCATACATCTGATGGATACGCACTAAAGCTACTTATGAGAGCAGGTTTTAAAGTTGGTGTTATCTCAGGAGGAGCATCAAAAGGTGTTCAAGAACGCTTTGTGAATAATCTTAAACTAGACTTTGCTTTTTTAGGTGATGAAGATAAGAGAGTTGCTTTTAAGAAAGTCTTAGATCTTGGCTTTGAACCACATGAGGTTCTTTTTATGGGCGATGAATTCTTTGATGTACCACTTTTAAAGGCTGCAGGATTTGCTGTCACAACACCTCATGCCTCACATGAAATCAAAATGTTTTGTGATTATGTGACTCAAAGAGAGGGTGGGCATGGTGCAGCTAGAGAGATGATTGATATTTTTCGCTACGTACATGGAATTGTTCCCGAGGTTTTAGACTTTGATGACAAACCAATTGATTTTAAATCGAGCTGGCCAAAGTAGGAGTTGATATTATGGATATGGAGAAGTTAAAAGGCCTATTAAATGATCAATACGATTGGCCTGCAGAATATAATTTTAAATTTATCGGAAATGATAGCAACCGAGATGAATTAATTATGGCCGTTGGCGCAGAGCCACACCATGAAAGACCGTCTAAAACAGGTAAGTATATTTCTTTTACTTTCAACGTCAAATGCAATAGTGCAGATGAAGTGTTAACAATTTATGAAAGAGTTTCTCGCCTTCATGGTATAATGTCTCTATGACAAAAATTTATAAGACAGCACTAGTTGTTGGCGCGGGTGCCTTTGGAACATCAATTGCTTCAATCCTTGCCAATAAATTTGAACATGTAATTTTAAAAGTTCGATCAGAAGATGTTTATCAAAATATCAATGATGATCGTGAAAACTCAGTCTACCTTCCTGGTATTAAACTTGATGGTAATATCAAGGCCATAATCGAGTGGGATGAGTTTGATACGAATTTTGAGGATGATCTAGAACTTGTTGTATCAGGTCTTCCAACTCACGGAATTCGTACCTTCTTTAGCGAAAATCTTGATCGCTTTGAAGGCTATCTTAAAAGAGAAATTCCTATTATTAGTTTATCTAAAGGGATTGATCCAGAAACTCTTGAGTTGAGTGATGACCTCTTTAATGATTTCTTCCCACAATATCGTGACTATATTACTTTCTTATCTGGCCCAAGTTTCGCAAAAGAAATAATGGAAAAACAGATTACTCTAGTCACAATTGCTGGACGATCTAAAAAAGTTCTAATGGATATCGCAACGAAGCTTGATACTCCATATTTTAAAGCACTTCCTAGCTATGACATTAAAGGTGTTCTCTTAGGAGGAGCACTTAAGAACGTTCTTGCTATTGCTGGTGGTATTGTCGAAGGTCTAGGCTATAACCACAACACTCGTGCGGCCATGATTACACGTGGAATTGTGGAGATGCTTCGCTTTGGAAAAGTCTTCAATGCACGTCCTGAAACATTCTATGGGCTAAGTGGAATGGGGGACTTAATCTTAACGACCACTGGTGGCCTCTCAAGGAATAAGACCTTTGGATTAGAGATTGCAAAAGGGCGTAAGCCACTTGATATCATTAATTCTCAGCGTACTGTTGTTGAAGGTTATAAGACGACAAAAGCTGCTTTTCTTCTAGCTGAGAAGTACGATATACGAGCTCGAATTTTTAAAGGGCTTTATGAAGTCCTTTATAATGATGCTAATGTTGAAGAGGTTTTAGAAAAACTTATGAAGGCACCAATTAAGTTTGAAATTGATTAAGATTCAATGACTTTATTTGGAAAGAAGATTGTAAACTTCGTTCCTTCATTAAGCTGACTTTCAACGTCAATAATTGCACCCATCTTTTGTGCTGAATGCTTTGTGATAGCAAGTCCAAGTCCCGTTCCACCAGTATTTATGCTACGAGAGCTATCGACACGATAAAAGCGCTCAAATATACGGGCGATCTTATCATTTGGAATACCAACTCCTTGATCTTGAACACTAATATATGATCCATCTTTATTTGAAGAATAATTGATGGTTATTTGTGTATTTTCAAGAGAGTACTTAATGGCATTTGTAATTAAATTTGAAATACAGTGATAGAGTAGTCTCTTATCTGTATTTAAGGTTTTAAGATTATCTTCATTAATTTGAATCGAAATATCTTTTTCATTGAGCTTTAATTGGTAATCATTGATTAGTGCATTAATAAACTCTGGGATATTAATTTCTTCGACTTCGATCTTTCCTTCGTTTTCAATTTTTGAAAGAGATAAAATACCATTAATTAACTCGTCTAGGCGATCAACGTTCTGAGAGATGATATCCAAGATCTCGGCTTGATCTTTATCTTCATTAATCGATTGTAAAGTTTGAGAGTATCCCTTTATAGAAGTAAGGGGAGTCTTAATTTCATGTGAGACATTTTCAAAGAAGTCTCTTCTCATATTATTTACATCTTGAAGTTTTGTAATATCGCTAAAGTAAAAGAATAGCTCATGGTTTTTCTTTTTTGATTTGATATTACTTGTTTTGAGTTGATAGACGTGATTACTTCCTTCGACACTTTTTAATTCTACTTGAGAGTTGTGAATTAAGTGAGCGTTATAACCACTCTTTCTAATGAGATTGATAAAGTCATAGTCTCGAATAATGTTAATAATTTCTACACCGCGATACTTTCCATTAAATGAAGAGAAGGTCTTGCGAAAGGAGTCATTTGAAAAAACAATTATTCCTTTATCATCTGTAGCGACAACGGGGTCATCAATTGAGTTTAAGATGACAGAGTAGTACTGTTTTGTATTAAAGATCTCTAATTTTAATTCTCTTCGTTTATTAAAGTTCTTTTGTGATTTTGATTCAATATAGTCCCAGTAGTCGCGGCTATCGCTTGTATCGATTTTATTCTTCATTCTAAAAAGCTTGAATAAACTATATAGAGGTGAGAAATAGTGCTTAAAAAGAAAGAATTGTCCTGCCAGAAAGAGGAAGCCAAGTATGCCCATGGCCAAGAAGAGTTTAGAAAATACTCTTTTTGACATTAACTTCAAGGCATCTGATTTTATTTTTATAAAGAGAGTATAGACCTTTTCTTTTGAAGTAATTGTTTCGTGATAAAAGATATGATCTTCCTCACTTCTATAAGATCCTGGATTAAGTCCTTTGAACTCATTGATCTTAAAGTTAGCTTCACCACAACGAATTGTTCTATTTGCATTGAGTATATAAAATTGTGAGCGAGGAGATTTATACTCACACATTTTTGATATATTATTTTTTTTGAATAAGCTGAGTTCTTGTTCAATTATTGAATGAATAAAGTTATCTTTAAAATTTCCAATAAAGACAACGCCCATAACGAGTAGAGAGATACAAAAAAGTATCGTTTGATAGAAGATGATATCGTTTAGGAATTTTATTTTAAGAAAATTAAAAAAGTTATTCTTCACTTTTTACTCGATAGCCAATTCCTCGAACTGTTTCAATAACTTTAGATTTCTCACCGAGTTTCTTTCGTAAGGCAAAAACATGTGTGTCAACAGTTCGATCTGTTACATATATATTTTCACCCTTTATTAAATCGACAATTTGCTTTCTTGTAAACACTTTCCCAGGACTTGATATGAGTACACAGAGGATTTTAAACTCCGAAACTGTTAATTTTACGAGCTTTTCATCAACTTTTGTTGTCACGCTTTCGGTGTCGACAGTAATTCCCATATGTTGAAAAGTCTTACTGTCGTGCTGTGCGTCTTCTTTTGTGATAGCTTCAATTCTTCTTTTTAGACTTGTGATACGGGCCTTAAGAACGCCAATATCAAAAGGTTTTGTGATATAGTCATCGGCTCCAGCATCAAGTCCTTCAATGATGGATTCGCTTGATGTTAAAGCTGTTACAAAAAGAATCCCGGCCGTTGTTAGTGCTTTTGGGCCTCTGATGTAGCGACAAATTTCAACACCAGTTAGATCTGGTAGCATTCGATCGAGAATAAAGATTTCATAGTTATTTGAATCGATACAGGCAATGGCGCTATTTCCTGTTGGTGCGATGTCGAAATCAATACCTAGGCTCTTTAAGTTTACACCAATTAGTTTAGCAATCGAGTTTTCATCTTCAACAATAAGGGCCTTCATAATTTAACCTTTATAATCTAATCTTCAGAGTGTCTAATATCCTGTCCTGATTCTAGGAAAATGATATCTTCACAAATATTTGTAGCGTGGTCACCACAGCGCTCAAATATTTTTGAAACGCGAATAATAGCAAAGCCTTCGTCGACTTCAGCTTTTCCTTCTTTTAATAATTGGTAAAACTTCTTAACAAGGTCTCTGTGAAGAGAGTTAACTTCCTGGTCCGCTTTAATTACGTCTGTTGCCATCTTTGTATTATTTGAAGCAAAGGCAATAAGACTTTTTCTTACCATTTCTAAAACTTCTGCTTGAATGATCGTGCAGTAGTCACGATTAGTTTCGACTCTCATTAAGTAACGTTTTAAGTTAACTGCCTCATCACCAAGTCTTTCAAGCTCTGAGTTTATTTTCATAATTGCAAGGGCCGTACGCAGATCAATTGCAGTAGGGGACTTAAGTGCAATAAACTTAAAAACATGGTCATCAACTAGTTTATGATATTCATTAATTTCATGTTCTAATTCATGAAGCTCTTCAATCTTTGAATCTTCTTGAACGGCTACGTGAAGAATCTTCTCCACAACAGCGGCCATTTCGGTAATATCTTTTCTAAGTGTTTCAACTGTTAAATCCATGGCCTACTCCTTAACCAAAACGACCCGTGATATAGTCTTCTGTTTTCTTTTCTTTTGGGTTAGTAAATACATCACTACTTAGGCCGTGCTCGATAAGCTCACCTAAGATGAAGAAGCTTGTATAATCTGCAATACGAGCAGCTTGTTGCATATTGTGAGTTACAACAATTACCGTATAGTCCTTTTTTAATTCACTCATCAGATCTTCAATCTTACCCGTTGCAATTGGATCAAGTGCAGATGTTGGCTCATCCATTAGAACAATTGGAGGGTTCGTTGCAAGAGTTCTAGCAATGCAAAGTCTTTGCTGCTGTCCACCTGAGAGTGAAGTTCCTTCTTGGTGAAGCTTGTCCTTTACCTCATCCCAAAGTGCTGCTTTTGTAAGACAATTAAAAGCAATCTCATCTAATTCACTTTTTTTCTTCTTTCCCCAAAGACGTGGGCCAATAACAACATTGTCATAAATACTCATGGCCGCAAATGGGTTTGGCTTTTGAAATACCATTCCAATCTTGCGACGGATTTCAACAGGATCTGCGTCTGGTGCGTAAATATCTTTACCATCTAATATGACTTCTCCAGATACGCGTGCACCTTCCACTTCTTCGTGGATACGATTTAAGGTACGGATATAAGTAGATTTACCACAACCTGATGGGCCAATAATGGCATTAACCGTATTCTTCTCATATTTTAGGTCAATTCCTTTGACTGCTTGAAAGTCACCAAACCATGCTTGAATATTATTAACTTCTAAAATGATATCGCTATTAGACATTATGATTTCCTCACAAAGAATTTTTTAAGCTTCTTTGTATTAAATAAAAATTTCGCACTTAAATTTAGTCCCAGAACAATAATAATTAAAGTGAATGATCCGGCCCAAGCTTGTTGTTGCCAATCTTTATAGGGGCTTATTGCATAATTATAAATTTGGACAGGAAGGGATGCCATTGGGCCTGTCACTTGGAAGCTTAAATACATACTTCCAAAAGCTGTAAAGAGTAGTGGTGCTGTTTCACCAGCAGCACGAGATATGGCCAGGATAACCCCTGTTGTTAGAGAGTTTCTTGAGCCTCTTAAAATTATATTCCAAATAACTCGCCATCGAGGTAACCCTAGGGCCAGTCCTGCTTCTCTAACATGTCTTGGAATAAGTTTTAAAATCTCTTCAGTTGTACGTGTAACAATTGGTAAAATGATAATACTCAGAGCAAAAGCACCTGCTAGGGCAGAAAATGATTTAAAGCTAACAACAAATATTAAATAAGAAAAAATACCGACAACAATTGATGGAACACCTGTTAAGAGGTCAATTGTAAAGCGTAGGCTTTGCGCAATTTTTCCTTTACCGTACTCACTTAAGTAGACACCACATAATGTCCCTACAGGAACAGCTATAAATGAGCCTAGGGCAACCATCATTAGTGTTCCGATGATTGCATGTCTCATTCCGCCTCCAACTTCTCCTACAGGTTTAGGATCATTTAGAAAAAAATCTAAGCTTAACGAAGTGGAACCTTTTTGTAGAAGGAAAACGAAGATTAGAATAAGTGGCATTATTACAATGAGAGAACTTAGTATTAAAGTTCCTCGAAAGAGTTGGTTCTTTATGACTCTTTTTTTGGATAGTTTCATTTCTTACTCCTTCCTTTAGTTTGTCTCCATACAATTGTTCGTGCAATTAGATTGACGACAAAAGTGACGACAAAAAGTAGAAGACCAACTAGGCACAGTGCTGATAGGTGAAGATCACTTTCAGCTTCTGCATATTCATTTGCCATAACTGAGGCCATTGTTGAAGCCGGGGCAAAAATTGATTTTGATATTTGAGGTGTATTTCCAATAACCATTGCAACGGCCATTGTTTCACCTAAGGCACGTCCAAGGCCAAGAACTAATGCACCAACGATACCTGAAAAGCTTGGCTTAAGTACTGCAATTTTAATCATTTCAAATTTAGTCGCCCCAAGCCCTAGAGCTGCCTCTTTATGTAGAATACTTACAGAGCGAAAAACTTCTCTTGCTACAGAAGTAATCGTTGGGATGATCATTATCGCTAAGATGATTGATGCAGTTAAAATACCGATTCCAAAACTTGGACCTTGAAATAGAGGTAGAAATCCTAGAGTTGATTTTAGAGCAGGTGTAACAGTATCTTTTACAAAAGGAGCTAAGTAATAAAGTCCCCAAAGACCAAAGATAATACTTGGCACCGCTGCAATAAGTTCAACAAATGTCCCTAAAATATTTGAAAGAGATTTTGGAAGGTATTCTGTAATATAAAGTGCAACACTTACACTTACTGGTCCTGCAATTAAAAGTGCAAGTAGAGATGTTACAACCGTTCCAAAAATAAAGGGAAGTGCTCCAAACTCATCATCGATGGGATTCCAGAAGTCATCTGTGATAAAAGCAAAGCCAAATTCATTAAAGGCTTCGCGACTTGCAAAGAATAATTGTCCTATCATAATAAGTAGGAGAACAATTACAACAAGTGAAAAAAATCTTAGTGTAGTATAGGCCATCTTATCCTGATAACTAGGAGATGATGGCCTGAAGTCTTTTAATAATTTCATTAAAGAGATTTTACCTTCTTAACAACCTTTTTGGAAAGTTCTTCTGGTAATGGAGCGTAGAAAAGCTCTTTTGCGTAATTTTGACCTTTAGTTATGGCCCATTCTACAAATTTATAGATCTCGACTCTTTTTTGGTCCTTCTCAACCATTGGTAAAAGAATATAAGTTAAGGCACTAATAGGATATGCATCTTTATCGGCACTATTGATTAGTGAGCCAGTTAATTCTTTACCTTTTGGAGTAAATCCTTTGGCCGATGCTGATACAGCTTCAACTGTTGGATTAATGTAGACACCTGCTTTATTTTTTAGAGCAACTGTTTTGATATTATTCTTTCTGGCGTGAGCAAGGTCCATATAAGTGATAGTGCCAGTAGTGTTTTCTACCATTGAAGTTACACCATCATTTCCTTTTGCTCCTATTCCTGTTGGCCATCTTAGAGACTTTCCAGTTCCAACTCTTTGCTTCCATTCTGAACTTACGTCGACTAGGTAGTCAGCGAAATTCTTCGTTGTTCCTGAACCATCAGCACGACGAACAACTAGAATATCACTCTCTGGAAGTTTCATTTCTGGATTTAATTTTTGAATTTGTGGAGCATTCCACTTTGTGATTTTACCAAGGTAGATATCTGCTAAAGTTGGACCATCAAGTTTAAGCTGATCTTTAACTTCTGGGTGATTATAAGCAATCGCCACTGCACCTAAAACCATTGGAACGTGAAGTACTGGCCACTTTGCTTTCTTCTTATCTTTTTCTTTCATTGGAGCATCAGAGGCACCAAAATCAACTGTTTCTTTAATTAGTTGGCGAATACCTCCACCTGATCCAATTGGCTGGTAATTGAATTGTACGTCAGGATTTTGTTTTGAGTATTCTGAAAACCATTTTGAGTAAATGGCATATGGGAATGAAGCACCAGCAGCATTAATTTTCATTGCATGAGCACTTAGTGCAGATAGTGCGGCACAAAGTATAATGAGCTTTCTAATCATTTTATGTCTCCTCGAATATAGCTAAATGTGTGTTCTCACTAAGAAATTTAGCATAGGGAGAAAAGGGTGTTTATTAAGATTTTGTTAAGAAAACAGTAGGGCAGGCATTGCTGCCCCACGATATAATTTATTGAAGTGTATTTGAAACGTAAAGTCTAAATGACTTATCTTGGTTGCGACGAATTGTGCAAATTCCTTCTTCTCTTTTGTTGATTAAGTAATCGTAATAATCTGGAAGAGTATCTTGGATCTCAAGGATAGATTTTCCTTCGTGCTCACCAAAATCGATAAAGACGTTTTCTTCTGCAATTATTCCCGTTACCGGGCTTACTGGAATTTGTTGACTGGCCATGTTCCCTCCCTGGAGCATTTAGCAATTGTTGAATTTAAATATATGTAATTAAAAATATATTAACCTTATCCTTGGTTAATTATTATTTTGAAATATTTGAAACGTTATGAAAAGTTTTTTTTACCTGACTGATGTTGTAAAGAAATTGCGAAAGTAGTTAATGATAATTTTAAATTCGTGTGGGTACTCACTTCCAATATGTGAACGTATTTTCTCTAAGGCTTCAAAGATCGATAAAGCCTCTCTATAAGGGCGTGTTGAGATCATGGCCGCAACGATATCACAGACGTTAACCATGAGCGTTTCAAAACCTGTTACAGTCAGGTTCTTGATATGTTGATTATCAGTGTCGTATTTATCGATAATACTGAACGTGTGATGGTTTTCAATGACCTTCATATGAGCAGGTGAGAGCTGAATCCTTCCTTGCAGAATTCTTGCAGAAATAATTGGGTGTTTCGCAAGTAGGACTTTATCCATCTCAGAAAGATTCTCTTTATCGAATTTATCAATAGGAATGGCCGACATTCCAATATCCTTAAAGTAACTTGTGATAAAAAAGTTCTCAATATCTTTATCATTATAGAGTTGAGATGTTTTCAGAATCCCTACGAGAAAGATTGAGGAAAGTAGGGGTTGAGCAAAAATATAATGATGCCCTTGGGCCGCATAGTAACGATATAGTGGCTCGTGCATCTTTGGGTTCTTTATTAGAAAGTTGGCGAGAACCTTTAGACTTTGATACTGAAGATTTAATGCATTATCATCCGTTGGATCTTCAAAGAGATAGCGAAGATTAATGGTAATAAGATTGAGCTGATTTTTGCAATTTTGATATGTATCACCCATTGAAAAGGATCTTGTTACCTGTCTTAGGGTATTTTGTTGTAATTCCTTTAACTCTTCTCTTTGCTCATTACTTGCAAAGACTATAGTATGACCTCTTTCAATCATTTCCTTTAAAGTATCGTTAGCAACATAGGTGCCACGATATAGTGAATGCTTAAATTTACCATCTTCAAAGATAAAAACATCACATGGGGTTGTCGGGATATTAAAGAGCTCCCTTATCGTAAAAGGTGTGAGGTTTAGGGCCAAATGGGATTTTCGGAAAATATCCAATGCATTCATGATCATATTATAACTTAAGTAACCAAAATCATTAAATACCAATGAAAATAGGCAATAATTCGCTTTTATTGCCAAGTGGGGAAAATGGTCAATTACAGTATCTAAATTATTGAAAATAAAGGCTTCTATTAGAGAGTTAAGCAATCCACTCGTTTTAATTAACCATATTGCTATAGTGGGGAAATACGAAGAAATAAATCGTTGACCAGTAGAGGGCGGATATGAGCGCATTAAAGAATTTAGAAGAATATATTGCAGATCCTAAGTTATTTGAATCTATTCAATTATTTGATGACGGCCCATATAGTCTACATTGGTCAAATTGGTCGAAATTAATCGAGGCCATGAAAGATCGTCACTCAAGTGGTATTTCTTCGATGAGTATCAGTGAAGTTAAAGAAGAACTTGAAGCTTTTAAAGAGATTCCAGTTTGGTTAGTAAATAAGAAAGGTGAGATGGAGACAACTCTATTTGATCTCTATAACTTCTATATTGACCCGAGATTAAAGCATCTTTGGTTTGATGTGAATAAGCAAACATTAATATCTCTAAAGCATAAGGCCGGTCCATTTATGCATCTGCATTCAATGAGATGGGTTGATTATGATATTTATAAATTATTTGTCTATGATCGCTTACTGACAAACCTATCACTAAGTCATCGTGACTTCAGAATGAACACAAATCTTAAGGCTAAGTTTTCATTCTGGAATTCTATATTAAAACCTGTTGATGGACAGATTGTGCAATTGAGTCGCAAGGGAATCCTTGTATCAATTGAGGGGCACAAGAATTTTTTAAGTCTATCACAGGCCGACCAAATTTCCCTTAGTGCTGAGGTTGGGGGACTCCTTAGCGCTAATGGGAAAACTTATGAAGAACTTGATGAGGCCATCTGCCAAAGTAAGAAGAAGAGTATAAAGATAGATTTTGATGATAATATCTTTAGCGACTTAAATGCTTTGGAAACATGTAAAGGTGAAACTTATTACATCTTTGTTCCATTTTCAAAATTTCCAATCAGACACCACAGAGTAGGTAAGGCCATTCAACATGTTATTGATGAAGTTGAAGGTGTAGCGTCTGAAATTCTTAATAAGTTAATAGCTTAGTAAATTATCTTATTGAGTGGACTTGGTCTAAAGCTTCTTATTCTTTTGTAGAGTACACTTAGGTATTCCTTACTTACAAGGAACGGGTGTTCTCTATTTGATGCACGAATAATAAAGTTTTCTTTTTTCTCAATATTTAAGTCTGGTAGAGAAGTTAATACCCATGAAAGGTCATATTCAATCTCTTCTCCTGATTTAATTTTTACAATAACTTTATAATATGGCTTCTTTAGGTAGCGCTCAATTCTTTCATTCATTTTATCTGTTCTCTTATCTAAAATAAGATTCGATTTGAAGCTTGTTAATTTAACAAGAAAGTCTTGGACTAATTCATCATTTAAAGCATTATTTCCAGATATCCATATGTCATTCTTATTTCTTTCAAAAGCAAAACGCAGCTTTCCTGAATTTATAACAGTAATGGCCGTAATATCACTTGGAGCATAACTAAAGACTCGTGAATCAATTAGAGATGGAAGGTCTAGTTTTTCCAGAGAGAACTTTACAGCGTTTACGTGGTAGATAGCATTATCACTATCACTTACAACATAAGTCGAGTTATCAATTGGATTAATTAGTCCAAAAGAGATTGTTTCATCAATTCCATCCTCATTCTTTAGAGTAATAGTTGAAGTTGGATTATCGAGAGAGAAGTTTGATAAATTGATAGGATCTTTTGGAAAGATCTTTTTTATTTTTACATTCTTTAGTGAATCGAGAAGCTTTGTGATTGTCGCTTCATTGGCATTAATTCGTCGAGGCTGAGTAATGATCCATTGGCCATTATTCTTTGCAAGACTAAATCGTCCTAGGTTTGATGCAAGAGAGAGACTATCTACGTCATCAATTTGATCACTTGTGAAAAGAAACTGTAGATTCGAAAGTTCTTTTGAAGTTATCACGGGTGCTTGAAAAAACTCGCTTATAACAGCTCCAAATAGGAGAGTCACAAAGAGAATTGAAACAAGGCTTGCTGAGAAATAGTTACGTCTAATATTTTGCATAAGAAATTTTAGAATTCTTATTAGAGATCGTCAAAGATATCCAGCTCGTCATCATCATCTCCTCCTGCTGGTGATGCCGGAGTCGCATTTACTGACTTTGGAGCCTCTTGGGCCACTTCTGGTTCAAATGACTTAATAAAGTTTCTAAGAAGAGTTCTTTCACCCTCTTTAAGAAATGTGAACTTTATCCCTGTACGGTAGGGTAGAGAAGCGTTGGAAATAATACGACTTTTCATATTAAAAGTTCGCGAATAAACAACGATTCCATTTAGGATAATACGATTTGGTATTTGGATATCAACAACGATTGATTGACCCTGTGTGAACTCTCGTTCACAGAAGAAATACATACCTTCCATGTAGAGTTCTGATAACAATAAATTCCCACTAAAAAGCTTTTCTTTTGGTAGATCGGGAATAAATTGCTTGATAACTTTCTTCTCATTTATCGGAGTAACATTGTCAGTTTCTTCTCCATTCATTGCTGCATCTGCCAGTGCTTGAGGATCAAGTTCGTTGTTATCATCTTCAACTTCTTCAGCAACAGGAAGCTCACCTTTGTCTTTATAAATTTCGATTAGGTCTTCTAAATCAGGCTTTTCGCCTTCTTTGTAGCGAAGACGAACGGCCTCTTCTACTTCAGATCGAAGAGTCCAGACTTTTACTGGTATTCTTTTTATAAGGACTGGGTCGTTACTTTTTCCGTGTATCATTAACTAACATTTTCTCACATTTTCAATATTTTGTATCTTTTGAAATTTTTGCCCTTTGAATGGTGGTAAACTAGTTAGCAGACATATTTTTAGTCTTAGTATGGTCTCCTTATGGAAGGGGAGATAAAGGATTAGGAGGATCTTAATGAGTATTAAATCTATTTTAGCGCCAGCTATTATTTCAGCAATGGCACTTTCACCACTTGCAGCTGATCATGTTCCAGGAGAACTGATTGTAAAGCTTAAGAAAGATGTTGCAGCAGAGAACTTTTTTGGACATTCACTAACGGGAGCATCACTTGATCGTCGTATCGAGCTATCATCAGGTGACCTATATGTTGTGAAGTTTAATGAATCACTTGTGTCAATTGACACTCTTGCAAAGCAAATGAATGAAAGAGCAGAAGTTGAATATGCTGAGCCTAACTTCATTTACGAAATCGTAAAGCCAATTGTACACACAAATGTTCTTGATGAAATTCTAAACTATCAAGATGCTTCTGATAATGGTGCATACTATACACCAGCAGATGCTAAGTTTGGAAAACTTTGGGGACTTAGAAACACAGGTTCTAATGGGCCACGTGGTGTAAATGCTGTCGAAGGTGCTGACGTTGATGCACTTAAGGCATGGGAAATCACAAAAGGTGATCGCGCAATTAAAATCGCTGTAATCGATACAGGGATTGATTACAACCACCCAGATCTAAGAGATCAAATGTGGGTAAACGAAGCAGAAGCAAATGGTCAGCCAGGTGTTGATGATGACGGAAATGGTTATGTTGATGATATCCATGGTTATGACTTCGCTAATAATGACGGTGATCCTATTGATGGACATTCTCATGGTACACACTGTGCAGGAACAATCGGTGCTTCACACAACGCTATTGGTGTTGCTGGTGTAATGAGAGATGTTCAATTTGTAGCGGTTAAGTTTTTAACTGATAGTGGTTCAGGTTCAACTGAAGCTGCGATCAAGTCAATTGATTATGCTACAAAAATTGGTGTTGATATTATGTCAAACTCTTGGGGAGGGGGCGGACGCTCTGAAGCACTTCAAGAAGCAATCGAAAGAGCTAATGATGCAGGTATCGTATTTACGGCCGCAGCAGGTAACTCTTCAACTGATAACGATTCAAGACCACACTACCCATCAAACTACAATGTTGATAACGTAATTTCAGTTGCTGCAACAACAGCTGCTGATGAACTAGCAAGCTTTTCTTGTTACGGACGTTCAACAGTTCATATTGGTGCACCAGGGCATGAGATTCTATCAACTGTTAAAAATGGTGGATATGCTTCTTACTCAGGAACTTCAATGGCAACTCCTCATGTTTCAGGTGTAATTGGTCTTTTCCTAGCTGAAAATAAGGATCTAACTCCACTACAAATCAGAAATAAAGTTATGGTAACTTCTGATCCAGTAGCGGCACTTAGAGGTAAGACTATTAACTCTGGACGTATTAACGCTTACAATCTTTTAACGAATACAATTCCTGAAAGAAACGAGCCAAATCCAGAAGATTGGCAAACAGTTGATGCTCCTCTTTTTGAGTCAGCACACCCATATTCAGAAAATGAAGTTATGGAAACTGTTTACGAAGTTGAAGGTGCAAAATTCATTCGTCTAAGAATTCGTAAGTTTGACCTTGAGAATCGTTATGACTACATCGAGATTAGAGATGCTAAAGGTACTTTAATTGAGAAGGTAACTGGTAGCGGTGAGAACTACACTTCTTTCTTTGCTGAAGGTGGAACACTTAAATTAACATTTAAGTCAGACCGTTCAGTTCAGAAGTGGGGATTTGTTATTGATCAAGTTGATGTTCAATACTAATTTGTTTTAAATAAACAGCCATAAATAAAAAGGCCAGCTAAATGCTGGCCTTTTCTATATCTAAATGACTTAAAGTCTTAGAATTAAAATCTAATTAAGCGTTCCAAAGGTGCTTGTACTTCTTAAGGAACTTAGAAAGAGATCCAACTTTATCTAGAGTTCTAATTGCTCTAGTTGAAAGTCTAAGCTTAATTGTTTCACCTGTTACAGGATCATATACTCTCTTTGTTTGAAGATTTGGTTTTTGAGTCATTTTGCTTCTGTTCTTAGCGTGAGAAACTTTATTACCAACAAGTCTTCTTTTTCCAGTTAAATCACATGTACGTGCCATCACTTCATCCTTATTTATATAAACTCTACATTAATATTTGGGTTATTAGGTTGTAGAATATAAACATATCGTCATAAAAGTGCAACCATTTTTGTGCAAAATGAGCAATATCTTATGGTTTTTACAAGTAGTTATCAAAGAATCTTGGACATAGCAAAACGCTGTCGATATCATATTAGATATAAATAACTAATTTCAGGTAGTTATCCTCTTAAAAGGAAGAGGAGAGGTTGTAAGATTGAAAAAACGTATTTTATTGTTTTTCATAATTCTAGTAGCTATGTCGGTGAGCTACTTCCTATACCACTTCTATCAGGATGATTATCTACCACAGAAGGTTAGGGGTCATTACGAATCTGAAGGTCAAAAAGAACTCAAACCTTTTTCAAATAATACTCCTAAAAAGAAGTTTGTTCCACGAAAGCAATTCCATGAAGATAATGAGTATAAGAGAAGTGATGATCAAGTCGTCACAATTGAAGGCCTGCCTGCAGGAGAACTTGCACAATTAGGTGGCGAAATTCAAAAACTTGAGATGCTCAACTTAGATTGTGAAAAGAGTATCAACTCAAATCTGCCACCATCACAAATTATCGATCCAATTAATTCTTCTTATTTTCAAAACCCAGATGAAGTTATAATGAATCTTAAAAGAGCTGTAACTTTTTATAATGATGTAAAGGCCAGGCAAGAGGCTCTTCGTTTTGTTGAAAGAGCTGAGTACGCATTATCTTCTTATGAACAAGTAAGCGCAACAGACTTTGGAAAGATCTTGAGGGCCCCTCTTGTATGTCGTCAGTCCAACTTAACGATTTTCTTTGAATCTATTATTGAGTTAGCTGAAGAAGGTGAGTTTACTGCGATTCAAAAAGAAAATATTGTGGGCTTTATGACAACCGAAATCTTTAAGTCCCTTTCTAACGACTACTTACAAGATAATATTTTAATGCATCTGACACTTTTAAAAGGTGTAGGACTCTTATCTGGGGCGGATCAGTCTTATTTTACTGAGCTCGAGTCAATTTATGATGAGTTGAGAGCAGTCTATTCATCTGTTTATGAAGCACCTGAAACGGATAATTTAAAAGTCGTTAATCCTGGTGATGTATATATGGAATACCAAGCAAGGCAGAAGCAGTCAGCCGCCCGAAGTTTAGAGTTAATTGATAATTACTTAGATATCTATCTTCAGTTTTAAGAGGTTGATTATTCTTCCATGCATAAGTAGACGGCCTTTTCAATAGCGCCGGCCTTTAAGCACATATCTTTAATCTTACCTAAAATCCAGTGGCGCATTGGCCTTGGGTAGCGAATCTTTCCATCTTCACCTTTTGTAAGCTCCGAATGAAAGTAGGTTGTTTTTGGATAATTCTTTTTTACTTGTGAGTAGACATCTTTAGTAAAGCGCACAACACCAATTGAGATATATTCTACTTTATTTAGTGGAATGATATTAGAGACTTCATTTATTAGTTCTTGATATTCTTCTTCGAATTGATCTGTGTGAATAACGGGATCAAAGTGTAGTCCAATAGGGTGACCCGCTTTATACAGCTTCTCAATTGCCTTAAGTCTTGCTGCAAGAGATGGTGTCTTAAGATCATGTGATTTAATCTTATTCTTTGGCGATAAAGAAAATGAAGTAATAAAGTTTGGTAAGGGATCAAGCTTCATCAGTTCTTTAATATTTGCCGACTTTGTTCTTAATTCGATAAAGCACTTTGAATTACGTTTTGCAAAGTCATGATAGAAGCTTAGTTCATTGGTTAAGTGTGTTAGAGCTAGGGAATCACTGAATTCACCAGCGTGAAACCACAGGTTGCCTGTTGTTTTATCTGCTATTTCTTGCATGCTTGCCATAATTTCTTGATGATTAACAAAGAGAACAAGATCCGGTGAATTAAAATATCCTTGAAGGTAGCAGTAGTCACACTCATAAATACAATTATAAGCGTGGATAAAGTAATAATGAGGCTCACCTGAGATTCCATATGCATCAGGAGCTTCTTTTACTAAAGAGCCTTTTTTGTGGGCAATGAAGAGATTTAGAGAATCTCTCTTATGGAGATAAGGTTTTTTTACTCTTCCCCAGATATCTGCATGATTATCTATGTATACAACTTGTGCTTTTGGAAAGCGCTTTGGAAGAGAGAGAGCAATTTCTCCATTTCGAGCTTCTTCTTCAATGAATATCTTTTCAATCTTCATTAAAGATTTTCTCCATTCATAATTGATTGGTACTCGTGCCAGTCTATATTCTTAAGTTTACGAGTAAGCTCTTTTATATCTTTTTCGCTTTTGATATTTATTTTTAAATTTAAAAAGACTTTCTCAATTGCTGGGTCGTATGTGAGCTCTTTCTTCTCAAAGCCTGCATCTTGAATAAAGCTATCAAGTTGTCCTAGAATTTTTGTGCGTGTAGGATAAAGCTTCTCTTTTAGTTGATCCCTTAGCTTTAAGGCCCTCTTTTTTGGGGTCGTCTCTAAGTTTAGAAGGGAAGTTGTATCGATGATGTCATTAATATTTTCTTTTTCGTACTTTACACATAGTTGCTGGCACAGGTTTGAGACTTCTCGATTAAGAGAAAGTGTAAAGTAGTAGTCGCTTTGCTCTTTAAATGGATTCTCAATTGATGAGGCTTTCTCTACTAGTTCTAATTCTTGATAGAATTCAAATAATTTTTGAGAGTAATCTTGAGAAAGCTCTTTAATATATTCGCATATTGGTGCATCACTAACATGGTCTGAAATAAGTTTATAAGATAAAAGATCGATATTTGCTTGCTTGGCAACAAGGCCTATGGCCCATCCTTCTCGATCTGCTAGTGGGGCAATGTGCTCAAGCTTTTGAGATTCTTTGGTATCTAAAAGTCTTTGTTTTGCTGTGATGAGGTCGTGTTTTGCCTGAGTGTCTATTGTTTGAAAGCTTTTAAATTCATCTTGGCCATAGATTGTTCTAATTGAGTGAATTTCATTCTTTTGTAATTGTTCATTTAAGGCAGCACAAATACCGAAGTTAATGATTCTTTGAACATTTCCACTAAGTTGCCCTAGAGCGAGGCTAAGTCCCGTTAGAACGTTATTATGGCCTTCTCCTGTGATAATAAGCGCAACACTCTGATCCTCTAGAGTGTAGAGGGAGTTATTTAATGGGTGGGCCTTAAGCTCCATCTCTTTTAGGAAGCATTGTGCTTCACCGCGGTGTGCAAAAACTAGTAGATCCATTCCATTGGAATAACTTTTAATCTATCGGTGCGTCAAGTCTTTACGCATTTTAGGACAGAGGATACTTTTAAATTATGAAAATACTAGACCAATATGGAAAATTTGCTTTTGGTGGCGCAAGTATCTCTGGAGAAGGCGCTGGTTATGGATTTGGAGATATTAGTGAGTCTGACTCTCTTACTCTTCTACAACACGCTTTTGATCGAGGCGTTCGTATCTTTGATACAGCTCCTATATACGGCTTTGGAGAAAGTGAAAGGCGAATAGGCAAGGCCTTTGCTTTAAATGGACAAAGAGAGAAGGCTTTTATCATTTCTAAGTCTGGTGTTACTTGGCATGAGAATAAACGTGTGGATATGAGCAATGATCCAAAAGTAACTAGAGATATGCTTGAGCAATCTCTACGTGATCTTCAAAGTGATTATATTGATCTTTTTATGGTTCACTGGCCTGATGAAAATGTTGATATTCGTAAAACAGTTGAAGTATTAGCTAAAGCAAAGAACGAAGGAAAGATCAAACATATCGGCCTTTGTAATACTACACCTGAAGAGTTTAAGCTTGCTAGTGAAGTGGATAAGATTGAAGTGATTCAATCTCAATTCAACTTTTTTGAACAAGATGTAAAAAATGATATTTTTCCAATAGTTAAAGAAAACGATATTAGCTTCATGAGCTGGGGAACTCTTGATAAAGGGATTCTTACTGGACGAGTTAATCGCGATCGTAAATTTGATAAGAGTGACTGTCGCTCGTGGGCCCCATGGTGGAAGGCCATGGATAAAGAGAGTCGTTATGAAATTGTTGAAAGGATGCAACCTGCATTGGATAAACACGCTATGACAGGTCTAGATTTTGCGATTCACTTTAACCTTTCTCATGATGAGTTAAGTACGATTCTTTGTGGTGCTAGAAATTTAAAACAATTAGATGGTGTTATCGATAGTTTAGAGAAGAACATTACTAATGAAATGTTGGAAGATATAATCAATAGTGTTAGTTAGTGTTATTATTCCTACATATAATCGTGCAGATTTTTTAAAACGCTCGATTACTTCCGTCTTAAATCAAAGTTTTAATGATTTAGAACTCATTATTGTAGATGATGGCTCAACTGATCATACTCATGATGTTGTCGGCTCATTTTCAGACAAAAGAATTAAATATTTAAAGAAAGAAAACGCTGGAGTCTCTAGTGCAAGAAATCTTGGTGTAAAGAACTCAAAAGGTGATTATATTGCTTTTTTAGATTCTGATGATGAATGGCATCGAGATAAGTTGGCCTCTCAGGTTAGCTACCTAAAAAATACAGGAAAGGTATTAGTTCATACTGCTGAGAGGTGGCTAAGAGATGGAAAGGTTGTTAAGCAGAAAAAACATCACCAAAAGCATGGTGGTGATATGTTTATCCGATCGTTACAAGGCTGTGTCATTTCTCCCTCTAGTGTTTTAATGAAGAAGGAACTTTTTGAACAAATAGGTGGGATGAGAGAAGATTTCGTGGTTTGTGAAGATTATGACTTCTGGCTAAAAGTAACTTCTCTGTATGATATTGGTTTTTTAGAAAATGAGTTTGTGAATAAGTATGGCGGCCATGAAGATCAACTCTCTTTTAAGTTCTTTGCCATGGATTACTGGCGTGTGAAAAGTATGGCATGGATATTACAGAATAGGCCACTTAGTGAAGAACGTTCAAAGGCCTTATTAGAAAGTTGTCATAAAAAATGTCAGTATTTAATGAAAGGCTATAAGAAGCATCAAAATTTTAAAGACTATGAAGAAGTAAAGAGTATTGCAAGCTTTGTTACACTACATAAGTAATTGTGGCTCTTCACTAAGTCTCTTTTCTAATCCAAGTTCAATAGTTTTAGCATAGAAAACCTCTAAAGCTCTCTCCCATGGAGAGTCTTCAATATCACCGTTTAATAAATCGATAATATGAGGCAGTAGTTGCTCAACATATTCCTCAGTACTTTCTCTTGGAAGAAGTGAAGGCAGATGATCAATGGCCGTAACCTCAAGTAACTCTTCCAAGTCGACTCTGGTCGTTGGCGTATCAATTGTTGTGATATCGTCATAGATTGGAAGTGGGTTACATGGCCCGGTTGGGTCACAGCTAACATCAGAAATAACACTTAAGTTTCTTTCTTGCTCTAATGTTTTAAGATCAAGAAATGGTTTTGCTTTAGTTGTATTTAAAGTGCAATTTATCAAGATATCATAATCTAAAATTGCTCTAATTGGTCTTTGGACACTTGTTTCTTCTCGTCCCCATGCACAGAATTCGACACCAACACTTTTTAGAAATTGTTTTGCACCAATACCACAACGTCCACGGTGGCCAATGACAACGGCACGAGGTCGTTTTTGAAGCTGTTCAAGATCTTTGGCAACTTCGTTGATAAGACTAAATTGATTTTCATATGAATTTAAAGGAGCGCTTGCATTGAAGTCTTCTCCTCTTTGCTGAGCAATCCAATTCTTAAGTCCAATTGCTGCACCAACAAAACCGGCCCATCGACCAAAGGCTGCAATTCTCTTTCCATTCTCATCCACAAGGTATTCAAGATCAAATAACTTACCATCACCTTGAATAAAGCGATCAAGCATTTCATTGGCCCCATTTTGACCCTTGTAGACATGAGCAAAGTGAATGTGGCGATGAGTGAGAGGAAACTTCTCTGCATCCAGCTCTTTTAGACCTAAGATATATGCATTCTTAGGCGCCATATTGATCCAAGAATTACTTGGCATCATTTTAAAGCCTAGCTTTTCAAATTCCTCGTCTTTAAAAATACGACTTGGAGATCTTTCGATGATAACTTCATGGCCGAGATCACGTATAGCTTTGGCCGCCTCTGGCGTGAGGGCACTTCGCTGCTCAAATGGCTTTGTCTCATGGCGTAACCATAAAGTCTTATAAATCATCCAATCTCCTAATCATCTATATCATCCCTAATTTGTCGAATTTACGAACAAATATAATTTAACAAGTATAGCAAAATATAAGCTCAGGGCCTGAAATTTGCCAAATTTTGTAAGATTTACAAGTGGGATTAAGGTATAACTATATAATATTAGTATTGATAAGCAAGTCCGAAAACGAAGGTTTTAGTAATGACCAAAACAAGCTCAAAAATTTTCTACATGGAAGACTCTCTTGGAAGTTATCTTGATTACGGTATTGGAGTTCCTCTTAAGGATGAACGTGTCACAAGAATACTAGATAATTTTAAAGATAATCCATCTCTTGAAAGACGTAGGCTTACTAAATTCAAATTAAGTGATCTCTTATTGGCCCATACTGATCGCTTCTATATGCGAGCTGTTGGTGATTCGACAAATCTCGTCTTACAAGCTTATGAACTAATTAATGATGATGGATCTTTTCATCGCTACGAACCAGATAGTGCAAAAAGGCCATTGAAAGATTTTATAATGAGGGCCCTTGCTCACTGTGAAGGGACATACCTTGCCGCTGAAAATGCTTTAGAAAGTGGTTTTAGTTATCACCTTGGTGGTGGCATGCACCATGCAAAGAGTAGTGAACCAGGAGGGTTTTGTCTTTTTAATGATATTGTTATCGCCATTAGAAAATTACAAAAAGAAAAGGGCCTAGGAAAGTGCCTTGTGATTGATATGGATGCTCATAAAGGTGATGGTACTGCAGAGATCTTAAAAGATGATAAGACGATTGATTGTCTCTCTATTCACATGAAAGATGGCTGGCCTTTGGATAATCCAGACAAAACGAATTCAAGCTTTATTCCTAGTACATGGGATATTCCTGTAGCTGCTGATGAAAATTATTTAGAGAAGTTAGAAAAAGTGAAGGATTTAATCTCTGATAAGTACGACCTTTGTATTGTCGTTCAAGGTGCCGATGTTTATGAAAAAGACATTCTTGAAAGTGCAAAAGGAATTCAGCTTAGTTTGGAAGAGTGTTTAAAGCGTGATCTCTTTATGAAGAACTTTTTAGAAGAGAGAAAAATTCCCCAGGCCTGGGTTATGGCCGGGGGATATGGTGACGAGGTATACCGCGTCTTTTTACAATTCTTACAAAATACTTTTAAAAATTAGGCTCTGTAATTTCGTGAGCTAAGACTCTCTTCGTTGGTCTAAAGTACGTACGTGGAGTGTATTCAAGTAAGTCCGTAATCTTTGCCATGTAAAAGCAGGCATACTTTTCAACTTGATCAGCAAAACGAGATTCTTCTAAACCAGCACGCATCATCTCTCCCCAATGAGGATTGAAAAATTGTCTGTAAGTTTCAAGATGTTGAGAAATCTTAGTGTTGATCTTATCAATCTCACTAAAGATTTTTCCAATATCTTCCTTGTTATACTTTTCAGGATCTTCGTGCTTAAGAAGTTCTAATTTATTAAGTTCATGCTCAAGCTTTTCTTTCTTCTTCATCTCGGCATCAATTAAGGCCTGTGTCGGTGCTGATTTTTTAATTGCATCGATTTCACTTTGAAGAGGGTCGAAGATTAAGGCAGTTCTCCAATTAAAAGTTTTCTTTAATGTTAGAACGTCACCGTAGATATGGTCTCCTAGATAAAGAATCTCTTCACCTTCTAGTCCCAGGTCTTTTTGAAGTTTTCCTGCCCATCCACCTTGGTAGACTTTATTTTGCTCTAGAGGTCCTTCTGCATTTGTCATAAATCCAGTGTCAGGATTAATTTCTAAGAACATATTACTTACACTAAAGAAGCGTGGCTTAAATGCAAGACAGATTGAAATGTCAAAAAGCTCCATCCAACTATCGTGCTCCTTAAGGAATGGATCAATCGTGTGCTCCATAAGGCTCTTTGTCCAGCTCCATTCACTATTAGTGATAAGGATAAGCTTCTTTCCAAATCTCTTGAAGCGCTCAAGAAGTTTTGCAACTTCCGGATCTGCAATAATAAAGTCTTCAAGATTTTCTTGAACATGACCTTTAAGTGAACCATCAGAGTGGGCAATATCAATGACTTCTTTTATATCGCTAGATAGAGTCTCATAATCTGGTAATTTCAGGCCATTATCTTTTAGATCCACTAGATTTGAAAACATTGCTCCATTTGAAATTGAGAAGTTTGTATCTAGTGATTGATACTGATCTGAGTTTAGATCAATAATACTATTGCCATAGATTTCCGTTAGGTCACGAAAGTCAATTGACTTTGTCCCATGCTTTGCAATCTTAACTTTTCCATAGCGATTTGTTTGAAGAATATTTCCTCTTAACTTATCAATAATAAGGCCTTGAATAACTTGGTTGAAATCAAACTTTATATTTGTAATCTCTGCTGGATACTTCTTAATCTCAACTAGTTTTTCTAGTACAAGTTCAAAAACAAATTTTTCAAATGCCTCTGTTTTATAGCGAACTAATGTATAGTCCATATCAAAACCGATGGCCTTGATCTTCTTCATGTTTAATGTTCTATTGACGTAAACAGACATATTAAATTCCTTTTATAAATCTATCCAAGAATTATTCTCGGACCGTAGATTTTAGCTTCAAAGGAATAAAAAGTCATATTATTAATGTGTTAAGGTGTAAATCTAATGACTTACACCTTAATGACGCTCTTGGTAAGTATGTGTATGGCCACTATTTTAGGTTGATTTGATAGCGTGCAAAACCTTCTTCATCCAGGCCATCCAGTCGCTTTAAAGGATAGATTGCATTCTCCTTTATAAATCGGCTTGCCTTTTTTGAAGGTGAGGTTTCAAAATATACTTTTAGTTTTTCTGCATTTGGAACTGATTTTATTTTCCAATTCATATTGGGCTTTGCTTCAACAAAACCTTTTTTCTTACTTTCACTTCTAATGTAATTTATTAGTACTTGGCGGTTAGTATCAGGAGCTGTAATAACAACATTTTCTTTTATTGTTCCCGAGAATTTTCCACCTGTAGCGCGATAATTATTTGTTGCTAGAATAAATTCTTGATTATCTTTTACCGGTTTACCATTGTACTTTAGGTTCTTAATTCTAAAAGAGTCTTTGTTTAGAACTTTACAGTCTTCGTCAAAATGTCTTCTTTCTGTGACGTCGATCTCATAAGTAACACCATCAATATTATCGAAGTTATAAGTACGAAATCCTCCCCAGTTGATAAGAGGTTGCTCCTTAAAGTAGTTAGTATCAATGTGAGCAAACATACCAGCAGAGCACTCAAGCCACATTCTGACATCTTTACCTGTAATTTTTAGGGCATAAAGAATATTTGGATAAAGATAGAGATCTGCTGCATTTCTAATGGTTAATTCACCCTTAGAGACATCTGTATAACCATTTGGATCATTCTTTCTTCCACCGGCCTTAAAAGGGGCCACAGCTGATAGAACAGGAAGATCACTTAAGTTAGCATCTCCTTGTATGGCCTTTTTAACATAGTCAATTTGTGCATTTGATACAATTTGAGTTGTTGCATCATCTTGAATAAGAGAAAGGAAACTATAGAAGTCTTGTTTTGAAGAACCAATTTTCTTGTCTGCTAATTTTAAAGTTCTTTGATGATCTTCTTCTATGATCTCACTTAACTCTAAATCAGGCTTCACACTCATATCTGAGTTTCGATCATAGATTGATTCGACACTAGACTGCCCATCAATGACACTCCAAATAGTTCCATCGTAATTAAGTTTTAAATCGATGATTCCAATATGAGATCCCCATTTTCCTGGCATAACTGCAGCTTTACCATTGATAGTCCCTTTCTTGGCATCAATACCTTCGATCCCTTCATATTCTTTAGAAGGAAATACTGCATGAGTATGACCAAAAGCAATAGCATTAATAAATGGTAGCTTACTTAAATAGAAGACAGAGTCTTCAGCATAGAGTTTATATTTATCAGTACTAATTCCCGAATGGGGGATGGCAATAATGATATCAGCACCTTCATTTTTCATTTTAACGGTTAGCTCTTTTGCTACTTCGACAATATCTCGAGCAATCACTTTCCCTTCAAGGTTTGCCTTATCCCAAAACATAATTTGAGGTGGTACAAAACCAATATAGCCAATCTTTAATTTATGTTTTTTACCTTTTGTATCGACGACTTCCTTTTCTTTAATAATATATTGCTTAAAGTATGGAGCACCTGGTTTGCCATTTTCGTCTTTGAAAACGTTTGCATTGATATATGGGAAATTAGCATCTTTTAAGGACTCGTTTAAGAAGTCTAGTCCGTAATTAAATTCATGATTTCCTATATTACCCACATCATATTTTAAATGATTCATTAACTTAAAAGCTGGGTGGGTTCCTTCTTTTCCATAGCTGGCCACAAAGTCGGCCATAGGGCTTCCTTGAATGAGGTCACCATTATCGACCAAAGTATAATTATCTGCGGATTTAATGTATTTCTTAATGAGGGTTGCTGTTTTAACTAGTCCATACTTCTTACTTTCACGATTTTGATAATAATCATAATCTTTGTAGTACCCATGAATATCAGTTGTTTCGATGATACGTAATTTAACTTGTGTCTGATTCTGACAACTAATTAAAAAAGTGAGTGAAAGTGAAAGTAAGAAGAAGTTTTTCATATTTAATCCTAGTAATAACGTCCTGAAGAATAAGTTGCATCAAACATGCGGGCAATTCCATATACTTCGACATTTCCTTTTAAACCTGCAAATCCATAGACCTGTGCTTGGCCGTAAACTTTTGCATTTTCCCATACTGAAGCTGTATCAAAAACTTCTGCATCTCCATAAACATGAGCATTGCCCCATACTTTAGCATAGTCTGAAATAATGGCATTACCAGTTATCTTAGCATGACCTGTAATTTGGGCCTTATCACAAATCTGCGCATTCTCTCCGATGTAGACACTATCTGAAACATAGGCCGTGGTTGCGACAAATCCACCTTGAGATCCATCAGCATTAATTCTATATTCACCTTCTTGTCCTGCGCATGGAGCTGCTAGTAGTGGTAAAGAAATAAGTGTTGCAAGTGCATACTTCATCATTGTTTTCTCCTATATTTTTTCGATTAATTCGATTAATTCGATTAATTTTTCACCGAGATTTTCTGATGCTAATTTTAAGTTAGCAAAGAACTCTTCCTCTGTTGGATGTTCTCCATCGACGATATCGGTAACTGATTTTAAAAATAGGGTAGGAATCGAGTACTGATCTGTTACCCATGCAATAGCTGCAGCTTCCATATCTTTTAAAAGAGCAAGATTACTTTCGATAAGCTTCTCATCTTCAGGACTCATATCAAGAGAGTCACCTGTTGAGATAATACCTGTTTCGATACCTAAGAGAGTTGCAAACTTCTTTGCAATATCATGTTGTGACTTATATGTTCCATAATCTTGGTAGCCAGGAATTGGGATTCGGCGATCATGAAAAACTGTTGTTTCCACAGTATAGACTTTCCCAATATCGGCACCACGCTTTTTAAATCCACCGGCCGTTCCAGCATTGATTATAAAGTCTGCATTAAAGTCTTTTATGGCAGTAATTGTTGAGATAACAGCAGGTGCTGTCCCAACATTTTGAACCTTATTTCTTTTACATTCACCACTTATTATAATTGAAATATTGTGCTGATGATATTGAGTTTTATAGACTTTCATTGGTAGATGATCATCAATTTTCTCAGCTTGATCTGGGTTAATTTTAAGTTTTTCTAGTAAAGGCTTGGCCTCTGAATCCATGGCCATGATTACAGCAATATTCTTCATTAAATACCTCAAATAATAATACTCTAATAGTGTAGAATACTTTCATCATTAATTGAAATATTTGTGCCTTACTTTTAATTAGTCGAGATGTGAGGGATGAATATTATTCTTTGATCTCGTTTGAGCGGCTACTCTTAGTAACCATCGAGATACACGAGGATACTTCGGTCTTATTTTTTTTGAAAAGTCACTGGCCGCAAGTAAGCTCGAACTAAGATGACAATATGCTATAATGTCGACTAATTTGATCTGATTACCAAGCAGAAACTCATTTGTGGTAACAAGGCCATCAATGTATTTTAATTGCTCTTCAAGATGAGAATTCCCTAATTCTGGTTCAAGTCTAAAAATATCAAAACTAAACGTTGAATGTAGTAGTGCTTCTTTTATTGGCTCTGCAACTTTATTGAGATCTTCTTGTTTATCAAATTGATACTTGGCCGCTTTTTGAAACTTCTTTTTTATAGTAGCGTAGCCGTTTGGATTGATGAAAGACATATAAACACATGAGGCCCTAAGGCTTGTCAGTGCCCAGTCTCTTAGCATTTGTTCTTGTACCATTTGACTTTGTGGTACTTGGAATAGCTCAGATTCTTCTCTTAATTCTTTTAGGTATTTAATAGCGTTTCGTACCCCAAAGAATTTCTTATCTCTATCTTGAATAATAGGAAGGCCAGAAAGCTTATCCTTGGCACCATTTAATTCTGAAACAAGGGGGATGGCCTTAATATCAAAATCAATATTTAAAAATGATAAGCATCGATTAATAATTGAGCACGATGGACTAAATGATTCGATCTCGTCACTACCAGACCAAGAGTAAAGTATTTTATTCATGAGCTAACAATCGGATACGTTCGATTATTATTTAGAGAAAATATAAGAAACGTTCAACTTTAATAAGCTTTTTGAAACAAAATAATTATTTCTAAATGAATTAAGTCGAAAAAATCGCTCCTGTCTCCTTGTGCTTAAATAGATTTTGTGAATTTTCTCCTTAATTCGAAGAGCGTATTGATAGTCGAGTACCGAGATATATACAAATTAAGAGAATGGCCGCACCCACAATTTCAAGTGATGAGTATGGCTCATTAAATCGATAAATACTAAGGATTTTTGCTATTACTGGTTGAAGTAAAATAATTAGACCAGAGACAGAAAGGGGTGCTTTTTTTAGTCCGTAACTAATAAGAGACCAACCAATTATTTGGCAAAGCACGGCCAGTCCCATTACTGAAGGTAAATGTGTAATATTAACTTGTGAGTAACCGCTCTCAAACTGAGCACTTACTAATAATAGAAGTCCAGTAACAAGAGAAGAATATGTAATGATATCTAATGCTGTGATTTTATTTTTAAAGTTTAATAATGTTGTTTTCTTTATTGAGGTTGTATAAAGAGAATAGCAAAGACCAGTTGCAAGGCCAAATAATACACCCCAAAAGAAATCTTCCGACTTATAAAATTTGACTTGTCCCTTTAGAATTAAGAAGACACCAGAAAAAGCAAAGAAGAAGACTAATAACTTTTTTAAAGTGACTTTTTCTTTATAAAGAATAAGTCCAAAAACTAGCAAGTAAAAGACTTGAGTGTTTCCTAAAATTGTTGCCATTCCTGCTCCAATTAAGTGAACAGAGCGATGCCAGACAAATAAGTCTAAAGCAAAACATATTCCTATGACGGCCGTCATAGAATAGAAGCGAATATCTTTGATATAGTGTTTTTTAATAAATAATTGGTAAAGAAGAAGTATTGATCCAGCAATTCCACAACGAAGGGCGCCGATCATACTAGGAGATATATCACTACTTAAGTTTTTTACAAAAATTGGTGCTAAGCCTATACAGATGGTGCCTAAAATAAGGCTTATAACGCTCTTGTTCATATTAGTCCTCACTAAGATTCAAGAGTATAGCCGAAACTATAGTTAGAAGGGTATATTTTCTTTAAATTTTGCTGACGATTTGCCGATAATTTCATAAAGTATGTGTACGCTATAATTATAAAGGAGATATATTGTGAATTTATTTAAAATCACTATTGTTGCCGCTCTACTTAGTGTTAGTGCCTTCGCTGGAGACGCTGCAAAAGGTAAAGCTATCTACAAAAAAGTAAACTGTGCTCTATGCCACAACGCTGATGGTATGGGAAAAGCAAAAGATGGAAAATTAGCAATCGTTAAAGGACCAAGAATTGCAGGTCTTGATGCTGCTTATATTGCTGAGCAAGTAACAGCAATTAAGTCAAAGAAGAGAAAGACTAAGTACACGACAATGATGTGGACTAAAATTAGAGGTCTCTCTGACAAAGATATCAAAGATGTAGCTGCTTATGTAAGCACAATGTCTAAGGATAAATTTAAAGGAATGTTACAAAAGTAATTCCATAAAAAGAAAGGCCGCTTATAGCGGCCTTTTTTATATATTCTATTTAACTTCTAAGAAAATTCTAAATCCACCATAACTCTGATTGTATTCATCTGAAATCTCATCATTTGAAATTTCTACTTTACGGTTTAAATTGAAATCAAAGCTTGTTGTAACGGCCTGTCCATCTAGATACTTTCTAAGCTCTTCCTTTGTAAGAAGATCTTGAATATCGAAATTTACAGTAATTGATGACTCTTTTGAGTAATCCTTAATAGCAACTTTAGATAGGCTTTTATATGAGCCGTCTTTATAGAAGTGGAGGTTAGCTGACTTTGTTATAACGCTAACTTCTTCATTGCGAAACGTTCGATATGAGAAAAGATCAAAGATATTCTTCTCTTTGAATGCAAAGCCTTTGTCTGTCTCTTTACACTCTAGCATTTGAATATTTATTGTTAACTCAACACTTCCACTTTGCTGCTTGGCCTTATAGCTCTTTACTCGATAGGATTGTAATTTATTTCTAAAGACATCCTGCTTTGAGCTACAAGTAGATAGATTTCCATCCATTACTTTAACTACTTTATTAACAGGTGTTGCGTGGCAAACTCCACTACATAGTACTGACGTTAAAATTAGTGATTTCATATACTTCTCTCATATTTCAATAAATAATGAACATGTATATCATAGTCAGGAATTTAGTGGTGATTTGCAGAAAATTTACATAGCTGGTGACTAATATATAAGCAAAAAAAAAGGCCCTGCATTACCTGCAGGGCCCAAGAGAGAGTTTTTATGCATTCATTGCATTAATTGAGAGGCTGGGGAGCGCTCTCTATTTGTTCTTGTTTTTGTTTTCCAAGTCCTGTGATCCACTTCTTTACTCTGTAGATAACAAGGTGGATTGTTGGAACGAGGGTGTAAGTAAATAATATTGAGCCTAACATTCCTCCTACGAGAACTGCACCCATTGCAGACTTGATCTTATCGATCATAAAGAGCTGGGGCATAGTTCCTGCAATAATTGCAATAGAAGTCATAAGGATGGGCTTTAGCTTTTCTTTGGCCCCTAACCATAGTGCTTCTTTTATCTCAAATCCCTCATCAAGTTTTTGCTGAGTAAATTCAATCATTAGAATGGCATTATTTACAGCAAGACCTACAACCATTACGATGGCCATCATTGAACCAATATTAATTGTTTGGTCTGTATAGAACATCATTAAGAATGAGCCTAGAAAAGAAGTTAGAATTGCTGAGCCAATTGAAATAGGGAAGACAAAAGAGTTTAAAATGGCCACTAGAAGCATATAAGTCAATATTACTGCTAGCATAAAGGCCTTACCCATTTCTTGTTGTGATTCCTTTTGGCTTTCTGCTTGCCCTGCAAACATGAATTTCGTTCCTTCTGGAAGGTCCGCCTTGTTAAACTTTCCTGCAAGATCTCCCATGATGGCACCGACTACACCTTTTACGACATAGGCCTTAACTTGGATAATTCTTTCTTTATCACGTCTTTTTAGTGGCGAAGTTGCTTCAACGACTTTTACATCACCAAGAGTTGAGATTGGGATAAGACCATCTTTTCCATGAATTAAGAATTTATCAAAATCAGAGATATTTCTTTTAAACTCTGGAGCAAGTGTGACATTGATATCGTATTCTTCACCATCTTCTTTGTAGACTGCATCGTCATTTCCATTAACAAGGGCGCGGATTGTACCACCTAGTCGAGAACTTGAAAGATTTTGACGAATAACTTTTTGAGGCTCAGACATAAATTGAATTTCCATTTTTGGAATTCGGTATGAGCTTTCAATAGAACTAAAGTATCCAGAGTTCTTCATAATCTCTTGCATCTTTTTAGAAGCAATAATCATTTCATCAAAATTTCGCCCCGTAATATTAATGGTAATATCACCTTCGTTACCTGAGTTTCTATTACCACCAGAAAGTGTAATTTCAGCTTCAGGAATATTTGAAACTTTAGGAAGAATATCGTCCATGACGTCTTTAAAGCTTCTCTTTCTTGAAGCTGCTGGTGTCATATTTACTGTAATTCTTGAACGCTCTTCACCGTCATATCCAATATCAGCAAGAGTTGAAACTACTTCAGGATATTCTCTAATAACTTTTGCAACCTGCTGCGAAACTTCCGCTGTTTTCTCTACTGGTGTACCGTCTGGCATTAGAATATAGGCCGTAAACTCATCTCGGTCTGACTTTGGAAGAAACTCGTTACCAACTCGCGCAGCAGGGTAGACGATTGTAAAAAAGATTCCCATTAAGATGATAATGGAAGTTATCGGCCATCTCATAAACTTATCAAAGAACCACTTATATTGTTTTGTTACCCAACCAAGAAGGCGATCAACAAGATGTGATAATTTTGGAAACGGACCTTTTAAAGTATCTGGGTCTTTAAGTAAGAGGGCACAAAGCATTGGCGTAAGGGTTACAGAAGCTAGGATTGAGAAAATTGTCGCATAAACAACAGTCATTCCAAATTGCAACATGAATTTACCAACAACACCACCCATGAAAGCGAGGGGAGTGAAAACAACAAGGTTTGTTCCTGAAGATGCCATTACGGCCAAGAGAACTTCTTTTGTTCCATCAATTGCTGCATTCTCTGAACTCTTACCCATCTTTAAATGCTTATATACGTTTTCAATGATAATAAGTGCATTGGCAATTAATGTACCTAGACAGGTACCAAAAGCAAGGAGAGTCATAACATTTATCGAAAATGACGACATATCCATAATAAATAATGTCGAAATAATTGAAGTCGGAATAACGATACTTGCAATCAAGGCACCACGCCAATCACCTAAGAAAGTTAGAAGAATCGCAATTGTTAACCCAATACCGATAAAGATCGATTGAATTGTCCCTTTTGTGTCATTCAATGTGATCTTAGTTGTATCGACAACTAGTTCAAGCTTCATTCCTTCTGGAAGTTCAGATCGAACTTCATCAAGAGAGTTTTTTACTGTGTTAACAATCTTGATCGCATCACCATCTGAGAGCTTTAAAATCGATAGACCTACGACGTCTTTACCATTGAACTTTGCCATTGTTTCAACGTCTTTAAAGCTATCTGTGACACTACCAAACTCTCTTAATTTAAAGACTTGTCCTTCTCGTGAGACAACTTCAAGGTTTCTAATCTCTTCAACATTGGCAAATTCACCAACAAATCTAACACTAATATTAGAGTTTTCACGTTTGATTGAACCACCTGGTATATTTAAGTTCTTTCGAGAAATTGCAGTAATAACATCTTCTATAGAAAGGTAGTTCTGAATAAGAAGGTTATTATCAAGTTCGATACTGATTTCTCTTTCTTGTCCACCAAAGATATCAACGGAAGCAACTCCATTAATTGATGAGAGCCTCGATTTTAGTTTCTTATCGGCATATTCATAAGTCTCAGTTAAATCGTGTTTAGAACTCGATAATGCAAGAGTTGCAATCGGTCTAATGAGTGGATCAAATTTAGCAATAATCGGTCGATCTGCACCATCTGGAAATTCATTTAAGATGGCCTCTACCTTATCTTTAACTTCAATTGACTTTATATTGGCATCAGCTTCAATCTCAAATTCGATCACAACGATACCAAAGCTGTCTCTAGCATCAGATTTTATCTTTTTAATTTGCGATACTTCAGAAATCTCATCTTCAATTTTCTTTAAGATTTGAGATTCAATCTCCTCAGGAGATGCACCAGCATAAACTGTTTGTACTGTAATAATAGGTAGCTCAACTTTTGGTGTTGGCTCAATTATAAGATTTCCTATTGAGACGAGTCCCATAACCATAAATATGGCAATGAAAATGATCGTCGTTGCAGGTCTTTTAACAAATATTTCAATCATCTTCTTCTCCTATTCTAAGACGGACTCAACAATGTTGATCTTCTCACCATTTTTCAAATAACGCTGATCACTTAGGACAACTTTTTCACCTTCTTTAAGTCCTGACTTAATAGCAAAGTAATCCTTGTTATCACTAATTGTGACAATATCTCTTCTTTGAACTGTGTTATCGTCATTAACAATATAGACATGGTCAGTACCACCACGATTTGAAACAGCGTCTCTTTTTACAACAAGAGTATTCTTTGTCTTACTCGTTTGTATGTTCATGACGTATAGATTCGTTGGTAGCTTTTGATTTGCAAAAGAGACGACAATCTTATGAAGTCCTGAAAGACGATTTGCTCGTTTTTCAACAGAGACAACTGATCCATAAAGGGATTCGTTATTTAGCCTTATACTGGCCAAGGCCCCTGGCTTGATTTGTGTCGCTATCTTGGGTGCTACAGAGGCATATATCTTTGAACCAAGATTATTACCTGTTACAATTACATTATTAGTGAAAGACTTTCTTAAGACTTTTGTAATATTAACTGGAGTTCCGGTTTTTTCTCTAATTGTAAAAACAGTAGGTGTCACTTTCATTTTTTGTTTTTGTATCTGCTTATCTTTAACAAAAAGACTCGCACCGTATATAAGGCCAATAATTAAAACAAAGACTGATTGCTTCATTATCTACCTCCTTTATTTCTTGAACTAGTTTTTGTCAGAAGTCTGTCCATTTCTGCACGTGTTATTTGTATTTGTAATTTCGTTTGTGCAAGACTTAGTCGGTTCTGTGTTAATTGGATCTCGCTATCATTCAATTGCAATTGTGAAACTCCACCAGATCGAAAAGAACTAAGAGCAACTTTATAAGAAGAAGATGCCAGCTCAACTGCTTCATCTTCCGCATCGTATCTTTCTTGGAGCCCTTCATAGTCTTGTTTAAGCTTTAGATATTGCGTTCTAATTTCACGCTTCATTTGTTTTAATTTAAGTGTGGCAATATTGTAGTCACTTCTTTTTATTGCAACTTCTGAGTTCTTGCTTCCGCCAAGGTCCCAGTCAAAACTAAACTGAACACCAAATGTTAAATCCTTTTGGTCATGAGTTGTTTCTCCTGCAAAGAGATCTGTTTTAGCTAGAGTAGGAGCGTAAGAAACATAGACTCCTAAGTCTGGAAGCCTTTGAGACTTTGCTAACTCGACCGAAAAGTCTGCGAGGCGAATATTTTCTTTTAAAATTTTGATATCAACAGTCTCTTCCAGTTTATTTAGATCATTTGTTGTTGAAATTTTCTTCTTTGGTCTAAGTGGTGTGCTTAATACTTCAACTTCATCTTCATAATCAAGTGCGAGATAATTCTTTAAGTCTAGAACAGCATTTTTTAGATTTTTCTTGGCGATAATCCAATTTGGTTTTCGACTAGCAAGGTCTGCTTGCATTTTTATATTATCATTTCTTGAAATTCTTCCGTATGAAACTCTATCCTCTAAAGCTTTCTTGTTCTTAAGAGCGTTCTTATATGAGTCGTAAGTGATTTTAACAATTTCTTCATTGAATAAAACTCTGTAGTAGAGCTGCTTTGCGACGTTTATTACTTGTGCATTTGTTGACGTTGTATTTAGTTCACTAATTCTTTTTGCAGATTCTGCAATACTCTTTCCATTGCTAATCTTTCCAAATGTATATATTGGCTGAGTAAGTTGAATTGTACCGTTGTGATTCCAATCATATCCGTAAGGAACAAAGTTTCCTTCACCATCACTTTTTCTTATGCCAGCTGTAATCGAAAGAGTAGGAAAGTAGTTTGAGTTTGCGCTACTTAGTGCTTCTTGGGCCTGGTCTAATTCTTCTTTAGCAATACCGATTGTTTCATTTCGCTTTATCGCTAAATCGATTACTTTGTTTTCATCTAATTTATAATTTGCTGCATATGCACTGGAAATTAGGCATAGCGCTGCCGCAACTAAATATTTTAGTTGTTTCATTTGTCTCTCCTTAAATTCTAAGTCTTACAACTTAACGTCTGCTATTGTAGAATTCCTCAATGAAGATCATTTGAGAAAGTAGTTTCTGTCTTTCTTCTTCACTAAATTTAGAATAAATCTCATCACTCATAGCAAAATATCGTGGCATGACACGATCGATTAGCTCTAGGCCACTTTCTGTGAGTGCGATCTTTTTTGAGCGTGTATCGTTTTCATCGACAATTTTAGAGATAAGATTGGCCTTCTCAAGTCTTGTGACAATACCTGTGATATTGGCCTTAGATACCATTAGCTCTTCTGATAATTCTGTAGTCGTAATATAGTCTTGATTACAGAATTTAAGAACTAAAAGGACATCGAATTGTGGTTTGGTTAGTTTATATTGGCCCACTTCTTCAGAGACCATTTTATCGATTATTCGCGTCGTGCGAACAATTCTTGCGATAATGCTATCCTTCAGTGCGTTAGATGTTACAATTGACATATATACTCCATATTTGTTAATGTCTTAACTATATAGTTAACATGTTAACGAATGTGAATCAAGAATATTCTTTAACACTTTTAGGAATATTATATGAAAGAAAACAAAACTAAACAGAATTTAATTGATGTTGCTCTACCGATGATGGCAGAAAGTGGTGTTTACGGTGTTAGTCTTCGCGATATTGCAAAGAAGGCCGAAATAAATGTGTCTTCTGTTCTATATCACTTTGGTTCAAAAGAGGAGTTCATCGCAACTTGTGGTGAGTTCTGTGTGCAAAACTTAGTTGATGCGATCGATTCAATAGCTCAAAGAAATTTCACCAATATTGATGAATTAACTCATTTTATTCATCAAAAAGTTGAGGAAAGTCGTATCGAGATTACTATTATAGTTATGCTTCTAGTGATTGAAAGCTCAGGTTTTAGAGATATATACGAGAAGTACGTTGCAGATAAATTCGTTAAGGTACAAGGTAGTGATGTTCCTTATATTCTAAATCTAAGGTCATTCATCTCATTTGGTCTTTTTAAGAGTATTGATTTAAAAGTCGCCAATTCAAAACTTGAAGGTAATGGGATAGTGGATCTACTCTGTCAGGCCACAGCCTCTACAGAGGCACTGTAAGCTAGAGCTTACAGTGCAGTTCATGCCATTTTCTTTCTAATTCTTGTCGATCTTCAGGATGAGCAATCTTAATTAATTCTTGTGCTCTTTGCTTAAGTGTCTTTCCATAGAGGTTAGCAATACCAAATTCAGTTACAACATAGTGAATATGTGAGCGTGTTGTGACGACTCCTGCACCATTTTTTAATGTTGGAACAATTTTTGGTATCCCTCTTTTACTACGAGAGTTGATGACGATGATAGGCTTTCCTCCTTGTGAAAGGCTTGCGCCTCGCATGAAGTCCATCTGTCCACCAACACCTGAAATAATATGATGTCCGATTGAGTCTGCACAAACCTGTCCTGTTAAGTCGATTTCAACGGCACTATTAATTGCACAAACTTTTGGATTTCTCTTAATGATACTAGGGTTATTCACATAATCGGCTTCAAGCTGAATTACACTCGGGTTATCATTGATAAAATCATGAACATCTTTACCACCAACAATAAATGAACTTACAGTCTTTCCTCGATGAACGTTCTTCATGGAGTTATTAACAGCGCCAGACTTTATTAGTTTTAAGGCACCGTCAGACCACATCTCAGTGTGAATTCCTAAGTTCTTATGATTAGTTAAACTACTTAATACTGCATCGGGAATACTTCCTATTCCCATCTGGAGAGTGGCACCATCTTCAATGAGAGTCGCTGTAAGCTGACCAATTTTTAAATCCTCTTCGCTAAGGGGGCTTCCATGACTATCTGATAGTGCGCGATTAATTTCGATAGCGTAGTCAATTTCACTTACATGAATAAATCCATCCCCATGAACACGAGGCATATGTGGATTGATTTGCGCTATGACAACTTTAGCACTATTGACCGCTGCCTTGGCCACATCAACTGAAGTTCCAAGAGTACAAAAACCATGAATATCTGGAGGGCTTACATGAATTAAAGCAAAGTCGAGGGGGACTTGTCTTGAGCGAAATAGGTTTGGGATCTCAGACAAAAAGCAAGGAAGGTAATCAATGCGATCATAATCCACATACTTTCTTAAGTTTCCCCCTACAAAGAGGTTTACGATATTAAATATATCTTTGTATTTAGTGTCTGCATACTTCGCTTCACCGTGTGTATGAAGATGAGTTAGTGTTACATTGTTTAGGCGCTGAGCATTTTCGATTAGTCCATTAATTAACTCAGTAGGAGTTGCATCACCACCGTGAATAAAAACATTTGAGTTTGAATAGACATGAGAGAGTGCTTCCTTTGCGCTATTTAGTAATTTCAAAAGTCCTCCTTTTTTATATCCCTAGAATACGCCTAGTGAGGTTGAAACTAAAGTTATTTTGACGACAATTTTTATATGCCATCAATTCAAAAATTAGGGTATATTCCTAGCTATTATGGTTATCGAAACAACATCAAAACGACTCAAAGAATTAATCTACTTTACTATCCCACTTGTCATCGGACAGGTTGGGCAAATGTTATTTAACGTTGGAGATATCTTTGTGGCCGGGCGCTATTCCACTGCAGCTGTTTCTTCTATTGGAGTTGCATCTGGAATGTTGGCCCCATTTGTTATGATTGGTGTATCAGCTTTATTTTCTGTAAGTGCAGTTACTGCAAGAATGAGAGGCGAGGATGCTAATCCTCATACTAATGGTGTATGGGGAAGTGGAATGACTTTGGCCTTGGGCCTAGGCTCTCTTATTTGTCTTGCGCTCTATATCTTTACGTATTTTGTCGATGCAATTGGCCTTAATAAAGAAATAGTTCCACTCGTTAAAACCTATCTGCTTTGGGTTAATATATCCATTATCCCGGCCTTAGTTTTTCAAATGATTAAAGAATACCTTCAGGCCTTTGATAAAACTATTTTTTCAAATGTCTTAATCATAGTGATGAATATTATAAATCTCATTATGAATTATTGCTTAATGTTTGGAATTGGCCCTATTCCTGAAATGGGAATTAAGGGCGCTGCCGTTGCAACAGTTATTACCCGCTTTGTATTAGCGATCATTCTCTATGTCTATGCATATCGAGTTCTTCCAATTGAAAGTCATTTTAATAAGAAGTCATTTAAAGAGTTAATTAGGTTGGGGATACCAGTTGGTCTTGGTACATTCATTGAAGTTCTAATGTTCTCAACTGTAACTGTTCTTATTGGGAGAATGAGTCTCGTAGCATCTGCTTCACATAATATCGTTCTAAATATAGCTGGACTCACATTTATGGTTCCTCTGGCAATTAATGGAGCTGCTGGTGTTAAGGTGGGATATGGACTTGGAAGAAAAGATATGGATATGATTAAGAGTTATTCTTATGGTTGTATCTTTATGGCCGAAGCTTACATGCTTTGTATGGCAATGTTCTATTTCTTATTTCCTGAAACATTAATTAGTCTCTTCACAACAGATAAAGAGGTTATTGCTTACGGTGCAAATCTTTTCTTCTTTGTCGCCCTTTTTCAAATACCTGATGGACTACAAATTACCATGTGGGGAATCTTAAGAGGATTGGGGATGAGTAAGCTACCTATGATTTATTCGTTTTGTGGTTATTGGTTAATTGGAATCCCTGCTGGAATCTTTCTTACTTACTATCATGGAATGGAAGCTGCTGGGTTATGGGCCGGTCTTGCTATTGGCCTAACGATGGCTTCAGGTGTCTTATCGTATTTATTTGTAAAAAGAATTGGTGAACTTGAGCTTCTTTGGGAGAAGTAATAAATCATTCTTCATTATTGAGGTTTAGCATTTTAGCTTCATTCAAATAATCTTTCATTGAGTGATCTATCGTTGGATTTAATTCTTCGATCTTATTTACAAATTGGCCAATCTTTTCAATGGCATGATCTAGTCTGTTTATTGCTTTATTATCTTTTAAGTCTTTTCTTAATGTTTTAGAAATATTTAGAGCGATATTTAATTGATTATTTATTTCGTGATTGTAGGTTGCCACAATCGCATGAAATAATTGTATCTGTTTATTGTGTATATCCTTCTTATGTAATTCTAAGACTTTTATTTGTGTTTCTATACGAGAAAGAAGAACTTCAAATTGTATTGGCTTATTAACATAATCATTTGCACCTAAAGTTAGAGCATCAACAATTTCTGACGTTGTATTTTGTGAGGTCACCATAATGACTGGGATATTGTTTTGGCTATAATACTGACGTATCTCTTTTAGTACGTCATAGCCTGAAAAATTAGGCATCATGATATCTAATAATACAATATCTGCATCTTCTACTATTTTTATATCTTCCATGACAATTGATGGGTCATTATAAACACTCACCGTATATTGAAGCTTTTTCAACTTTGTTGAAAGGATATGAGTGGAAATCTCGTCATCATCGATGATTAATATCTTATACATTTATGCACCTAGCTCTGTGGACATCTTTGTCAATTTCTCTTGTGAAAGAAGTGATACCTCTTTAAGCTTCTTTAAATTTTCCGTTACTTCGTAGAGTTTGTGTGATCGTGCTGCATCTTCTATTAATTCAGCATATTTAATCGCTGGTACGATATGAAAGTTTGCAATGGCACTTCTATAAGAATGAGCACTAATTCTTAAGTTTTCAAAGTCTTCTTCATCAAGAGCACTTTCTATATTTTCAATTAACATCGGTGAGCTACTAAGTAGCAGATCGATTGATTCTTTTAGTAATTGCTTATCCCCATCAAACTTCAGTAGTAATTCTTCTTTTGAAATGAGCTTATTTAGATAAGGATATCCCGTTGTTGATTTCTGATAAGTATTATTCTTAGTTACAATATTTTCAGAAATAATACCTTTTAAACTTTCGAAATCTATTGGTTTAGAGAGAACTAAATCAACACCAACATCTTTAAAATCTTTATTTTTTGATACTTCAATACTTCCAGTAAGGGCGATTATTTTTGGAGCTTTTAGGCCATACTTTTCATTTATAAGCTTGGCCGTCTCAATCCCATCAAGGGTTGGCATATGGTAGTCAATAAAGACAAGATCAAAGCGTTTTTGTTCTAGTCTTTCTAGTGCTTCATGGCCATTTTTTGCGAGTGACGCTTTGATATCTAATCTCTTAAGGTATTCTTTCAAAATTTTTCGTTGGATCTGGCTGTCATCTACGACAAGTACGCTAAGGGTATTGTAACTTTCAGATATAAATAATCTTGTATTGTGAGTAGGGGCTTTACTTGGAGTACATCCAAATTCGATCTTAACAGTAGTACCTTCCCCAGGATTACTATCAATATTAATACTACCTTTTAAGAGTTTTATAATTCTTTTACTTATTGATAGACCAAGTCCTGTACCATCAAAGTCCTTTGTCGTTCCTGGCTCAGCTTGTTGATAATCTTCAAAAAGTTTAGGAATTTGTTCCTTATTTATGCCAATTCCCGTATCGATTACTTGTACTGAAATTTTAGTCGAGTTATTACCATTAGGTTTAAAGTCCGTAATAATTTTAACCTTTCCATTCTTAGTAAACTTAACAGAGTTACTTACGATATTATTTAGAACTTGTCTTATTCTATATGAGTCACCTTTAAACCATGTCGGAAACTCATTTGAGAATGAATAGCTTATTGTGGTGTTATTCTTTGCACTCTCTAATGAAAATAGAGTGACAATATCTCTTATTAATTCTTTAAAATTGAAAACTTCTTCATTTAGTTCAAGCTTATTTGATTCGAGCTTTGATAGGTCGAGAATATCATTAATTGTCTTCATTAGGGCCATGGTAGAGGACTTAATAATTTGCACCTTCTTTAAGTCCTGTTTGTTCTTTAAGTCTTTTGATAGTATATCCACCATACCAATAATTCCATTCATTGGAGTTCTTATCTCATGACTCATATTTGCTAGGATTGATGACTTTATCTTTTCTGAGTAAAGGGCCTCTTTTCTTGCTAATTCGACATTTTGATAATTATAAATTAACAGTCCTCCAAGTAGTGAGATAAATGAACCAAATATTAGGACAAGCTCAGCTGTTGATGAAGAAAGAGTTGCAATATATCGATCAGTTGGTGAAATTGAGATTTTCCATTCTCCACCATTTGTATCTAAGAGGAAGCTAGTGAAATTATCATTTTTATTTCTCTTTTGTGAAGAAGTATAGATAAGGTTATTGTTTTCAAGTATTCTAATTTGAAAAGTCTCTTTATCAATATCTGTGAAAACTTCATTGAAAAAATCTTTAATATTCGTTGTTATGACCTGAATACCAATTAACTGATTATCAGATATAACTGGTGTTGATACGTAGACGAGAGACTCGCTATTGTTATCTTTAACAACATTGCTAATTAGGAGCTTTCGACTTTGTGATGTATTATAAAGTGTTAATTCTTTGACTCTTTTTTGGTCTAAGTTGATTGATAGCTCTCGCTTAGGATAGAAAAGCCTTCTTGGAGGATCATTTAAGTAAAGCTCTAATTGTTCAAAATATTTAAAGTCGTCGTAATAGTCTTTAGCATCTTTTTCCCATCTCTGCTCATTAATACCTTCAGTATATGAAAGTCGTTGAGAGAGCCTGTCGATCGCTTTTAAATTTTCTTCAATGACGATTAATACCTTACTCTCAAGATCTTGTGAGTCGTGTATGATCGTTTGCTCTATTGTTTGGGCCTCATTTTGTTTAATAAATTGAGCAGCAATAACAAATGATACTAAAATAACTAATGCAGTGGGTATTGGTAGCCAGTTGAAGTAGCTACGGTGTCTAAATCTTTTAATTACATAGTAAAAGAATCCACTTGATAAGGTAAGAAAAAGAAAAGATGTATGAATGGCCATTCTCGTATGTTTTTGCCAAGCAAATGTTACATCAATTCCTAATAAATATCCAAGAAACGAAGTAGCAGAAAAAGCAATAATAATTGATGTGATTATTAACTTTAAAACGAGTAGTCTTCTTTCTGTAACTTTGAGTAAACTGACAAAAGATAAGGCCGAAATTAGAATAAAACATGTTGCCGTATTAGGGGACATTCTACCGGGAAATTCTGACTTCACTAATATATAATGTTCAAGAAATAATTGATCAATACCTAAGTTGATGCCGATTATATATTGAAGAAGGCTTGTGAAAGAAATCAAAAATAATATTGTTGCAAAGATATGCTGAATTAATATGCTCTTTATTCTTTTCTTATTAGATATAAAGTAAATAGTTGCAGCTGATAAGATGAAGCAAAGGGCCGTGTTAAATTGCATTGGAACAAAGTTTGGTTGTACTTGAATCAAAGAAGGGATGTTCTTTATCCAACCAAACATTACCGATGAGGCAATTAAAGTGACGATAAAAGAAGATACTTTTATTGCCGTATTTTGATCATTCAAAACTTTACTTACTTTCTTATAAATTGGAGTGAGCTTTGTCATATTCTCCTCCAGCTAAGCTGTGAGTTTTAGCGATCTAGGTATTCACTTATTTTTTCAAAATCAAACGGCTTAGAAATGAGATCGACAACGCCAAATTCCAATGCATCCTTTCTTATTTGTGGGTTAAAATAACCCGTTATAATGAGCACTGGTGGATGCGATGGATGCCTCTTTCTTAACTCTTTTAAAAGTGTCAAACCGTCCATTATAGGCATCTTTAAGTCACTTACAACAAAATCAACTTCGTTTTTCAATATGTAATCAAGTGCTGTTGCACCATCTTCAAAGCCCACTGCTTCATGGCCGAGATCTTCTAGGATCTCCACATATATTTCATTCAATGTTGTTTCATCTTCAGCAATTACAACTTTCTTTCTTGTTTTATCTAGCATACATGTATCTTATTGAATTTATTTAGTTTGAGCAACATATGGTGTGTTACAGAACATTGCGTTTAAAACATGATAAAAATCAGATAATTATAGATTTTGCCTTAAGAGATATGAAAGTTTGATAAGGCTTTAGATAAGAAATTTAATATTTTTAAGAAAAAATTTAGCTGGCTTGATCAAAAGTCTTTTCAATTTTTCCAATGACATTGTCGAAATCAAATGGTTTTGTCATGAGATCAAGAGCGCCTAACTCTTTGGCCCTTAAAGTATTTGCTTCATCGATAAAGCCAGTAATAATAAGAACAGGTGGAATTTCTGGGTGAATTTTTCTAAGCTCTTCGATAAGAGTTATTCCATCCATTTTTGGCATTTTTAAGTCTGTAACTAGAAAGTCTACTTGATTTTCTTTTGCAAAGGCCAGAGCCTGATGGCCGTCATGAACACCAACTGTTTTATAACCAAGTGATTCAAATGCTTCAACATACATCTCATTTAAGATTGGTTCGTCTTCGGCAACTAGTATGACTTTCTTTCTATCCGTCTTCATATAAGCAGATTATATTGTTTTGCCGTTTAAATTACAAATACATAACGCTTTAACTCAAATCAAATATTAAATATCGTTTGTTTTCAATAGCTTATTAAATAGAGTGTAGTACACGCTTCTTATTCGTATGAACTATGCCTTAATTTAAATGAATTCTCTGATATAGCTCAGATTAATTGTAGCTTGAAGTGATAGAATTTTATTAAACAAGGAGCTTAAAATGAAAAATATTAAAGTCGAAGAATTCACAACACCTATCCTTCATGTCATCTCCGAGAATGCTCTATTGGATCAGGCCTTTAGTATTATGAAAGAAAATAATATCAGACACCTTCCAGTAAGTGATGGAGAGCAAATCTTAGGGATTATCTCAGAGCGTGACGTGATGGCCTTGTATGGGAAAGGTTGGCAGGAAGCAATTAGAGTAAGAGACTTTATGAATGAATCTGTTTTATCTGTTTATCGTGGTGATAATCTTGGAGAAGTGGCCTATCAACTTTCAAATAATAAAGTTGGCTCAGCAATTGTCCTCGATGAAAATGGAAAGGTGTACGGAATCTTCACTGTTACAGATGCTCTTAATGCACTCGTTGAAATTTTTGTGACTGATGCATATGAGAGAAGTGATCTTCGCTAAATTTTAGTATTAGTTCATAAAACGTGTAGTACACTGGAATCTATAACTTCTTTGGTTATGACACGTTTTTTTATCATATTTTTCTAAATTTAAGTTTATAAACTTGTATAAGTAGTTTAATTTTCGTTATAAGAGCTAAACCTATTATATTTGTGTAGATTCAAAATTTTTTGTTCTCTATCCATTTACGAAGGACATTTTTTAATAATGAAAATTGAAAACGAGAAAAGTATTACATTTAAGTATCTCGTAGCTTTTATTTCAATTGTTGCTTTTACTGTCTTGGCCCAGGCATTAATTCAATACTTTATTCTTCAGCAAGAAAGTTATTCTGAGATAATTAACTTGGCCGGCCGCCAGCGTATGCTAAGCCAAAGACTTGCTAAGCAATCTTTGCTTTATTCCTTAAGTGGGGAAGAAAGAAAACTCGCTCTTAGTAAAGACATCTTAAAAACAAAAGAGCTTCTTTTTTCTACACACGAGCATCTTAAAAATGGTAGTGAAGATCACAAAATCGCTCCTGCATTCACAGATAGTATAAGAGATAAGTACTTAGCATTAGATCCTGTGTTAAAAATGATGGAAGAGGATGTTGTTTGTTTAATCAATAACTGCCAGACCCAAAAGGATAGTCTTAACAATATCGTCAATCATTCAGAAAGCTTCTTAGCAACGATGAATCATATTGTTTATGAGTCTGCAGATTATTCAAAATCAAGAATTTTAAATCTAAGTAAAGTTGAGTTTATACTTTTCACATTAATCATTCTCTTATTAATCTACGAATTCTTTAAAATTATTATTCCAATTAAACAAAAACTTATCTCGCAATTAAATGAGTTAAGACAAAAGGATCAAGTTATTACTCATAGCTCAAAGCTTGCTGCTATTGGCGAGCTGGCCGCCGGGATTGGCCATGAAATAAATGGGCCATTAACAATTATCAAAGGGTATCTAACGAGATTAAAGAGAGAAAGTTATAAGAATAATAAAAATGAAGCAAGCATTATAAATTCATTTGAAAAGATCGAAGGCTCTGCAAATCAAATTGAAAATATCGTTAAAGGACTTAGAACCTTTGCACGTAAAGATGATGTGAAAACGGTAGAATTTAATCTTGCACAGATCGTTCAAGATTGTATTGCTATGGTTGAGCAAATCTATGATCATTATGGAATTGAGGTTACTCTTGAAAATCAAGTAGGCGATATCAAAATCAATGGTAATCCTGGAAAGATTCAGCAAGTAATGATGAATCTCTTATCTAACGCAAAAGATGCTCTTGAAGGAAGTGATAATAAAGAGATTAAAGTCACTCTTTCTCAGTCAAATGAAAAGGTGCAAATTAAAGTTTCCGACTCGGGTGTTGGGATTAGTGATGCAATCAAAAGGAAAGTCTTTGAGCCTTATTTTACAACTAAAGAGTTTGGAAAAGGTAGTGGCCTAGGCCTATCTCTATCTTTCAATTTTATCAAAGAGCATAACGGAACAATCAGTTATGATTCCGAACCAGGGCATGGCACAACCTTCAATATTGAGCTCCCTGTTTAGAACAAAATACGGGCTTAAATAATTATTTGAGCGCAAAAATCCCTCTGTTTTCTTCACACACTTTCACAAGAAGATGTAATTCTAGTAGTTTACTTTTTTAGCATTTTTTTTCACAAAATGTGAAAGTGACACGTGTAAGATGTTGAAAATATTGCGATTTTCTTTTTTGTGAAAAATAATTTTTATTTTTGTGAAAATATCACTTGTCATTATTTTTCTGAATTCATAAATTCTTTTCAACAAATTAAGTTTAAAGTTTTTATAAAGAAAACTTTTTGATACTAACAAACTATATTTAGGGAGAATTTATGAAACTAATCGCACTATTCGCAATTTTATTTACTGCTAACACTTTTGCTTCACAAAGAAATATCATCGGTGATGAAGTATTCTTTTCGGCACAAGGTCATGTTGGATCAATTCTTGAGGTATGTACTGACGGTGAAAATCTAAGAACTTTATCACCTGTTAAATATTGTACTGGATACTCAAAGGTATGGGTTGCAGACAGTGGAAAAAAATCAGATGGACACTATGATTACGTATGTAATGGTTTTGAAACAGGTGTTCTTACAACTGCAATTAATTACACTGTTAAAGTATGTCTTGAAAGAGAATACACAAGAGATAGCGATGACCGTGTACTAGGTAAATGTCTTCAATACGGAATTGAAAATCGTTCATATGAATTAGATGGAACTCTAGACGTTGAGTACACTTCAAGAGGTGGAACTAACGTTTATAGAACTAGCGAGTTAGACTACAGCGTACCAGCTTGTAACTAATAAGTGATTGTGTTGTAGGGGGGCCTCGGCCCCCTCTTTGTGTTTTTATAAGAAGAAAAATTGGCAATGGAAAAAGTATCAGCTTTAAATTTTGATAATTTTTTAGACTACTTAAATTATGTAGTCTCGCCAGCGTCTCATTTTAAATCACGTCCAAAGACACTCGAGCAGTGGGCCACACGTCTCGGTTATAAGTCTTCTTCAATTCTTTCTATGGTCTTAAAGGGACAAAGAGTTCCTAGTCATGATTTGATTGCTTCTATTGCTTTTGATTTAGATTTGTCTGAAGATGAAGCAAGGTATTTGCAATTACTTGTTCAGCTTGAAAAAGAAAAACGAAAAAATAAAGATTGCTCAAGGACTTTACAATATCTAAATAAACTCAAATCTCATGGTACATTTAATCGTATTAGTTTAGATGAATTTTCATATATTTCACAATGGCATTTCTTTGCTATTAAAAACTTAGTTCTCTTAGAAGACTTTAGAGAAGATTATGATTGGATTTCAAATCAGCTAAGAAAAAAAGTTCAACCTTCTAAAGTTAAGAGTTCGATTGAACAATTAGTGAAAATGGGTGTTTTAAAAAGAGATAAGGATGGCAATTTAAAAAAACCGACAAAGGGTTACTCTACAGGAGATACGATTCCTTCTTCTGCCATTCGCTCTCATCATAAGGAAATGATTTCAAGAGGGCATGAGTCCATTGATGAAATAGAAATGGCCCTAAGGCAAATTAGCTCTTTAACACTGGCCATTAGCGATGATGATATTTCAAAAGCTAAGGATAAGATTATAGAGTTTTGTCAGGAATTTAATCACACTTTTGCAAAAGATAAGAATGCAGACTCAATTTATCAGCTCAATATTCAGTTTTTTCCACATACTTTGGTAAAAAAAGGTAAGCAACAATGATGAAAATAATTATCTACAAATGTATTTTTTTGATTTTATTAAGTACACCACATGCTTTTGGTTATAAAAAACCAAATAATATTACTCCTGATATAGTGGCAAGAATGGGTGATTATGTCGGAAACGGTGGGGGTGTCGTAGAGCAAGACTTTACTAATGCACTTTTAAATTTGCCTTTATATATCGAAGATTGTCTACTTTCTTTAAATTGTGAGCTAACACAACAAGAAGAAATAGATTTAAAAAAGATCTTAAATATTGCCCGTCTTAATTCTAAAGATAGTGAGAAATTAATATTTTTATCAGGAAAGGACAGTGGGAAATTATTCTACACTGAAGGTGAAAATAGAGTAAGACTTGCTGTTACCGGTCTAACAAATGATGGCCCTATTTTTATTAATAGTGACTTATTATATGAAGATATAGATAACAGAGATATTCCTGCTATTAACTTTGGTCAAATTGTTGCGCTACTTATTCATGAAACGGGACATCTAACAGGTTTGGAGAATCATCATTACTTAGATTATCTAGGTGCCAAAGTTAGCTCCAATATGGATCTTAATAAAAAGAGGATAGACTATTTCTTAAGCTATAATAAACAGCTAAGCCTTGAAGTTGTAAACTTCTCATCTGGTTACACTTTTTCAACAATTCAAATGTATTATTTAGATAAGTCATTTTCACTAACGCCAGATTTTCGAAAAAAAATTAGTTGTGAAGATGAAAGTCTTTTTCCTGTAGGCATGAAGTTAGAAAATATTCATTGGGGGAAGGAATACTCAATAAGCCCAGATTCTAGTATTGTTCCTTTTAAAGGCTGGATTACAATCACATGCTTTGATGGCCGTGGTATGACTTGGATAGAGGAGAGAGTATTTGAGGCGCACTTACAGCTAAATTCAAACGCTACTTATTCAATAATGAAAATGATAATAGAATAATCTTAGTGATTTCAATTACCTAAGCTTGGGATTCGTCTATAGTGTAGTGTTTTATTAAAGTTCTTTCACATTTAGACCGAAATAGATACAGAGATATTTCGTGGGGAAGATGTGAGAAGAGACATTAAGAACATAGTTCTTATATTTTTATTCATTGGCTTTAATTCTATTGTCTTGGCAAGTGAGTTTGAATGGACACAAGAGAGATTAAGCGTCGCTTACTCAAAGTTAAGTACTTCCCAACGTAAAGATCTACATATTAATCTTTTAAATTCTCTAGATCAGCAAGCTAGAAAAACTGATTACGAGCAAGAAAAAATCAAAGTCTATTTAACAGTTAATAAACTCTATTTTTTAGAGAGTATAATCGATAGTGCATACGCCTCAATAGATGATCCGACAATTTATTGTCACTTCGGAGGTTGGATGACGACTATCAAAAATAGTAAATGCCAAGCTCCTTGGTCTCGCTCTGTTCGAAATAATGCAGATCTTGAAGTCTTTGGAGAAAAATATCGTAATTCATGTGGAGGGGCCAATCTCTTTCGATGTAACCCTTTAATTTTTGGGCCAGGAGATGATGGAAAAGGTATTTGTACGACAACAGATGACTCTGACCCAAGACTTTCAACGAGCTCTTGTATTGATGACTTTTTGGCTCAACCAAATAGTTTAGAAGCTCATGTCGAATCACTAATTGATAATCCAGAAAAGCTTAGTCAATATCTGGCCACGACATTAGAAACGCTTCGCTCTTGTGAAGTACAGGACACTCCATTTGCATATTGCGATAGACTTGTTCAGATTTTAGAGACGACGTCTGAAGTCGTAGTACAATGTTCAAATCAAGATAATCTACTATCTTACTTACCAAAAATTATCACCCCATTTAATCAAGATGAATTAGATAGAATAACAAATGGATTAGGTGAGAAAGCAGTTCAATATGCTAAAGAATTAGAAGAGAAGCAAGAGGCCATACGATTACAGAATCGCAAAGTCTTAGAAGAGGCGATATCAAATGCAACTCAAGAGCCTCGTATGCGTGATACGATCACAAGAATTAGAAACAATGCATCTAAATGCTTACGAGAGCTTTGTAATAGAAGTGGCTTTTCTAATAGCAAACCAGCAAATAGATCAATAGCAAAGTGTGCAGCATATGTTAAGCATGCGATCTATCCATATCCTGGCGAAGAGGGTGAGCGTTATGCAAACTTCTCTGAATATCCATGGAGTCGTAATGCAGATGATGCTGTGGAAGGTGGGAATTGGCTTAGAAAACATGGGTTTGAAAATATTCTCGATTATCCTGAAATGTCTCACTTAACTCCTGAGACTGCTCCTCCTGGTGCGATTATCGTTTATGAAAAAATAAATTCAAATCGTAATACGACAGTCGATGGAGTCAGAAGAGGGGCACCTGGGCATATTGAAATTAAGGCATCTGAGAATGAATACATAAGTGACTTTATCAATGATGAACCAACTCGCGTCGGTGGCCTTAGAAGGCCGATTGCCATCTATTACCAGATACCGGATTCATATAAGGAACAACTGCAGGAGGTTCCACAATGATTTTAAAACGATATTTAAAATATATTCTAATCTCTTTTTCGTTGATGCTAATGTCATACCAGAGCTTTGGCTCGAATATGAAAGAGGCATATATAAAAGATCTCAAGGCGGTTAAAGAAATCAAGGGAAGTGGTGATAATAAACTTCTAACACTTATTCGAAAAAGTTCGGATGAATTAGTTGATGAATGGTCTCCTGAACTGGCAAAAGAGCTTTGCCGTGTATACGACAAGCTTCTAAATGTTAATCAGAACTACTTTTTGTCTGAGTTAATTGGCCCTGTTATGAAAAAGAGAAAGAAAGAGTTTCTTCCAATCTTCAATAAAGTTGTATCTAAAAAGAATAGAGAGCTTCATAAGAAACTCGAAGAAATGGTTGAAAGAGAAACACGCGAAGGTAATGGATAGTTTTTATTTCATTTAAAAGATGGCCCTGTTTTATCAGGGCATTAAACTTACATGCTTCTATAAACTTCTTCAATTGCTTCTTCAATGCCTTCAAATTGTAGAGCTTCTCGTTCATCTCCACGATTTGGTACTCGCATAATTGAATCTACGATTTCTTGATCACTAAATCCTTCTTCAATTGCATCGCGGATTGTTTGATCACAAAGTGAGCTCAATTTATTTTCCTGAAGGGATCCTCTACAGTTAAATTTAAGGTCTGTAGCAATCGCCGCTTTTCTGATTGCAATGTCTAGATTTTTATCAAAATCTACCCCAAGTGCTGATGAAGTAAGTGATGTAATAATAGATAGTCCAATAATTAATGATTTCATTTATTCCCCCTAATTTCATTTGTTCTTTTTTACCACTAATTAATCTATCGAGGACTTTTATTGAATATTATTCTTTTATGTCTAAATAATAGACACTCCTATAAGAAGTGTTAGTTGAATTGATATGGATAGATTTTGCGTTAATATGTTGGTGAAAACTATAAATTAAAGAAATGAGGAATACTTTATGAAAGCAATTATCATCTTAAGCGTTATACTCTTAACATCACAAGCATTTGCATCTAATAGCTGTTTCTACAATATGTCAGAAGAAAAGGTCATGTCTCTTAAGAAGGCAAAACAAGACGCTTATACTCTAATCTACGACGCTTCAATGTGTTCTGATAGGACATTATTGACTCTAAAAGAAGAACTAATGAAGGCGTCAGAATCAAAGCTTTCATACTTAAAGGCCAGAGTAGAGGACTCTCAAAGCACTCTTCTGGGGGCATTTGGAAGCCTTGGACGTCATGCTGATATGAAGCGCAAGTATGAGCACGACTTATCTAAAATTCAATCTGCTTTAAGTTTAGTACTTATTGAAATGAATAAGAGAAATCTCTAATTATTTATTACAGGTGCTTTTCTTTTTCCTATTGTAAGAGAGTTAGTACCTGTATCTATTTGATTGATTTTCTATTAACTTCTTTTTTTGAAACCCCATGGGCAATGGCGACAGCCATCTTTACAGCACTTTCTCATTCTCTTTAAGCGGGCCTCTGTTGAGACTCTACCTCCTGTCACAGGATCTCTATAATAGTCTTCACCATTTCTTTGGGCCTCATCATGAAGAAGGCGATATTGTGCCCTTAGATTATTCTTTTTTTTCTTATTTCTGGACAAGTTAGTTCCTCTTAATATTTTGTCTTACGCCCACCAGTACCACTACCTAGAGCTAGGTCTTTTTTTGATATAGTTCCATCGCTTTTCATTTTCTCTATCGTCTCTAAATTCCCTCGATACATCTTTTCAATCTTTTGAATGGCCCATGGATTCTTTCTAATAAATTTTAAAATTTTATTGAACATCGGCGGTTCATCATTGAAGCTATTAATCTCAGTCATTTTATAGATATCTTTACAGCCAAAGAGATTGATGACATCTGTTAACATCATCTTTAAAGTCACACCTTCTAAAGGGTCCTTTTTGCGATTACTTTGATCATTCATTTTTTTACCTGCTTTCATTTTGTTTAAAACTATCCTAACTCATTAAAGCGGTAAATAGTGTTTTTTCTTTAGCTAGAGGAAGTGATAAAGCAAACTAGATCAAAATAAAAAAAAGGCCAGTTAAACTGACCCCTTTTCTTTAGTATTAATGTTTAGCTTTTTCATAATTGTCTCCTTGTTAAATGATTCTTTAGAAGTCATTTTCTATATAAATTAGTCTATCGCTGGTGTGCGGACTAATTGTTGGAGAAGGGTAGAGTTCATGCAAAATAAATGTGAATTTTCTGTTTCCCGAGTGAAGGTGTAGAGTAAGTATTTAGGGGAGGCGACTTTCGATTTTAAACTGTAGTTCCATATATGAATCCGTCCCTTGAAACAAGATAAATTAAGTCAGTAGGTCTTAAAATAAGCTTCCATATATCCGGCCTATGCTCGAGGAGGCTTTATACTTTTTCCTACTGGCCATG